>PAWF01000028.1 GCA_002714015.1 Gammaproteobacteria bacterium | reverse complement strand
AACCGTGAGGGGTCCTCCGCGCCGATAACAGGCAGGACCTGGATTTGCTCCAGCAGAGTCTGGACCAACTCGATACCTAGCTCCATCAAAATGTAAAATAGACCCTCCTCCAGCGGCGACAGTATGTATATGCATCATAGGAGCACGAAGTCTTATTCCAGCTACTTCAGTATCAAATTGACGCTCATATGAACCATCAAAGCGAGAAACATCTGTAGAGGTTCCTCCCATGTCAAAGCCAATTACTTTATTGAAACCTGCAAGGGTAGATGTTTTGGCAGCACCGACAACACCAGCTGCAGGCCCCGAAAGAATCGCATCTTTACCACGAAAAGCCTGGGCTCCAACCAACCCTCCAGATGACTGCATAAATTGAAGTTCTACCCCAGATAATTCATCTGAAAGATGATTTACATAACGCTTGAGAAGCGGTGATAAATAAGCGTCAACAACAGTTGTATCTGCGCGGCTTATTAATTTAATCATAGGACTAACTTCGTGACTAACTGAGATTTGTAAAAAACCAATCTCTTTTGCTATTTTTTTAGCCATAAGCTCGTGGTTTGGATAGCGAAAACCAAACATAAAAACAATAGCTAAAGACTTAATCCCCATGTCATATATAGCTTTTAATTTCTTCTTTAAATTTTCTGAATCAAAAGCAACTGTTTCTGAACCATCAGCAGCTATTCTTCCGTCTATTTCTAAAACCTCTTCATACAACATTTCAGGCAACAAAATTTTTCGAGCAAAAATATCGGGTCTGTTCTGGTAGCCAATTCTTAACGCGTCTGCAAAACCAGAGTTTATTAATAATGCTGTTCTTTCACCTTTACGCTCCAATAATGCATTTGTAGCTATAGTCGTCCCTATTTTAACCTCATCAATAGTTTCTGTGGGAATAGGATCAGTTGTAACAAGACCCATAACATCTCTGATCCCTTGAAGTGGGGCATCTTTATAGAAACTTGGATTTTCTGATAAGAGTTTGTGACTTAACAATTTCCCTGATGGTGTCCTAGCCACGACATCAGTAAATGTTCCACCCCTATCTATCCAAAACCGCCAACCAACCATTAAAAAGTCCTATAATAATAAATGCATGAGAACAAAAACTTCTCTTGCCTGAATTTTTGTGCCAAAAACATTAAGCGTAATTTTACTAAATCTATAAAAAAAATTTAAAACTGGTTTATATTTTACATAGCCTCTTTCAATGCAACTTCATTTAGATGGTTCCAAGGCTTAATAATAATTACAAGTATAAATATGGGGAATCTTATTTTTGGGTTGCCCTAAAACATAATCAAGGCGATGCTTACATTTTTATTATTGCAAAAAAGTATATAAGATTGAAATATTTATGAGTATATGGGGTAAACTTATTGGTGGAGCAGCTGGTTTTGCAATTGGGGGACCAATAGGTCTCTTGATAGGAGTTGCTGCTGGACATTTAGCCGATAATGTAAGGTCACGAGGTAGCAGAGCAAGAATTAAAAATAGCAACACAGCAACTCGCCAGCAGGTATTTGCTATTGCCCTAATTGCATTATCAGCAAAAATGGCTAAAGCTGATGGAAAAGTAACCCGAGATGAAGTGAACGCATTTAAGGCAGTTTTTAAAGTTTCACAAAAAGACATGAAAATGGTTGGGAAAATCTTTAACCAAGCACGTAAAGATGCCAATGATTATGAAAAATATGCTGAACAAGTTGGAAATGTTTTCAGGTCACAGCCAGAAGTACTAGAAGAGTTCATGGGTGCTTTAATGCACATAGCGTTAGCGGATGGAAATATTCATCCAAAAGAACAAATCTTTCTTATAAACGTTGCCAAAATTTTTGGTTTTGACAAACAACATTTTGAGCTTTTATCCGCCAGATACGGACTTACTGAAGTTGAAGACCCATATGCAGTTCTTGGAATTTCAGAAAACTCCACTAATCAAGAAATAAAGAATACATATCGCAAGTTAGTCCAAGAAAATCATCCTGACCGCTTAATAGCTAAAGGGGTACCTAGAGAAGTAATTGAAGCTGCAAACGATAAGCTTGCTAGAATTAATAACTCCTATTCAAAAATAGAGAAGCAACGTGATCTTTAAAAGCAAACCTCACCTAGCTGCACTAAATAATTAGAAATTATATGTCACCCATTCACATTTGCCTGGCAGTTATGATTGCAGCTATTTTTGGCTTTGGTTTTGTTCCATCTAAGATAGGTGTAGCTAGCTACCNTCCTCTGTGGTTCCTTGCTGCGCGGTTTGCAATTGTTAGTCTAATCTTACTGTTTTTTATCAGAGTTCCTAGAGGTCAATGGAAAGCCGTAATGGTTTTTGCTTTTGTAATGGGGATTGGGCACTTCTCTCTATCCTACCTAGGAATGAAAGCTGGAGCAGACGCATCAATTGCAGCACTTCTTTGGGTTATGCAAGCACCAATATCAGCAGCTCTGGCAATATTTTTACTTGCGGAAAAAATGCGTGCAAGCGGTATTTTAGGGTTATTAGTTGCAATTGGCGGGGCTATTTTATTATTAGGAGAACCTAGGCATATAGGTAACTATTTAGGCATAGGNTTGGTTGGAGGTTCAGCAGTTTTAGGTGCCATAGCAAATATTCTTGGTAAACGTCTTGGCGCTGTTGAGCCCCTCGCACTTCAAGGATGGAGNGCACTTGTCGCTCTTCCAGTACTTATATCGCTATCATTTATATTTGANCAAAACCAAGTGTCACAGATGATCAATGCACCGTGGGAGGCGCACGGGTCTTTACTATATCTTGCTCTTGTCTCATCAATTATAGGATACGGAACTTATTGGTGGCTACTAAAAAGGTATAATGTAGGAACTACAATATCAATCTTTCTTATGGTTCCAGTATTTGGTGCTGCTGGAGGAGTTGCTGTTATGGAAGATGAATTTACTTGGCAAACTGGAATCGGAGCAACAGCAATGCTCCTAGGAGTAGGAATATTAATGATGCAAAACAATTCACCTAAATTGGATAAAAAGTAAAATAACTGAATAATTTATATTATCATATAAACTTCTGATAAACTTTTATCTCTAGTAATCATTCTAAAATATTGAGGAACTCTCACTTGAAAGAAAATTTTATTGCATATCCATCACCTAATCATGACTTGCGTAAAGGCGGTCAAAATACAATTGATACTCTAGTGATACATTATACTGGAATGATCAGTGCGCAAAAAGCTTTAGAGAGGATGGTAAGCCCTTCAGCAAAGGTAAGTGCCCATTGGTGTATTGATGAAGATGGTACAATATATAAAATTGTTCCAGAAAACTTGCGTGCATGGCACGCAGGCATAAGTTGGTGGAGAGGTCGTCGAGATTTAAATGATGTTTCTATAGGAATAGAAATTGTAAACCCTGGTCATGAATTTGGTTATAGACCTTTCACACCACCTCAGATGAACTCTCTTGTTAATCTTTGTCAGGAAATCTTAAAAAGAAACCCAATACACCCACTTAATGTTGTAGCACACTCGGATATTGCACCAGATAGAAAAAAGGATCCGGGAGAATTATTTGATTGGTCACGCCTAGCCCGTAAGGGAATTGGCATATGGCCTAACTCGATAAAAACATCTCCTTGGCACAGACCATTAAAGCTTAATGATCACAACTCAGAAGTAAAACTATGGCAAAGTAAATTAGCTGAACTAGGATATGGTCTCGTTCAAGATGGAATATATGGTGAAAACACTGAGCTAGTAGTAATGGCTTTTCAACGCCATTACCGTCAGGCAAGAATCGATGGAGTTATTGATCACGGAACTAGTAATATTCTTGACCATCTTATTGAATATGCCAAAGCACTATAAAATTTCGCCTAAAGTTGACCAGACCTAAACAACATATTACCTTCATCATGCCAGATCGCTGGGCGGCTGCTCCTCATATATTTTGGGGGGAGGAAAGTCCGGGCTCCACGAAAACACGGTGCCGGGTAACACCCGGCAGGGGCGACCCTAGGGAAAGTGCCACAGAAAGCAAACCGCCTAACCAAAGTTATAAAACTAGTTTAGGTAAGGGTGAAAGGGTGCGGTAAGAGCGCACCGCGTAAATGGTAACACTTACGGCAAGGTAAACCCCACCGGGAGCAAGATCAAATAGGGGCGACAAGATAAGGGCTGAGTAATATCAAACTTTATCAAGCGTGTTTTCGCGCAAGTCGCTCGGGTAGGTCGCGTGAGGCATCCGGTAACGGGCGCCCCAGATGAATAGCCGTCCGTTTTTCTATTAGAAAACTGGACAGAACCCGGCTTATAGGCGATCTGGCATTTTTTCCTAAGATAAAAAATAAACGAAGTAAAAAACTGATGCTCATTATTAATAAAGTGAATCTTATAAGAGATATATAAAATTTAAGTTATAACGAAACTATTTGGAGAATAAATATAATAGAGTAAAACTTATGCGAACAAAACATAAACATTTATTTTTATATAATCTTGTTTAAGTTTAACAAAACATAACTAATAGCTAAATTAGAATAATCTCATGGTCTGAAACTTATCGCTAGCTACTGAATGTCTTGCAAATACTTGATTTATTACATTGACGCCCATATCTACCCATGCTATCCCATATTGTCCCATTATAATAGATTCGGTGGTTTTATTGCTGAATCAAAATTTAGAAGAACAAAATAGACTGGGACGGCGTATCGGTGGATGGGAGAAACATCTGTGGCGTTGTTTACGGGTCATATAACTAACAAATTAGATCGAAAGGGTCGTATATCTGTCCCAGCAGGGTTCCGGTCGACCCTAGGTAAGCAAACCTTTCATGGCATCGCAGCCTACCCCTCACTTGATGGAACTAATGCAATTGAAGGGTCTGGGATAGACATGTTGCAAAATCTCTCAGATCGTTTTTCTAATGCTAATCCATTTTCACCTGAATTTCGAAACGCCAAGTTAGCATTATTTTCAAATATTGATCAGCTGCCATTTGATAGTGAAGGTCGCATATCATTACCTACAAGACTCATAGAGTTAGCAAACCTAAGTTCGCAAGCATCATTTGTTGGTCTTGGAGCTACCTTTCAAATTTGGGAGCCCGAGGCTTTTAAAGCAGCAAGAAAACAAGCTATGCAAAGGGCATATAAAGAATTAGCTAAACTTGAACTACCCCCGAGTCAAATAAGTGGAGAAAAAAATGACAGCTCCCGCTAATCAAGAGCAAAAGAAAGCAATACACATTCCGGTGATGCTACAAGAAGTAATATCTGCAATAGCACCAAAAGATAAGGGCACATACTTAGACGGAACTCTTGGTGCTGGAGGTTATACACGCGCTATTCTTGAAACTGCAAAATGTAATGCAATTTGCATTGATGCAGACCCTAATGCTCTTAAAATAGCAGGAGACCTTGAAAAAAAATATCCAGGACGTATTCATCTAGCTATTGGTAATTTTGCAGACATGGAAGCTATTGCAGCATCTAATGGGGAAAAACATTTTGACGGTATAACTNTGGACCTTGGNATCTCATCAACTCAGCTAGAGGATGAAAACCGTGGGTTTTCGTTTATGAGAGACGGTCCACTAGATATGCGTATGGGTAATACATCTAAAACAGCTGCCGACATTGTAAACTTCAGTTCACAAGAGGAATTGGAAGAAATTATCCGAACCTATGGTGAAGAAAAAAAAGCTAGAAAAATTACCCAGGCTATTTGTAAAAAAAGAAAAAAACAGTCGATTCATACCACCCTGGAACTAGCAACCATAATTCGTGATTCTATAGGGCAACCTCGCAATTCTATTGACTCCGCTACAAGGACATTTCAAGCGTTACGGATTGCAGTAAACGATGAGATAGAAAACCTAAGAAATGGACTAATTGCAGCAGAACGTATTTTAAAAAGTGGAGGTAGATTGGCTGTAGTTTCTTTCCATTCACTAGAAGATCGAGAGGTAAAAAATTTCTTCCGCTCAAGAAGTGGCAATAATCCAAATAATAACCGCCATATCCCGAGTTCTGCCACAAAATTGCCTCAACCTAGTCTTAAGCTTTTATTTCGTGGTGCCCAAAGTCCTACTGANGCCGAAGTTAAANTGAANCCTAGAGCGCGCAGCGCAANACTTAGGGTTGCAGAAAGGACAGATTCNCCACTTTTAGAAAAGGGGTTAGCCGCATGATTCGACCTGTAGTCCTTGTCTGGATCGGACTTGCCGCGGTTGTGGCTGTCTCTTTATTCTTAGTAAAGTACAAAGTTCAAGATTTNGACGAGCAGTTAGCAACAATTGANNCTCATAAGCTTGCAGCTCAGCAGTCAATCCATGTGCTTGAGGCTGAATGGGCCTATCTTAACAGACCAGACATTCTGGAAAGCCTATCAGCTAAATATCTGCAATTAAACCCTACAGAAGCAAAGCAGTTGATAGTCTTTGANCCNAAGAAACTAACTNCTAATCCGGATCTGGGGGCGACACNATGACAGATCTGATCGTAAAATCATGGAAAAAATCTAGACATGCAGAAGAATCTTCTAGCTCACANAATGGNTTTAAACTTGGCANAAATAAAGCCAAAAANCCACTTGAGGTTGCTAGAATACGCCTTATTGTAGCGGGCTTTATATTCACAGCATGCTTTCTTGTACTCGGCACACGCCTACTAGATCTATCCCTAATTGGAACTGGAACCGATTCTGCTAGCTCCCAAAATTTTANTACTAGTGAATTAACTCTTAACCGTAGGGACATAGTTGACAGAAATAATATTGTTCTAGCCACAAACTTACCAACTGAGTCACTATTCGTTGACCCAAGGGAAGTTTTAGAGCCAGAAAAGTCAATACAAAGAATTAAGACTGTCTTACCTGAAATAAATACAGGATCACTGCTTAGACTTATTAATAGTGGGGGATCATTTCATTGGGTTTCAAGGAANCTTACCCCAGAGCAAGTTTGGCAAATAAATAGCTTGGGTCTTCCAGGATTCAAGTTTGTAGCAGAAGAACGTAGAGTATATCCGCATGGAGCACTATTTGCCCATGCACTAGGTTTTGCTGGGATAGATAATCGCGGTCTCGCGGGTATTGAAGCAGCCCTTGATAGCAGACTTACTGGGAAAGCCAATGTAAATGCAGAGCCATTAAAGACATCATTAGATGTTAGAGTTCAGCACGCGCTCACAATAGAACTAAGTGAAGCAATGGCTGCCTTTAAGGCTAAGGGAGCTGCAGGCTTGGTAATNGATGTGCACACCGGTGAATTAGTTGCAATGACAAGCTTGCCAGCTTTTGATTTAAATCTCTACAAAGAGAGTTCCCCTAACGAAAGGTTCAATCGTGCTACACTTGGGGTTTATGAACTAGGTTCAGTATTTAAAGCTTTCAATACAGCTCTTGCTTTAGATTCAGGTCTGGTAGATATAACTGACAGTTATGACGCAACAAAGCCATTAAAAATATCAAGATTTTTTATTCGTGATGACCACCCTAAAAATAGTTGGCTAACCGTACCAGAAATTTTTATACACTCATCAAATATTGGCTCTGCCCGTATGGCTATGACCATAGGTGCAGAAAAGCAGCAAAAATTCTTATCGCAACTTGGGATGTTAAAGCCTATAAAAATAGAAATACCTGAGTCTGGTCGCCCATTAAGTCCAAGCACATGGCGCGATATCAATACTATGACAGTATCCTATGGTCACGGAATAGCTGTAACACCNCTTCATGCTATAAGTGGCTTTGCAACTTTAGTAAATGGAGGAATAAAGCGTCAACCAACTCTTTTATTTCGCGATCAAAATCATAAAAACATTCAAGGCACTCGAATAATCGGGGCTGATACTTCACTTTTAATGCGAAAACTTATGTATCAGGCGGTTACAGAAGGCACTGGAAAAAGTGCACAAGTAGAAGGCTATCTAGTTGGAGGGAAAACAGGAACAGCTGAAAAAGTAGTGGCTGGCAGCTACCAAAGGAAGGCTATTATTTCCACATTCATTGCGGCCTTCCCAATCGAAAGACCGCGCTATGCCGTCTTAGTATCCTTAGATGAACCTCAAGGAAACAAGCTCACACATAACCTAGCTAGCGCTGGGTGGACAGCTGCGCCAGCAACAGGTCGTATCATAAGTAAGATAGGTCCCCTACTCGGTGTTCCACCTACAATCACACCATCTATTTTTCCAGATAAACAGGTAATAACACGACCAGTAAAAAATATATTAAGAACCGAATTTCGGAGGATTGAGAGTGCTACTTTCTGAGTTGGTTGCTGATAACGGCTCTCAGCCGAGTGGGTTCCGTGATGTAGAGATCAGAGGACTTACAGCGGATAGTAGAAACGTGCAGGCAGGGTTTTTATTTGCAGCACTTGAAGGTAGTCAAAGTAACGGAAAAGATTTTATTCCAGATGCCTTAAGGCAAGGAGCAGTTGCTATTTTACTATCAAGTCAAGCTAACAGCCTAGAGTTAAAAGATTCTATAATTCTTGTTAGAGACCAAAATCCTAGAAGAAAACTAGCGCTTATGGCAGGGAGGTTTTACCGTTCACAACCCCAAGTTATTGCAGCTGTCACAGGAACAAATGGGAAAAGTAGTGTTGCTGAGTTCACCCGGCAAATATGGCAAAATTCTAATAATAAGGCTGCAAGCATTGGCACATTAGGCTTGGTCTACAGTGATAATATCCAAGCCTTGGGTCACACAACCCCAGAGCCAATCTCACTTCATAAAACACTTGATGATCTAGCAAAAAAAAATATTGATCATGTAATTGTTGAAGCTTCAAGCCATGGCCTTGATCAATGCAGACTAGATGGAGCAAATGTTATAGCAGCAGCATACTTGAATATAAGCCATGACCATCTTGATTATCATTTGAATAATTCAGATTATTTTACTGCAAAAGCAAGTTTGTTTAGCAGAGTAATAGCTGAAAATGGCACTGCTATATTGAATGCTGACGATAATACTTTCAATAAATTGAAAAAAATTTGTGAAAAACGCAACCTAGAAATCATAACTTTTGGAAGCCATAAGGCTGACATTTCATTGGTCTCTTATAAGGGTGTTGGTTTCAGCCAAGAGTTATTAATTAATTGCTTTGGCAATGATTACAGAATTTGTTTAAATCTTCCGGGGAAGTTTCAAGTTTATAATGTCCTAGCCGCTATAGGTTTAGCAATTGCAACTGGAGTCCCCGTAAAAAAAGCTATTTTATCTGCATCAAAATTGAAGGGTGTGCGGGGAAGGCTAGAACTAATCGGCAATCACCCTTCTGGTGCACCAATCTTAATTGATTATGCACATAGCCCCGCAGCTTTGGCTAATGTGCTAAAAGAGCTTCGTCGTCTTTGTTGTGGGCGCTTGGTTGTTGTTTTTGGCTGTGGTGGAAATAGAGATAAAGAAAAACGCGCAGAGATGGGTTCAATTGCAGNATCTATAGCTGACAATATTTTTNTTACTGACGATAANCCACGNACGGAAAGCGCTGATGCAATTCGTTTAGATATACTTTCTGGATGTCCAAATGGGATTGATATAGGAGACNGNAAAAAAGCAATATCCTCTGCAATCTCAAGTCTATCAAAAAATGATTTACTCCTNGTTGCTGGTAAAGGACATGAAGAAACNCAAATTTTAGGTGTAAGTGAGCTACCATTTGATGATGCAGTTGTTATTCGCTCCATCTTAGAAGGGCTGGAAGAATGAGCCCTATAAGCGAAATAAATTCTATTATAAAAGCACCACAAATATTATGGAATGCATTAGATGCTGCTGCAGCTACAGGGGGNAGGTCACAAGGTGGAATATGGGAAGCGTCAGGGGTTTCAATAGATACGAGATCAATTCAAAACGGAGACTTGTTTATAGCCCTGCATGGTCCTAGCCACAACGGACATGATTACATAGTAAATGCTTTTGATAATGGAGCTAGCGCTGCAATAGTCGATACAGTACCACCTCATTTAAAGAAAAAAAGCCCGTTGTTAGTTGTTAAAGATACGCAGAAAGCTCTAAATTCACTAGCTATTGCAGCACGCAGAAGAACTCGTGCAAAGATTTTTGCTATCACAGGTAGTGTAGGGAAAACTGGCACTAAGGAAATGCTTGCTGCAGCCCTATCAAAAGTAGGATTAGTTTGCTCAACAAAAGGAAATGAAAATAATGAAATTGGAGTGCCTCTTAATCTAGCCCGATTACCAGAGAATTGTGACTTTGGTGTTTTTGAAGCAGGGATGAACTCACAAGGAGAAATGGCAAGATTAAGTGAAATGATTAGACCTGATATTGCCCTAATAACTACTGTTGAAGCTGCTCATACAGAACACTTTGATAATATTGATGCTATTGCTAACGCAAAAGGGGAAATATTCACGGGCTTAAATAAAAATGGAATTGGCATCATTAATCTTGATAACCCATATTTTTCAACTCTAGAGTTTTTAGCTAAACAAGCCGGACTAACCAATATAAAAACTTTTGGTCAAACCCCCAAAGCTGACCTTCAATTAATAAGCGCATTAACAACAAATTTTAATACAAAAGTTACCGCAAAAATAAGAGATGAAGAACTTACATATTCTATTAAACTTCAGGGAACGCATTGGGCACTAAATAGTGTTGCAGCCTTAGGCGCTGCAATGTCTATTGGGGCAGAGTCTAAAGAGCTATTGAAGGGTCTCTCTTCACTAGAGCCAATTAAGGGACGAGGCCAAGTTCTAACTACACCTTTTAATAATGGATATATTAAAGTTGTTGATGATAGTTACAACGCTAACCCAGCCTCAATGAAGGCAGCAATCATTTGTCTCGGTGAAAAAAACCAGGTTAAAGATGGACGACGAGTTGCAATATTAGGAGACATGCTTGAATTAGGCGCAGAAGCTAGTAAGGCACATGCTTCTCTCGCCTCAACGTGCTCAAATGCAGGAATTGATTTTGTATTCACAGCTGGTTCATTAATGGCTAATTTATACGCNGCACTTCCTCCAGAAATTCGTGGGAATCATTATGCTTCAGCNGAAAAATTATGCTCCTGTCTAGACCAAATAATAAAACCTAGCGATACAATCCTTGTTAAAGGCTCACAGGGTGCCCAAATGGGGCGGGTCGTAAATGCGCTTACATCCAAATGTATAAACTACAATAATAATCAGGGTTAGGGNGAGATTATGCTCTACAACCTCCTTTTCCCNCTGTCAGATGAAGCAGGTTTTTTAAATCTATTTCAGTANTTAACNTTCCGGACAGGTGGGGCTGTAATTACAGCGCTTATAGTAAGTTTTCTATTTGGACCTACGCTAATTAGAATATTAAAGGTTAAACAAGGTAAGGGTCAGCCTATAAGGCAAGATGGTCCCGAGGGGCACTTGCTTACTAAACAAGGCACACCAACAATGGGTGGAATGATCATTTTACTTGCCCTACTTTCTGGCACCTTACTTTGGGCAGATTTAACTAATGCATATGTATGGGCAATATTAGCTGTAACTTTAGGCTTTGGTGCTATTGGTTTTGCAGATGATTACTTAAAAGTTCGTCGCCAAACATCTGCTGGTGTTCCTGCTCGAATAAAAATTCTACTAGAAATTNTAATCGCGCTTGGNGCCACTTTCTGGATAGTCAGNATTTCNTCAAANNCAGAACAAGAGTATGGTCTTGCTNTACCTTTTGTNAAAACACTTCTTGTTAACCTAGGCTGGTTTTTTATTCCATTTGCTGCTGTAGTAATTGTCGGTGCGTCAAACTCTGTAAATTTAACAGATGGTCTAGATGGTCTCGCAATAGTACCAATAATGATTGCCGCTGCGTGCTTTGGAGTAATTTCATATTTTGTTGGCAATGCAGTTTTTAGTGACTACCTGCAACTTCACTACGTT
>PAWF01000027.1 GCA_002714015.1 Gammaproteobacteria bacterium | reverse complement strand
AAGACAATGCTTTCATTATGGACAGAACAAGGGTTCAATAAAATCATAAACTTATGGCTTAATAAAACATTTCCATTAGGACACTCGATAAGCGTACAGTCACCAAAGGGTATGATTTGTGGAAAGTTTAATGGCTTAACTCCTCAAGGAGAATTAAAAATTCATACTAGAGCTCATGGTGAAAAAATAATAGCAGCAGGTGATACATATTACCCTGACACAGGAGAAGTAAATGCTTCTTGCAATTGACGTTGGTAATACGAACACTGTATTTGCAGTATTCAAAAATAATGAACTACTCGGACAATGGCGTGCAGCTACTGACCCTCTAAAAACAGCAGATGAATATGTAGTCTGGTTAAATCAATTATTCAAAAACTCTCAGTTAACACTTGATGATATTAAATCTTCAATATTATCAACAGTCGTACCACAGTGCCAATTTGCTGTAGTGGATATGTGTGAACGTTATTGCGGCTGCACACCCATAAACGTAGGTGTAGAAGGTATAGAACTTGGAATAGAAATAAATGTCGAAAGTCCAAGGGAAGTCGGGGCAGACCGCTTAGCAAATGCTGTAGGTGCTCACTCAACATATAAAACAGCATTAACTATTATAGATTTTGGCACTGCTACTACTTTTGATGTAATTGCAAAAGATGGCTCATATGAGGGTGGAGTAATCGCTCCAGGAGTTAACTTATCACTTGAAGCTCTCCACCAAGCTGCAGCCCAATTACCTAGAGTAGCCATTAGAAAGCCAGAAAAAGTGATTGCACAAGAAACTGTTTCTGCAATGGAAGCTGGTGTTTATTGGGGTTATCTCGGTTTAATAGAAGGAATAGTTAAGCGTATGCAGAAAGAATATCATATACCAATGAATGTTATAGCCACAGGTGGATTAGCACCTCTTTTTGCTAATGGCACAAAGAGTATAAATGTTGTTGATCTTGACCTTACAATTAAAGGTCTTTTAGAAATTTATAAACTTAATACCCAACAATCAATATGAAAGATTTAGTTAAAAATAATTCAAAATATAAAAAAGATTCTATCTATTTCATACCATTAGGAGGAACTGGTGAAATAGGAATGAATCTTAATGTATATCAAATGAATAATTCTTTATTGGCTGTGGATTTAGGTTTTACTTTTGCAGATGATTCTTTACCTGGTATTGACTTAGTAATGCCTGACCCTGAATACCTTATTAACAAAAAAAATAATTTAATAGCACTTTTAATTACACATGGTCATGAAGATCATATAGGTGCAATACCTTACATATGGCCACTCTTGGAATGTCCAATTTATGCAACTCCCTTTACAGCAGAACTTATTACTCAAAAACTTTATGATGTTGGTTTTTCTAAAGACCTTCCTATAAATATAGTTTCTAATTCTGATCCAATAACACTNGGACCATTTGAAGTTCNATATATACCGATAACTCACTCTATTCCNGAAGCTAGGTCACTCTCAATNAAAACTANTATAGGAACAATANTTCATACAGGTGATTGGAAACTCGATAAAGATCCTATAGTTGGCTCAACCACAAATAAACAACTATTATGTGAAATTGGCGATGAAGGTGTAACTGCATTGGTAGGCGACTCTACAAACGTTCTGAAGGAAGGGTGGTCCGGTTCGGAGATGATAGTTAAGGAAACGATTTTAAAGCTTTTTGAAAACAGAAAAGGAGCAATTATTATTACTCAATTTGCCTCAAATATCGCCCGACTAGTATCTATAATTGAAGTTTCACAATCCTTAAACCGGGAAGTTGTTTTAGTTGGTCGTTCATTATGGAAATATTTCACAGCAGCAAAAAAAACAGGAGTAATCAACAACCTCAGCGTATTAAAAGAAAAAGAAGCTACTAATCTTCATTCAGATCAAATAGTTTTTATATGTACTGGTTGTCAAGGGGAACAACGTGCAGCCATGTCTAAGATAGCTGATGATTCTCACCCAAGAATAAAAATAAGTAGTGGCGATACTGTAATTTTTTCTTCAAAAATAATACCAGGAAATGAAAAACCCATTGCATTACTAAAGAATAAATTAAATAAGAGAGGGATAGAAATTATTGATGAAAAATTTCCTGGAATCCATGTGTCTGGACATCCAATGCGTGAAGAAATTAAAGAATTATATAGTTGGTTGAAACCAAAAGTTGTTGTTCCAGTTCACGGAGAAATACAACATTTAGAATCACATTCTGCTTTAGCTATAGATATAGGCTCAAAAAATGCACCAATTATAAATAATGGGGATGTATTAAAGCTGGTTCCAGGTAAGCCAAAAATAATTGATAACGTAAATACTGGCAGGCTTGCTTTAGATGGTTCTAGACTAATTCATACAGATCATCCAGCTATAAAAGAACGCAAAAAATTAAAAGAAGATGGTATTGTATTTATCACTATAGTAATGACAAAAAATAGCTACTTAATTGATTCACAGTCTATTACAGTGCATGGAGTGCTCGATTCTGAAGCAGATGAATTGTTTCTGTCGCAGGTTGTCGATATTATAAGTACAATAATAAATCATAGTGATTCAAAACTATCCTGTAACATTATGATTAAAGAAAAAACCCAGATAGCTGTTCGTAAATTTTTCAAAGAAAAATTTGGTAAAAAACCTCGTATTGTGGTGCATTTAATTAAAGCCTGTGAATTGGGAGATTAAGATGATTGGACAACTAAACCATGTAGCAATAGCTGTACCTGATCTTAAAAAAGCTTCCGATTTTTATCGTACTACTTTAGGTGCTTTAGTCTCTGATCCACAAGAACTAGCAGATCATGGAGTAAAAACTGTATTTGTAGAGTTGCCAAATACTAAAATAGAACTCATTACTCCTTTGGGAGATAATTCTCCTATAAGTTTATTTTTAGAAAAAAACCCAGATGGTGGAATTCATCATTTTTGCTATGAAGTAGCAAATATGCAAGAATCAGTTAATCAATTGAATGCAATAGGGATAAGAATTCTTGGAGATGGCAACCCAAAAATTGGCGCACACGGTAAACCAGTAGTTTTTTTACACCCTAAAGATTGTTTAGGCACCCTTATAGAACTTGAACAAATTTAATTTGAGGAAATTTTTGTGAGTATTCTTACGGCTATTTTAGTATTCATAGTTATTTGGTGGCTTGTTTGGTTTATTGCGTTACCTATAGGCGTTAAAGCCCCAGAAAATGTTGAAATTGGTAACACAGAAAGCGCTCCTGATAAACCCCAACTCTGGTTAAAGGCGGGCATCACAACCCTAGTATCAATTTTATTAGCTGGGATAATTATATATTTACTTCAATCAGGTGCATTTTCAATAATTGAATAATTATCAGTATACTTATTATTATTTTTTATAAAATTAGAATTATATTTAAGAATCCTAAATATTAAATTTAGTGTTTGTATTCAAAGTTTGGCACATGTATCTCAGCGTGATTTCAATTAGCAATAAATCAAAGTATGATACCTTGAAAAACTTTATAATAATCTTCTCAAACGAAAAGAATATTTTATGAGATTATCTAACCTTTTTCTTCCTACTTTAAAGGAAAACCCAAATGAGGCAAAAATACCTTCGCATAGGTTAATGCTAAGGTCAGGAATGATTAAACAATCTTCAGTTGGAATTTATTCTTGGCTACCATTAGGGTGTATCGTTCTAAAAAAAATTGAGGCAATTGTCCGTGAAGAAATGAATGCAAGTGGTTCCCAAGAAATTCTTATGCCAACAATCCAGCCTGCTGAATTATGGAAAGAGAGTGGTCGTTACAATGATTACGGAAAGGAAATGTTAAGGATTACTGACCGAAATGATAGACCACTTCTCTATGGGCCTACGCATGAAGAAGTAGTAACCGATATATTCAGAAATTCTATTAAAAGTTATAAGGATCTTCCTTGCAGCTTATATCAAATACATTGGAAGTTTCGAGATGAGGTACGTCCACGCTTTGGAGTTATGCGTGGACGTGAGTTTTTTATGAAAGATTGCTATTCATTTGACATAGATAAAGCCAGTGCTAGGCACTCATATCATAAAATGTTTTTAGCTTATCTTCGTTGCTATGCTCGCCTAGGGTTAAAACCTATTCCAATGCAGGCTAATGCGGGGGCAATTGGAGGAGATCTCTCACACGANTTTATTGTATTAGCAGAAACTGGTGAAAGTGAAGTCTATTGTGATAAAGCTTGGCTAGATATGGACCCCTTAGAAATTGAATTAAATTATGAAAATAAACTAGAANAACTCATTAATAAATGGACGCAGTTATATGCTGCAACTGATGAAAAGCATTCAGTATCATCATGCGTTTTATCCAATGAACAATTATACAAAGGTCGTGGCATTGAGGTCGGGCATATATTTTATTTTGGAACTAAATACTCTGAAGCTATGGGAGCAACTGTNACTAATGCAGCAGGTAACAATATACCTGTAGAAATGGGCTCTTATGGTATAGGAGTTTCAAGGTTAGTAGGAGCAATCATCGAAGCTAACCATGATGAGGTAGGTATAAACTGGCCAGAATCAGTTGCTCCTTTTAAAGTGGCTATTATTAACCTGAAATGTGGCGATCCTAAATGTGACCAAATTAGNGAAAAGCTATATATGGAAATGAAAAAAAATGGAATAGAAGTATTGTANGATGATCGTANAGAGCGTGCTGGTGTTAAGTTTNCAGATATAGACCTGATTGGTATACCATGGCAAATCTCAATAGGACCACGTAATGCAAATAATGACTTGGTCGAATTTGCTCATCGTAGTAATTCAAAAAACAAAGACGAATTGTCCATTGAGTCTGCCCTAGCAAGGATTTGCTGAGATTAGATATGTTTTCACAATTTGAACGTATAATTGCGTTTAGATATTTAAGGTCTAGGCGCTCAGAGGGCTTTATATCTGTTATAGCTGCTTTTTCGTTAACTGGTATAGCTTTAGGAGTGGCAACACTTATAGTCGTCATGGCTGTTATGAACGGTTTTCGTGAGGAGTTAGTTACTCGTATTCTAGGGCTAAACGGTCATATTAGTGTTCATGCAACNACACAAGAAAATTCTTCAAATTTCACTTCCGTTTCATCCAATCTTCAGAATATTAGTTCTGTGATTCATGTAACTCCTATTCTTGAAGGTCAAGTTATGGCAACTAACAATAAAAAATACACTGGTGCAATTGTTAGAGGTATAGANCCCAATNATATAAATAACTTTCCTATTTTATCGAATAACATTGTTAATGGATCCATCTTAGATTTTAAAAATAATAATGGAGTATTAATAGGTCAAGGTTTTGCCCGAAAGCTTGGATTACGTAATGGAGATGCCGTTAGCATCATATCTCCGCACTCTACTTCAACAGCATTTGGTTCAGTGCCTAGAGCTCGAAGCTANAAAATTTCTGGGATTTTTNATCTTGGTATGTTTGAGTATGATAATGGCTATATCTTTATGCCATTGGGTCTGGCTCAATTACATTTTAAAATGCCAAGATCAATTACAAGAATTGACCTTGCTACTAATAACGCTGAAATAATCAAAAAAACCACAAATTTAGTAAAAAAAGCTGTAGGACCGGGGTGGAAAGTTCAAGACTGGAAAGAAAGACATTCCCACTTTGTTAATGCCCTCAAGGTGGAGAGAAATGTAATGTTTGTTATACTTGCACTAATTATTTTAGTTGCTGCCTTTAATATAATTTCTGGTCTTATAATGGTTGTTAAGGATAANGAACATGATATTGCAATATTAAGNACCATGGGTGCAACGCGNGGACAAGTAATGCGTATTTTCTTTATTAACGGGGCTTCAATAGGAGTTGTAGGAACTATTATAGGCGTAATTCTTGGGTCTGTATTTGCTGATAATATAAACAGTATCCGCCTCTGGTTAGAAAGTTTATCTGGTGCTGAATTATTTGCACCAGAGGTTAGATTTCTCTCTGACCTTCCAGCAATTATTACCTGGGAAAATGTACTTACAGTAACTCTAATGTCTATATGTCTCGCCTTTCTAGCAACTCTATATCCATCTTGGAGAGCAGCCAGAGTAGATCCAGCGAAAGCCCTCCGAGATGAATAATAATAGCCGTATACTTGAGATGAAAAATATATCCCAAAANTTTAAACAGGGTGGAAGTAATATTTGTATTCTCTCTGAAGCCAATTTTTTTCTAAGGAGTGCCGAAACAGTTGCACTCGTAGGACCATCAGGAGCAGGAAAAACTACATTTCTNCAAATTGGTGGTTTATTAGAGCAACCTGATAGTGGTGAAATTTTTATTTCAGGAAAAAATTGTTCTAGAATTCCAGATAATCAGAGAACTAGTATAAGATCAAAATANATNGGATTTGTTTATCAATACCANCACTTATTACATGANTTTACAGCTNTAGAAAATATAATTTTGCCTCAGTTAATTCTGGGAAAGTCAAAAGTTGAGGCTACAGATAGGGCTTTATCATTATTAAAGCGGTTAGGAATGACAAATAGAATAGACCATAAACCAGGAAAATTGTCTGGTGGAGAACAACAGCGCGTAGCAATAGGNAGGGCTTTATCTAATAACCCTAAAGTAATACTAGCAGATGAACCAACTGGTAATCTCGATTACTCAACAGCTACTGAAGTTTTTGACTTCCTAATAGAAACTGTAAAAGAAACTGGTCTGTCAGCAGTAGTAGCCACACATAATATGGAGCTTGCTGGAAAGATGGACCGAGTAATTACAATTGATAATGGACTTATTGTTCCTGCCTAATTTATTAGATTAATTATTAGCTATAAGTATATAAAATACTTAATACATTCCAGTCTTGTAATTATCTTCTACAAATTCATCTGCATCCTTAATTTCTTGCTCTGATGGAGGATTGTTAGTCTCTGCAGTTTGCTCAAGAATCATTTTTGCCAGTGTAGGCATAATAGACCGATCTTGCTTACTAGACTCATCCCAAAGTTTAGATCGACGAAATGCTTTNGCACAATGTAAGAATGCCTCATTTACCTTTACTAGAACACCAGCCTTAGGAGACTTTCCGTTCACTGCGCATGCATCAAGAATTTCTTGATCATGAACGATTGAAGCTGAGCCATTAACTCTTAGTGTATCATCAAANCCAGGTACCATAAATAGTATGCCTACATTTGGATTTTCAATAATATTAGTCATTGTATCTAGGCGATTATTACCTGGTCGATCAGGAATAAAAATTGTCTCCCCATCAATTACTTGAACAAAACCAGGTGGGTCCCCCCTCGGAGAAACGTCAGCTTTTCCATCTTCTCCAGAGGTTCCAAGACATAAGAATGGTGAAAGAGAAATAAACTCTTTACAATATTTATCTAATTTTGGGAGGCATTTTTGCTCCGCTATATCCATAGTATCACCATAAGTCATGCGTAACTCTCCCTTTGAGTCTATGGTGACATTTTTTACAATATCGTTCATTATATACATGCTCCCTTTTCAGCGATATACACTGACAAAACGCTAATAATAGATATTATATCCACAGGTTACAAATATAAGCCATAGCGTAGTTGTGATAGGTATGGAAAGGTCTATTGAAAACAATATCTAAACGTTATTTAAAATTATGCCTTACGAAAAATTTATACATCTTCGCACGCATTCAGCGTACTCTTTGTCTGAAGGGGCAATCAAGGTCCCAGAGCTAATAGGCTTAACTGTAAAAAATAATATGCCAGCTATCGGTCTAACTGATAGAGGCAATTTATTCGGCGCAATGGAATTTTCTGAAACAGCTATGGATAAAGGGGTCCAACCTTTACTTGGAATAGAGTTAGCATTAAGAACTNATAAGCCACAAATTGCATCTGAATNAGTANCTCCTGACTGGATAGTTTTATTTGCCCAAAATGAAATTGGATGGCGGAATCTAATGACATTATCTAGTAAAGCCTATTTAGAGACACCTGCAAATGAAATACCTCAAGTTGAACTTGAAATTCTATCTAAATTTTCAAAAGGACTAATTGCTCTTTCTGGTGGCGCTGATGGACCAATTGGGGCGCTNATACAAAAAAATAAAATTACAGAAGCATACGATTTAACAAAACATTTTTTGAAAATTTTTAATGAATGCTTCTACATTGAAATTATGCGTCATGATACGAAGCCTCAATTAATCACTGAACCATATTTTTTAGATATTTCAGCTAACCTAGACATACCAATTGTAGCTACTAATGATGTGTATTTCTCAGATAAGGACATGTATGAAGCCCATGATGTTTTAATGTGTATATCACAAGGAGCCCATATTGATCAGCCTGACAGGAAAAGACTATCACAACAACAATACTTTCGATCAACAAATGAAATGGAACACAAATTTTCTGATATTCCAGAAGCTATTGAAAACACAATAGAAATTGCAAAAAGAACAGCTTATGGNGCACCCAAGCGCAGCCCAATATTACCTACTTTTGACGCTAAAAAGGGTCGGAGTGAGTCTGAAGAATTACAATANCAAGCTAATGAAGGGTTAAAAGCCCGCTTTAAAGAACAACGTTTTAAACAAAACAGAAANAATACAAACCATGATGAAATCAAAAATCAATATATTGATAGATTACAAACTGAGTTAAAAATCATCAATGATATGAATTTTCCTGGCTACTTCTTAATTGTAGCNGATTTTATAAGNTGGGCAAAAAAGGAAAATATTCCTGTTGGACCTGGGCGAGGGTCCGGCGCGNGTTCATTAGTAGCTTGGGCATTAACAATAACAGACCTAGACCCTATACAATTTGGGCTGTTATTTGAACGCTTTTTGAATCCCGAGAGAGTATCTATGCCAGATTTTGATATAGATTTCTGCAGGCATAGAAGAGATGAGGTTATTGAATATGTTTGTAATAAATACGGTCAAGAAAAAGTTGCACAAATTATTACATTTGGAAAATTAGAAGCTCGCGCTGTTATAAGGGATGTAGGAAGAGTATTAGGGCTTCCGTATGGTCAAGTTGATAAAATTAGTAAGCTTATCCCATTTAATCCTGCCAATCCAGTTAAGTTATCAGAAGCAATTGAGGGCGAACCAATGCTTCAAACAATGCGAGACGAGGAACCAGATGTATCTCGCTTATTAATAATTGCTAAAAAACTTGAAGGCCTATACAGGCATGCATCAACTCATGCCGCTGGTCTAGTAATTGGGGATCGACCATTAAACGAGTTAGTACCTTTATATCGAGACCCACGCTCTAGTATGCCAGTAACTCAATTTTCAATGTATTTTTCTGAAAGTTCGGGTCTAGTTAAGTTTGATTTTCTAGGCTTAAAAACTCTCACGGTTATAGAAAATGCCTGCAAACTAATTGAGTTAAACAATAACTATATTGACATTCATAATTTGCCTCTAGATGACTTACCGACGTTTAAACTTTTAGCTTCGGGTCATACAACAGGTGTTTTCCAACTTGAGAGCGCAGGAATGAGAGATGCCTTAAGAGGACTAAAACCAGATAAATTTGAGGATATAATTGCACTAGTTGCATTATATAGACCTGGTCCTATGGATAATATTCCCCAATATATATCTCGGAAACATGGAATGGAAAAACCAGATTACCTTCATGAAAAGCTTAAGGGCACTCTAGAAGAGACATATGGTGTGATTATTTATCAAGAACAAGTAATGGAAATAGCAAAAGTTTTATCGGGTTATAGCCTTGGCTCTGCGGATCTTTTAAGGCGGGCAATGGGGAAAAAAATTCAGTCTGAGATGGATGCGCAAAGAGAAACATTTGTAGATGGCGCTGTAAATAACAATGTTGATAGAAAGCAGGCCAGCCAAATTTTTGACCTAGTTGCACGTTTTGCAGGCTATGGATTTAATAAATCTCATGCAGCCGCTTACGCCTTAGTTGCTTACCAGACTGCATACCTGAAAGCTAATTATCCTGTAGAATTTATGGCTGCCACAATGACTTTAGATCTTAACAATATTGAAAAATTAGCTGGATTTAAACAAGAACTAGATAGACTAGAAATACCTCTNCTTCCTCCAAGTATAAACTATTCTAAGGCTATATTTAATGTTGAAAAAACTTCAAAAGGTTCAAACGCTGTTAGATATGCCCTTGGTGCTATAAAAAATGTTGGCGAACAAGCTATGGACATATTGGTTAAAGAAAGGGAAGAAAATGGTCTATTTTCTGATATGTTTTCACTTACAGCTCGAGTTGACCCACAAGTAATTAATAAGCGTCAACTTGAAAACNTATCAAAAGCTGGAGCTTTTGATGAACTCTGCGATAACAGAAGGCAAGTTTTTGAGTCAGTAGAAATCCTTTCACGACATGCGGAAACTACAAGAAGAGATATTAACCAAGGTTCTCTTTTTGATAATGTTGATGAAGGAACTATAGATAATTTAATACTTCCTGCTAAAGCAGATTGGAAGATTAATGATAAACTTCGTTATGAGCAAGAATCCTTAGGGTTTTTTCTTTCTGCACACCCTCTTGATAACTATGACGAACTACTAAAAAAATTAGGAACAACTCCATTTGAAAGTTTAATGCATAACAAAATATCACAAACGACGATTCGGCTTGCAGGAACAGTGCTTGCCGTGCAGGAACGCTCTAATTCAGATGGGAAATTTGCATTTGTTCGCTTATCAGATCCATCTGGGATTTATGAAGTTGCATTTTTTCGTGATATTTATGCACTGACTCAAAGCCTACTTATAGTTGGCAATACTCTAGTTATTAATGTAAACCTCAGACGCGACGGGGAGCAATTTAGATTAACTGCCGAAAAGGCACAACCCTTGGATTCTTTAGTTTCTAAACTTAAAAATGACTACGAATTGCACATAGACACATGTGAATCAATANTAGAAATAAATAATATCTTAGANCAACATATTAATGGAAAATCATCTATATACTTTATTATACACTTACGTAACCAAATCATAGAAATTGAATTAGAAAAAACATACAACTTAACTCCAGATATACAAAGTGAGATTAACCATCTAAATGGAGTAAAACAAATATCAGAACGTTAAATAGAAATATTTATTTTAAATAATTTATCCTTGATTTGCAGATAAGAACCAGATATCTAACATTTAATAATTTATCTAAATCTTCACGTGAGTTTGGGTTACCTTTNATTGNAACCCTTCCGGTGCCCATAATCTGGGACTAATCTCACGGACGTCTAACCGGAGAAGGAATACATAAACATGGCACTACCAGAATTTACTATGCGTGAGCTTCTCGAGGCTGGGGTACACTTTGGACACCAAACTCGTCGATGGAATCCAAAAATGCAAAAATATATTTTTGGAGAAAGAAGCGGAGTNCATATTTTAGACTTACAACAAACTGTACCTTTACTACATCAAGCTATTGTTAATATTAGTGAGGTCGCCTCAAGAGGGGGNAGAGTTCTTTTTGTTGGNACTAAGAGGCANGCACAAGANCCTGTNGCTGAANCAGCAACTCGATCNGGTCAATATTTCGTTAATCATCGTTGGTTAGGAGGTATGCTGACTAATTGGAAAGCTGTATCAAGCTCNATAAAAACATTAAATGAATTAGAGGCAACTCTAGCCCAAGANGATATAGGTCTGACAAAAAAGGAAACACTTCAACTAACCCGAAGACGCGATAAATTAGAAAAAGCGCTTGGAGGGATTCGNGAAATGGGTGGTGTTCCAGATATNATTATAGCAATAGATACAAANAAGGAAGAAATAGCTCTTCATGAAGCTCGTAAGCTTGGAATTCCAGTAGTAGCNATACTTGACAGTAACTCAAATCCTGATCTTGTAACCTTACCAATTCCAGGAAATGATGATGCTATCAGAGCAATAAAACTCTATTGTGATTTATTTGCACGTGCTGTTTTAAATGGTTTACAACAAGAAATGGTAGCATCTGGAAAAGACACAGGNGCAGATGTTGAAGCACCNATAGAAACATTGCCAGAAGAAAAAATTAAAGAAGAATCTGATGATGCTTCACATTCAGAAGAAAATACACAAATTTTTGAAACTTCTGAAAACTCAGACTCTACTGGAAATAAAAACAATANTGACCCAGNAGCAAGTCNAGAATCTCCTAAGGATGAAAACTTAGATTCTAATAATACAACTAAGAGTTAATTCAAAAATTTTGGACACTATAAGANTTATAGTTTTATTGAGACATAAAGTTGCAATAAAAAATACGGCGGTCGTATTCGCCTTATAAAATATTAGAGGTAAACAATGACTAATATCACAGCAGGATTAGTTAAAGAGTTAAGAGAAAAAACTGGTGCTGGGATGATGGATTGCAAGAAAGCCCTTACTGCTAGTAATGCAGATATAGAATCAGCAATAGATTGGCTTAGAAAAAAAGGTCTGTCTGCTGCTGCAAAAAAAGCTGGAAGAGTAGCTTCAGAAGGATTGGTTGGTCTAANANCAAATGATATGAGAGCTGCACTTCTAGAAGTTAATGCTGAGACAGACTTCGTCGCAAGAAATAGTGATTTTCAAGAAGCAGTTAAAAATATTGGCGCAATCTGTCTTGAAAACCATGGGGACCTAGATGCTGTAGTATCTATGAAATACCCAAACACNGACAGAACAATATCAGAGCAAATTACACACCTTGTTGCTACAATTGGTGAAAATATTAATATTAGAAGATCAGCAACTATAGAAGTATCAGAAGGGGTTATAGGGAAATATATTCATTCTGCTGTTACACCAGATTTAGGACGTATAGGAGTAATAGTTGGACTACAGTCAACAGGGAATAAAGACTTACTCGATAAATATGGTCGTCAAATAGCTATGCATATAGCCGCAGCAAATCCACAAGCTATTTCTACAAATGACCTTTCAAGNGATTTAATAGAACGTGAGAGAGAGATTCTCNTAGATCAAGCTCGTCAATCNGGNAAACCTGAGGAAATTATTGAAAAGATGGTGGNGGGNAGGCTTAGAAAGTATTATGAAGATGTGGTGCTTTTAGAGCAAACTTGGGTTATTGATGGAGAAACTAAAGTGTCGAACATTTTAAAAGAATTTTCATCAGAACTCGGTTGCGCCATAAATATATCAAGTTTTTATAGGTTTTCTCTTGGAGAAGGCATAGAAAAAGAATCTAAAGACTTTGCTAGTGAGGTTGCTGAGACTTTAAGCTCTTAAGAGAGAGGCTGAAAAAACTGAAACTATTAATTTAATTGGCAAACCAGATANAAAATATAATTATTGCCTTAGTATTAAATATCTTTGATCACACTTCTTTATTAAACATCAGGTAAACAGATGTCATCAGCATTAAACTTTCACCGAATTTTACTTAAAGTTTCNGGTGAATCACTGATGGGTAATGAGCCATATGGCATTGATGGAGAAACTGTAAAACGTATTGCTCAAGATATTCTTGAAATTCATCAATCTGGCATTGAAATTTCAATTGTAGTTGGTGGTGGTAATATTTTTCGTGGTATATCTGGTGCAGCAGCAGGAATGGAGCGTGCTAACGCTGACTACATAGGTATGCTAGCAACTGTTATGAACGCCCTTGCTATGCAACATGCTCTNGAAGACATCGGCGTTGCAACTAGGGTTTTATCAGCTATACCAATGGAAACTATATGTGAACCATACATAAGACGTCGTGCTGTTAGACATATGGAAAGAAATCGTTTAGTAATTTTTGCTGCTGGAACTGGAAACCCATATTTTACAACAGATACCGCAGCTGCACTCCGAGCCGCAGAAATGGGCTGTGATGCTTTATTCAAAGCAACTAAAGTAGATGGGGTATATTCTTCTGACCCTGAAATAGATTCAAAAGCTAAAAAGTTTAATCATCTTCGATATATTGATGTACTTTCTAAGGACCTAAAAGTTATGGACGCATCTGCCATATCTTTAGCTCGTGAAAACGATATACCAATAGTTGTTTTCTCAATTCTTGAGAAAGGTGGACTCGGTCGTGTCTTAAGTGGAAAGGGCGATTTTACGCTTATAAATAAGGGATAGTTAATGACATGAATGATACATTACTAAATGACCTTGAGCGCAGAATGAACAGCTCTATAGATGTCTTAAAAAAAGANTATCAAGGACTTNGAACTGGTCGTGCTACACCAAACCTCCTTGAACCTATTACCGTAGATGCTTACGGTTCAGAGCTNCCTATCAATCAAGTTGCCACCATCAGNGCCCCAGAAGTTAGAATGCTTATGGTTCAAGTTTGGGATCAAGNACAGTTACAAGCAGTTGANAAAGCAATACGGAATGCAGACTTAGGACTTAATCCAATCATTGATGGTCAAATAATGAGGATTCCAATACCTGAACTCAACGAGGAAAGGCGTAAAGAGCTAGCTAAAGTTGCATCCAAATATGCTGAGGAAACCAGAGTAGCTATAAGAAATATTAGGCGAGACGGTATAGACACACTAAAAAAAGAAGNNAAATCTGGAGATATAAGTGAGGACGAATCTCGAAGTTTAAGTGATAAAGTTCAAAAACAAACAGACAATTCTATTAATCAAATAAACGAACTTCTCAGCCAAAAGGAAGCTGAGATTATGCAGGTCTAGTATGGATTTAGCTCCATCTAGTAACAATCAACAAGCAAACACTCCAAACCATATAGCAATAATTATGGATGGAAATGGACGCTGGGCTGAAGCAAGGGGATTACCTAGAATAGCTGGTCACCATAAAGGAGCAGAATCTCTTCGAATAATAATTAAGGCATGTATCGATCTACAAATTAACTTTTTAACAATTTATGCTTTTTCATCTGAAAACTGGAAACGACCATCAAATGAAGTATCAGACCTCATGGGATTACTTCAAAACTACCTGCGTAGCGAAATAAGTGAGATTTCATCAAANGGAATAAAATTACAATTTATTGGNGATAGGGAACGACTTACTGACGACATTAAAGAAACTTTATTTCAAGCAGAAGCAAAGACAACAACTAATAAAAANCTAACTCTGACCGTTGCAGTTGATTATGGAGGNCGACAAGAAATTTTGGAGGCTGCAAAAAAGCTTTCTCATGATGTCTTCAATGGTGTTATAAAACCTTTAGAAATTACAGAACAAACTTTTAATAATTACCTTCAAACCGCTAATATTCCAGACCCTGATTTATTAATCAGAACAAGTGGCGAACAGAGGCTTTCAAATTTTCTTTTATGGCAATCAGCTTATACTGAACTAGCTTTCACAAAAACTCTTTGGCCTGATTTCTCTAAGGAATCCCTAATAAAAATTATAGATGAATATCAAAAAAGGGATCGTAGGTACGGTGGCACAAGCTAATGATCTAGGGGTTAGATTATTAACTAGCATACCTATGTTAGTGCTGGTAATTATCTCTGTATATTTTGGAGAATATATTTTTCTTATTCTTTGTTGTTTAGTAAGCTCATTAGTTACAATAGAAATTATAGGGCTTTTATCAAAAAACGGGCAACCACTATTAAAACTTATTACACCTATTGGAGTTTTTGCAGTAAGTCTATCTACAAATTTAACTTCTCCNNGGCTTGGAGCAATCACTGGTGGTGCCTNCTTAAGTNTAATAATATTTCTTTTTTATTTCCTTAATCCTAGTGTTAAGNCAAAAAATGCATTTCTTTTTATAGTCNTAATTATTATNGNAATAACTTTTNCTACTATTGCACCTTGGCTANGAAATANCTCTATAGGACTTATATTTATATCTTGGCTTTGCTTAACAGTGTGGGCTACAGATATTGGGGCTTATACAATTGGAAGACTAGCAAAAGGTCCAAAACTAGCACCATTGATTAGCCCAAATAAGACAATATCTGGAAGTATTGGTGGTATATTAGTAGCTATAATCGCCTCTTTAGTTTGGTCTTTTTTAGTTGTAGAACTAAATTTAGTTGAAGAGACGCCAGATATACTTATTTTAACTATCTTAGGTGCCTTAATATCNATTATTGCTCAATTAGGAGACCTTATNCAATCNGCTTTTAAACGCTATATAGGAGTTAAGGACACAAGCAAATTTATACCNGGACATGGAGGTNTTATGGACCGNGCGGATAGCCTTATTTTTGCTACTTTAGTGTCTGCTGCAACNATCTGGATTATTGGTAGTAATCCACTTGAATGGTAAGTTATTTAAATGGTAAGTCATAACTTAGAAAAAACACCTGCTTACTATGATAAATTAATATATAAGTTAATAATCACAATTGGTTACAAACAGTTACAGAGCCTGGTCCTATCTTGCATTGAAACTAACGTGNACATAGAATTTAAAGGCTAGTAATATAATTTTCACGAGCGTTGGACTTTATAAACCCAGCGGCATTAACGATTGTTATCATAAATATGGAAACCATAGTAAATATTTGGGATTACGTTTGGCCTTTTTTGGTTATATTAGCTGTAATTGTTTTTGCTCATGAGATGGGTCACTACCTTATTGCAAGAATTAATAAGGTTCGTGTCGAAGTGTTTTCTATAGGCTTTGGCCCAGAAATATTTGGAATCAATGATCGTCATGGAACACGCTGGAAATTTAGTCTTCTACCATTAGGGGGCTATGTAAAGTTTTTTGGAGATGCCAATGCGGCAAGTGGTCCTAGTGATGAGGTAGATACCCTAAGCCCAGAGGAAAAGTCAGTCTCTTTCCATCATAAACGCGTTGGGCAAAGGGCTGCTATAGTACTTGGAGGTCCAGCTGCAAATTTCTTATTTGCGATTATTCTATTTNCNATACTATTTGCTACTGTTGGNCAAAGATATACACCTGCAGATATTAATCAAGTAGCTCCAGATAGTCCTGCCTATATCGCTGGGTTAATACCAGGAGATAAAATATTAGCAGTTGATGGAAATAAAATAGATCGATTTGAAGATCTACAGTATTTAGTTCAGCAAAGTCCAAATAAAAATCTAGTTTTCACAATAGAACGTTCTGGATTAAATAAGGATATAGACATAATACCTGCTCTCGTTGAACAAGAGGATCAATTTGGTACAATTCATAGAGTAGGTCAAATTGGGATTATAAAATCTGGTATTGACTTTAAAACTCATGATCCAGGCAGTGCAATATGGGCTGCAATTGAAGAAACCGCCTTTATGAGTTGGGCAACGCTAAAAGCAATTGGACAAATGATTGGAGGAAGCCGTTCCACTGAGGAATTAGGAGGACCAATTAGAATAGCTGAGATGAGTGGTCAGGTAGCACAACAAGGTTTTGTAACAGTTTTATTTTTTATGGCNGTATTGTCTATAAATCTTGGTCTTATTAATTTATTCCCAGTCCCAATGTTAGATGGAGGACACTTAATNTTTTATATTTTTGAAGCAATTAGAAGAAAACCTCTNCAGCCAAAGNTTCAAGAATANGGTTTAAGGATAGGTTTTATCCTAGTTATTATTTTAATGATTTGGGTAACTACAAAAGATGTTATTCGTCTTGGCTGGTAATCAACAAAAAGCCCATTGGCATTGTGCTAGTTATATGTTGTATGCAAAATTTTTGGTTTGCAACTTTTTAATTCTTTTTGCATTCACTTTTATAATATCTATATGTCAGCCTGCGTCTGTTCAAGCTGCGCCTATTATTGATGAAATAAAAATAGAAGGTAATGAGCGTATAGAGATAGAAACTATTAAAGCCTATTTATCAATTGGAATTAATGAAGANTTTCGTTCAGATTNTGTTAATCGAGCTTTAAAAGAACTCTTTGCCACTGGTCTATTTGCCGATGTNCTAATTCGATATGAAAATGGTACTCTTATCGTCGAAGTTGAAGAAAATCCAATAATTAATAGAGTTGCATTCGAAGGTAACAAGCGTATAGACGATGAAGCACTCGGTGCAGAAGTACAATTAAGACCCCGTGTTGTATTTACTAAAACCAGAGTTCAGGCAGANGCCCANCGNATTCTAGAATTATATCGTAGAAGTGGACGCTTTGGTGCNTCTGTAGAACCAAAAGTGATAAAGCTTCCCCAAAACCGAGTGGACCTTGNATTTGANATATATGAGGGTGATGATACTGGAATTAATAAAATTAACTTTATAGGAAATAAACGCTTTTCAGATTCAACACTGAAAGATGAAATTATTACATCTGAGTCAGCNTGGTATCGTTTTTTTACATCTGACGATACATATGACCCTGATCGAGTTGCATTTGATCAGGAATTATTAAGAAAATTTTATCTCAGAAATGGTTACGCTGACTTTCGTATTAAATCTGCGGTAGCGGAACTTGGACGTAATAGGAAAAATTTTCTGATTACCTTTAGTATTGAAGAAGGTCAAAGATACAAATTTGGGAAAATTACTTTAGATAGCAGACTTAAAAACCTTAAAACAACAGATCTTACAAATAAGATAATAACAGTACCTGGGGAATGGTATAATGCAGATCAAGTTGAAGATTCTATCCAAGCTCTAACCGACTCTGCTGGAAATCTTGGTTATGCTTTTGTAAATATACAGCCTGTAATAAAACGAAACAGGGAAAATAGAAATATAGAAGTTATATACCAGATCGATGAAGGNCCTAGGGTATATGTTCAAAGAATTGATATTATTGGCAANACTAGAACTCTTGATAAAGTTTTAAGAAGGGAATTTCAAATTGTCGAAGGAGATGCCTTCAATAGTGCTAAAATTAAGCGTGCAAANCAGCGCATACAGAATTTAGGCTTTTTTGAAAAAGTGGAAATGGAGACAACTCCNGGGGATCAAAAGGATAAATCTATAGTAACTGTATCTGTTGAGGAAAAATCTACTGGAGAACTAAGCTTTGGAGCAGGGGTTTCTTCACAAGATGGTGTTCTTGGTGATATTGGAATTGTTGAACGAAATTTATTNGGNCGAGGNCANTCACTAAGGTTAAATACAACAATCTCTATAAGAACACAGGAATTAGANCTTAGCTTTACTGAACCCTATTTTCTTGGTCGAAATTTACTAACTGGGATAGATCTATTTCGCAAAACATCTGATCAACAAGATGTNAGTTCTTTTGATAAGAAAAGTTTGGGTGCTAGTCTAAGAATTGGTTATGTAGTATCTGAAAATCTTCGTCACACAGTACGTTACACATTAAGGCGTGATGAAATAAATGATGTTAGCTTAACAGCTTCTAGATTTATAAAAGAACAAGAGGGAAAAACTTCTACTTCTGCTATAGGGCATAACCTTTCTTATGACGTAAGAGATAGTCGTATTGACCCTTCAAGTGGTTATGTAGTTAGATTTGGGCAAGAACTTGCAGGTTTTGGTGGTAATGTAAAACATATTAAGAACACAATAGATTACTCATACCATTATCCTCTTGGAAGTGGTTTAGTTGCTACAGCACAATTAAANAATGGTCATATATANGGTATTGGACAAGATGTGAAAATAAACAATAGATTTTTACTTGGCGGTCACAGCCTTAGAGGGTTTGAACCGGGTGGNGTNGGTCCAAGAGATCTATTAACAAAAGATGCATTAGGAGGNAATTTTTTCTATAGTGCAACAGCTGATATGTCTTTTCCAATTGANCTAAGCAAAGANTTTCCTATAAGTGGCTCAGTATTTTCTGATATTGGAGCATTAACCACTGTGGACGAATCTGGAGTAAATATTGGAGACTCCGGAGAACCTAGGCTTTCTGTTGGCATAGGATTTAGTTACCGGTCTCCTTTTGGTCCCATTCGTATTGACTTTGCTCAGGCAATTATAAAAAAAGACTTTGATGAAACAGAAGGTTTTCGCTTTAGCTTTGGCACGAGGTTTTAATCATGAGTAGCCTTTTATTACGCANAACTTTTAGTCTTGGAATTTTTCTCGTTTGTATATTCACATTTTTTGATCCAGCAATTTCTCAAAAAGAAAATATTGGTGTAGTAGAAGTTCAACTTATTATGAAAGACTCTCTAGCGGCTAAATCAATACAATCTCAAATAGAGAAAAGGCGCAGTATATATGAGTCAGCTGTAGTAAAAGAAGAAAAGAGACTAAGGGAGTTAGAGCAAGAAATATCTCGCCAGCGCTCCTTATTAACACCTGAAGCTTTTAATAAGAAAAAACAAGAATTTGAAACTCAAGTTACTGCACATAAGCGTAATGTCCGAGAACGTCGTAGAATTTTAGACCAAGCTTATGCAAGTGGAGTAAGACAATTACAACAAAAATTAGCNGAAATTATTGCAGGTATTGCTAGAGATCGAGATATTCTNTTNGTTCTTCCTGCTTCACAGGTTTTATTTGGTGAAGTTTCTCTTTTGCTCACTAGAGAAGCCTTGGAAGCTCTTGATGAAANGCTTCCCAGTGTAGATCTCAATTTGCCAACTGATTGAGGTAACTATGGCTGATAAACGATTTTATTCTTTGGCTGGNCCATTNAGCCTAAAAGATATAGCTACTCGCATAGGAGCAGNNTCAGTAGAAAAATCTGATGAAAATATTATAATNTATGATGTAGCACCATTAGATACAGCTGGACAAAAAGATTTAAGNTTTCTCGATAATTTAAAATATAAGAATGAATTTATAAAAACTNAAGCAGCAGNCTGNATAGTTCACCCATCNCAGTCAAAATATGCACCACAAAAAACATCCCTTTTAATTTCAGANAACCCATACAAAGCNTATGCTTTAGCAGCCCAAGAATTTTATCCTAATAAGCCAGTTGAACCTCATATTTCTANAAATGCATATATAGATCATGNTGNACAAATAGGAGAAGGCTGTAGAATAGAACCGGGTGTTGTAATATATAAAGATGTTGAGATTGGATCCAACTGTCATATAGAAGCAAATACAGTAATTAATTATTCAGTTAAAATAGGAGATAATTGTATAATTGGTCCATCTGTAAGCCTTACCCATTGTTCTATAGGTAATAGAGTCAAAATATACCCGGGAGTAAGAATAGGTCAGGACGGTTTTGGGTTTTCTCCAGGATTGGGAGGACATATTAAAGTTCCCCAACTTGGCAGGGCTATTATAGGCGATGATTGTGAAATTGGCGCAAATAGCACAATAGATAGGGGATCTGGTCCAGATACAATTATTGGACAAGGTACTTGGTTAGATAATCTTGTACAAATAGGACATAATGCTAAGCTCGGACGTGGGTGTGTAATGGCTTCGCAGTCAGGTCTTGCTGGAAGTGCAAAAGTTGGTGATTTTGTTTTTATTGGTGGACAAGTTGGTATTTCTGGTCATATCAAGGTTGGTGATGGCGTTAAAATAGCTGGACAATCTGGTGTGATAAGAGATATTCCACCTGGTACTACATTTGGTGGGACACCAGCTGTTCCAATAAAAGAATGGCATAGACAAACATCTGCCCTTACAAATTTAATTAGAGCTAAAGGTGGAAAGTATATAAGATGAATGAAAACTCCACAGATAGAAAATATGAAACCTACGATATTGAAAAAATACTTGAAGCAATACCCCATAGGTATCCATTTCTTTTGGTAGACAAAGTTATAAATGTACAAAAAGATCACTCTGCTTTAGGTATTAAAAATGTAAGTATTAACGAAGGTCATTTTCAAGGTCACTTTCCTAAACGTCCTGTTATGCCTGGTGTTTTAATTATTGAATCTATGGCTCAAACTGCCGCTGTATTAGTGGTAGCAACTCTTGGTTCAGAAATGGCAGGTAAATTAGTGTATTTTATGAGTATAGATAATTGTCGATTCAGAAAACCAGTGTTTCCAGGTGATCAAATCCAAATCCATGTGTCTAAAAAACATCGAAGAGCTAATGTCTGGAAGTTTGAGGGTAAAGCAACAGTTGAGGGAAGCTCCGTTGCTGAAGCTACTTATTCTGCAATGATATTGGAAGACTCATGAGTAATATTCATGAAAGTGCTGTGGTAGCTAAAGATGCATCCATTGGAAAAGAAGTTCAAATAGGACCTTATTGCGTCATTGGTAAAAATGTAACCCTAGAAGATGATGTAGAACTTAAATCTCATGTTGTTATCGAGGGTAATACAAAAGTTGGTAAAAGAACGAAAATATACCCATTTGCTTCAATTGGCACACCCCCACAAGATCTTAAGTTTAAAGGAGAGGTCTCTAGCTTACAAATTGGGGAAGACAACATAATACGTGAGCATGTAACAATGAACCCTGGAACAGAGGGGGGTGGTCTAATTACAAAAATTGGTAACCATTGCCTATTTATGGTTGCTACACATGTTGCTCATGATTGTATAATAGGCAGTAACGTTATAATGGCAAATAATGCTACTTTAGCAGGTCATGTTACTATAGATGATTGGGCAATTTTAGGTGGTCTTTCTGCAGTACACCAGTTTGTTCGTATTGGACCCCACGCTATCATTGGTGGCGTAACGGGAGTAAGGGGTGACGTTATACCATATGGCTCTGTAACTGGAGCACATGGGAAACTTGCCGGATTAAACTTAGTTGGTCTAAAAAGACGTGGTTTTGATAGAGAAACAATACACGACCTAAGACGTGCCTTCCGCCTCTTATTTGCTAATGAAGGCACTATGGTAGAACGATTAACAGATGTAACTGAATTATATAGTGGTAATGAACCAGTTATGGATATTGTCAATTTTATACAGTCTGATAGCAACCGGGCAATATGCCAACCGCGCGGGGAAAGTGCAGAATAAGCTAGGCATCATTGCTGGAAGTGGACCACTGCCTCTGCGGCTAGTGAAAGCCTGCCAAGAATCTTCAAAACCCTATTTTGTTGTTGCTATAGCCGGAGAGGCTGAATTAAAAGACTTTAATAATAAGGAATGTATATTAATAGAAATTGGTAAGCTTAGCCAAACTATTAACGCACTAAAGAAAGCTAAATGTAGTGAAGTAGTTATGGCTGGACCAGTTAAACGACCATCTCTTAATGCACTAAAGCTTGATCTAAGGGCTATAAAATTATTAACAAAATTTGCAACTGTTAAAAACCATGGAGATGATGCACTTTTACGAATATTAGTAAATGAACTTGAAACCGAGGGATTTAAAGTGGTTGGTGCGGATGAGATTTTAGGGCAAGGAGTTATAGCTAAACCTGGAATAATGGGTAAACATGCACCTAATAAATTTGCTTTGGATGATATAAGTTTAGGATTAAATGTCGCTAAAACCCTTGGTCTATTAGACATAGGACAATCTGTAGTAATTCAGCAAAAAGTAGTAATTGGGGTTGAGGCAGTGGAGGGAACAGATTCGTTACTTCATCGTTGCAGCAAACTAATGAAGGAGGGTGAACCTGGAGTTCTAGTAAAAGTTAAAAAACCAGGTCAAGAACACCGAACAGACTTACCTACAATTGGTATTAATACAGTAAGAATGTCAATAAAAGCTAATCTTTCTGGAATTGCTGTACTTTCAGAAAACACACTAATAATTGATTACTATGCTGTAATAAATGAAGCGAATGCTTACGGATTATTCATATACGGTCAAACTGATAATTGAGTATGACAAGACGTAATCACAATAAACCACTAATATATTTAGTAGCAGGAGAATCATCTGGAGATGAATTGGGTGCTAGCTTAATGCACTCTTTAATAAAAATAACAAATGGGAAAGTTCAATTTGCTGGTGTCGGAGGTAAAAAAATGGCATCGGCTGGTCTCAGAAGTCTTTTTCCTATGAATGATATTAGTGTTATGGGGTTCATAGAAATTCTACCCCATTTACCTAGATTAATACGTCGAATTAAAGATGTAAGAAATGATATTAAAAAGAAAAAACCAACTTGCGTAATAACGATTGATTCTCCAGAATTTAACTTTCGGATATCTAAAAATATTAAAGCTAAGGATATTTGCCTTATTCATTATGTAGCTCCAAGTGTATGGGCTTATCGCCCAAACCGGGCTAAAAAGATTGCTAAATTTTTAGACCATCTACTTGTCCTATTTCCATTTGAGGCAAAATATTTCGAAGAGGTAGGACTAGGAACAACATTTGTTGGACACCCGCTTAGTGATACTAATATTAAAAATATAAAACCTAATCAATTACTTAAGGATATTAATGCAAAAAAAGATGAATTTTTTATAACTCTTTTACCTGGTAGCAGACAAGGAGAGTTAAAGAGACATTTATCGTTATTTAAAAAAGGAATAGAACCATTAATAAAAAATCATAAAAACCTTAGACTTCTTATTCCGGTGGCCAATACATTGAATAAACAATATATCCAAAGGGAAATTCAAAGTTGGAGCTTTCCTGTTAATCTATTATTTGGTGATCAAAATAAATATTCCGCATTTTTAATTAGCAAAGCTGCTCTAGCCGTTTCAGGTACAGTTACTCTTGAACTAGCAATTTCTGGAACTCCTATGGTTGTTGTATATAGAGCTAATCCTTTAACTGCAGCAATTGCAAAAAGAATAATAAAGCTAAAATACGTTTCTCTAGGTAATATTTTATTAGGAAAGAAAGTAGCAACTGAATTACTTCAAGAGAATGCTACGCCATTAAGAATATCAAATTCTCTAAATGAATTAATAAGTGATACTCCTTCTAGAAGCTATCAGTTAGAGGAATGGAAAAAAATTCCTAAACTTTTAANTAATCAAGAAAGTAAGAGTCCCAGTGAACAGGCAGCAGATGCTATATTAAAACAAATANAAAGCATGCANGATAAAAGTGAGTTATCACTCTANGTATAAAGGGGGTCACAATATGACTAATAAAANAAATACACTTTTNGAAAATTCAAGACTTCTACATACAATGATTCGTGTGAAAGATTTAGATNGCTCAATATATTTTTATACNGATCTACTNGGNATGAANTTATTACGAAAAAATGATTATCCTGGAGGAANATTTTCACTCGCATTTGTTGGCTATGGAACTGAAGAAAATCATACTGTAATAGAGCTTACACATAACTGGGATCAGTCAGAGNATTATGATCATGGAACAGGGTTTGGTCATTTAGCTATTAGTGTAGATGACGCTTACTCAGCTTGTGAAAAATTGTCTGCAGCAGGAGTTAATATCCCAAGACCAGCTGGTCCAATGAAGGGTGGTACAAGAGTTATAGCATTTATTGATGACCCTGATGGGTATAAGATAGAGCTAATACAAAGAAGCTAGTCAAAAGCCGCATTCATAACAACAAATAAATAGAACATTAATATTCAGCCACGCTCGCTCAAAGGAGTGTATGGTCTAGATGGCGCTCCGGTATATAGTTGCCTCGGTCTTCCAATTTTCTGCTCTGGATCTTCAATCATTTCCTTCCANTGAGCAACCNAACCNACAGTTCTAGCTATTGCAAAAATAACAGTAAAGAGATGNGTAGGGATTCCCATTGCACTTAGTATNAGTCCTGAGTAAAAATCTACATTAGGATATAACTTACGTTCTACAAAATATTCGTCCTCAAGTGCTATGCGCTCTAATTCCATNGCAATATCTAACAGGGCATTATCAATTCCNAGNTCTTCNAAAACTTCATGGCATGTTTGTCGCATAACCTTTGCCCTAGGGTCATAGTTTTTATAAACGCGATGTCCAAATCCCATTAGTCTGAAAGGGTCGTCTTTATCCTTAGCCCTTTTTACAAAGTCAGGAATCTTATCCTTACTTTCAATCTGCTCGAGCATTTGTACAACCGCTTCATTTGCTCCGCCGTGTGCTGGTCCCCACAGTGTTGCTATACCAGCTGCTATACATGCGTAAGGATTTGCACCCGACGATCCAGCTAAGCGNACAGTTGAAGTTGATGCATTCTGTTCGTGATCAGCATGTAATATAAGTATTTGATCCATTGCCCTAGCTTGAATAGGATTAATTACATAATCCTCACATGGAACAGCAAACATCATATGAAGAAAGTTTTCTGCATAGGTTAAATCGTTACGAGGATAAACAAATGGTTGCCCAACATTATACTTATATGCCATAGCAGCAATTGTTGGCATCTTTGCTAACAAACGGTGTGAGGCAATCATTCTATGGTAGGGGTCTGAAATATCAGTTGCATCATGATAAAAAGCGGCTAGGGCACCAACAACACCTATCATTACGGCCATTGGGTGCGCATCTCTACGAAATCCACGATATAGATAATTAATTTGTTCGTGCACCATTGTATGATGCGTAATTGTGTACTCAAACCTTTGCTTCTCTATTGAATTAGGTAATTCACCATTTAATAAAAGGTATGAAACCTCTAAAAAGTCACTTTTTTCTGCAAGCTCTTCTATTGGATAACCTCGATGAAGAAGCACACCTTTTTCACCATCTATATAGGTAATTGCAGAAGAGCAAGATCCAGTAGAAGTAAATCCAGGGTCATAAGTAAAGTGTCCAGTCTGAGCATATAGCTTACGAACATCAATAACCGATGGTCCCAATGTACCAGATAAGACTGGTAAATCAGTATCTAGACCAGTTTCGTTGTCAGCCAATTTAAAAATATTTTTAGACAAGTTTTCTTTACCAATCTGCGTACTCATAATTATTTCCCTGGATAAATAACCGAGTAATTAAAATATAAACCCGGAAATAGATGTTTATAGACTTACTGAAATCGTTAAGCCCTTATAATTTATATTGTTAAATACGAGCTTATTGTCCACATAAATAAGGATTATGAAAATTGCTCAAATTATACTATACAGCAAAATTGTTATAAAAACCATAATCCTATTTTTTTACTACATCAGAAATTCTTCCAAAAACTTCAGATCTACCTAGAATGTACATAATTGAGAAGATTCCGGGTGAAATATTGTTGCCTGTGAGGGCTGCTCTTATAGGCTGGGCAATTTTTCCAAATTTTATGCCCTCATTAAATGAAAAATCTCTCATAATTCTTTCTATATGATCTAATTCCCAGGTATTTGTTTTTGCAAAAGCAATTTCTAATTTACCTAGTAGTTCTTGAGCATCCTTGGTGAGAATTTTATGAGCATGAGAATTGATTTCTATNGGTCTTTTTTTAAATAAAAATTCAACTGAATCAGCAATTTGCACAATAGTATTCATTTTTTTAATTAATTCTGGACTTAAATAATTTAAGCTTTCTAAATTTTCTTCAACAGCCTGTTTACCCCAACGCTCGGAGAGTAATTTGGAGCACTTATCAATTACATGCGGAGATGGAATATTACGAATATAATGTCCATTTAAACTAATTAATTTTTCTAAATTGAAACGTGATGGTGATTTTCCTATACCATCTAGACTAAACAGTTCCTTAGCTTGAGATTGAGATATAATTTCAGTATCTCCGTGTGACCAACCTAGCCGTAAAAGGTAATTTATCATGGCTTCAGGTAAAATTCCCATTTTTTCGTATGAGTCTACAGCTATAGCTCCATGTCGTTTTGACAACTTTGCTCCATCTGATCCATGAATTAGAGGTATATGAGCAAATTTTGGTAACTCCCAACCAAGGGCGTCAAATAACTGACTCTGACGGGCAGTATTTGTAAGATGATCATCACCTCGGATAGTATTCGTTATTCCCATATCATGATCGTCTACAACAACCGAAAGCATATAAGTTGGACTTCCATCACTACGTAGCAAAACCATATCATCAATTTGTTCGTTTGAAATTTTTACATCTCCTTGCACACCGTCTCTAATAATTGTCTCTCCTACATGCAGGGCCTTAAACCTTATAACCGGGTCTACTCCAGAAGGTCCATCATTTGGGTCTCTATCACGCCATGTCCCATCGTAACGAACAGCCTCTCCTAACTTATGAGCCTTATCTCTCATTTCTTTAAGTTGTTCAGGGCTTGAAAAGCATTTATAAGCTCTGCCTGATTCTAAAAGACTTTTGGCAACCTCAACATGCCTCTCAGATCTAGAATGCTGAAAAACCAAATCTCCATCCCAGTCTAATCCTAGCCATTGCATACCGCTTAGTATTTGCTGAATAGCTATATCATTAGACCGCGCTCTATCTGTGTCTTCTATTCTTAAAAGAAATTGCCCACCGTACCTTTTTGCAAAAAGCCAGTTAAAAAGAGCAGTACGAGCTCCTCCGAGATGTAAATACCCAGTGGGTGAGGGGGCAAAGCGAGTTATTATGGACATCTATATTTATTCGTTTTAATGCTGAAAGCAGATTTATAAGTATTTAACTCATGAACTTGGTTTTATAATACAGTCTAACCCAATATTTAACCACAAATCAGTATGAATAATACTAGCAATCATACTTGCGAATTATGCCAGCAATACGCCCTTGTACATTCACTCTTCCAGGACCAAATATACGAGTTTCATGATTAGGGTTTTCAGGTTCTAACGCAATAGACTCTCCTTTNCGCCGAATACGCTTTAATGTAACCTCTGTATCATCAATTAATGCAACTACTATTGTGCCATTATCAGCAGACTCAGCACGTTGTATTATAGCAATGTCACCATCCAATATTCCAACATCAATCATAGAATCACCTGCTACTTCAAGAGCATAATAGTCTCCAGTAGCAAGTAAACTTTGAGGTACATCAATTGTCTCAGTTTCGTCGCGTAATGCCTCTATTGGAAGACCAGCTGCAATGCGACCATATAATGGTAGAGCTATATTATTTGGAGTTTTTGATTGGTCATATTCCTCAGATATATTGTCAATAGAGTCACCAAAATTTCCTTCAATTACATTATTTGNTATNCCTGNAANATNTTTTAAACCGGAAGAANAATTAAATGATGGCGGCATTTTTAATATCTCTAANGCNCGTGCACGATGNGGTAGCCNCCTNATAAAGCCACGTTCTTCTAATGCAGAAACAAGCCTATGAATTCCCGATTTTGACTTAAGACCTAAAGCTGCTTTCATCTCCTCAAAAGAAGGAGCAGCACCATACTTTCGCAGATAAGATTCTATATATGTTAGTAATTCTAATTGCTTACGCGTAAGCACTTTGTCCTCCATAATATGAACAAAACGGAAACCTAAGTAAGTGTTCTACTTTAGTTCGCACATTACGTCAAGGTAGCCTAAAATAATATACAACAATTTTTATAAGTTATGTTTAGTCGTAAATGATAACTAAATTGTTGGCACTCGATAGTCCAATCTTAGAATTTTTACTAAATCACCTACTATAGCTGAAGGTGCATTTGGTTCTCTTACAACCAAGCAATCCGATTTTGCTAGTATAGAATTCATAGAACTATCTTGTTTNTTATAAGGGTCTACCTGCAAAANACCATCATCAGAAAATGANAACTTAGCACGAAGGTAATCTTCACGTTCATCATTTGAGGGNAAAGGGGATAGGATCCTNGCTGTTNAATATNCTTNAGATGANTCTTTCAATAGACCAAGCATTTTTTTAATTGCAGGCTGAATAAAAATTTGTGCACAAATTAATGAAGATACTGGATTCCCGGGTAGTCCCATTACATTAGTCCCCGCTATTGACCCAAACATTAATGGTTTGCCTGGTCTCATAGAAATTTTCCAAAAANCTAGCTTNAATCCNGCAAGTTCAAGGGCCTCCCTAACTAGGTCATGATCACCAACAGACGCACCACCAGTGGTAACTAAAAGNTCAACATCACTAGCTGAAGTAATACCTTTAATAATTGATTCCTGATTATCTTNAGCNATNCCTATTTGAATTGGATGACCACCAAACCCACGTATTGCTGAAGCAAGTGCAATACCATTGGAGCTAACAATTTGATCATCTCCAATCGGCTCACCTGGCAGAACTATTTCATCTCCACTACAAAGGATAGCTACACGTGGCTTACGTCTAACTCTAAGCCAAGGAATATTCATTGCAGCTGCAAGCCCTAATACGCGGGCATTAATCCAAGTACCAGACAACAGAAGTTCATCTCCTGTTTTAAAGTCTAACCCTGCAGGTCTAACATAGGCGCCCGGCTTTGCGGATACCTTCACCGTTACAAGTCCTTTTGACTTATTCAAGAGTGCATTTTCTTGTATGATTACACAATCACTGCCATTAGGTAATCTTGCTCCAGTAAAAATACGAACTGCCTCACCCTTTTTGACAGAACTAGAGAAACTTTTACCTGCAACTGATTCTCCTATAAGCGTAAACTGAGAGGGTAGGGAAGTAATATCTCCTGCGTTTAGAGCATAACCATCCATTGCTGAAACAGGGTAAGGTGGCTGAGTACGTCTTGCGCTAACATGTTGAGCTAAAACTCTTCCTGATGCTTTTTCTAGACTAACAATTTCAGACGGAAGAACATTACAAGCTGTTGTGATTTTTGAGAGGGCATCTTTAACTGAAATCATTTTATTTTCCTTCTAGGACAATAGAATCGGAAAATTTATATTCCCCTGATTTACCTCCAGCTTTATATTTTAATTGGACTTCAGAGACTACCATACTCCGATCTACGGCTTTACACATATCATAGACAGTAAGAGCAGCTACAGAAGCAGCGACTAATGCTTCCATTTCAACTCCTGTTTTACCGTCAACTTCGCATGTTGCTTCTATTTCTATAGAGCTTGTTGACTTCTTGGGTGTAAGCTCAACATTAATTACAGACAAGGCTAATGGGTGACAAAGTGGTATCAATTCAGATGTTTTTTTTGCTGCCATAATACCTGCAAGCCTTGCAACAGTTAAGACATCCCCCTTTGGCAAGCCATCTCTTAAAATAAGCTCAAGAGTTTTAGGCTTCATAAAAATTTTAGAACAGGCAATAGCTACTCTACGGGAAACTTTTTTATTTCCAACATTGACCATATTTGCTCTACCCCGAGAATCCAGATGGCTTAATTTAGCAGGCATTTTTTTTAAACCCTTTAATTCTTATTTTACAAATTTCTAATACTCAGCAACTCTTGTGTAGCCAATGCTACATTATTTTGCCTCATAAGAGATTCTCCAACTAAGAATCTACTAACTTTGGTTCGTAATATTCTTTCTATGTCCTTATTACTGTATATTCCACTTTCACAAATTACATCTTTGTCTTGAGGTATAAGTGGGGCAAGTCTCTCCGTGGTAGCTAAGTCTATTTCTAAGGTTTTTAAATTACGGTTATTAATACCAATCAAATCATATTCCAAGCCATCAACGCGCTCTAATTCAAATTCGTCATGAACTTCTATTAAAATATCCATGCCTAAACGCCTTGCCTCAGAAGCCATATCAGCAGCAAGCTTGTCCTCCAAGGCCGCCATGATTAATAAAATGCAGTCTGCTCCTATAGCTCTTGTCTCATAAACTTGGTATGGATCAATTATAAAATCTTTCCGTAAAATTGGGAGTGAAACAGCATCAAGTGCTAATTTTAAATGGTCAATNTGACCATCAAAATAATTCTCCTCCGTAAGAACAGAAANACACGANGCGCCCCCAATTGCGTATTGTTTNGCTAAATAATTTGGNTTAAAATTTTTTCGAATTAAACCTTTNCTTGGTGAAGCTTTTTTTATCTCAGCTATAAGTCCAACATTTCCATTAGATACAGCCTTAGCTAGAACATCTTTAAAACTACAGGTTTTTTTTATTTTTTCTGCCTCTGACCTTAAAGTTGTTATAGAAACAGCAGCACGAGAGCTTTCAATTTGCTTAAACTTTTTAGTACATATTTCAGATAGAATGTTTTTCACTAATAATTTTCCTCGAACTATTTGAAACGTTTATTAAAGCATCTAATTTTTCTTTTGCTTTGCCAGAATCTATACTTTCTGCAGCAAGGTTTACCCCATCTCTTAGGCTTGCCACCCCACCTCCAATGAAAATCATAGCACCCGCATTTAAAAGTACAATATCTCTTATAGGGTCTTTTTTTCCTGCTAATAAACCTTTCATCAACTGAGCATTTTCAGCACTGCTTCCTCCCTTAAGGTCAGATAATTTAGAACGACTTAAGCCGACATCTTCCGGTGCTAAACTAAAACGTTTAATTACACCATCATTTAGTTCAACAACCTCAGTTGGTCCAGTAGTAGTGATCTCATCAAGACCATCTGAGCCATGCACTATCCATACACGTTTAGAACCGAGTTTCTTCAACACTTCAGCCATAGGCTCTGCCCATTTTGAATCGTAAACACCAACTAACTGAAATTTTGCATCTGCTGGGTTTGAAAGTGGGCCTAAAAGATTAAAAATAGTTCTTGTACCTAACTCAAGTCTTGTTGGAGCAACATTTTTCATTGCTTTGTGATATAGTGGAGCCATCATAAATCCTATACCTACATGTGTTAAGCACCGCTCTACAATGCTAACTTCGGCATCTATATTTACTCCTAATTCTGCAAGAATGTCTGCTGAACCAGATTTTGAAGTCAAAGCTCTATTACCATGTTTAGCGACCACAATACCGGACGCAGCAACTACAATAGCGGATGCAGTACTTATATTGAAAGTTCCAGACGCGTCCCCACCAGTGCCAGCAGTATCTACAGCACCTAACGGTGCCATTACCTTAATTGCACGGTTTCTCATTGCTCTTACACCACCAATAAGCTCATCTACTGTTTCACCTCTAGCTCGAAGTGCAAGTAAAATTCCACCCATTTGTGCGGGCGTTGCAATACCAGACATCATGCAATCAAAAACAAAGGCAGACTCATCCTCGAACAGGCTCTTACCACTACCTACTTTATCAAGTAACTTTTGAAATCTTTCTTTTATAGACACAACCTTTAACTCACTTTGATTTTATTATATTTAAAAAATTTTTAAGTAGCTCATGCCCATGCTCACTGGCGATACTCTCAGGATGAAATTGGACTCCATAAATATCAAACTCCTGATGAGCCAATCCCATTACAAGACCATCTGGAGTCTCTGCAGTAACCCTTAGTTGATCGGGAAAAGATTTTTTATCAACAATTAGAGAATGATACCTAGTTGCAGAGAATGGAGAAGGCAAACCTTCAAAAATATTTGACCTATCATGGTTGATTGGACTTAACTTCCCATGCACTGGAGTAGCTCTTGTAACTAAGCCCCCAAATGCCTCACCAATAGCCTGGTGACCAAGACAAACACCAAGAACTGGAATAACCCCTGCAGCTTTACATACTAAATCAATACATATACCTGCCTGACTAGGTTCAGATGGACCGGGAGATAAAATGATACCACTTGGGTTAGCATCCAGCACAGCTTTAGAAGTAATTTCATCATTACGATGAACTTTCACTTCTTCACCGAGCTCACCAAAATAATGAACTAAGTTATATGTAAAACTATCATAATTATCTATTAACAACAGCATAACCTTACACCTAAAGTCTTTACAGAAATAAGTATATTTTGAATATCAGCAAATACAGATAGAGTTTTCCAGTAAAGTAATCAAAAAAAACTTATGAATGTAATTAAAGCAGTGTTCAAGATAAATATAATTTTTCGTAATTATTAACTAAATATTTAATGGTTATAAGTATACATAATTTGATTACTTAGTTTTTAAGGATTTATTTAATGCCTAAAANTAAATATAAAAAAATAGCATGGGCGTATGATTTTCTTGATTTACCATTTGAATACCTTCGCTATCAATCAATTAGAAAAAAATTACTATCTGACCTAAATGGACTAATTCTTGAAGCTGGTGTTGGTACAGGTCGCAATATGGCTTTTTATCCTAATAATTGTATTGTTATCGGAATTGATAATAGCCGTGATATGCTTAAACTTTCAAAAAAAAGTGCTGCAAAAACATCAGTAACAGTTCACCTTGCTGAAATTGATATTCAAAGTTGTGCTCTGAAAGATAATTCTTTTGATTATATTATTTCAACTTTTGTGTTTTGCACATTAAAGAAGGATCAACAAATAAAAGCTCTAAAAGAACTGGGGAGAATACTTAAGCCAAATTCTCAGCTAAGAATTTTGGATTATACTTACTCTAAGAACTTAATCAGATTAATTATTATGAAATTTTGGTCTCCTTGGGTAAATTTTGCATTTGGTGCAAAATTTGAACGTTCAGTTGATAATTCCGTTATAGAAGCGTCTGGGCTCAGCCATATTTCAACTGATTTTGTATACAAAGATATGATTAAAATTACAGTATTAAAAAAATAAATATAAATAATATAAAATTAAGGCTACCTGTACTATGTTTCACAAAATGGTAAGTGAAGTTTTATGGTTATGTATAGTTTCTATGTTTATTAGTCTCTTCTCCAATATAGATAAAACTTCAACGGCTGCTGCTCAGTCTCTAAATTCCTATATTTCAAATTTAAGTATGGCAAATATAGAAAATAAGGTTGTAGCACCTGTGATTGCTATTGTTATAGATGATTTAGGACACTCCCAATCTAAACTCAGCCATTTTCTTAATATACATGAGCCTATTACACTAGCATTTTTACCTTACCCAAAGCGAGCCAATGAATTAGCTACGCTTGCAAAAAATAAAGGTAAAGAAATAATCCTGCATTTACCCATGGAGGCAAATGATCCCAATATAAATCCAGGACCGTCAGCTTTGCGTTCTGAATTAAAAAAAAACTTTTTCTTACTCTTTTAGAAAACAATCTAAATTCAATAACAGCTTCTATTGGAGTAAATAACCATATGGGCAGTAGACTATCTAAAAATAGAGATGCTCTAGAAATGATAATGCGTGCTCTATATAAGAGAAAAATGTTTTACTTAGATTCACTAACCACAAACGATAGTATAGGCTGGGTAGTTGCTAAAGAACTTAATGTCCCTTATGCAAAGCGAGATATATTTATTGATAATTCAAAAAAACCTTTAGACATCGCCTTACAACTACAAAAACTGGAGAAAATAGCTTTACAAAAGGGTTACGCCATTGGGATTGGACATCCTAATTTATCAACATTCGAGGAGCTCACTAAATGGCTTCCAAGAATTAAACAACTAGGNTTTAAAATTGTTCCATTAAGTGAAATTATAAAACTGCATTGCAAATGNCCTAAATACTAAATNTNCAATAAAGAAATTAGTATTAATNAGATTAAATACTTCCTTTTTTTGCAAACNTTACTGCATCNTCAGCTGCTCTAAATAGTGCTTNCGCTTTATTAATAGTTTCCTCATATTCTGTTTTAGGGTCACTANCAGCAACGACNCCNCCACCAGCCTGTACATACATCATATTATCTTTAATTATCGCTGTTCTGAGAGCTATGCATGTATCCATAGCTCCACTGGCTGAAAAATAGCCAACTGCCCAAGCGTAAATACTTCTTTTAGTTTTTTCCAATTCTTCAATAATTTCCATCGCTCTTATTTTAGGCGCACCAGTTACTGTTCCTGCGGGAAAGCCTGCAACAAGGGCATCTATAGAACTGAGGTCATTACGTAACCGACCCTGAACATTTGAAACAATATGCATCACATGAGAATAATACTCTATTTCCATCTGTTCAGTCACATCCACTGTTCCAATTTTTGCTACCCGGCCAACATCATTTCGACCAAGATCCAAGAGCATAAGGTGCTCTGCTAATTCTTTTGTATCTGATAGTAAGTCCTTAGCTAACATCTCATCCTCCGAGCGATTCCTACCTCTAGGTCTTGTGCCAGCTATAGGTCTTATAGTGACTGAGTCATCTCGTAAACGAACTAAAATTTCGGGGCTAGAACCAACTACAGAAAAGTCTTCAAAATTAAGGAAATAAAGAAATGGTGAGGGGTTAAGTCGACGTAGGGAGCGATATAGAGAGAATGCAGGCAGTGGAAATGAGACCTCAAATCTTTGCGATGGCACTACTTGAAAAATATCGCCTGCTGCAATATATTTTTTCGCAGTTATCACCATCTCACAATATTCATCAAGAGTCGTATTTGAAGTTGGTTTTATAAATTTTTGATCTTGATCTTTAGAATTATTATAAACTGGAATAGTCAGTGACTTTTCTAAATCACTTATAAGACCAGATAGCCTTAAAATTGCCTGTTCATATGCTAAATGAGAATCAATATTTTTATCTGGCCAAACAGCTGTAACAAGTGAGATTGTATCTTTAACTGAATCAAAAATTACCATTAAAGTTGGTCTAATCAATAGAGCATCAGGTAAATTTAGAGTATCTGGATTATTTTTAGGTAATTTCTCCATATACTTTACCATATCGTATCCAAGATATCCTACTAATCCAGCTGACATTGGAGGTAGGCCTTCTGGAATTTCAATCTTAGATTCCTCTAATAGATCCTTTAGAGATTCAATTGGCTTTTTCTTAGATAACTCAAAATTACTTTTATCGTTAATATCATGTCTATTTATCTCAACCCTATTTTCTTGGCATCTCCAAACTAAATCGGGTTTCAAACCAATAATTGAATATCTACCTCTTATATTTCCACCCTCAACTGACTCTAAAAGAAAAGAGTTTTTTCTTCCTTCAGCAACTTTTAGGAATACTGATACTGGAGTTTCTAAATCAGCAACTATTTGTGTCCAAATAAGCTGAGGGCAACCTTTATCATAAACGGTTGAAAACTTATTAAAATCTACTTCTATTTTCATGGGGAACTAAAAAGCTTCTCAAAGGTTGAGCCATTGACCTCTATATTATGTTGAGTTTGAAGACCAAACCTGTATAAAATTTCCACATCAATCTCTCTTGATTTACCAATAGAAAGTACTGAAGCACGCCTCAAAGATTCTGGATCATCTAAATGTGCTTGATACTCCTTAGTTGGCACCAAAACTGCTTGATGAGAATTAACAAATGATATTATGGGTTCTTTTGAGTTTGCTTTAACACTAAATAGCTTTTCGATAACTTCAGTTGTAATACCATAGTCTGCATTTGGTTCAGAACGAGATAAACCTTTTATTAATTCTATTTTGTAATCACTTCCTCTAACAGCCTCAGTAATCGAAACTCCAGATTTAATTTTTTGTTTTAACTCCTCCGCTAAAACTAAATTTATTTCTGCTTTTAGATTATCTTTTATATCTTCTATTACTTTATCACGAACATCTGCAAATGGACGAACCTCAGACTCCTCTATAGACACAACCCTTAAAAGAAAATAGCCATCTTCTCCAACCTCGATGAGATCTGAAGTTTCTCCTAAGGCTGTTGAAAAAGCTGTTCTAAGTATATCTTCACTAGGATTAATTTTGACTGAAATAGGGTTATCTATTTTATATTTTCCATATCTACTTATAGGACCTAGCTCGAGTATTGACAAAGCCACAGAATTTGCAGCATCCTCAAGCGACCCTCCACCGGCTAAAGTATCTTCAATAGTTGCAGACAAACCATATAATGTATCTGTTGCTAATTCTGCAAAAACTTCAGACCTAAGATCCTCTTTTATTTCTTTAAAAGGCACTAAGCCTTCGGGCTTAAATTCGTTAACAGAAAATAAATGCCATCCAAATGGGGTTTTTACAGGTACACTTACACCTCCGACGGGTGTGTCCAAAACAGCTACCTCAGCAGCCTTTGGTAAAGAACCGTTCATTAGGTTTGGAAATTCAGTTACCATGGCTCCTTGCTGAGTGGCAATTTTAGTTATTTCAGCAAAAGACTTCCCTTCTTTAATTAACTCTGCAAGTTTTTTAATCATGATTTCATCATTTGAAATAATTTGAGTAACATTTCGACGCTCTGGAACTTCAAACTCGGAAGCTCTATATTCATACTCCTCAAATAGGTCTTCATCAGATAGATCAATCTCATCTCTTACAGAATCTTTGGTTAATTGGAGCAATACTATTTCTCTGTATTCAGGGCTTTTATAAGATTCAGCGTTCTTTTCGTAATAATCTGCTATAGATGCATCTGAAATTTCTTCAGAGTTTTTATTATTATTTATTTTAATGATTACGGCATCTCTTCGTCCCTGAGTATATTTTTCCATTAGGTCTGACATAATTATGGGAACCCTACCGCTAGCAGCAATAGACCCAATTACTAATTTTCTTAGCATTTCGTCTCTTACACCACTCTCAAAGGCCTCTAAAGATTTACCCGTCCTATTAAGAGCTCTTTCATATAGAACAGTATTAAATTCTCCATTTTCTAATAAACCAGGGTTGTCTTGAATTATTTGAGTTGCCAACTTCACATCTGGTATCACCATGCCCTTACTGCCAGCTTCTTCTACTACAAGAGCTTGCTCCACAAGGCGACCAAGAATCTGGGCAGGAAGTCCTAACTCTCGTGCTTCTTCACCCGAGAAATCTGGATAACGAGCTTGGATTCTACGCATTTCATTACTGTATTCTCTACCAAGTACAGCTGCTGGTATCTCAGTTTCTCCAACTGTAGCAACAACGTCTGAACTACCAGTTCGAAATACATCACTGATTCCCCAAACGGCGAAACTAAGTGCTAACAAGATAATAATTATCTTAGTTGACCAAGACTTCGTTTGTCCTTTTAAAGTTTTAAACATAATACCTATTAACTAATTGATGTTTATATATGTGTAAAAATAAATTCTAATTCGATTATACATCATAAAACACAATAAATGATAAAGGAAAACTAGCATTTATAACCTAAGTGTAAATTTATAAACTGATAAATATCAACAACTCATGCTAGTAAGTAAATCTAGTGTATGCTAAGTCCCTCATCTATATCTAGGGAATAGCTAATAGACATTAAATTAATAACTATTGCCAATGGGGTATATTTTTTAAATATTTGTTAGGACAATTATGCTTGTTATTGGAAACTGGAAGATGAACGGTTTTCGCCGGGACGGTATTGACAGAGCTAGATCCTTAGCTCAATTAATGTTACGAGATTCATTATACTGTAAGGTGCTAATTTGCCCTCCATCTCAACTCTTAGGAGAAATACACAATACCCTTAGTGATTCTAAAATTATTATGGGAGGACAAGACTGTCACTCTAAAGAACAAGGTTCATATACTGGAGATATATCTGCTAAAATGTTAAAGGATATAGGTTGTGAATATGTAATTGTTGGACACTCGGAAAGACGCCATAATTATGGAGATTCTGACGAGATTGTTGCATCTAAAGCAAAAGCTGCCCATGAGGCTGAACTTAATGCAGTAATTTGTATAGGTGAAAGTAAAGAAGTTTACCAACAGGGTAAAACAATAGAACACCTATCCAACCAACTACAAAATTCAATACCTGAAACTGCTACAATGAAAAACACACATATTGCTTATGAACCTTGTTGGGCAATAGGTAGTGGATTAACTCCAACAACAATTGAAATAAAAAATACTCATAAAGCAATAATAGAAATTTCTAGAAAAAAACTTTTAGGGGAAGAAAATCAAATTAGTGTGTTATACGGAGGTTCTGTAGATGATAATAATGCTGGCTCTATTCTAGAAATAGATGAAGTGGGGGGTGTCCTTGTAGGAGGAGCTAGCCTAATAGCTGAAAAATTCTGGTCTATTTGCACAAGTGCAAATCATTATTCCAATAGATGAACTAAGAGCCCTCAGGAGAAAAAAGTTGGAAATTATATTACTAGTCATAATGATAATCGTAACAATTGCTATGATTGCTGCGGTCTTAATCCAACGAAGCGAGGGGGGTGCTTTAGGAATAGGCGGTCCAGGAGCAATGTTCTCAGCAAGAGGGTCAGCAAATTTTTTAACTCGAATTACTGCTGGATTAGCTGCAGCATTTATGATCCTAAGTTTAGTACTTGCAATTTTGAGCAGTAGATCTGATGAAACTAGTTCTGTTATTGAATCTACTGGCACTAATTCTCTCGATGAGTCCATCATAGAACTTAAGGGTGATGGAGTAGAAACAGTTCCATCACAAACACTAGAGTCAATTCTCGAGTCGAATACTGAAACCCCTAATTCTACAAAAACCCCGTCTTTTTTAGATGACTGACAGCTTATAAATTCTGCAGTTTTCGTGGAAAAATTATATTTTTTAATTGTAAAGCTTGGGGTAACGGCATAGCTCTGCTAAATTATTCTCCCGTCATGACAAAATTTATTTTTATCACAGGTGGAGTAGTATCCTCTTTAGGTAAAGGGCTGTCCTCAGCTGCCCTAGGAGCACTACTTCAAGCTCGTGGCTATAGCGTTCGGCTTCGTAAACTTGACCCTTACCTCAATGTTGACCCTGGAACCATGAGTCCTTACCAACATGGTGAAGTTTACGTAACAAATGATGGAGCTGAAACAGACCTTGACCTTGGACATTACGAGAGGTTTACAGGAGTTCCTGCTAGACGAAGTGACAGTGTAACTGCTGGAAAGATTTACTCTTCTGTCATATCAAAAGAGAGGAGAGGGGATTATTTGGGGGGAACTGTCCAAGTAATACCTCATGTCACTGATGCAATTAAAGAAGCTATCACTAGTGATCTACAAAACACTGACTTTGCATTAATAGAAATAGGCGGAACGGTTGGTGACATTGAAGGCTTACCCTTTTTTGAAGCAATCAGACAAATAGGTTATGAGCTTGGTCGAAATAAAGTAATGTTTGTACATCTTACTCTACTTCCATACATCCCAGCTGCAGGCGAATTAAAAACTAAACCAACACAACATTCTGTGAAAGAACTTCGAGGGATTGGAATTCAGCCTGATCTCCTCTTGTGCCGAAGTGATCGATTAATACCAGAGGGTGAGAGAAAGAAAATCGCACAATTTTGCAATGTTCCTCACGAAAGGGTAATTCCAGCCCTAGATGTTGAGAGTATTTACGAAGTACCAATTAGCTATCACGAACAAGGATTTGATATAGAAGTTTTAAAGCATTTCAAAATTAATAATAATAAAAATCCTGATTTCTCTGCTTGGAAAAATATTGTTAAACGCGCCCGACAACCAGAGGGAAATGTAAATATAGGAATTGTAGGTAAATATACAGGCTTACAAGATGCTTATAAATCACTATCAGAGGCTCTTGTCCATGGAGGTTTAGCGAACAATGTAAGTGTTAACCTCAAATGGATAGATGCAGATATATTTGAAACTGATAATGCAATACAAATATTAGAATCAGTTCATGGTATCTTAGTTCCTGGAGGTTTTGGAGAACGTGGTGCAGAGGGAAAAATTTCCGCAGTAACCTTTGCTAGGACTAAACGCATCCCTTATTTTGGAATCTGCCTAGGCATGCAACTTGCAGTAATTGAAACTGCTAGAAACATGGCCGGAATAAAACAAGCGTCATCAAGTGAATTTGGTCCTTGCCAACACCCGGTAATAGGTCTCTTAACTGAATGGCAGGCTAGTGGAAAGATCGAACAACGTTCATCAAAAGATAATCTTGGCGGCACAATGCGCCTAGGTTCATATGATGCTGTGTTAGATCCAGATAGCAAAGCAAGTAAAATTTATAAAGAAAAAACTATTTCTGAACGACATAGGCACAGATATGAGGTTAATATAAATTATAGAAATCAACTTATTGAAGCTGGTCTTAAATTTTCAGGTTTTTCTCCAGATGGCGAACTTCCTGAAATTATTGAACGCTCTGATCACCCCTGGTTTATTGGCGTTCAATTCCATCCAGAATTAAAATCTAAACCATTTGATCCACACCCACTTTTCTCAAGCTTCATTGAAGCAGCAGTTGACCAATCAAGATTAGTTTAATGTAGTAATTAGATTCATGACAAAAAATTATAAAATCAATATAGGCTCCTTTCAAATAGCAAATGATTTACCATTGACACTTATTGCTGGTCCTTGTGCAATTGAAAGTAGAAACCATGCCTTAGAAGTAGCTCACTCCCTTGTAGAACTGACAAAATCTAAAAATATTTCTTTTATATATAAAAGCTCATTTGATAAAGCCAATCGAAGTAGTTCTCAAAGCCCAAGAGGCATTGGGATTAAAGACGGCTTAGAAATTCTAGCAGAGGTAAGAGAAACTTTAGGCTGCCCTGTAATAACAGATGTTCATGATGTGAGTCATTGTGAACCAGTTGGTAAGCACGTTGATATTATTCAAATACCTGCTTTTTTGTGTCGTCAAACTGACCTGCTTATTGCAGCAGCAGCTACTGGAAAAGCTATAAATATAAAAAAAGGACAATTCCTTGCGCCCTGGGACATGCAAAATGTTGTGAACAAAATTTCAGAAACAGGTAACAATAATATTTTGCTTTGTGAAAGAGGGACTAGTTTTGGCTATAATACTCTAATATCTGATATGCGCTCTTTGCCAATTTTATCAAAAACTGGGTATCCAGTTGTATTTGATGCTACACATTCAGTCCAGCAACCCGGAGGAAAGGGAACTAGCTCAGGCGGTGAAAGAGAATTTGTTCCTATACTATCTAAAGCAGCAGTGGCAATTGGTGTAGCCGCGGTATTTCTTGAAACACACCCAGACCCAGATAATGCCCCCTCTGATGGACCAAATATGCTTCACCTATCTGATTTGCCTCCATTAATTGATGAGTTAAAAGCCTTTGATAGAATAGCCAAATCTAATAATTAATACTTTATCATTTATAAGATACTGCCTGATCAGGAGGTCTACATGACCAACATTGTTGATATTAATGCTAGAGAGATTATCGATTCTCGGGGACAACCCACAGTTGAAGTTGATGTTTTACTCTCTGGTGGCGGTTTTGGGCGTGCAGCAGTGCCATCTGGAGCATCAACAGGAACCCATGAAGCAGTTGAAAAACGTGATGGTGACTCTAAAAGATATAATGGAAAAGGTGTGATAAAGGCTGTTTCCGCAGTCAAGGATGAAATTTTTCCAGCATTGAGCGGAATGAATGCTATAGAGCAAAGAAGACTTGATAATATTCTAATTGAATTAGATGGAACACACAATAAAGGGAGGCTTGGAGCTAATTCAACCCTTGCAGTAAGCCTTGCAATCTCAAAAGCTGCCGCTAATGCTCTAGGTATCCCTTTATATCAGCATATAGGTGGCACTAATGCTCGCATATTACCCTTACCTATGATGAATATAATAAATGGAGGTATGCACGCTAATAATTCTATTGATTTTCAAGAGTTTATGATAATGCCAGTTTCTGCAACAGATATGATTGAAGCTGTAAGAATAGGAGCAGAAATTTTTCATGCTCTTCGTAAAAATTTATCAGATTCTGGTTATAGTACAAATGTTGGAGATGAAGGAGGTTTTGCCCCTAATCTCAAAAATGTTGGTGAAGCGCTTGATATAATAATACATGCTATAGATACAGCCGGATACAAACCGAGAGAAGACGTTTTAATAGCAATAGATGTAGCCGCAACAGAATTATTTTTAGATGGTAAATACACTTTAGCTGGTGAAGATAAAATTTTAAGTTCTGATGATATGATTTACATGTATCAAAATATAATCGAAAAATACCCTATTGCCTCCATAGAGGATGGATTGGCTGAAGATGACTGGAAAGGTTGGTCTAAATTAACTAATGAGCTTGGAGAAAAAGTCCAGCTCGTAGGTGATGATCTTTTCGTAACAAACGTAAAGCGCTTATCTCGCGGAATTGACGAGGCTGCTGCAAATTCAATACTAATAAAGGTAAATCAAATTGGTACATTAAGTGAAGCGCTTGATACGATTGAAATGGCCAATAATGCAAATTACTCAACTATTGTTTCACATCGATCCGGGGAAAGTGAAGATACAACAATTGCAGACCTTGCTGTAGCAACTAACTGTGGTCAGATTAAAACAGGATCACTTGCCCGGTCTGATAGAACAGCTAAATATAACCAATTAATGCGTATATCTGAACAACTAGGCAGCAGCGCCTTATATGCTGGTGAAAAAAGCATCAGAGGATGGCATAAGTAATAATTAAATAAATTTAATTTTTTAACGAATCGATATTGCATTAACGAATCAGTTATGATTCGCTGCATATATGACTTCTGCGATTCGTGAAATAAATGTCCGTTCTAGATATATTATTGGACCATTACTTGGAGCCTTGGCTTTGGTATACTTTGGGTATCATGTAGTCCAAGGTGATCGAGGTTTAATAACTTGGATTCAGAAAAGCCAACAAATTGAATCAGCAAACATAGAATTAGCTGCACTTAGAACAAGATATAAAGAGTTAAACCATAGAGCTTCTATGCTTAGACCCGAAAGCCTTGATCTTGATCTGCTGGATGAACGTGTAAGAATAGTTTTAAATAAAATACGTAATGATGAGGTTATACTATTTAATAAATAGTAAACCATATATTTTATATTATAAAATAATATTATAATTTAATAATTTATATTTAGCTTGCTAAGTATTTTATAGGCTAGATTGTAAATTAGACCTCGAATCATTAGCCTTTGAGCATATTTACAACTATATTTAAGAACATAACCATTTTATGTACGAAAATTCATAATGTTAAACACAAATATATTAATTTTCAGAAGTGTTACGTCTTTGAGGAGACTAAATGACCGCCAAAAAGAAAAATAAAAAAACTGGGCAAACTAAAGACATTATATACACTGAATTGTCCGGAGATATACTTCTCAAATACTTAGAAAAAATGCTACTTATACGTCGCTTTGAAGAAAAAGCCGGTCAGCTTTATGGAATGGGTATAATAGGTGGCTTTTGCCACCTTTATATTGGCCAAGAGGCTGTAGTAACAGGTATACAGTCTGCTTTAGAACCAGGAGATATGGTGATTACAGGCTATCGATGCCATGGTCATATGCTAGCTGCAGGTTCACCACCAGAAAAGGTAATGTCCGAATTAACCGGAAAAACTGATGGTGTTTCTGAAGGCAAAGGTGGCTCCATGCATATGTTTATAAAGGGAAGCTTTTATGGTGGTCATGGGATAGTAGGTGCGCAAGTACCTCTTGGAACAGGGCTTGCATTTGCTAGCAAATATAAAAAGTTAAATAATGTAAGTATTACCTATTTTGGGGACGGCGCAGCAAATCAAGGGCAAGTCTTCGAAGCTTTTAATATGGCTGCACTTTGGAAACTGCCAATTATCTATATTATAGAAAATAACCAATATGCTATGGGTACATCGGTCTCAAGATCAACAGCAGTAGAGGAATTGTATAGTCGCGGAGCCGCTTTTGGGATCCCTGGCGAACAAGTGGATGGAATGGATGTTATTGCGGTTCATAAAGCAGCAGATAAAGCAATTAAATATTGTCGTTCAGGGAAAGGTCCTATCCTACTTGAATTAATGACTTATCGTTTTAGAGGACATTCCATGTCTGACCCAGCTAAGTATCGTTCTAAAGAAGAAGTGAGTAAAATGCGCCATGAACGAGATCCAATAGAATATATAAAGGCAATAATATTGAAAAATAACTTAGCCTCAGAAGATAAGTTGAAAGAAATTGATAAGGAAATTAGGCAAAAAATTAGTTTGTCAGCAGATATAGCTCAAGATAGTCCGGAGCCCAACATAAGTTCGCTTACAACTGATGTGCTAGTCTAATAGGTCTTTTTAAAGGTAGAAGTTATGCCAGAACTAACAGTTAGAGAAGCACTACGAGATGCCATAGCAGAAGAAATGAGGCTAGATGAAAATGTGTGCCTTATTGGTGAAGAAGTAGCTGAATATCAAGGAGCATACAAGGTTAGCCAAGGATTATTGGAAGAATTTGGAAATTCACGCATAGTAGATACTCCTATAACGGAAGCAGGCTTTACTGGGCTTGGGGTTGGAGCTGCAATGGCTGGGCTAAAGCCTATAGTTGAGTTTATGACTTTTAATTTCGCACTACAATCAATAGATCATATTATCAATTCTGCTGCTAAGACATTATATATGTCTGGAGGATTAATTAATGTACCAATTGTATTTCGAGGTCCAAATGGAGCAGCCTCAAGGGTTGGAGCTCAACACTCCCAATGCTTTGCAAGCTGGTATTCACATATACCGGGACTAAAAGTTATTAGTCCTTGGTCAGCTTCAGATGCAAAAGGTCTTTTAAAAGCAGCAATACGTGACCCAAACCCAGTAATATTTTTAGAGAATGAACTTTTATATGGTGAATCATTTGAGGTTCCAAATGGTGAAAATATAGTTGTCCCAATTGGAAAGAGTAAGATAGTTCGAACAGGTTCTGATATAACAATAACTGCTTTTTCAATAATGGTAGCTAAAGCCTTGGAAGCAGCCGAGCTTCTCTCTAGTGAGGGCATTAACATAGAAGTAATTGATTTACGTACGATTCGTCCCCTTGATGTAGAAACAATTATAAATTCAGTGAAAAAAACTAATAAATTAATTACAGTTGAAGAGGGGTGGCCCACATCCGGAATAGGAGCTGAAATTGCAGCAACAACAATTAAATATGCATTTGACTACCTCGACGCTCCAATAGAAAGAGTAACAGGTATAGATATACCGCTTCCCTATGCAGAAAACCTGGAAGTAGCAGCATTACCACAGGTATCAGATATTGCCCAAGCAGTGCGTAATGTCTGCAATGAACATTAATTAACAAATGAATTGCTATTATCATTAAGAGATTGCCTTTATGAGAAGGACAAAAATATGCCAATAAACATTCTAATGCCGGCTCTATCCCCAACCATGACAGAGGGAAATGTTGCTAACTGGTTAAAAAACGAGGGTGATAGCATCTCTCCTGGAGACTTACTCTGTGAGATAGAAACTGATAAAGCTACAATGGAAGTAGAATCTGTTGATGAGGGAATACTTGGAAAAATTATTATTCCTACAGGAACTGAGAATGTGGAAGTCAATACCGTTATAGGAATAATTTTAGAAGAAGGCGAAGAAGCTTCTGATTTAGGTTTAGGAAAATCCACAGAAGGTAAAAAAAATGAACACTCAGAAAAACAATTAAATCAGGAAAAAATTGCCATACCCTCTGAACTAGAAACTACCAATAATAATATAGAGAATAATACGGTAGAGAGAATTTTTGCAAGCCCTTTAGCTAAAAGAATGGCAAAACAAGCAAATTTAGAACTCGCCAATATTTCTGGATCAGGTCCAAGTGGAAGAATTGTAAAACAAGACATTGAAAGAGCTATTTCTGACAATTTAACTTTACAAACTTTAGATGTAACTAAACCTGAACATATTGATGATCATGATGTGCCCGTATTGGAATATAGTAACGCACAATATCGAGATACAAAAATTAGTAATATGCGAAAAGTGATCGCATCTAGATTGCAAGAATCAAAACAACAAGTCCCACATTTTTATCTTACAATTGATTGTGAGGTTGATGAACTTTTAAAGACACGAAAGGAACTTAACTTACTCTCAGAAAACTATAATCTATCAGTAAATGATTTTGTTATAAGAGCTTGCGCTTTAGCGTTACGCAAGGTGCCTGAGTGTAATGCATCATGGGTTAATGGTGGAGTATATAGACAATATTCAACAATAGATATTTCCGTTGCAGTTTCTATAGAAGATGGTCTTATAACTCCTGTTATTAAAAATGCGGATAATTTGGGGTTAGAAAACATCTCAAAAACTATTAGTAACTTAGCAAAACGTGCTCGTGAAAAGCCAATGGGCTTATCACCTGACGAATATCAAGGTGGTAGTTTTAGTATTTCAAACCTAGGAATGTTTGGGATTAAAGAATTCAAGGCTATAATAAATCCACCCCAAGCTATGATATTAGCTGTTGGAGAAGCTAGTCAACGTCCAATTGTTAAAGATGGAGCATTGGCAGTAGCTACAGTTATGAGTTGTTCTCTATCAGTAGACCATCGTGTTGTAGATGGGGCTACAGCAGCAAACTTTTTAGAAGTTTTAAAAAACCTTATTGAAGAACCACTAACTATGCTGCTTTAAATAATACTATTGTAAGCTTAAAAGGAATTTAATCTTGTCTGATGACAGTTTTGATATAATAGTTGTTGGGGGTGGTCCAGGAGGTTATGTCGCTGCAATTAGAGCAGCTCAACTTGGATTGAAAACTGCAATAATTGAAAAAGAAAGCCTTGGGGGTGTATGCCTCAATTGGGGATGCATACCCACAAAAACATTACTCCGCTCAGCCGAAATTTGTCACTCATTAGAAAGACTTGATGAATTTGGGATATCAGCAACAAATATAAAAATAGATTTAGAAAAAATAGTAGCGAGAAGTCGAGCTGTTGCAGATCAATTAAGTAATGGCATTAAGCACTTAATGAAAAAAAATAAGATAACAGTATTCAATGCACATGCTAAAATTAGTGGCAAAAACACTCTGACCATGAACTTTAATAACGGTAATAAAGATCAAATAATTTCAAGCCCAAATATAATTTTAGCTACAGGCGCAAGACCTAGGGAATTACCTAATATAAAACCTGATGGAAAAAATATATGGACATATAAGCATGCAATGTTACCAAAAAAAATACCCAACTCTATTTTAATTGTTGGTTCAGGTGCTATAGGTATGGAGTTTGCTAGTTTCTATCGAGATCTAGGAACAGATGTAACGGTGGTAGAATTACTCGAGCAAATTTTACCAGCTGAAGATAGAGATATATCAGACTTTGCAGCAAACATTTTTGAAAAAGAGGGCATTAAACTATTAGTAAACTCGAAGGTTAATACAATTGAAATTAAGAAGAATAAAATTCATGCAAATATTGAATCAAATAATGGGGGAAATATCCATGAAGTAATTGACCATGTAATACTAGCAGTAGGAATAGTAGGAAATGTAGAAAACCTTGGTCTTGAAAATACAAAGGTCTTAATGGAAAACGGTCATATTATTACAAATAAATTTTCTTCTACTGCANAGACTGGAGTTTATGCTATTGGAGATGTAACTNGCCCCCCTTGGCTAGCNCATAAAGCTTCACATGAAGCTGTTGCATGTGTTGAAAATATAGCAGGATTAAAAAAAGNTCATCCNGTTGAGAAANATAGTATTCCTGCNTGTACCTATTGNAGNCCTCAAATAGCATCTATTGGATTAACTGAGGCAGCCGCCATAAAGNTAGGTCACAAAATACGAATTGGCAAATTTCCATTTTCGGGAAATGGTAAAGCACTATCTATTGGAGAAACTAAAGGATTAGTAAAAACAATTTTTGATAANGATACAGGNGAATTANTAGGGGCNCANATGATTGGTGCAGAGGTGACAGAATTGATTCATGGATTTGCTATNGCAAAAAANTTGGAAACTACCGAAACGGAGCTTATGCAAACTATATTTCCACACCCTACATTATCAGAAATGATCCATGAGTCGGTATTAGATGCTTATGATCAAGTAATTCACATGTAAACAAAACCCAAACTAATCTAGTAATATTGGACAATTAAATGAGTAGTCAAAAAGTAACCCCNATAAGACTTAATNATGCNCCTCCCGTATCTAAACCNGATTGGCTNCGAGTAAGGGCACCTATGTCNCCTGAATACCATGNAACTAAGACATTAATGCGTCATCATAAACTNAATACAGTATGCGANGAAGCAGCATGTCCAAATATTGGTGAATGTTGGGCAAAAAATCATGCAACAGTAATGATTCTTGGAAGCGTTTGCACTCGAGCTTGTGCCTTCTGCAATGTTAAGACTGGAACTCCAGATCAATTAAACTTAAATGAACCTGAGCAAGTTTCAAACGCTATAGCAGCTCTCGGTCTCAAACATGTCGTAATAACTTCGGTTGATCGTGATGACCTAGAAGATGGAGGAGCAAATCACTTTGCTCAGTGTATAACTAAAATTAGAAAAAAAATACCAACCACCACTATAGAAGTATTAACTCCAGATTTTCGCAATAAAATTGGAGCACTAGAAACAGTTATAAACGCAAAACCAGATGTCTTTAACCATAACCTGGAAACAGTTCCACGACTTTATAACTCTGTAAGACCTGGCGCTCGTTATTTCCACAGCTTAAAAGTTCTTGATAAAGCTAAACAAGAAAGCAAAGAAATTTTTACTAAGTCGGGAATTATGCTTGGGTTAGGCGAGGAGATATCTGAGGTCCTGCAAGTTATGGATGATCTAAGGTCTGCAAACGTTGATTTTATAACTATAGGTCAATATCTCCAGCCCACACAACGCCATCATCCTATTAAAAGGTTTGTGACACCTGATGAATTTAAAGATTTGGAGCGCCTTGCATATGCTAAAGGCTTTTTAATGGCTTCATCATCACCACTTACCAGATCTTCGCATCATGCCGGAGAAGATTTTGAAAGGCTTAAAAAAGCAAGATTGTTAAAACAAAAGAATTCATAAGTTAAATTTTTTATTTTAACTATGACAACATTGTAATGGGATAGAAGCAATATATGCCAAGTTATGAAGAACAAAAAATTATGCAATACAACCCTGGTCAAATGTTTAACCTTGTTGCAGATGTAGAAAAATATCCAGACTTTTTACCATGGTGTATAAGTTCAAAAGTTTACAAGAATGATAAAAATATAATCGAGGCAACTTTATTAGTTGGTTTTCATTTTGCGAGAGAAAAGTTTAGGTCACGTGTAGAACTCGACCATAATAATTATTCAATTAATACAAAACAAACTCATGGACCATTCAAATATTTATCTAACTCTTGGAAATTCAAAGAACACCCTGAAGGATGTAAGGTCGATTTTTTTATTGACTTCGAACTTCGCTCACCAATTTTAAAAAAAATTATGACTACTTTATTTGCTGAAGCAGCTCAGAAAATGGTAATTTCTTTTGAAAATAGGGCTCAATTACTATATGGAAATAGTAAAATAAAAAGCGATAACCAATAGAATTAAATTTAAATAATGATTATATCTAACAGTATGTTGATCTTAATAAGTTAAAACTTTCTAAAGCAGACTGCATTCTTACTTCTTCACGATCACCAGAAAACATAAATGATTTNTTGATAATCTCCTCCTCTATTATATTAGAAGCAGTTGCTATATGAACCAATCCAACTGGCTTCTCGCTAGTTCCACCGCCTGGACCGGCAATACCAGTAACAGCAATCGTAATATCTGCATTTGAACTATATAGACCTCCTTGAGCCATTGCAGCGGCCACCTCAGTACTTACTGCTCCAAATTTTTTAATAAGGTCAGGTTTAACTCCTACCATTTCAATCTTTGACTTATTTGAATAGGTTATAAAGCCCCGGTCAATAACAGCTGAGGAACCAGAAACTTGAGTTATTGCAGAAGAAAGAAGCCCACCTGTGCAAGACTCAATAGTTGCTAATCTAAAGTCTTTTTTAATAAACAGCTCAACCAATTTAGCTGCATTATTTTTTAATAAAATATTTTTTTTACTCATAAACTAGTCCATATCCAAATAATCCAAAGTATTAAGCTGGCAAATATACCTGCCACACAATCATCCAAAACAACACCTAATCCACCCTTAATTTTTTTATCTAAAAAACTGATTGGCCAAGGCTTAATTATATCCATTAGNCGGAAAATNCCAAAACCCAAAGCATAATAAATTGGATCCGGGGGAACTAAAAGTAATGTAAACCACTGCCCGGCAACTTCATCTATAACAATTTCAGATGAATCTTTTCGTTGAGAATNTTTTTCATAATAANTACTAACCCAGACGCCTATNATTGAAACACTNATTGCTCCAATAAAAAGTCCTAAAATTCCTAAATANTGNCTTATTGGCCAGGCTAATAGAACAGCAACAATTGAACCNATAGTACCAGGTGCAAAAGGAAAGAAACCAACACCAAACCATGTAGCAATAGCTATNCGAGGATCATNGAGTAAAGACTGAGNATAATTTAATTNAATCTTCATAGAATTAAATTTTTTGATTAGNCTTNGGTAACTCTAAAGAAACAATTGCCTGAGCTGCTATACCCTCACACCTNCCAATAAANCCTANTTTTTCAGTAGTAGTAGCCTTTATATTAAAACAAGTCTGNGGATATCCAGTTATAGAAGAAATTTTAGATTTCATAGATTCTCTATAAAATTGAATTTTGGGACGTTCAGCAATAATTGTTATATCTGCATTAATTAATCTACCTCCATTTTTTCTTACTAGCTTAAAGGCACGNTTTAAAAAAATTTCTGATGGCATATNAGCCCATTGCTCTTCATCAGGAGGNAAATGTTTGCCTATATCATCTTCGCCAAGTGCNCCTAAAATTGCATCTACAAGAGNATGCAANCCAACATCTCCGTCTGAATGAGCTAAAACCCCTTTATCAAATGGCACATGTACTCCACAAATCATTAAACCACTACCAGTCCCAAAACGATGAACATCAAAACCCATACCAACACGATGATCTTTTGGTTCATGTTCTATTAATGACATACCTAACTCCATATTTTTTTCATTTTGAAAATTTAGATACTGTTTTGCTAGTTCTATGTCCTTTTGGGTTGTGATTTTAAGGTTTTTTGGATCACCATCTATTATTATAACTTTATTTCCTTGTGCCTCCATAATTGAAGCATCGTCTGTCATATTGCCTTCAATAATATTGCGATGTGCTAGAAGTATTTCTTTGAAACGGAATGCTTGAGGTGTCTGAACTCTATATAAACCCTGACGATCTTGAGTACTAGAAATTTTTTGAAACTTTTTGTTTTTAAAAATTACAGGGTCTTCAGATACTTTTTTTATAGTGTCAGATATAGGGATAGCTGGAACCACACCTCCTGCAAACTCAAGGCTATTACACAATTGTGTAACCATTTCCCTTGAAACGAACGGGCGAGCTGCATCATGAATAAATACAAAATCTGGACGGACAGACAATGTATTTAAATATTCTAATCCATTTTTAACAGANCTCTGCCTCTCCGCACCACCTTCAACCGGAGAGATTATCTTTGATAAAATAAAAGAAGGTAGCTTATCTATAGTATCCTCAAAACTAACCTTATCATCAGTACCAATTACTACACAAATTTCATCTATTTCAGGACAAGACCCTAATGAATTTAAGGTATGCCATAACAGTACATGTCCTCCAATGCGGACATATTGTTTCGGTATTGGGGCACCAAACCTTTGGCCACGCCCACCAGCAACTAACAAAGCTGACCTCTTAACCAATTTTTATTCCTTTAAGAAAGAATATATTCATAATCAAATATTCATGTTTAGATAAGATTTTATTAGAGTTACTCTACCACGACTTTACCCAAGTATTCTCAGGTTGTATTATACAAGTAACTTTTATTTATGGTTTATGTGATTAAAAATATTTTTATATTTAGAAATAATTGTTTTGTTAATTAGTTGATACAGTTTATTCAGTTTTTATTGCTATATTTAGCTTCTTCTCAAACATACAACAAGTAAACCTTAACAATAATAGACATAAAAATTGAAGTATTGTTTAGTGTTCATANTCCTGCATAAANAAATATTAGAAACTATATTAATACTAACAAGNTTTTAACNATTATTGTGGAGGAGAAAAATAAGTTGCTAGAGGAAACATCAGAAATTATTAAAGAAAAATTAACAAACAAAAAGAAAAATAACGAGCACGGTGGGCTTTCTCTGACAATTGAAAAACACCTCCATAAATATTTTGCAGCACATGGTAACGAGCTACCACCACCGGAATTATATAAACGGGTTTTGAAAGAGGTTGAAAGACCACTTCTAAAGGTCTCCTTGGATGCAACAAATGGAAACCAACTAAAAGCAGCTAATTTATTGGGATTAAACCGTAATACTCTAAGAAAAAAATTAATAGAGCATAAAATTAAATTTATTAAAAAAGTAGAGTAGCAAAACTTTGACTGGCGAGAATAAAGAGCTCATACAGGTTGAAANTAGCAAANAAGNGGGAANTGCTANAAAGCAANGNGGATNTTTTTGGTTATGGATACAGCGTATCGCNTTAGCTCGTAAACTTGCAATAGCTCTNGCNATTGCATCTGTAATGTCCGGGATTGCAACATACCTTGCAATGAGCGGAGCAGTTCATTTTGGTGGACCAAATAATAATGTAGTAGTTTTACTAAATATAGATTTAGTTCTACTTCTATTGCTTGGNGCTACTGTTACAGTACCAATACTGAGATTNTGGGTAGCTAGAAGANGAGGNTCAGCTGGNTCACGTTTACATATTCGTATGGTTGGACTTTTTAGCCTAGTTGCTGTAGCCCCATCTATTGTTTTAGTTGTTTTTTCAGCTCTATTTTTACACTTTGGTCTCCAAGCCTGGTTTAGCAAGCAAGTTTCAACTGCTCTTGAGCAATCACTAGTAGTTGCACAAGCATATGTGGAAGAACATCGAGAAGGTATAAGAGCTGATGCATTATCTATGGCAGCAGATATCAANCGACAAGTCTCATATATTTCAGGTAGNGCAACTCGCTTCAATCAAGTNGTAGAACGCTTNGCGGAGCTAAAATCACTTACAGAAGCGGCTGTTGTAACAAGGAATGGTAGGATAATTGCCCGCGATGCATTAAGCCTTGCTCTTGAGTTACAAAGAATACCCGAAGATGCTCTCCANGCCGCATCAGGAGGGGAAACAGTTATACTTAGTGAACGTGATTCTAATCGTTTAAGAGCTTTAGTTCGCCTAGATGGTTTTATAGACGCTTATTTAATTGTAGGACGCTATGTTGAAAGTCGTGTTATTGGTCATGTACAAAGAGTTCAAGGCGCAGTTGGTGGATACAGAGATTTAGAAAAACGTAACTCAGGAATACAGATAACTTTTGTGTTAATTTTTGTTGTTGTAGCACTATTAGTTTTACTGGCTTCAGTATGGATGGGTCTGTATTTTGCAAATAGATTAGCTGGACCTATTGGCGAACTAATTACAGCTGCAGAAAAGGTAAGACAAGGTAACTTAAACGTACGTGTTGTAGAAGGTGATGAAGTAGATGAGATTGGAACACTCTCTCGTGCCTTTAATAAGATGACNGGACANCTNTATGGNCAGCGTCAAAAATTNATTGAAGCAACAGAACAAATAGATGAACGNCGGCGCTTCACTGAAGCTGTTTTATCAGGGGTCTCTGCAGGAGTAATAGGATTAGATATAAATGGGAAAGTNACTTTACCAAACCCTTCAGCAATTAANCTTTTAGAGACAAGTCATGNGGATTTGATTGGNGAAGATATATCTGACGTCATACCCGAGCTCCAAGACATGCTGGCAATAGCTAAAGGTAAGCCAAATAGACCTATTGAACGTCAACTTGATATAAACCGAGGTGGNANGAAGCGTAATCTCATTGTGCGAATAGTTGCAGAAGTTTCTGATGAATTAATTATAGGATATGTCTTAACTTTTGATGAAATTACAGCTCTTGTATCGGCCCAACGCACAGCAGCTTGGGGGGATGTTGCCAGACGTATAGCTCATGAAATCAAAAACCCTCTAACCCCCATACAATTAGCAGCAGAGCGTTTGAAAAAACGTTATTTAAATGAAATTAAATCTGAACCTGATGTTTTTTCAGCATGCACTGAAACAATAATTAGACATGTAAGTGATATAAGACAGATGGTTGATGAATTTTCATCTTTTGCCAGAATGCCTGCACCACGTATATCGAANTGCGACCTACATGACCTAGTTAATAAAGCTATATCTCTTCAAAGTCTTGCAAGACCAGATCTAAANTTTGTGATAAATACTTATGAAGTCCCTCCTTTAGTAAGTTGTGATGGTACACAAATAGGTCAGGCTATTACTAACCTTCTAAAGAATGCTGTTGAGGCAATAGATAGTAGGGAAACTGCTAATAAAAATGATTCCGCACTGCCACAAGGGAAAATAACTGTTACTATTAAGAAGGAAAATGATTTTATTTCACTTTCTGTTCAGGATAATGGTTTAGGACTTCCAACAGAAAGTCGAGAAAGACTAACAGAACCATATGTTACAAAACGCAGCCGAGGAACAGGTCTAGGCCTTGCAATAGTTGCAAAAATAGTTGAGGACCATGGGGGAGAATTACAACTCGAAGATGTTATTGGAGGAGGAGCCAAAATTTCTTTTTCCATTAATTTAGTCAAGCCTAAGGGTTTATAATCAAAAACTTAATTCTTTTGGTCTAAAGGTTACAGGAGTTAAAAAGTCAAAGAATGGGTAAGGAAATTTTAATTGTAGATGATGAGGCAGATATTCGCCTCTTAATCGGTGGTGTTCTNGAAGATGAAGGATATAGCACACGGTTAGCNGGTAGCAGCTCAGAAGCATTGCTAGCCTTCGAGAGTAGCCCACCACCTACACTAGCTATTTTTGATATATGGCTGCAAGGAAGCGATCACGATGGGATACAACTTCTAGAGTTATTTAATAAAAGATACCCAAATATTCCAGTTTTGATGATAAGTGGACACGGTAATATTGAAACTGCTGTAACTGCCATTAAAAAAGGAGCCTATGATTTCATTGAAAAACCCTTCAAAAGTGACCGCTTACTCTTACTTGTTCAGCGTGCTCTTGAAGCTGCTCGTCTTCGCCGTGAAAATGAAGAACTGAAATTACGTGCTAGTCCTATCACAGAATTAGTAGGCTCTTCTAATGTCATTAATAACGTTAGAGGATCTATTGAAAGAGTAGCACCGACTGGAAGTAGAGTTTTAATATCTGGACCTTCTGGTTCTGGCAAAGAGGTTGTTGCAAGATTAATTCATCAGAATTCTCGTAGAGTGACAGGTCCATTTATCACTGTTAATGCTGCTGTTTTAACTCCGGAATCTCTTGAAAGAGAACTATTTGGAGAGGAAGAAGCTATTGAAGGTGCAGATGGTAATAATATCAGAAAAATAGGGCTCCTTGAACAAGCTCATGGAGGAACACTATTTATCGATGGTGTTACAGATATGCCATTGGAAACACAGGGAAAAATTGTCCGTGTTTTACAAGACCAAACATTTGAACGTGTAGGTGGAGCAAAAAAGGTAGAGGTAGATGCAAGAGTTATAGCCTCTAGTATCCTTGATATTGAGCAAGAAATTGCAGAAGGTAATTTTCGAGAAGACCTTTTCTATAGACTTAACGTTGTACCACTACGTGTACCTGCCCTTATAGAACGAAGAGAAGATATACCTGAGCTTGCTAAATTTTTTATGTCTATAGCCTCTTCCACAGCCGGTCTTCCTTCTCGTATCCTTACTAGTGATGCTATTGCAGCCTTACAAGCTAGTGAATGGCCTGGAAACGTTAGACAATTACGTAATGTTGTAGAATGGTTATTAATTATGGCACCTGGACCGAACAACGCCCCAATAACAGCTGAAGCTCTCCCTCCAGAACTGACCGGTGGATCTACAACTTTTTCAACATTAGAAAGAGATGGAGAGATAATGTCTTTAACATTGCGAGATGCTAGGGATGTTTTTGAAAGAGAATATCTTTCAGTGCAAATAGATAGATTTGGTGGCAATATTTCAAGAACAGCACAGTTTGTCGGTATGGAGCGAACTGCACTCCATAGAAAACTTAAATCTCTTGGTGTAGTAGATAGTACAAAGCGGAGAGACCCATTAGCATCTTAGATTGAGTATACAATTTAAATTTATAATAATGAGCGAATAAAAATGCGAATAATAGTTTGTGGTGCAGGACAGGTTGGATCAAGCATTGCACGTCAACTCGCTGGAGAAGCTAATGACGTTACACTAATTGATAATAATCCAGAAATTGTAAGNAAAAGATCCGATACATTAGATGTACGTTGTATACATGGAAATGCNTCATTGCCAGANGTACTAGCAGATGCTGGGGCNAAGAGNGCAGATATGCTTATCGCAGTGACTTTTTCTGATGAAGTAAATATGATTGCATGCCAAGTAGGACATTCTATTTTTGGAATTCCTGAAAAAATAGCTAGGGTAAGACACCAAAGTTATCTGAATCGTACTTGGGTCGATCTATACAGAACAGATCATTTACCAATTGATTTAATAATTTCACCTGAAATAGAGGTTGCGAAAGCAATAGAAAGGCGTCTAGAAGTTCCTGGCGCCTTAGATATGCTAAGATTTGGAGATGATAAACTCAGAGTGATTTCTATACGCTGTGAAGAAAAGTGCCCAGTAATTAATACACCTTTACGTCAACTTACTGAAATTTTTCCAGAATTAAATATAATAGTATTGGGTATTCGACGTGGAGATAAACTTCTAGTTCCAAGAGCTGAAGATCAAATGCTAATAGGTGATGAAGTATATTTCGTTTGTGATGCAAAACATACAGAAAGAGCATTAGCAGTTTTTGGGCACGAAGAGCCTGGCGCAAGAAGGGTAGTAATAGTTGGTGGAGGCAATATCGGTCTGTATCTTGCCCGAGATCTTGAAAAAAATCATTCTGAACTTCAGCTCAAAATAATAGAGGTAAACCACGACAGAGCACGTTTTTTAGCAGATGAACTATCTAGAACAACTGTTATACATGGCAGTGCTCTTGATCCAGAAATTTTAAGTGAAGTTAATATTGGACTATCAGAAGCAATGATCGCTGTTTCCAATGATGATGAAGTAAATATTTTATCTTCTCTTTTAGCTAAAAGAGCAGGGTGCAAATTAGTAATGACTCTTGTAAACAACCCTACTTATGCGCCTCTTCTTGGTGACTTAGGAGTCGATGTAGCTGTGAGTCCAAGAGAATCCACTGTTTCAACAATTTTACAACGTATTAGAAGGGGTAGGATTATTGCTGTTCATTCAGTCCAAGATGGGATGGCAGAAGTTGTTGAAGCTGAAGCTATGGAGACTTCACCCCTAGTCGGCACACCAATATCCGAGGTAAAACTTCCATCAGGTATATTAATAGGTGCAATACTCAGAAAGGATACCGTAATAATACCTCGTTCAGATACTGTAATAGAAGCACATGACAGAGTGGTTACATTCGTTGCTGCAGGAGCAGTAAGGAAACTTGAAAAACTTTTTTCTGTAAGTCTAGAATATTTTTGATTTAAATTAGGACAAAAATATTATGTCGCGAATAGCATTTGTTAATGGAAAATATATTTCTCATGCCACTGCATATGTTCATGTTGAAGATAGAGGATATCAATTCGCTGATGGTGTTTATGAGGTTTCGGCTGTATGGAAAGGAAAAATTATAGACGAAAACTTACACTTTCAACGTCTTAAGAGGTCCCTGCAGGAATTAAGTATTTCTATGCCCATGCCGATAAACGCTCTTAAAATTATTTCTCGAGAAATAATTCGTAGAAACCGAATTACTGATGGCATTCTCTATTTACAAATTTCACGTGGAGTTGCTCCTCGTGAACACGAATTCCCTAAACAATCGGACCAAAGTGTCGTTATGACCGCAAGACCAATAGATTGGCCAGAAGATCTTAAAAGTACTGGTGAGGAAGTAATTACAGTTGATGATATCCGTTGGAAACGAAGAGATATAAAGTCTATTTCCCTTTTACCTAATATTTTAGCAAAACAAAAGGCTGCCGCAGTTAACGCCTATGAGTCATGGCTAATAGATGAAGAGGGCTTAATTACAGAGGGGTCTTCCTCAAACGCATGGATTGTTGATGATCAAAATAGGATAATAACGCGTGATCTAAGTGAAAATATCTTGGGTGGAGTAACTAGGTTAACATTAATTCGTTTAGCTAGTGAAAATGGGCTTGAGGTAATTGAAAGACCCTTTAGTATCTCTGAAGCCAAAAATGCAAGCGAAGCATTTCTTACAAGTACAACATCCTTTATAAAGGGTGTAAGAAGTATTGATGGCAAAACAATAAGAAATGGCGCAGTGGGACCTATAACTGCAAAATTACACAAGCTTTATATACAACATTGCCAAACATTTGAGACAAACTAATGATTCCAAAAGCAGTTATTTTTGATTGGGATGTGACACTTGTAAATAGCGTCAGTGCAATTCATGCCTCCCTAGAAAAAACTTTCGCGAGGTTTGGAAACCTAAGTCAGGCATGGACCCTAGAAGATGTTTCGGAATGGCTAAGAAAATCAATGCGCGTAAGTTTTAAAGATCTTTTTGGTGAACATGCAAAAGAAGCAGCTGATTACTTTTATACTCAGTATAGTGAGAACCATCTTAAAGAAGTTAAATTAATGCCTGACGCTTTTGAAACTCTAAAAATATTAAAAAAAAATAAAATAAATCTTTCTGTAGTTAGCAGTAAAAAAGGCGAATTAGTTCGAAAAGAAGCCTCTATATTAAATATTGATGACTACTTCTATAGACTAATTGGCTCATCAGACGCAAAGGAAGATAAACCCGCAATTGCACCTATGTCTCTTGCTCTTGAAGGAAAAAAGTTAGAGCTAGGGGCAGATGTTTGGTATGTTGGAGATTGTGGAGTAGATATTTTATGTGCGCGTAACTCAGGCTGTTATTCAATTATAATTGGTCAAACCCCTGCTCTAATAGGNGAAACAATCCACAGACCAGATNAACATTTTGCTGATCACAANGCATTTCAAGACTTTATATTATCCAAGTCAGNACTATATAAAGNCTGATNATCNNAAACTTAAATANAATCTTTTAGTTAGAATGTTAGNAAACGCATTAAACNTATGGAATAATANAANTAAATTTCCAGGNGCTACCCATAACAAAACAAATCTATAATAGGGGGCAGTAAAATGGTTAATGAAAAGAATCAAAACCTACAAGATGTGTTTCTAAATAACGCCCGTAAATCAAAATGTCCTGTGACAATTTTCTTAGTAAACGGAGTGAAACTGCAAGGAGTGATCACTTGGTTTGACAACTTTAGCATGCTTTTACGACGTGATAATCAGTCACAACTTATCTATAAACATGCTATTTCTACAATTATGCCACATGAGTCCTTAAATCTATTTGAAGATGAAGCAAATTCGCAACCGGAGGGTTAACCAATTCAAGATAATAGAAGCCAAGAAAAAATAAACGCAGCAATAGTTCTCCCAGTTCTCCAAATGGGAAAGGGTATAAGTCATATAAACAGAAGACCAGAATCTCAACTAGCTGAAGCTAAAAGTTTAGTTAGGTCAATAGGTTTAAACCCTGCCTATACTGAGATAATTAGGTTACAAACTCCAAAGTCATCAACTCTTCTTGGCTTGGGCAAACTTTCTTCACTAAGCGATTTCATAAATTCTAATAGTATTGAAGTAGTTATAATAGATAGTCCCTTGACCGCAATTCAACAACGCAACTTAGAACGCAACTTAAATACTAAAGTCATTGATAGAACAGCATTAATACTTGAAATTTTTGCTGCAAGAGCGAGAACAAAAGAGGGGCGTTTACAGGTAGAGCTTGCTGCACTTACTTATCAAAGAAGTAGGTTGGTTAGATCATGGACTCACTTGGAAAGGCAAAGAGGTGGTGGAGGGTTTCTTAGTGGACCTGGAGAAACACAAATAGAATCTGATAGAAGACAAATAGATGGGAAAATAAAAAAAATAAAACAGTCCCTAGCACAAGTTGTAAAGACAAGAAAGTTGCACAGAGATTCACGAAAACGTGTACCCTATCCTATTATTGCTTTAGTAGGCTACACTAATGCAGGTAAATCAACGTTATTTAAT
>PAWF01000026.1 GCA_002714015.1 Gammaproteobacteria bacterium | reverse complement strand
AGATAAAAATTAAAAAGACTCTCGAGATATGGTCTAAAAAAACTGATTGGGTATTATTGGAACTTATTCCCTCAAGAATTCTAAGTTGGCAAAGCTAGAAAATACTTACCCCATAAATAAGCAGAAAATAGTAGATATAAAACATTAATAAAATATTATATCTTATTGTTTTTATATGATTTTTTAATACTGGTGACCCCTAGGGGAATCGAACCCCTCTTTTCAGGATGAAAACCTGATGTCCTAACCAATAGACGAAGGGGTCACACTAAAAGTGTAATTAAACCTTACTTATATAAAAATCAACTAATTCCTTGTCTGATTCTCATAAAAAATTGAAACAGGTTTTGTTAGTTATTTGTTGACACACAAGGCGCAGCATCTAATAAAATAAATTGAGCACTATTTCGACCCCGCCAATGGTTAACTCTTAAGTATCCAGCAAGATGAACTAAAGTATCACCATTTGCGAGGAGGAAGTTGCCAAGAGCAGTATCAGCACATCGGAAAGCAATAGCTTGGATTTTACCTCCAGTCTCTCCTAAAACATTACAACGCACATGACCATCCCCCACTATATCACTTCGGCTTATTCTTGCTCTTGCTATAGCAAATTTTGGCTCACTATTACCTGCACCAAATGGCCCAAGCTGTTCCAACTTATCTATTAATCCTAAATTTGCACCTTCTACACTTATAACTCCGTCTAAGTCTAAACATCTATTTTTAATGGCATTTTTTACAGATTCTGAAAGACGCTCATTTATAAACTTAGATAATGACTTTAATTTATCAACCTTCAAAGAAAAACCAGCTGCCATTTTATGCCCTCCACCATTAATTATTAGACCAGCTTGTTTAGCGGCAGTAACAGCTGAGCCAATATCTACCCCATATATAGATCTACATGAGGCTTTTCCAATATCATTTTGAAAAGCTATAACAATTGAAGGTCTTTCAAACTTTTCTTTTAGTCTACTTGCCACAATTCCAGTTACACCTGGGTGCCACCCTTCACCTGCAGCAAAAACAATAGGATCTTTTGCATTATCAGCCTCCCGCTCCATAACTTGGTTTATTGCGGCATCCAAAATATCAGATTCAATTAACTTTCTTTCGTTATTGTAGATCTCTAACTTTTTGGTAATACTGTCGGCCTCAAAACGATCGTTTGTAACTAACAAGCGTGTACCAAGACTCGGCTCCCCAACTCTACCTCCTGCATTTAACCTTGGTCCAAGAACAAAACCAGCATGATAAGTATTGGGAAATGTATCTATTTCAGCGATGTCACTAAGCGCTGTAATTCCAATATTCTTTCTCCAGCCCATAACTTTTAAACCTTGCTTCACAAAGGCACGGTTTAAACCTATAAGAGGAACAACATCGCAAACTGTTCCTAAAGCAACTAAATCTAGAAACGTTAATAAATCTGGCTCAGACCATTTATTATTTTCAGAGAATCTACCTTGTTTTCTTAATTCACTATTTAAGGCAACCACAAGTAGGAACGTTACGCCTACTGCAGCTAACTCCCCAAAACCTGTTTGCTCATCTAATCTATTTGGGTTAACTACAGCAATGGCCTCAGGAAGTCTTGCTTCCGCAACATGGTGATCTATAACCACAACATCTAGCCCTAATTTTTTAGCTTCAGATAAGGGCTCAAATGATGAGATGCCACAATCAACAGTAATTACTATATTGGCTCCAGCAGAATCCAAATATTTCATTGCATTAGTGTTTGGACCATAACCTTCTTTAGAGCGATCAGGAACATAACTTATACACCTACCTCCAACAGCATCCAAATAACGTAAAAGGATAGCACCGGACGTAGCTCCATCTACATCGTAATCTCCAAATACTGCTATAAGTTCATTTTTATATATGGCCTCTACAAGCCTTAGTACTGCAACCTTCATATCACAAAATTTGAGAGGGTCTGGCATCAATTCTCTTATGGTAGGATTAAGAAAAGTATCAACTTCATCATCAGCAATTCCACGACCCACTATTGCCCTAGCTACCACTTCGGGTATTTCATTAGCCTGAGAGATTGCCATCGATGCACGTGTATCCAAACACATTGACCGCCATAAAAGACCTGATACAGAGGAATGTACGTCTAAAATAATATCTGATTCTTTGCCACTATTCTCTTCTGTTTGCAAAAAACTTCTAGCCCTTACTCTCTACCTGCTATCCCGCGATTATATTCATGCTCAGCTTGGATTAAACGTAATGTGCCAGTGGTGGATCGCATCACCACCGAGTGAGTATAAGCCCCACCCTTAAAGGTATGCACACCCTTTAACATTGCTCCGTCAGTCACACCCGTAGCCGCAAACATCACCTCACCCCCAGCAAGTTCCTCTAAATTATAACACTTATTAAGATCTTTAATGCCCATTGTCTTAGCTCTTGATTTTTCATCATCATTTCTAAAAGTCAAACGACCCATCATCTGACCGCCAATACACCGCAGGGCTGCAGCAGCTAATACGCCTTCTGGAGCTCCTCCAATTCCCATATAAATATCAACTGTAGGATTTAGGCGTGTAGTCGCAATAACCCCCGCAACATCACCATCCCTTATTAATTGAATACGCGCACCACTTTCTCGGACTTTTGCGACTAACTCTTCATGTCTTGGGCGATCAAGAATAAGAACCATAAGGTCACTAATATCGCAGTATTTTGCTTTTGATAACTCTCTAAGGTTTTCTTTTGGAGAAGCATCAAGATTTACTAGGTCAGAGGGCAACCCATCACCTATAGCAATTTTATCCATATACGTGTCTGGAGCATTTAAAAATCCTCCTTCTTCTGCAAAGGCCATTACCGCTAGCGCATTCGGACCTCCAGTAGCACAAATAGTTGTTCCCTCCAAAGGGTCAAGAGCAATATCAAGTTTAGGACCATTTCCAGCACCGACCTTTTCTCCGATATAAAGCATCGGGGCTTCATCTCTCTCTCCCTCACCAATAACAACTGTGCCTTCAATATCCAATGCATTTAAAGATCGCCTCATTGCATCAACAGCGGCTTGATCAGCAGCAACCTCATCACCACATCCTATAAGCCGAGAGGCAGCTCGGGCAGCAGACTCAGTTACTCTTACGGCTTCAAGGGCCAGATTACGGTCCAAAAGAATAGGTTCATCTCGCTCCATTGTTACCTCGCTTTACATTTTGAAATAGACTTAGAATTTTTCTATTCTTATCATACGAGACTTTTCTACCACACCAGGTAACTTATCTACCGACTCAAGAGCCTTACGAATAGCACCTTCTTTTGCCTCATGAGTTGTCAAAACTACGGGTACAGCATCTCCTGGCTTTCTTGCACGCTGCAACATTGACTCTACAGATACATTTTGATCACGAAGACAAGCAGCGATGTCAGCTATCACTCCTGGCTGGTCAAGAAGCATCAAGCGCACGTAATACGGACCTACAATACTTTCTATCGGTACAAAGTTACTATTTCGTAGATTAGCGTTAGCAATACCAAAAGGATATATGTATTGATCTCTTGCAATATCGATTAAGTCACTAACCACCGCTGATGCCGTAGCATTACCTCCTGCCCCAGGTCCTTCATAAATGGTATTACCAACAAAATCACCATTTACTCCGACAGCGTTATTTACTCCATCTACTCTAGCAATCGCGGTTTTTTCTGAGACCATACAAGGGTGAACTCTTACTTCAATACCATCTGGAGTTTCTCTAGCTATAGCTAAAAGCTTAACTCTATAACCTAATTCAGCCGCGTAAGCTATATCTAGGGCACTTATATATCTGATACCCTCAACATGAATGGCTCTAAAATCTAGTTTTGTCCCAAATGCTATACTACTTAGAAGGCATATTTTATGAGCAGCATCAATACCATCTATATCAGTCGAAGGTTCACTTTCTGCATATCCAAGACGCTGAGCCTCGATTAAAACATCATTAAATTCAAGTGATTTACCTTCAACTATAGAATTATACATTCTGCTGAGAATAAAGTTACATGTACCATTTAAAATTCCAAAAACCCGAGTAATCTTATTTCCTGCGAGACCCTCCCTCATAGACTTTATTACGGGGATACCACCAGCAACAGCTGCCTCATATCGCAATTGAACTTTGTTTAACTCTGCAAGTTTTGATAATTTATCACCGTGAATAGCCAACATTGCTTTGTTAGCAGTAATTAGATGCTTACCAGAAAAAAATGCTGCTTGGCTTAAATCTAAGGCAATGCCAGATTCTCCACCTATTAATTCACATACAACATCAATATCAGGATCTTGAGCAATATCAATTGGGTTATCGAACCATTTAACTTTAGAAATATCGACATCACGAGATAATTCTCGATTTCTTGCACTTACAGCTGTTATTTCTATTTCTTTTCCACAACGTTCAGAAATNATGCTCTTATTTTGTAANAGCAAGNTCAACAGTCCACTGCCTACATTACCAATACCAGCTACACCTACGCGTAATGATGTCACTACTCACTTCCTGTCAATAAAATATTTTGTATTGTTATTATAAAAATTGAGATAGATGCAATCACGAACAAACAACTCCAAACATTAAACTAATATTCAATATATATTTCTGTCCGTTGATTTTCACGTTCACCGGAAGGCATGTATTCATGGGCAATTGGCTCTTTATCTGACATTGCTATAATCTCAAGCTGATCCGCCGGAACACCGTGACGCATTAAAACTTCTGCTACTGCATTTGCTCGATCTACTGAAATATTAAGATTAGCTATTTTNCTATCTTCNACCTCCAAATTTCGAGTTCGGCTACTTGCATGACCAATCACCTTTACCTTNCCTCCAAAGTTTTGGTAGAGATTCCCAACTTCTTTTAATGTNCGATGATCTTTTCCACTGAGCCCGCTTGCTCCTGTTCCAAAATTGATAGTAGCTGCAAGAAAAGCAACACGCGCGCCATCAATTTGTCCCTTTGAACCATCTGCNTCATTTTGGATACTTGGACTAATTTCCTGAGCTTTTANGACAGCATCATTAAAAGAAATNTTTTGCTNATCAAGGGTAGCACCTGTTCCAAGCCCCCCTGACTCTGAAAACCGNGCGTTAAATTCACTTCTAAAATTACTTATTTCTTCACCTAGATTATTTGTTACCCGAATAGCATCTAAACTACTAACCNTAGAGGGTTCCATAAGTCTATCAGAAGATACAAGACTTTTTTGGGAATCAATATTTTCAGTAATTATTATAGGTCGTGAATCTTGAATTTGCTGAGAAGAAAGATTNTCAAGATCAGTGTTTGTAACTGATTCATTCAATATATTCTGNTGGGACTGAGAATCTCTATCCCATTGATTAGTATCTCCCTCAAGATATCGGCTTCTAAGTACTTCTTCTGTATACCGAGATGAGTCTCTCGATGCTACTAAGCCTCTTTCCACCTCTGCTAACTCTTCAGGGTCGAAAGTACGTCTTGAAACTGTATCTTTAGCAGATAAAACTGGGAAATCTTCGTCTTCATCTGCAAGCCATGCATCATCATCTGAATCGAAAAGATCAGAATCACTTGAATCTGAATCTGTGAAAACTTCTGTGGTATCTGCATCAGAGTAACTCTCATCATCCTCACCCCACAGATATCCTGTAAAGTCTAGGTCATCAAGATAAGTTGTTACNTCTAACTCCTCAGGAAGCCACGAACAAGCACCTAAAACAGCTATNGGCGAAAACAATATTATAAGTATAACTGCNACTCTGGGCAGTGATACAATTTTTCGGGTGAATAAAAATACCCGTTTTACAATCGATTTCTTGGTCATTTCCATGCGTGTCCTGCGCTAAATGTGGCTACTACACTTAATGACAGTAAATTATGTCTTTGTTCCTACCACAGATAAGTCAAACTTGAAGGCCTTTTTTGTAATTTATAAATTGATTTTATAGATTCAGAGTAAAAAGACTAATTAAAAATTTATATTTTAGCCTAGCTTACCAAAAATTGAAACGAATCCCTTATCAAATTTTAAATTTTAACCAGTGAAACATTAAAATAAAAAATAATAGTATTATTTACTAGTATATGATTTAGCTAATTTTCTGTAGTCTTGAGCAATACGCTGAATTTCACTTAGTTCAAATGATGTAATTTCTCTGACAGGTTTAGCAGGCATTCCTAACCATACTTCACCTGTTTTAACGTGCTTTCCAGGTGGAATAAGAGCTCCTGCTCCAACCCAGGATCCCGATTCAACAATAGCATTATCCATTACAGTTGCGCCCATACCAATTAAACAAGCGTCATCAAGTTTACAAGCATGTATTAAACTCATGTGACCTACCACCACATCTCTACCTATAAATGTTTGACCTATATTTCCTGAAACATGAATAACTGTTCCATCTTGAATATTAGTACCATTTCCTATGTGAATTTTATTTATATCTCCACGAATAACGCAATTGAACCAAATACTGGCTTCATTTTTAATCTCTACATTACCAATAATCTTACTTCCCATTGCAACAAAGGCATTAGATTCTACCTTTGGTCTTATACCCGCGTATGTAATTAATTTACCATTAATAGTCATCTAAATTTCTCTTAAGAGGTCATGGAAAAACAACATCATTTTCAAGCCCCATAATCTCATTGAACTCAAACATCAAATTNAAGTTCTGTAGGGCTTGCCCNGCAGCACCCTTAACTANGTTATCTAATACAGAAATAATTATACCTTGGCTTTTAGTTCGACCNGGAAAAACCCCAATCAAACACTTATTAGTACCGCTTACATGATTAGTAGNAGGCATAAAGCCNTCTCCAGTAACCCTCACAAAATATTCATTTTTATATCTATTATTCAGACATTCTTTAAGGTCATTGATACTTAAACCATTATTTAAATTAACGTAAATAGTAGATAGAATTCCGCGATTAATTGGTACCAAGTGGGGAGTAAAGTTTATTTGTACTGGCTGCTTTGATGCACCTGACAATCCTTGTTCAATCTCTGGTCCGTGACGATGATTACTAATGTTATATGCCTTGAGAGCACCGTTAACCTCTGCAAATAATGTTTCCTGTTTAGGCTCCCTACCTGCACCACTAACACCTGACTTTGAATCAATTATAATGTTATTTGGCAAAATTAGATTACTCTCTAATAAGGGTATAAGAGGTAATTGAGCACCAGTTGGATAGCANCCTGGGCAGGCTACAAGCCTTGTTGTTTTTATATCAGCTCTAAAAATTTCAGTAAGTCCATAAACAGCNTGTTCTTGCATTTCTTTGGCTTTATGCTNAACACCATAAACAGACTCATAGATTGATAAATCTGAAAATCGGAAGTCTGCAGAAAGATCAATAACTTTAACATGACTAGGTAAACTCATAACAACTGAGTGAGTTTTTCCATGCGGCAGACAACAAAATGCAGCATCAACATCCGTCCAGTCAATTTGATNTAATTTAANCAACTTAGGCATATTTGATTCTANTAAATGGGGAAAAACATCATCCAAAGATCTACCTGCATGTCGATCAGCNGTAAGCGCAATAACCTTAACCCCAGAGTGATTTGATAAAAGACGGACTAACTCCCCACCAGAATATCCGCTTGCACCTAAAACCACTACATTAATAGTTTTGATCTTTTTAGTTGAAGTTGACATAAAACAATTACCCTAGAAATTTTTAAACTACANTCAGCGCCCTATAAATCCNAGAACGCCTCCAATAAAAAGGATAAAGTGTTCCGTATTTCTTTAGCGCTTTGAAAACTGGAAACTACGACGAGCTTTCTTTTTGCCGTATTTCTTACGCTCGACAACCCTACTATCACGCGTAAGAAAGCCACCAGACTTTAGTGTTTTTCGTAAATCAGGTTCTCTTAGAACCAAAGCTTTACTAATTCCGTGACGCACAGCACCTGCTTGCCCAGAGAGTCCCCCGCCACCAACAGTACAAATTACATCATATTCTGTGCCTCGTTGAACGGCAGCTAATGGCTGGTTAACTATCATTCTAAGTGCGGGTCTAGCAAAATAGGTTGTAATTTCCCTATTATTTACAGTGATTGTTCCTTTACCAGGCTTTATCCATACACGCGCTACCGCATCTTTCCTCTTGCCAGTTGCATATGTTCTTCCATATTCATCAACCTGCGGTTCTGCCACTGTAGGTTCCATAGATACAACAGCAACCTCACTTAAAGGTGCAAAAGCGCCTGTATTCTCTTTTTCCTCAGCCACGAAGTGAATTCCTTTTATTCTTAGGGTTGATGTCAGCAAGATTCAGAACTGTGGGCTTCTGAGACTCATGCGGATGCTCTGAGCCAGCATAAACCTTTAGGTTTCCAAGTTGTTTTTTTCCTAATGGACCTTTGGGGATCATTCGTTCCACTGCCTTTTTAACAACATTTTCTGGTCTTTTTCCAGATAGTGTTTTTGCAACAGTGCGGCTTTTAATTCCACCAGGATAACCAGTATGCCAATGATACAGCTTTTTTTCTAACTTGCGACCTGTCAACTTTACTCTTTTGGCATTTATGACGATTACGTTATCACCACAATCCATATTTGGGGTATAGGTTGGTTTGTGCTTTCCTCTTAGACGAGTTGCTATTTCAGCTGCTAGCCTACCAAGGACGATATCCTCAGCGTCTACAAGTATCCACTGCTTGTCAATTTCAGATACTTTCGCACTATATGTCTTCATTTTTCAATCCAACTTAATCTCAAAGTGCTAACAATGATTTAGAAAAATAGTTTGCACTCGAGATTTCATACATTTGTAAATAAAGTGTGAAATATGACACTAATAACTCACCTGTCAATAAATTTTATTAATAAGTTCAATACTTTGCATGTAGGTATTATAATACCGTAATTTCATATTTTTAGATTTACTAGCTCTTTGCCTTCAGTCAGACTATGTTTTCATACTAAACATTAATATATAGGTGCCATAAACAATGCCCAAGACATCCTCTAAATTAAAAGCTGGTAAAAACGCTGAGCTTTCCCTCAAGAGGAAAGATGAAGAGGGCATATCTCTTCTTACACTAAATAGACCAAGTGCCCATAATAGTTTAAATCTGGAACTCTTAAATTTGCTACAAAAAGAACTAACAGAAATAGCTAAAGATACGTCAATCAGTACTGTGATAATAAATGGAGAAGGTAAATCTTTTTGTTCGGGACACGACCTTTTAGAATTAAGAAAAATGTCAAGTGTTTCAGAATATAAATCAATATTTTCGCTCTGCAGTAATATTATGCAGAGAATTAATGAACTTCCCCAGCCTGTAATTGCTCAAGTTAATGGAATTGCTACAGCTGCAGGGTGTCAGTTAGTGGCAACATGTGACCTAGCTATTGCTAGTGATAAAGCTCAATTTTGTACACCTGGTGTAAATATTGGTCTTTTTTGCTCTACCCCAATGGTAGCTCTCTCTAGAAATATTCCTATAAAAAAGTCTTTGGAGATGCTGCTGACAGGAGAATATATAAATTCCCAAACTGCTCTTGAATGGGGTTTAATTAACCAAGTTGTTTCTGAACAAAACCTAGAAAAACAAACAAAAGTCCTTGCAAAAAAAATCTCATCAAAGTCACGGCATACAATTAAAACAGGTAAGAAGGCTTTTTATAAACAACTTAATATGAATCTCTCAGATGCATATGCTTATACAAGCCAGATAATGGCCGACAATATGCTTTCACAGGATGCTAACGAGGGCATAAGTTCATTTATAGAGAAACGTGAACCCTCTTGGAACCATGAGTAACCTGAGATGTATATATGTATTAAAAATTTATCAGCCGAAACTTAAAAAAATGACAATTAAATTAGACTATTCAGATTGTCATCTTAAAAATGTTTTACAATCTATTAACTCAATAGCATTGATAGGTGCAAGCAAAACTCAACAGCGACCTAGTTATTTCGTAATGAAATATATGCAAAAAAAGGGATATAGGGTTATCCCCATTAATCCAAAATATGCAGGCGACAAAATTTTAGGGGAATTAATTTATCCTTCACTATCTAAATGTGACCAACATATTGATATGGTGGATATATTTGTGAGCAAAAATCAAATAAGTTTTATTACAAAAGAAGCAGTATCTAATAAAAAAAGATTGAGAATAAGTTACTTATGGATGCAACTTGGCTTGATTGACCTAGATGCATCTAAAATTGCAGCTGAAGCAGGGATTACTGTAATTATGAACCGTTGCCCCAAAATTGAATATAGTCGTTTATCAGGAGAAATTAGTTGGAACGGTATAAATTCTGAATTCTTTACTTCCAGACGAAATGGTCTTTTATAAAAAATGACAGACGAAAATAAAAAGCCCAGTATGGCTATTAATTATAATGATTGCGGTTTCGAAACCCTCGCCATTCATGCTGGTGCAAGTGTTGATCCAACAACTGGAGCTAGGTCAACTCCAATACACCCAAGTACCGCATATGTTTTCAATGATCCAGATCACGCAGCTGAACTTTTCAACCTTCAAACTTTTGGTTTTATCTACTCTAGAATGACTAATCCTACCGTTTCAGTTTTTGAAGAACGAATGGCAGCATTAGAAGGGGGAAGAGCGGCAGTAGCTAGTAGCAGCGGCCACTCAGTCCAGTTTCTTACTGCTGCAACCTTACTGGAGCCAGGAGATAACTTCATAGCATCTAAACACCTTTATGGAGGATCAATTACACAGTTCTCTATGAGCTTTAAAAAACTTGGATGGAATTGCTGTTTTGTGGACATGCATACACCAGATTTAATTAATAAAGCTATAACATCTAAAACTAAGTTTATTTTTATTGAAGCGCTAGCCAACCCTGGTGGTGTGGTATTAGATATCCAAAAAATTGCTACCATAGCTAAGTCCCATAAAATCCCTCTAATAGTAGATAATACACTAGCCACACCTTACCTTCTCAAACCACTGGAGTGGGGAGCAGATATTGTTATTCACTCCGCAACCAAATTTATTGGAGGACATGGAAATGCCATGGCTGGTGTAGTAGTTGAGGGAGGCACCTTTGATTGGTTTGAATCAGGGAAATATCCAGGCTTAACATTACCTGAACCTGCATATCATGGTTTAAATTTTGCAGAAACCTTCGGTAGTTTTGGTTTTTCAATGAAGCTTCGAGCTGTAGGTCTTCGAGACTATGGTCCTTGCCTTTCAGCCACTAGTGCATGGAATATTCTTCAAGGTATTGAGACATTGCCATTAAGAATGGATCGGCATTGCTCAAATGCCCTATCAGTTGCAAAATGGCTCGAAATCCACCCTGCTGTTAACTGGGTCTCTTATGGGGGACTTGAAAAAAGCCCCTATAAGTCGTTAGTAAATAAATACCTTCCAAAGGGAGCCGGCGCTGTCTTTACTTTTGGTCTAAAAGGTGGTTTTGATGCAGGAATAAAGTTGGTTAAAAATGTTAATTTATTCTCACATTTAGCCAATATTGGAGATACCCGAAGCTTAATTATACACCCGGCCTCTACTACGCACAGGCAACTTAGCAAACAACAACAAGTCTCAGCTGGTGCTGCACCTGATGTAGTTAGGCTTTCAGTTGGCATAGAAACGGTTGACGATATAATCAATGACCTTGACAAGGCAATGTATAATTTATAGGTCACATAATTGTTAAAAAATCATAACCAAAACCAATAAAACTTAAATATATTTCAAAACAATACAGTTGATGGAGTTACTTGCTTCAGATAGTTTCTATTTCTAATTGATAATAATAGAATTATAAAAAAATGAAGATTCAACTAAAATTGTTTTGCAGTGCTATAATAGATATGAGTTATAAACAACTCGCTATATACGGAGCGAAATTATGAAGGTTATTCTTGCTGAACCAAGGGGCTTTTGTGCAGGCGTAGAGCGTGCTGTCGAAATTGTTGAAAGAGCACTTGAAGTCTTTGGACCACCTGTATATGTCCGCCATGAGATTGTTCATAATAAAAGAGTAGTCGACAACCTTAAAGAGAAAGGCGCTGTGTTTGTTGAAGAACTTGATGAAATACCCGACGGAGGAGTAACAATTTTTAGTGCACATGGAGTTTCAGAAACAGTAGAAAATATTGCAAGGGAGAGAAAGCTCCCCGTTATAGATGCAACATGCCCCCTTGTTGCCAAAGTTCATATAGAAGCGATCCGATATGAAAATGATGGTAAGGAAGTTGTGCTAATTGGACATCAGGGACACCCTGAGGTTGAAGGCACAAGTGGCAGAGTTAAAAAAGGTGTTCACATTGTAGCAACACCCGAAGACGTTGCACGACTTCAAGTAAGCGACCCAAAACAGGTAGCATATGTTACACAAACAACTCTCTCAGTTGATGATACAAGAGAGGTAATTGAAGCACTAAAAAAACGCTATCCGAATATATCAGGTCCTGACGTTAAAGATATATGCTACGCTACGCAAAACCGACAAGCATCTGTTCGACTCCTAGCTGAAGAAGTAGATATGATCTTAGTAGTAGGTGCAAGAAATAGCTCAAACTCAAACCGATTGCGTGACCTTGGCGAAGAGATGGGGGTTCGAACACACCTTATTAATGACGCAAGGGATGTAGATCCAACCTGGTTTAAAAATGCTGAAAGAGTAGGAATAACTGCAGGAGCATCAGCACCTGAATTACTTGTTCAACAAGTAGTAAGTCGCATCCGGGAATTAGGAAGCGTTGAGCTTTGCATTCAAGATGGTATCAAAGAACGAGTTCGTTTTAAACTTCCTCCGGAACTTGTAAAAAAGGGAGAGGATGGCAGGGCCCCAAGNCTAGAACATCATAAGATTACAAATGAATCTAAGTTAAACTATAATTAANTTATCTTAATCTAACTGTAAAAATTAGCAAAATGGTATCCATTCAATGTCTGTTCCAATAATTCAAAAAATAAGAGTTGGCGCTTACATACTAAAAAAACGCCTTTCTGGACAAAAAAGGTTCCCACTAGTTNTAATGTTAGAGCCTCTTTTNCGTTGNAACCTTGCTTGTCCAGGNTGTGGAAAAATNGACTACCCCAAGCAAATNCTTAANCAAAGGTTAAGTCTNGAAGAATGCTTAGAAGCTGTTGATGAATGCGGAGCACCAATTGTTTCTATCCCNGGTGGTGAACCNCTAATTCATACAGAAATTAAAGANATTGTTGAACAGATTACAAAGCGCAAAAAATTTGTCTACTTATGCACTAACGCACTTCTATTAGAAAAAAGATTANTAGATTTTAAGCCTTCACCATACCTTACATTCTCTGTACATTTAGATGGCTTAGAAGAAGCACACGATAAAGCTGTAGATCAAGCAGGCACCTTNAAACGTGCCACTAGCGCAATACGTGCCGCAAAAGATAAAGGCTTTAGAGTAAATGTAAATTCAACAATTTTCGATGGTCACCCAGCCCAAGAAATTGCTGATTTNTTTGATTATGTNACCAATGAATTAGGTGTAGATGCTATTACAGTTTCTCCAGGTTATTCTTACGAAAGAGCAGAAGATCAAAATCATTTTCTCAATAGAACAAAAACTAAGACTCTCTTCAGAGAAATATTTAATCTTGGAAAAGGGCACAAGTGGCGCTTCAGCCAATCAAGTCTTTTTTTGAACTTCCTTGCAGGAAATGAAAGCTACGAATGTACACCTTGGGGCAACCCAACACGTAATGTATTTGGTTGGCAAAAGCCATGCTACTTAATTAGCGACGGTTATGCCTCAAGTTTTAGGGAACTTATGGATGAAACGCAGTGGGACATGTACGGCACAGGACGCTATGAGAAATGTAAGGATTGCATGGTACACTGNGGATACGANGCCACGGCTGTAGAAGATACNCTTTCTAAACCTATAAAAGCCATGTTAGTAAATATACTTGGAGTNAAAACTANAGGAACTATGGCTCCAGAACCAGTCTTAAATAATGCTAGAGCAGCGGAAGANCTGCATGATAAGCTTATTGAGAAAAAATTAGAAGAAATTAGAAACGCAGAAACAGCGTCATGAAATACTATAATATATTACTTTAAAAAGTTTTATAACTTACTAAANCTAATACNCCTATTTAATTGAAGCACGAAAATCACGACCTACTCTCTTAAGCGAACGCATTGCCATAGATGTTTCACCGGCAACACCCATCAAAGCAGGNAAATCGGTAGGTCTTCGGAGCAANCCCCATAAAACACGAGCTACAGAGACCTCCCTCTCACTTCCAATTGCTGCTAATGCTGCATCTGGAATNCGTCTCTCTACAGGNTCTGAAATAATNCGAATAGCAAACCATGGTAATCCAGCCTTTGTNGCTAGGTGGGCTACAATATGACTTTCCATATCAACAGAAAGNGCGGTCGTAGATTCGTGCAATAANCGTTTTNCTGAAGGTTCAGAAATNGGTTTATCAACTCCAAGAATTATACCNCTTTCTAAATCTTCTCCAAATAAGTTTTCTATTTTAGAGAACCAAGCTTTATCAGCCTCAAATTTTATCATATTTGGAGATTCTTCAGCTCTAGCATCATTATCTTTTGGCAACTCTGATTTTGATGAGCAATCAATAACTTCAGTTGCCAGTATGATTTGTCCAGGCTTGAAGCCATNTTTTATACCACCNGCAACACCAATACTNCCTATAACATTTGCTCCATTATTGATTAAATCTTCTAGTCTGGATAAACCCCGTGTGACATTAGCTGCAGAAGTCACTACTGAAAAACTGTCTGATGGTTTTCCTAAAGCTCTAGCTTCAGCTGTTAAGCCAGTAAGGATTCCAATCTTTAAATTTTCTTTTTCCATACTCATTTCAGTACCANTTAATTGTTTAATTTACAAACCCCAGCTAGTTCTCGATTTACTTTTTTCTATTAAACTACGATATCGTGCTAAAGCCCACAATGGAAAGTAAGCACTGTATCCATGATAACGAAGATAAAACACTCTTGGGAAACCGACAGAAGTGTAATGTTCCTCATTCCATATAGGTCCTGTCCTCTTGGCATTTAATAAATAGTTCACACCTAATTTAGTTTCTGGCGCATTAACTTCTCCTGCAGCCATTAAACCAAGTATTGCCCAAGAAGTTTGAGATGGCGTGCTGACTACCCGATAAGATTCAGAAGTACGATCTGAATAGTAACTATCTCCCGTTTCACCCCAACCACCATCTTCTCTTTGCTTTGACTTTATCCATTCAACGGCAGAACGAAAGGTATGTGATGATTTAGATTCTCCAGCAGCATTTAGTGCACAGAGGACAGACCAGGTACCATAAATATAATTTGTACCCCAACGTCCGAACCATGAGCCATCTTTCTCTTGTTCTGCATACAGAAAATTGATTGCCTTTTTTACTACTGGGTTTTCATTATCTCCTATTTGACAAAGGAAACTTAAACAACGGGCACTCACATCTGCTGTTGAAGGATCAAGCAAGGCACCATGATCTGCAAATGGAATATGATTCAAATAATTATAATTATTATCTGAGTCAAAAGCTCCCCACCCCCCATCTTTTCCCTGCATGCCGATTATCCAATCTCTTGCGCGCCTAATGGAATCAGCATATTTTTCAGGATCAGCACGGTGTAAGGCTAATGCTACTACTGCTGTGTCATCAACATCAGGATAATAATCATTATTGTACTGAAATGCCCAGCCTCCGGGAATGGCATCAGGCGCACCATTAATCCAGTCACCTTTCACATCAAGGATTTGTCGTTCTACTAACCACTCCATAGTATTGCTAATTTTTGGCAACTCAAACCCATTAAGCTTACCTTGAATTGCCTCTTCGACCTCAAGCATAGCATGAGCCGCAAGACCTGTATCCCAAACTGGAGAAACACATGGTTGACAGTATTGTTGGCCGCTTATTGGCTCTGTAAGAAGTAAATCTATTGAACGACGAACAGTTCTTCTCATTTCGTCATCGGGACTAAAACCTAGTTGATGCAAAACCATTAAAAGATTGGCCATTGGAGGAAAAATAGCACCCAATCCATCATCACCGTTAAGACGCAAACTACACCACTTTATAGCTCTATTTATTGCTCTTTTTCTTATGAAATTAGGTAACATTTTTTCGAAAAAATGAAGAGTACGATCAGCTCTAAATATTAATCTACTGAGCATAGAAGTTGGTTGAAAATAAATTTCTTTATCTGGATTATTACAAAATAATTCTCGTACATTTANTCCAGTTGGGTTTTCTGCTTTTGCGCGTATAGACATAAGTATGGTCAAGGGTACTAGCGTAGTTCTAGACCAATAAGAAATTTTGCTTAAGTGAAAAGGAAACCACTTTGGGAGATATATAATCTCTACTGGCATTGACGGTACACCCTTCCATGGTATTTCGCCAAATAAAGCTAGTGTAGTTCTTGTAAANACATTTGCCTTTGCAGCACCTCCAGAATCTAGAATAATTTTTCTAGCTTTAGTCATATGAGGCTCTGATGGACTGTCACCAGATAACTTTAAAGCCCAGTAAGCTTTAACAGAACAACTGAGATCCATCCTACCACCCTTAAAAAGTGGCCATCCACCGTGGCTTTCCTGAATTGAACGTAAATATTTAGACAACCTATTTTCTGTTTCTATATCTCGTTCATTTAAAAAGTGTCCTAANATAATATACTCAGCAGGNATAGTTGCATCCGCTTCAAGTTCAAAAACCCAATGACCNTCTGCATNACACGCAGAGCTCAATTGAGANGCAGCATCACTAATTACAATATCAATATCATCTCTAGAAAAAGANCTGGATTTTGGAGAGACATACTCGTCACGACCCTCGTCACTAGAGAGCTGAGTAATCATTATAGTGACTTAGGCCCGGTGAGCAGCCGCGGCTGAGTTGGAGCCAAGTGCAGCTAAAGCTGTGTTTACAATGTTTTCTGAGTCTAGTCCTGCATCTTTATACATACCATCAGGAGAACCGTGAGATATATATCTATCAGGTAGTGTCATCGAGCGAATTTTAAGACCTGAGTCTAATATTCCATTATTTGCGAGGTACTGCATCACATGGGCTGAAAATCCACCTATAGTGCCCTCCTCTATTGTAATTAGAACCTCATGNTCGCGGGCAAGTCTTCTNACAAGGTCCTCATCTAATGGTTTAACNAATCTAGCATCGGCCACTGTTGTAGATAAACCTCTAGATGACAGCTCCTCGGCTGCAGCAAGACTTTCTTGCAAATGAGCACCAAACGATAAAATTGCTATATTGCTTCCTTCTCGCATTATTCTACCTTTACCCAACTCCAAAGCACGNGGAACTTCTGGTATTTTTATTCCAATACCCTCCCCACGAGGGTATCTAAAGGCACTAGGGCGGTCATCAATTAATGCTGCNGTATGCACCATATGTCTGAGTTCTGCTTCATCTGCGGCAGCCATTATTACTATTCCTGGGAGAGTACCAAGATAAGTTATATCATACGAACCAGCATGAGTGGGACCATCTGCCCCAACTAGACCAGCACGGTCAATAGCGAATCTAACTGGCAAGCTTTGCAATGCAACATCGTGAACAATCTGATCGTAAGCTCTNTGCAANAATGTTGAGTAAATTGCAGCGAAAGGCTTCATACCCTCTGTTGCTAAACCTGCAGCAAAAGTAACAGCATGCTGTTCTGCTATACCTACATCAAAACATCGATCTGGAAATATTGAAGAAAACTTATCTATTCCTGTTCCAGAGGGCATTGCTGCAGTTACAGCTACAATTTTTTCATCTCGCTTAGCCTCTTTTATNAGCGCATCAGCGAAGACATTTGTATAGCTTGGAGNTTTTGGTGAGCCTTTCTTCTGCTCCCCTGTTACTATATTGAACTTTGCAACTCCATGATATTTGTCCTCTGCTTCCTCTGCNGGNTTATAACCCTTACCCTTTTGAGTAACTACATGGATTAGCACTGGTCCTGGTGTATCATCATCCCTTACATTCTTTAATACTGGGACTAAATGATCTAAATTATGCCCATCAATTGGTCCTATGTAAAAGAACCCTAACTCATCAAAAAGAGTTCCNCCAGTAACCATACCACGACTATATTCTTCAGCTCTTTTAGCGGCCTCACCCATTGGTCTAGGAAGTTTAGCCGCAAATTGCTTTGCTATTTCCCTGAGACTACGAAAAGAGTGACTGGATAAAATACGAGATAAGTAAGCGTTGAGAGCGCCAACTGCAGGCGCTATGGACATTTTATTATCATTCAAAATTACTACTAGCCGCTCATTCCTTAGACCNGCATTGTTCATGGCNTCATATGCCATTCCTGCTGACATTGCTCCATCGCCAATAACACATATTACATTTCGATTATCTTCATTNAGAGCTGAACCTACAGCCATACCTAGACCAGCAGAAATTGATGTAGATGAGTGAGCAGTNCCAAAAGGGTCATATTCNCTCTCACTACGTTTTACAAACCCATATAAGCCCCCTGGTTGACGTAATGTTCNGATCCGATCCCGCCTNCCAGTTAAAATTTTATGGGGATAGGATTGATGCCCCACATCCCAGATAAGTCTATCTTTGGGGGTATCAAATACATAGTGCAATGCTGTAGTTAACTCAACAACACCAAGACCAGCGCCCAAATGCCCTCCTGTGACTGATACGGCATCTATAGTTTCAGTTCGTAGTTCATTTGCAACCTGCTTTAGCTTTTTAAATGGCAATTCCCTTAGATCCGATGGAACTACTATTTTATCAAGTAGTTTGGTATCAGATATTGACGCAGATGCTTGCTCTACAGTTTTCGGCATTTTAATACTCGCTTACTACCTCGATTTATTTTATTAAATTAATACAACCTTGCTTGCTCTTAAAGATATGTAAAGGATTTTTTAACCTTAATTAATGACAAAAAAATATTAATTCTTATCAAAAACTAACACCATAACGAAGTCCAACAGTATCAAGTCCCTCATTTTGGTCATCTATAGAAGCATTTGATATATGATCTAACATTATNGATAAGGCATANCTTTCCTGAAATCTAATACCAAATTCTAATGACTCCCTAAANAAAATTTGCATCCCAAGATCCTTTCGCCCCCTTTTATCAGTATCCAATTCACCATCATGAACTGCAAATCCTAGACTTCCACCGGCAAAGAGATTTGAGCCTAATTCAAACATCCAGTTTCCACCAAAGAAAAATTGGTTGGTATTACCATTTGTATTTATATGAACGCCTAGATGGGGTGTTGGAGAAAAAATATATTTCCAAATATCCCAATCTATAGGNAATAGTCTTACCTCTAAATTTAGGTCGCTGCCTCTTTCTTTTTTACGACCAAAAACTCCCACGTCATGGCTTCCANCACCAATAATTATTTCCTTGAANGGGTGCTTAATTTTAGNTTCTTGGGCAAAAGNATCATTCAAATTTATNNCNCNCAAGAAAGNAATTATTAAGNCAATATATTGGAGCCTTCGCAAAACTTCTAAACACATAATGACTTCTCAATAATAAAATGATGACATGTNTGAGTATATAAAAAGTAGTTATTAATATTAATAAATTTTTCCTTAACTGTACAACTCAAATTTTAATCCCCTAGTTTTAAAATCTATGCCTATTTTAAACCTAATTTCGTATAACCGTTATCATAAAACCACCTCACTGAATCTCTGAAAGCATCATTGGCTGGACGAAATGTGTATCCGAGACTATTAATTGCCTTTTTACTTGAGAAATACATATTATTTTCAGACATTCTCAGTGCGTCAACTGTGAGGCGTGCCTCTATATTTAACATTCGAGCCATAAATTCACTAAAATACGCAAAAGGCATGATATAACTTTGAGGTAAATTTACCTTTGGAGCCCTTCGATTACTTAAATTACTCAGAGTTATAAATATATTCTGTAAAGTCATATTTTCTCCACCAAGAATATATCTTTCACCTATTTGTCCAAGCTTAAAAGCTAAAAGGTGGCCAATTGCACAATCTTCGACATGAACTATATTCAGACCTGTATCAACATATGCAGGCATTTTACCNTTTAAAAAATCTACTATTATCTTACCAGTAGGAGTNGGTTTTATATCTCTTACTCCAACTGGAGTAGAAGGATTAACAATAATGGCNGGTAGTCCATCATCCTTAACCATTTTTTTTACTTCTTCTTCTGCAAGAAATTTAGATTTCTTATAATGTCCAATCATATCTTTAAATTGGACTGGAGTGTCCTCATCTGCANTTTGATTACCATTACACTTACCTAATACTGCCACAGAAGAAGTATAGACTATTCTACTAACTCTTGCCTTAAGAGCAGCAGACATAAGTTTTTTTGTCCCTAATACATTAGTCCTGTACATAGCCTCAGGATTTGGAACCCATAATTTGTAATCAGCTGCTACATGGAATAATGCCTGACAACCATCTAAAGCAAGTTNCAGAGAATTCTCATCTTCTANGTCNGCTAATACTNTCTCTACGTTGAGACCTTCAATATTAGATAAGTCACTAGATTTTCGAATTATAACTCTAACAACATTTTTATCTGCTAAAAGTGCCCTCACAACAGATGCTCCTAGAAATCCAGTAGCGCCGGTTACTAGTATTTTCATTCTAGCGTTCCTTTTTCATTTGAGCTAAACAACTCAATTAATACACTACGGTAATACCACAAAGCCCATATTCCAAAAATAGGCGCACCAAAAGCAGCCACAAATAAAAACGGTATGGAGCCACCAAGCCAGATTATTGGACCGACTAGGTATAAAATATCCTCTACATCAAAACCAAAGAACCTCGGTAAACCTGCTTGTTTTTTCTTTAAGTTACGCTCTAGTAGCTGAAAAAGTAAAAATAATCCTGCTACTGAAACTCCTGCAGCAACGCCTAAAGCAAGACCGGCTAGACCAATTGATTCATTTCTTAGCCCAAGTCCAAGGGAAATAAATAAGAGCACGTGAATGACGGTATCACTNGCTATATCATANCTATGTCCAAANTTACTTACCTTNNCTGTTAAACGCGCAAATTCACCATCTGTATGATCNAGGAAGTTAGAAAAAATAAACAATCCCGCACCGATGTGTATGTATGGTTTGCCCCCATAAGCAAGGAAAGTACAGGCAATTAAACCTACCAATAGACGAATTGTAGTAAGATGATTGGGATGTAAACGTGATCCCACAAAAGGTGACACTAGAAACCGGGCAAGCTTCTGATCCCAAGGTTCAGCTAATTGCCAATTTTTTTTCATAAATTTTTTACGTACATTGAAAGCCCTATATCAGATTTTGTAAAATGTTCACTGGTGGAATAGCTCAACTGGAACTATTCTAAAACAACAAAATATTTTTTTTATCAAGTTTGAGGGTAAAATATTTATGCGTGCCATAATTTTAGCAGCAGGTTTAGGCTCAAGACTTAGAAATTTCAAGGGCAATATTCCCAAAATTCTCATTAAGATAGGTGGTCGAACTTTATTGGAGCGACACTTGAAAATTTTATCGAGACTTGGAATTAAAGATATAGTCATTGGCGTTGGCTATAAGTCAAATCTAGTTTTGAAAGAGTTGCAACGACTTAAGTATACAAATGTAGAGTTAATTTATAATCCTAACTTCGAAGATGGCAGTATTGTAACTCTNCAAACACTAGCCCCTGCGTTAATAAAAGGTGGAAATGTAATAATTATGGATGGAGATGTCCTTTATGATCAACGTATCTTAGAACGCCTAATTAATTCACCTTACAATAATTGCTTTTTACTNGATAAAAATGTTGAACCAGGNGAAGAACCAATGAAACTTGGTATTCGTAACGGTTCACCAGTCGACTTNAGAAAAAANCTTACTGANCCGTNTGACTATTTTGGNGAGTCTGTTGGGTTTTTTAAATTTACAGCNNATACNGCTTATTCACTTACTCAGATAACTAACGAAATCATCTTATCTGGCTTAAATGAGACATATATGGAAGAGGCAATAAGGCANGAATTATTGAGTAATCCAAAAAATTTTGCATTTGANGACATCACAGGNTTGCCCTGGATAGAAATAGACTTTGCCAAAGATTTAGTACGTGCTGAAAAAGAAATACTACCATCTATAATTTCAAGAAACTAACCCCCTACATAAAAGAGATAATTTTTTTAATTTACTAAAACGTAAAGGTTTTTTGCTTACTTGGAATTCTCTTCGTTCAATTTCATCCAAATACGCTTCATAAACACTTCTCATTAAAATAGCTGGACGCATATTTTTTTTCTCAGAATCTGGCAATGAGTTATCTGCAAGTCTAAATCTCTCACGGGCAATTAGCCCTAAATTTCTACAAACTTTATCTAAGCCAGGGGCCATCATTAATTCTTCTGCAGGAACGCTATCAATTCCCTCTTTCTCTAAAAGTTCAATCGGCAAATATATCCGACCTCTTGAAGCATCTTCTTCAATATCTCTCAAAATATTAGTTAATTGAAAGGCTTGGCCCAAATGCTCAGCAAAACTTAAGGTCTCTGGAGAAGAGTAACCAAATATTCTAACTGATATTAAACCGACACAACTGGCCACTCTATGACAATACAGTTCTAAATCCTTAAGACATGGACGTACCATCATGCCACTTCTATCCATTTCAAACCCATCTAAAATTTCGAGAAATGGCTTTTGGGTAAGACCAAATTTTTTAATAGGTTCTGCTAGAGCTTTTGTTACAGGATGGAGGGGGAAACCATTAAATAAAGATTTTATTTCCTGCCTCCAAGCATTGATAAGTCGCTTAGATAATTCATCATCATCAATCTCATCAGCGACATCATCCGTCTCTCGACAAAAAGCGTAGAGAGCCAACATAGCTTGGCGCTTACTTTTAGGTAAAATAAGCATCGGCAAGGAGAATGAAGAGCCAGAAAGCTTGACAATATCTGCTACATAACGCTCAGGGTTGTCAAAATGAGGTATTGGTAAGTCATTATGAGAATCTACCATGAACTAAATATACCTCTTGCCCCACACCANAACCAACCAAGCTTNGAAACCTTAACCTTATCNGATAAAGGATCTTCNNNNTTAAGCCTATAGCTAAGTGCCTTAGCCAAGCGAAGNATAACTGCAGATTCGAGACGAAGACCNCTNCGATTAAATGAATTAGGCATNTTTTCAGCTCTTTTTAAAAGTGCATCANTTTTTANCAAGCACCTATTNACAACACGCCTNAACTCTTCACTAATTTGTTCGTGACCCAATTCTTCTTCTCCAGAGCNTTCAGCATCTAGCCAATTTTGTGGAATGTATACTCTATTAAGTTTTATATAGTCGTCTTTGCAGTCTTGAAGATGATTTAAAACCTGTAAGGCATTACACAGAGCATCAGCTCCTTCGATATCCGCATTTTTTTCACCGTGAATGTCNATTAAAACCTTACCAACNGAGGCAGCTGATCGATAACAATAGTCCATTAACTCATCCCAATTGGCATACCTTGACTTATTTACATCTTGAATAAATGCCGACAATAAGTCTTTGCCATTTCTTGCTGAAGTACCTGTTTCAACGAGAGTATAATAATATGGCTTTGCCCAGTCTGGAAGATTTTGGGGTTTATCTGACAATGATTCTTGAATTGCTGTTAAGGATTTTAATTTCTCAGCATTAGGCAGGTGAGGGTCGTCAGAGATGTCATCTGCATTACGTGCAAATAGATAAAATGCATGAACATGCTTCCTACAATCTTTAGGAATTAGAAATGAACCTACAGGAAAATTTTCACTATTGTAGTTAACAAACTTCTTTTCAGTGCTATGCATATCTTTCAAACCTCCAGAACTTTGATTTGCATAAACCAAAAGCATAATTCTCAAACTTTATAAACTTTACAAAACAGTTATAAATATATATGCATAAACTTATAAATAACATTAAGTAATATTCATATGCTATTGTTTTGCAGTGTATTTATCTATATATTCTTTAGCATAAATTCGTGATTCACGATCAACATCCAGAACATCAGATATAGAATTAACAGTACTAAACATAGATTTTCTAATTTGGGACTCAACTATCCTTGCTATATCAGTAAGACGAATTTTGCCTTTTAGAAATGCTTCCACAGCGATTTCATTAGACGCATTAAGAACTATAGGTGAAGCACCCCCAGATACTAAAGCCTCCTTTGCAAGACCTAGGGATGCAAAGCGTGTATTATCTGGAGCCTCAAAATCTAATTTAGCAAACTTTGCTAAATCTAAACGTGGAGCGGGAGAAGATAGTCTATCTGGCCATGCCAGAGAATATGCTATAGGAGTGCGCATATCAGGTGACCCCAACTGTGCCAACACAGATCCATCAATAAAAGCAACCATGCTATGAACAACAGATTGTGGATGAACTAATACCTCAATCTGGTCACTACTAACTGGAAATAAATGATAAGCCTCAATTATTTCAAGACCCTTATTCATCATAGTGGCCGAATCAACTGAAATTTTTGCTCCCATATCCCAATTCGGATGAGCAATAGCTTCAGCTGGTGTCGCTGAATCCATTACTTTCTTAGAAGCATTACGAAACGGTCCACCTGATGCTGTAAGTATAATTTTTTCTATACTCTCAGGTCGTTCAAAGTCAAATACCTGAAATATAGCATTATGTTCTGAATCCACTGGCAATAAAGTTGCACCTGAAGAAGCAACCTCAGCAATCATTAAAGCTCCAGCACAAACAAGACATTCTTTGTTTGCCAACCCTATGGTTGCTCCTCTCTTTATTGCGGCCATAGTTGGAGATAAGCCAGCTGCTCCTACTATAGCTGCCATGACAAAATCAGATGGAGATTCTGCAGCATCAATAAGCGCCTCAGGTCCGGCTGCAACACTGATATTAGTGCCCTCAAGTAACTCTTTTAATTCTATATACAAATCTGGATTACCTATTACAGCTCCACTAGCTCCTATATTTTTTGCTTGAGCTGCCAANAGTTTTACATTTGATTGTGCTGTAAGAAACTGAACATTATATTTAGACGGATAGCGAGAGAGTAAGTCCAAAGTATTCTTTCCGATTGAACCAGTAGAACCAAGTATAGTAATTGTCCGCCTAGAATTATCTTGCGATGTATTATTGTTACCTGAGGCAACTATTCTTTTTGACTCTTTGTTCATAGTGAGCGCCTAAGTCTGACCAAAATTTATAAAATGTTATACCTATAAAATAGTTTACGTTACAATAACCCTAAACTGTTCAGCGTCTAGATAATTTAATACGGAGGAAAAAATGTCATTTATTGAAAAAACATGCGAGCCTTGCCGCGGTGGCGTTCCGCCACTTAACTTATCTGAATGCCAAGCACTTTTAGAACATACNCCANATTGGACCCTTTGTGAAAANAGCTCNAAACTTGAACGTATTTTNACATTTCAAAACTTTATNGATGCATTATCCTTCGTAAATTCAGTAGCTNAGNTAGCAGAAGCAGANAACCACCACCCTGATATTAGCTTTGGTTGGGGTTACTGTAAAATTGTTCTATTTACCCATAAGATCGATGGCTTACATGAAAACGATTTTATTATGGCAGCAAAAATTAACCAGATAACGGCATTAAACCCAAGTTAAAAATTTACTTGTGTGTTAACCAATCCACACAAATCATTCAGTATATTGCTAACACCTTCCAAACGATCTGCTGATTGAATCCAATTCTTAGTAACGACTAGTCGTGAATCTGGTCTTAATCTCATGCCTCGTTCTGGGTTAGATACATACTCAACTAATAAAGGTATTTCATTAAAAGTATCATTTCGAAAGGTAAAAACTGCCCCTTTTGGACCAGCATCAACTTTCTCAACACCGGCTTTACGACAAAAATACTTAATTACAATTACTTCAAGAAGATGAAGAACTGATTCTGGGGGAGGACCAAATCTATCAGTAAGCTCCACTATTAAATCTTCTGTCTGCGATTTTTCTTCAAGTTCAGCTATACGTCTGTACAGACCTAGTCTGGTATGTAAATCTGTAACATATTTGTCTGGAATTAAAACAGAAGCCCCTATATTTATCTGAGGGGACCACTTTTCTTCAAAAGATACGTTGCCCAAACCCTCAGATTTTAAATCTAAGATCGCATCCTCTAGCATCTTTTGATAAAGCTCCACCCCTACTTCTCGAACATGACCAGATTGTTCCGGACCAAGTAAATTTCCTGCACCACGAATATCTAGATCATAACTAGCAAGAGCAAAGCCGGCGCCCAAGCTGTCCAACCTATGGATTACTTCAAGTCGCTTAAAAGCTGCATTTGTAATACTTCTCTCTGATGGAAAAGTTATATAAGCATACCCACGTAACTTCGAACGTCCTATGCGTCCACGTAATTGATATAATTGTGCAAGGCCAAACATATCTGAACGATGAACAATCATTGTATTAACACGAGGAATATCTAGGCCTGACTCAATTATTGCGGTAGATACCAAAACGTCATGATTTCCTTTATAAAACTGCCCCATAGTATCTTCAAGGTCTGCGGGAGCCATTTGCCCGTGAGCAGAAATGACTTTTACCTCTGGAACTAGGTCATTTAGTTCTTCAACTATTGAACGTATGTCTGCTACTCGTGGGCAAACATAAAATGTTTGTCCGCCACGCATTTGTTCACGAAGAATTGCTTCTCTAATTACAACCTGATCAAATGGCATAATAAATGTTCTAACAGCTAGACGGTCAACAGGTGGGCTAGCTATAACGCTCATACTTCTTACACCTGACAACGACATTTGCAATGTCCGTGGAATTGGTGTTGCAGTAAGCGTCAGTACATGAGTATTAGACTTCAGAAGCTTCAGCCTCTCTTTGTGAGAAACTCCAAAGTGTTGTTCCTCATCCACAATTACTAAGCCAAGGTTTGGTATATTTATATCTTTTGCAAGCAAAGCATGTGTTCCAATAATTATATCCACTTGGCCAGACTCAAGGTCATGCTTTACGACTTTAGAAAGTTGTTTTGAACTTAAGCGTGAAAGCTCAGAAACCTTGATCGGAAGATCGTTAAAACGATTCTTAAAAGTTTCATAATGCTGGCGACATAAAAGTGTAGTAGGAACTAAAACTGCAACCTGCATTCCAGACATTGCTACCGAAAATGCAGCACGGAGTGCTACCTCAGTTTTTCCAAAGCCAACATCACCACATATTAACCTATCCATCGGAGAACCTGACTGAAGGTCTTGGAGGGTCTGGTCTATTGCATCTGCCTGATCATCAGTTTCAACATATTTAAAATGAGAACAAAATTTATCATATTCAGGAATGTCAATTTCAAAGATTGGTGCTTTTTGTGTAGACCGTTGAGCCGCTGTTGCAATAAGACCCTCAGCCATCTCACGAACCTTTTTCTTAAGGCGTGCTTTACGAGCTTGCCAATTAACACCACCAAGCCGATCAAGTTTTGTATTTAAGTCTGCGGATCCATAACGCGAGAGCAAATCAATATGCTCCACTGGTAGTAGAAGCTTATCATCACTAGAGTAAACCAACCTCAAACAATCATGTGGTGCGCCGTTAACCTCTACCGTAACCAGGCCATGGTATACTCCTATGCCGTGATCTAGATGGACTACAAGATCACCGTCTGTTATTTCGGATGTACTTGCAATAAAATTTATAGCTTTCTTTCTTTTTCGACGCTGATTCCGGTTTAACCTGCTCCCAAGGATATCTTGCTCAGCAAGGATAACTAGTTTCTCTGAATCAAACCCTTGATCCAGTGGCATTACTGCTAGCCCAACAAACCCTTTACCAAGAGAACTAACATCTGACCATTCATTAATAATTTGTAACGGTCCAATTTGGTTTTCCGAAAAAATTCGCTTTAGCCTTTCCCTTGTGCCAGGGCTCCATGCTGCAATGATAAGCTTTTTCTCTAAATTTATCTGACCTTTAATATATTGAACTAATGCTTTGTATAGTATATCAGCGCCTTGTTTACGTTCTGGTGTAAAATCTCTGCTCTTATGAGCTCCAATAAAAACCTGCTTCGCATCAGTCTTATCATCTTTAGAAAAAGATAAACATTTAGCTACTGGTCTCTCNGCTAACTTAGAAAGCCATTCATTTTCATCCATATAAAGTAGACTGGGATTGAGTGGCTTATAANTTGTAGATCCAGTAGAAATNACTCCAGACTCAATATTCTTCCGNGCCTGAAAGTAGTCCNAAATGGTTTCATTACGGTCAANTAAAGCCTGATCNAGGAAATGGTCTAGAACTAAGGGTCCTATGGGNAANTAATCAAATATAGTATCAAGTTTATCATAAAAAAGAGGAAGCCAATGCTCAAANCCAGGATAACGCATTCCTGATGATACAGCTTCAAAAAGAGGGTCGTTACCTATNACAGCACCAAAATTTGAACGGTAACCCTTTTGGAATCTTGCGATGGAATCGTTATCAATAAATACTTCTCCAGCTGGACCTATATAAGTCGCCTGTACTTGCTCTANACTTCTTTGGGTTATAGGGTCAAAACTCTTCATAACTTCAATTTCGTTTCCAAAGAAATCAATTCTAATTGGTAANTCCTGAGCTGCAGGATAAATATCTAAAATTCCTCCCCTAATTGCATATTCTCCCACCTCCATTACAGATCCGACTTTTACATAACCAATACCTTCAAGAAATAAAGCTAGCTCCTCTTGTTCACTCCTGTCTCCAACCTTTATAGCCTTGGAAGCGCCAGTAAGAACTGAACGTGGAGGGATTCTTTGAAGAGCAGCATTTAATGTAGTTAAAAAGATAGCAGGACTTCCCTCTTCTAAACTTAATAATTCACACAATGCTAGTAGGCGCTGGCTAATAATATCAGCTCGTGGTGAGACACGATCAAATGGCAAACAATCCCAAGCTGGAAAAATTATTGTTTTTAAATTGGGATCAAAGAAATTAATATTATCAGCAAGTGCACGAAGACGAGAATCATCCCTTGAGATATGTATAATAGGTCTACCATGAATTTTAGAAGAGTCACGTGCCAGATTACTCAACCAAAAAGCATCAAAACCTTGCAAAACTCCAGTAACGTGGTTAATGCCTGGCTTATCTAAACCACAAGAATCAAGAGTAAATTTATCTATGGAATTCAAAGTATATCTCGCTCAACAACATGATTTTGAATTTTTTTAAGAAGCGGAGTATCAAATTCTTTAGGCGCAGATTCTCTAGAGACAATCCAGTTAAAAACCAATGGGTCATTTCCAATACTTAACAAATCCTCAAAATCTTGAATCTCTGACTCATCAAGAGACTCTATAAAAACTTCAACAAAACTTCCTAATAAGATATCTGTTTCCTTTGTTCCGGTATGAGAAGTACGATACTTTAATCGGCGACGTCTTATTTCTATGTTATTAGTCATGATCTAAATTCCAATTAATGGATATTGATTTATATGATAACTTAGTGTGCATTTGGCAAAACAAACTTTCCTAGATAGCCTCTTACTATCATGCGACCAGAAATTTTAAACCCTCTTTTCTCCCAAACCGAGTCTATTACTGGTGTTGGACCGCGTACAGGGCTTCAGCTAGACAAGCTTTTGGGTGCCCGTGTAATAGATTTATTATTGCACTTTCCGACTAGTATAATTGAGCGCCAAATAGTACCAACTATCATTAGTGCCAAACCTGGCAATATTTCCACAATAACCGTCACTGTAAAAAAACATCATAAACCTCATCATCCAAGGCAGCCATACAGAGTTAAGTGTGAAGACGATACTGGAAAAATAGATATAGTATTCTTTCGCGCAAAACCTCAATGGATTTCAAATATTCTACCTGTAGGTCAAAAATGCGTGGTTAGTGGACTAGTTGAAACTTTTGGAAAAGATCTTCAAATAGCTCATCCTGATTATATAGTCCCTGAGAATAAACGTGAATCAATATTACCTATTGAACCGGTATACCCTCTAACCGAGGGCATAAGTTTAAAAAAATTACAACGCTTTATAGAAACAGCATTATCTCTATTGCCTGACCTAGATGAATGGCTGGATGATACATACCTTAATATTAATGGCTGGGACACTTGGAAAGCTTCAATTTTAAAAGCCCATCAACCAACCTGCACAAACGATTTAGACCTATCAGCAAAGTGGAGATCTCGACTAGCCTACGATGAACTTCTTGCCAACCAATTAGCACTCAATTTAATCCGCTTAGAAGAAAAGTCTATATCAGGTCGTTCTATAAACACATCAATACATTACCGACAAACAGTTTTAACTAATCTCAAATTTTCCCTAACAAAAGACCAAAATCATACTCTTAATGAAATTGATAAAGATATGGAGAGTTCCACTAGAATGGCACGCTTACTTCAGGGTGACGTTGGCAGTGGAAAAACTATCGTAGCAATTTTAGCTATACTAAACGCTGTAGAATCTGGAGCTCAAGCAGCTCTTATGGTACCTACAGAAATTCTCGCCCGACAACATTATGAAACCTTATCAGAAATTCTCTCCATTACTGATATAAAATATGAGCTAATGATAGGTCGCCAAGGAGAAATTAAACGTAAAAAATTAATTTCAGGTCTAAAAAATGGGGAAATTACAATTATCATTGGTACGCATGCTTTATTTCAAGAGGATGTAATATTTAAAAACCTAGGATTAGTAATAATTGATGAACAGCATAGATTTGGTGTTCATCAACGTTTAGCTCTAACTAAAAAAGGTATTAACGCCGATTTACTTGTTATGACAGCAACCCCAATCCCTCGAACACTATTATTGACAGAATATGGAGATATGGATGTATCTCGAATAATTAATAGCCCTAGTGGCCGTGGTAAGGTTAAAACAAAAGTTTTGCCTATTGGACGTATTGCTGATGTCGAAATAGCAATAAAGCGAGCAGTTGACAAAGGGGCTAAAGTATATTGGGTATGTCCTCTAATTGAGAGCTCTAACGCTAGTGACCTAGTAGCTGCTCTACAAAGGTATGAGTCTCTTAAATATATGTTTGGGCAAAAAGTTGGGTTGATCCACGGTAAAATGAAAAGTGATAAAAAAGACTCAACAATGTATGATTTTAAAAATGGGAAAATACAGGTTTTAGTTGCAACTACGGTAATAGAAGTTGGAGTTGATGTTCCAGATGCTACAGTAATGGTGGTAGAATACGCCGATCGTTTTGGTCTCTCACAGCTACATCAACTGAGGGGCAGAATAGGCAGAAATAGTAAAGATGGAACTTGTTTACTTCTCTATAAATCCCCACTTGGTCAATATTCAAGATCTCGTTTAGAAATCATGAGGAATACTAATGATGGTTTCAAGATTGCAGAACAAGACCTTAAATTACGCGGGGCTGGAGAAGTTCTAGGAACTAAACAAAGTGGGTTTCCAAGATTTAGAATAGCAGACCTTGATGCTCACGCAGACCTTCTAAGTAAAGCAGACAAGGAAGCTCGACTGATCATAAAAAAGGGCTACTTAGAAGGCAATACAAACAAAGGTAAAGCCCTAAAGCTATTACTAAAATTATTTGAACGTAATGTTACTCATGAAAAATTTGAATCTGGATGAATTAATAATTACTCATCTTTTACTTGATCAACAGAAGAAACCTTTGGGCTAACATCACGATCTGGAGGTGATACAATACCTCCAGAAATAACAAGCTTTACCCCTTCCTCCACTGACATATCTAAGGTCTTACAATCATCACGAGGAACAAAAAGTAAAAAACCTGAGGTTGGATTAGGAGTTGTTGGGATGAATACATTGACCATTTTTTCATCTATTAGTCTCTGAACCTCTCCACGGGTAGGTCCAGTAATAAATCCAATCACCCAGATTCCTCTGCGAGGATATTCAATTAATACTACTTCTCTGAAAGCATTAGCTGATTGCGCTAAAACAGCATCAAAAATTTGCTTAAAAAGTCCATAAACAGTTCGAACAACAGGTAGTCGATTTAGAATTCGCTCACCAAGTTGGAGCATATACCGACCCAGAAAATTTGTAACTAATGCACCAATAGTAGTAAGAACTATCAAAACAATTATAACACCTAATCCTGGTATACTATGACCTAAGATATTAGATGGGTTGTAGCTAAGAGGAATTAGCGGAATTACAGTTTTGTCAACAAAATCAACTAATAACCATATCAACCAAGCAGTTAAGCCAAAAGGTGCCGTAACTAGAACTCCTGTAAAGAAGTAGTTACGAACTCTAGACATTAGACCTCGCTTTGGTGCAGGCTTGATCAAATGTATTTGAGAGTCCTCTTTCTTTTTATCTCCCGAATTCTTACCATTATTAAGAATTAGTAATCTCCTTAGCTAGACAAACAAAATTCAAGAATGTGTTTGGACTATAATCACTTATGAATAAAACAGAATAGACTAATAATATTACTAGTATTAACTATTAATTGGATTGACATTAATTAACATAAATTAAAACTGTATGACTTAATCCAAGGCAACATATATTTCAGAATTATCGACTTTCATAACTAAGCATGGGATTTTTGAAGTTTTAAGAGCTAGGCATGCCCTTCTAGCTGAAAGCAAACTTAGACCATAAAACCTAGCGCGGTATAAAGTCATTCCTTTTTTTGAAGTAACTGGTGTTACCCCTGCAGTACTACCATCTAGAAGCCATGCTGCTACTTTGCTTGCTTTACGTAGTGTTCTTGATGCAGCAACTTGTTTGCGGTAAGCACCTACTTGGATAACCCACTTCCCTGGAGATTTCGTTAAATTTACTTTACTTAAACTTTGTTCTAAAGAGAGTTCTATAGAGGCACTATTCCTTACTTTAGGTAGATTTGGCGGTAGTGGGGCCGAGGCTANTTNCTTCAANGCTTTTTCCCTGTCAAGNGCTGCCANTTTTATAAANCCATTATCTAGAAGAGTTTTCATATGACGGTCCCGGCGTTGTGCAGTTTTTCCACCCATAACAACAGCAACTATTCTACGCCCGTCACGCTCTGCAGATGCCACTAAGTTAAAGCCTGAAGATCGAATATAACCAGTTTTAATACCATCTACACCTTTATAAACTCCTAGCAAATTATTGTGATTTTTATGCCTAACTCCCCTGAACCGGAAACTTTTAGAAGAAAAGTAATGATAGTATTGCGGATAATTCTTNAATAGAGCCAAGGCTAGGATAGACATATCCCTTNCCGTAGAAAGTTGCTGTCTATTTGGTAGACCTGAAGCATTACGAAAAGAAGTTTTTTTCATACCTAAAGCTCTTGCCTTACGAGTCATGTCTTGAGCAAACTCCCACTCTGTTCCTCCTAGAGACTCAGCTAAAACAGTTGCAACATCGTTAGCTGATTTTGTAACTAGTGCTAATATTGCTTGTTTTACTGATATTGTGTCNNCTCTCTTTAAACCAAGCTTAGATGGAGTTTGCCCTGCGGCCCGCTTGCTAGTTTTAAGACGAGAGGTCATTTTTAAACGCCCCTGCTCCAAGGCCTCAAAAGTCATGTAAAGGGTCATGATCTTGGTGAGAGATGCAGGATAATTTCGTGTATCTGCATTACGAGCTCTGAGAANCTCACCATTATCTACGTCAACAACTATTGATGCATAACCAGCAAAACTGTCCTTAGGCAATACAAATGAAAATAGCCCCACTAATACTAACGTGAAGATGAAGGTAACGGCTGTTACCCGAAAACCTAATGTTTTCAATGAGATCAAATCTCTCACTCCCACGTAATTTAGGGGGTATACCCTAAAACGAATCGGCTAAACCTATCTTATGGGGTACAGATGAATCNACAGTCAACAGCAAGCGATGTAATTTTTAATAAAATATTTANTATATTTTTTTAGATCACAAGCCGATTACTCAATAATACTGAGTTTTCNGGACAGGTTTTTTCATAAACGGCAGCNGCTGNAAGCACACTTAAATCATCCAAATGTCTNCCAATAATTTGCATGCTTATAGGAANNCCTTTATTATTTAGTCCNCAAGGAATAGATGCTGCAGGCTGTCCTGTAAGGTTAAAAGGGTAAGTAAAAGGACTAATTGTATCCCAGCCTTCTCCGTCTAAACCTACTAACTCTTCATCTTTATGTGTAAACGCAGAAGTTGGCATTGTTGGGGTCACTAGTAAGTCATATTTTTCATGAAACAATCGCATAAATACTGATAATTCAGCGCGAGCATGGGTAGCCTCTAAATAATCATTTAATGAAGTCTGTTCGCCAATTGCCGCAATCCTAAGAAGTCCTGGGTCAATACATGATCGTTGTTCTTCATTCAAGTTACGAAGCATATAGGCAGCACCTACATACCAATGTTTTCTAAAAATCTCTTGTGGATTTGTAAAACCGGGGTCTACTTGCTCAACTATGGCTCCATGTGCTTCAAACACATACACAGCTTTTTTAACTTTCTGAGCAATATCATTATCTACAGACGCGTAGCCCAAATTAGGGCTATATGCAATTCTTAAACCCTCTATATTAGTGTTAAGAGAACATTTATAATTTTGTTTCTCATATGGAAGAGAAAAAGAGTCTCTATTATCAGCCTCACTAATAACATCTAAAAAAGCGGCTACATCAGAGACTTTACGAGCTAAAGGTCCTACGTGAGCAAGTGTGCCAAATGGACTAGGTGGATATAGAGGAACTCTCCCAGCACTTGCCTTAAAACCAAAAACACCACAAAAAGCAGCTGGTATTCTTATTGAACCACCCCCATCTGTACCAAGGTGCACAACACCCATACCTAACGCTGCAGCAACAGCTGCACCTCCACTAGAACCACCAGCTGTATGTTCTAAAGACCAAGGGTTAGGAGTTAGTCCTGTCAAAGGACTATCTGTTAAAGCCTTCCAGCCAAATTCAGGAGTGGTAGTTTTACCAATCAAAATTGCACCATGTTCACGAAGTCTTTGAATACACGGAGCATCTTCAGACCATACCTGCCCTTTATCTATAGTTTTAGATCCTCTTAGAGTAGGCCAACCTTTCGTCAATATTAGATCTTTTGATGTAAATGGAATCCCATCAAGCAATCCTTTCTCTTCTCCTTTTGCCCATCGCTTGGATGAAGCATTAGCATCATTCATAGTTGCAACAGGATCCAAGAAACAAAAAGCATTATATTTGTTATTAAGCTTTTCAATTCTTGTGAGAACAGCAGAAACTAGGTCTGATGGCGATAATTCCCCAGAAAGATATAAAGCGTTTAATTCTGTAACGCCCTTAAGAAAAATATTTTCACTCATAATTAATCTCAACTAAGTTTTGGTAAGTCAATTTCACTTTTAGAAAGGTGATATAAAAGTTCTGACTTGAGTTCTTCTAATGTCTTATTATCTTTAGCCTCACAACGTGCAACTAAAACTGGCTGCGTGTTCGATGCTCTTAGTAACCACCAGCCATTACCTCTTCTTACTCTAACTCCATCAATGCTTAATATATCAGCTCCATCCTTTTTCAAGCGTTGTGCTATTTCCGAAACTATTTCAAATTTTCGGTCATCAGGACATTCAAATCTGATCTCAGGAGTATTAACCAACTGGGGTAAACTATCATACAACTTAGCTAGAGAGCTGTTAGAGTTTTTGAGCATAGCTAAGACCCTTAGTGCAGCATAAATAGCATCATCAAAGCCGAACCAGCGATCTCCAAAAAAAATATGACCACTCATCTCCCCGGCTAATGGGGCAGAGACCTCAATCATTTTATCCTTAATACATGAATGTCCTGTCTTCCATATTATTGGCACTCCTCCTAANCGTNAGATTTCATCAAAAACTACTTGGCTTGACTTAATGTCAGCAATTACTTTACTTCCTGGTGCNTCTGCNAGCACTTGACGTGCAAATAATGCTATTAGTTGATCACCCCAAATTATACGTCCCATGCTATCAATGACGCCTATTCTGTCTCCATCACCATCAAAGGCAAAACCTAAGTCACAACCTTTATCAATTAATATTTTTTTAATTTGCAATAANTTTTCAGGAACTGTGGGGTCTGGNTGATGTGATGGAAAACTTCCATCAATAGTGCCATTTATTATANTATGCTCTCCAGGTAAGTTTTTTATTAAGGACCTAATAACTTCTGCAGTTGCTCCATTACCAGGATCCCAGACTACTTTTTGAGCAGGCAATGGNCCCGATAAATTGATTAAAGAATCAATGTATTCATTTAAAAAGCTTGCTTTTGAGATATTTCCCTGCCCAGATACAAAATCACCCTTTTCTACGACTTGGCCAAGTTCCTGGATCGAAGGACCATAAAATGGCTTACTATCAACAACAAATTTAAAACCATTGTAGTTTGGTGGGTTATGAGAACCAGTCACCATTATACCTGCGTCNGATTTTGTATAATCAGTAACAAAATAAAGAAGGGGTGTTGGACCGCAACCAATTTCTAATACATCACAGCCGGAATCAGAAAGACCCTTAGAGATCNNTCTAGATAATGAGGGCGAGCTAANGCGCCCATCGTATGCTACAACAAATCTTGAAATATTAGTGTTAAGTTTNGTCTTTACACAAGTTGCCATGCCACGACCGATTGCATAAGCGTCTTGTTCAGTGAGGCTTTCATCAACTACGCCTCTTATATCATACTCTCTCAGTATAGAGCGGTTTAACATATGCCCCTTATCATTATGATCTATCATNAATCTTTAGACTTATTTATGTTAGTATTTTTTGGAATAATACTTGGTCGTCCAATACTATAATAATGAAAACCTTCCTCACTCATTTCTTCTGGTATATATATATTACGAAAATCCACTAAAATAGGTTCTTCAAGTAAGGATTTTACACGATTTAAGTCTAAAGCCCTAAATTCGTTCCATTCAGTAATAATTGTCAGAGCTGTTGCTCCATTCATTGCATCATAGGCATTATCACACCAAGTTACCCCACTAATTAATTCCTTTGCCTCATCCATACCTTCTGGATCATAAACTCTGACATTTGCACCTTTACTAACTAATTTAGGAATAATTTCNAGGCTTGGACTTTCACGCACATCATCAGTATTTGGTTTAAAAGTCACTCCTAAAACAGCAATAGTTTTGCCATCTATATTTCCTCCACATGCCTCAACAACTCGTTTTGCCATACTTAATTTNCGTTTTTCATTAATATCTACAACGGCATTAACAATTTTACTCGGNGTTCCATTATTCTCNGCTATACGGACAAAAGCACGTGTATCTTTTGGGAAACATGAGCCACCATAACCCGGTCCAGCATTAAGAAATTTCCCACCTATCCTTCCATCTAGACCTATGCCTTTAGCAACATCCTGAACATTTGCGCCAATCACCTCGCATAAATCAGCAATTTCATTTATGAAAGTAATCTTAGTTGCAAGAAATGTATTAGCTGCATATTTGATAAGTTCGGCAGTTTCAAGGCTAGTGAAAATAATAGGTGTTTCACGAAGGAACAAAGGTCTATATAAGGCTGACATCATTTCTTTAGACCTATCTGAATCTAGCCCCACTACTATTCTGTCAGGTCTTAAAAAATCATCGATAGCAGAACCTTCACGTAGAAATTCTGGGTTAGATACAATATCAAACTTTGTGTCCGGTCTTTTCTTTTTGATAATTTCAGCAATTCTTTTGCCAGTTCCTACTGGAACCGTACTTTTTGTAACTATTATCGTATATCCCTTGATTGCATTAGCAACTTCCTCTGCAGCAGTCCATACAAAGGATAGGTCNGCATGACCATCACCTCTTCGACTAGGAGTTCCTACGGCCAACATCACAATATCTGCATCGGACACTGCCTCCTTAATATTGGTAGTGAAGTTGAGGCGCCCTGATTCCGTATTGTTTAAAACTAATGCTTCTAAACCAGGCTCATAAATTGGTAATAAACCCTGCTGCAATTTATAAATTTTGTCAGCATCTTTATCAACACAAGTCACATGTATACCAAATTCCGAAAAACAAGCCGCAGATACTAAACCGACATATCCTGTTCCTATCATGGCTACTTGCATGTTCTTTATCCCTTGACTTACTAGTCCATAATTAGCGGTAACAGAGATTAGAGTTTACGTTTAAAATTCATTATAAAATCTGAGACTTCATCATGTAATTCTTTTCGTTCTAAACCCAATACAATATTTGCTTTTATAAGCCCCGCTTTACTTCCACAATCAAAACGTTCCCCTTTACATCGAACACCATGGAAAGGCTTATTATTAACCAACTGAGCCAAAGTATCAGTTAGCTGTATCTCACCACCAATAGAGCGTTTTGCACTTTCCAAAAACTTAAATATCTCAGGTTGTAATATATAACGGCCAATAATAGAGAGGTTTGAGGGTGCATTTTTGGGTAAAGGCTTTTCTACCATGCCATCGATCTTAACAACTGCCCCATTGTCATTACTAAAGGAAACAATGCCATAATTACTAGACTGTTCTATAGGTATTTCTCCTAGACCAAGAACATAGCCAGCTTGATCTTCATAAACCTTGAGAAGTTGATGTAAACAAGGGGTTCTAGAAACAAAAAGTTCATCAGGTAATATAACGGCAAAAGGCTCATCTCTAATTAAATTTCTAGCACACCATATGGCATGCCCAAGTCCAAGTGATTCTTGTTGCCTTGTGAATGAGAAAGATAATTCCTTAACCTTATTATTATNACTTATTACATTAGATTTAGTCTTTAAGTTATTGTTCTTAATATATTCCTCAATGTAATCCTCAATAGATGATTTCCCCTTTCTAGTGACAAAAATAAGCTCTTCTATCCCAGAAAGCCTCGCCTCTTCTATGGCATAATCTATCAATGGCCTATCCACAACAGGAAGCATCTCTTTTGGTATAGCAATTGTTGCAGGATAAAAACGCTTACCCAAGCCACCTACAGGAAATACAACCTTCTTTATTGAGGGAGTCATAATATCAAATTCCATAATTGTATTCAGTTACAAACCCTAAAATTTCAAATTCAAGATTATCTAGTAACCTCTGTGTGCCACGAAGTAATGACTCTAACAACCCCCACTAGATTGATATATACTATTTTTCAAGCAATATCTCTTTTGCCCTATTGATCTGCGCTGCTAAATATTTAGAACCACCTTGGTCGGGGTGATTTTTTTTTAAAAGCTCTTTATGCGCCATCTTAATATCATTTTCTGATACACCCTCTTCCAATCCAAGGACCTCAAGAGCTTGCTCTCGTGTCATATTGTCATCGGATGCTGAATATTGACTTGAGTTAGAACGCCCACCTTGCCCAGTGGCTCCCCCATAAGTTGAAGCAACTATTGAAGGAACTATAGAAAGAGCCAAAGGGATTATTGAAAAATATGCTTTTCCAGTTACTCCTAAAAATATTGCTATAGATGCACATAGAAAAATAAATAAATATTTTAGAAACCTTGCTGCTTTGCTTGGCTTAGCTGTAATAAACCATCGGCTTATAATTACTACTGCAACCAATAAAAGAATGCCTAAAACAATATATAACAAAATCTTATTCCCTATTTTAAGANCTTAATAACATTATATGGACCGTTAAATTCCTTATCAACTAAGCTAGCCACTAACCAGAAAATATAATTAAAACAGACCAAGACGTCTTAANTCTGAGANTAAAGATGCAGGAACTTGAGTATAAAGCTCTTCCTCACTCATTGATAAGTCTGCTGGCACCTGCTCTTCATTTAGATATCGCCAGCCCTGATGTGGTCTTCGTGGAATAGGAACTGTGGGATACAATAAACTATCCAAGATTAACCTAACTTTTACCACATCTCCTTCGTTCGCAGTGTCCTTTTCTATCTTAAGTATTCTTTGTCGAACTCTAATCTGTCGTTTAATAACCCAATACATCGAACCTCCCGCAACCACTTCATCACCTCTACGAGGGGCAAGTCTTGTTAGACTGAATACACAACCAAATTTTTTTTTACATTCTACCTGCCGACTTTCAAGTTGTTGTATACTATCTATACCAACAGCGTATTTTACCATATTTAGTGCCATATCAACTTCTTATAAAAAAACTAGATCCAGTTAGCCTTTCGTTTCTCATGAAAAGCCAAAAGCCCTTCTTGCCCTTCATTTGAAACGCGAACTTTAGCTATTCTTTTAGCAAGATCACTCTTTAAATCTGAGTTAAAAACTTTTCCTCTTGTGGCAGAGATAAGTTTTTTTGCTTCGTGCTGTGCTTGCGGTCCTCCTTTTAATAATAATTGAACGTATTCCTCACACCTAACTGCTAGAGCATCAGAACTCACCACATCATGTACAAGTCCCATTTTACATGCCTGTTCGGAAGAAAATCTTTCACCGGTCAAGAAATAACGGCGAGCATGACTTTCTCCAATTTTATTTATTACAAACGGACTTATTACTGAGGGAATGACTCCAACTCGGGTTTCTGTTATTGCAAAAGAAGCTTTACTAACTGCAATTGCTATATCTGTAGCTGAAATTAAACCCACCCCACCACCGTATGCATTGCCTTGTATTAATGAGATCGTAGGTTTAGAGAGACCATCCAATATACCAAGTAATTCTGCAATAGACTCGGCATCTCGTTTATTTTCATCTTCATTGGCAAGACCCATTTGCCTCATCCATTTAATATCTGCTCCAGCACAAAAACTTTTTCCATTGGCAGCTATAATGACAATTCTTACGTTTTCATCTTCCTCAACGCTCTTAAGTGCCATAGATAGAGAATGAACAAGTTCTCCATCAAAAGCGTTATGAACTTCGGGACGATTAAGAGTAATAACTGTCACTCCCCTTTCATTATTACTGAGAGTCACAATATCTTTATTCATTCAAACACCTATACATTATGTTCTAAACATCCCAAATCGTGATATAACGTTAGGGGCGCCCTTAATAATTTTTAACCCACGCGCAAGGTAGTTACGTGTATTCTTTGGATCTATTATACCATCATCCCATAAACGAGCAGTGGAGTAATAAGGGCTGCCTTGAGCTTCATATTGATTTAGAATTGGCTTTTTATACTCTTCTTCTTCCTCATTTGACCAATTTTCCCCATTACTCTCTAAATTATCACGACGAACACGAGCAAGAACACTAGCAGCTTGCTCGCCGCCCATCACAGATATTCTTGCATTAGGCCAAGTCCATAAAAACCTTGGTTGAAAGGCTCGACCACACATCCCATAATTACCTGCCCCATAACTTCCACCAATAATCACAGTGAATTTTGGAACCTCTGCACAAGCTACTGCCATTACAAGTTTTGCACCGTCTTTAGCGATGCCTCCATGTTCATAACGTTTGCCAACCATGAAACCTGCAATATTTTGCAGAAAAATAATTGGAATTCCTCTCTGGCAACAAAGCTGGATAAAATGTACTCCTTTCAGAGCAGACTCTGAGAACAAAATACCATTATTTGCTAACACTCCTACAAGATTTCCATCTAAGCGTGCAAAGGCACATACTAATGTTTTACCATAGCGAGCTTTAAATTCATCAAATTCTCCATTATCCATTAACCTTGAAATAATCTCTCTAACATCAAACATCTTCCTTAGGTTATGCGGAATAACACCGTATAATTCTTCTTGGTCACAAATAGCTTCTGATTGCAACTTGGATCCTGTAGCAAAATTAATTTTATGATTAAGACGTAAAATGATTCCTCTCGCCATTAATATTGCATCTTCATCACTCTCTGCTAGATGATCAGCAACCCCAGAGATTCGTGTATGTACATCTGCTCCACCCAAATCTTCTGATGATACTATTTCACCAGTTGCAGCCTTAACTAATGGTGGTCCACCAAGAAAGATGGTCCCCTGATTTTTCACTATTATTGTTTCATCTGACATTGCAGGAACATATGCTCCACCAGCTGTACAAGAACCCATCACAATAGCTAGCTGAGGGATACCTTCTCGAGACATCCGAGCCTGGTTATAAAATATTCTTCCAAAATGGTCCCTATCTGGGAATACCTGGTCTTGAAAAGGCAGGTTTGCGCCTCCGGAGTCTACAAGATATATACAAGGCAATCGGTTTTCAGCAGCTATTTCTTGAGCACGGAGATGTTTCTTCACTGTCATAGGAAAGTATGTACCTCCCTTCACAGTAGAGTCATTTGCTATGACCATACAGTCGTAGCCTGAAACCTGCCCAATACCAGTAATTAAACCAGCTCCAGGAGCTTTATTATCATACATTTCGAATGCGGCTAAAGGAGAAAGCTCTAAAAATTTTGATTTTTGGTCAATCAGCTTACTAATTCGCTCTCTGGGTAGAAGTCTACCGCGCTCCTTGTGGCGTTTTTGAGCCGCAACACTACCCCCACGAGATTTAGATAATTTATCATCCAAAGTATCTAGAAGCCCCAACATGGAATTTTTATTTTCTAAATACTCGCTGGATTTGGTTTTAACTTTAGAAACGAAAGTTTGCATGCATACTCCTAGTTCATTGATACAATAAACATACATCCCATAGTTTATTAATAAAACTTATTCTTTAGCTTACCCATTTAATTTATTATATTTAATTATGCCCTTACCTTCATTTTCAGAGATACTAGAAGCATCGGAAATTATTTATAAGTCAATGAAGCCTACACCAGAGTGTGTTTGGCCATTACTATCGCAACATATTGGGGCTGAAGTATGGGTAAAACACGAGAATTATACCCCAATAGGTGCGTTCAAAATTAGAGGTGGATTAAACTATTTACATAACATCAAGCGTAATAACTTAAATGTTAAGAAAATTATTGCTGCAACAAGAGGTAATCACGGTCAAAGCATTGCGTATTCTGCTGGCTTATATGGATTAACGACAACAATAGTTGTTCCTATTGATAATAGCCCTGTTAAAAATATGGCAATGAGAAATTTCGGAGCAACATTAATTGAACACGGAAAAGATTTTCAAGATTCTCTTGAATATGCTCTGAAAAGGGCGGATGAGACAGGTCATCATCTAATACCATCCTTTCACCACTACCTTGTAGCAGGGGTTGCCACATATGCTCTTGAATTTTTTAACTCTGTAAATTCACTTGATGTCATATATATACCAATAGGGTTAGGGTCCGGGATTTGTGGAACACTTGCGGTAAGAAATGCGCTAGGGCTTAAAACAGAAGTGGTAGGAGTCGTGAGCAAAGGGGCACCCGCATATGCACTATCCTTTAAAAATAAAAGACTAATAACTACACAAACTTCTGAAACACTCGCTGATGGGATTGCCTGTCGGACACCTGCAGTAGAAGCTTTAGATTACATATTATCAGGTGTTGAGAGAATAATAACCGTTTCTGATGATGATATTATGCGGGCAATTGGAATATACTTTACATACACAAAAAATGTAGCCGAGCCCGCTGCTGCAGCCCCATTAGCAGCACTTCTGGCTGAGAAAAAAAGAATGACTGGAAAACGTGTTGGCTTAGTACTTTCTGGAAGTAATATAGACTCTTGTTTGTATCAGAAATCAATGAGCCTTTTATCTACATAGATTAAATACAAATTACCAAGGTCCAGTTTCAACCCATTTATTTAGTTGCTCTAAACGATCAGTACCCCAAAACATTTCATTATCTATAATGAAAATTGGCGATCCAAATACACCTCTATTTATTGCAGCATCAACTTCGTGGCGCAATCTCTCTTTAATGCAATCATGTTCGATACTACTAGCAAGTGTTTTTACATCTAGACCTTCATCTTTTGCTGCTTCAAACACATTAGTAGCTTTAGATAAATCAATATTACTCTGAAAATAATTTCTCATGACCCTTAATGCAAAAGACCTTGCAAGATCAGGTGATTGATCAACTATAGAATAGTATACTCTACAAGCTTTCACACTACTCACAGGACATGGATCTGGAAATTGAAATGGGATTGAATGGTAATCTGCAGTTCTTTGAATATCACGCATTGCGTAATCCCCCTTAAGAGGGTCATTTACTAATGGAGTTAAATTATATTTCTTAAATAAGGCTCCCATCAAATATGGTTTCCATATGACTTCTCTTCCATGAAGATTGCCTAAATTATTTATTAGCTCTGCAGCCAAATATCCATATGGACTTGAAAAATCAAAGAAAAACTCAATTTCTTTTGGCACAATATTACCCCAAAATAATTATCATAGGACTATATAGTATTCATTAGATGGTGCGTTAACCCTCGGCAAGTTTCCTAGCTATTACAAGCCTCTGTACATCACCAGTACCCTCATATAAACTACAAACGCGCATATCACGATATATACGTTCAACAGGAAAATCAGAAAGATACCCGTAACCTCCAAGGGTTTGAATTGCAGAAGAACAGACACGTTCTGCCATCTCAGAAGCATACATTTTAGCCATTGATGCTTCCTTTACGCATGGCAACCCTGCATCACGCATTTTCGCAGCATGATGAATGAGCAGTCGCGCGGCCTCGATTTCAGTGGCCATATCAGCTAGCCTGAAACCAACAGCTTGATGTTGAATTATCGGCTTACCAAAAGTAACTCGCTGTTTTGAGTAATCTAAAGCACACTCGTATGCTGCACGAGCTGCTCCTAATGCTTGAGATGCTACCCCTATTCTTCCACCTTCAAGATTAGATAGAGCTATTTTGTAACCTTGCCCAGGCTCACCTAGCATTTGTTCCGGAGGCAACCTTATATCCTCAAAAATTAATTGAGCTGTATCATGCGCTCGTTGACCCATTTTTTTTTCAAGTCTAGATATTTTATAACCATCGATATTAGTGGGAACAATAAAACAACTTAAACCTTTTTTTTCAGCGTCTGGGTCAGTAACAGCGAAAACGATTGCATAATCAGCTTTTGAACCACTTGTAATAAATTGTTTAGTTCCATTTAAAACCCATTCATTACCATCCATATGAGCCTTTGTTTTGATTGCTGAAGCATCTGAACCGGCCTGAGGTTCAGTCAAACAAAAACAACCAAGAACCTCTCCCTTTGCTAAAGGTTTAAGGATACTTAACTTTTGTTCTTCAGTTCCAAAATTTTCAATACCGGAACACACTAAACTGTTATTTACACTCATTGCAGTAGATGTACCAACATCACCTGCTGCAATTTCCTCCAGAGCAATAGCGTAAGAAACAGTATCAGCATTTGAGCCTCCCCATTTGTCTGATACTGACATTCCCATAAGCCCTAGTTGCCCCATACGAGCATAAATATCTTCCGGAAAATCAGCGCCTTCATCCCATGAAGAAGCAAAGGGGGTTAACTCGTTACGAGCAAAGTCTCTAGCCATATCTCTTATTAATTTATGTTCTTGATTCAAAAATTGTTGATCACTACTCATTCAAATACCTTTATAACTATATATGTTTATCAATGGATTAAAAATATATCTTAATGTATTCTCTCAACAGCTATTGCAGTTGCTTCTCCTCCCCCGATACAAAGAGCAGCTATTCCTTTACTCATGTTATTTTTCTTAAGTGCGGCTAAAAGGGTAACAATTATCCTAGCTCCAGAAGCTCCGACTGGATGACCTAAGGCACAGGCACCACCATGTATATTTACCTTTTCATGGGGTATATCTAAATCTCTCATTGCGGCCATTGTTACTACTGCAAAGGCTTCATTAATTTCAAATAAATCAACATCATCCTTTAACCATTCTATTTTTTGTAAAAGTTTCTCTATTGCAGGGGATGGGGCTGTAGTAAACCAAGCTGGTTCATGTGCAAATGTAGAATGCCCTCTAATTACTGCTAATGGATTCAGCGAACGTCTCTTTGCTTCTGATAAGGTCATTAAAACTAATGCAGCACCACCATCTGATATTGAACTAGAGTTAGCTGCAGTAACAGAGCCATCTTTTGCAAAAGCAGGTCTAAGCTGTTTGATTTTTTCAATGTCGGCCTTCAAGGGTTGTTCATCTGTAGTAATAACTTTGTCACCCTTTCTAGTTTTGGCTATAACCGGGGTAATTTCTGAGACAAATGAACCGTCCTCAATAGCAGCCTTTGCTCGATTTAAAGATGTAATAGCAAAATCATCCTGTTGTTCTATAGTAAACTGATATTTTTTAGCAGTTTCTTCTGCAAAAACCCCCATTAAAGTGCCCTTATCATAAGCATCTTCTAAACCGTCTACAAACATATGATCTTTTATTTGACCATGCCCCATGCGATACCCTTCTCTTGCTCTATCTAATAAATAAGGCGCACGCGTCATACTTTCCATCCCACCTGCAACCATAACTTTATTAGTTCCTGCAGCGATAAGATCAGCTGCAAACATAGTAGCTTTCATACCTGAGCCACACATCTTATTAATTGTTGTACAACCTACCGTGTTAGGAATTCCAGCACCTAAAGACGCTTGTCTTGCTGGTGCCTGTCCTTGCCCAGCAGAAAGAATATTTCCCATTATTACTTCATCAATATCTTCTGCTGATATGTTTGCACCTTCCAAAGCATGGCGAATTGCTGCTCCTCCAAGATCTGAAGCTGAGATATCCTTTAAATCTCCCTGAAATCCGCCCATAGGAGTTCGTGACATACCAACAATTACAACTGGATCCTGGCTCATAGTATCTTCTCCATATTTCAAAAGTTTGAATTTATTTTTGTAAACTAAATTTATAACTTAAATTTAATTGAGAATTTTCAGCGCATAGACTTATATTAATTTTTTTCTAACCTTAAGTCATAATAATATTTATACTTCTGTGAAAATCTCCCTACCAATTAACCAACGTCTAATTTCACTAGTACCTGCTCCTATTTCGTATAACTTAGCATCACGCAAAAGGCGTCCAGTTTGATATTCATTAATATACCCATTACCTCCTAAACATTGTATAGCCTGTGAAGCCATCCAGGTAGCTCTCTCTGATGCAAATAGTATAGCACCTGCAGCATCTTTGCGTGTGGTTTCACCTCGATCACAAGACTGCGCAACTGCATATACATAAGACCTTGCGGCACTAAGAATAGTGTACATATCTGCTATCTTACCCTCCATTAACTGAAATTCGCCTATAGCCTTACCAAATTGCCTCCGTTCGCGAATATAAGGAGTAACAATATCCATACAGGATTGCATAATTCCAAGTGGACCTGCTGCTAAAACAGCTCGTTCATAATCTAATCCACTCATTAAAACACTGATACCCTCATTAACCTTACCAAGCACATTCTCAGTAGGAACCTCACAATCTTCAAAAACTAGCTCACAGGTGTTAGAACCCCGCATACCTAACTTATCGAGTTTTTGTGAGGTGGAAAATCCCTTCATGCCTTTTTCTATAATAAAGGCAGTTATTCCATTCTTACCCATATCCAAATCTGTCTTAACATAAACAACTAATACATCTGCATCGAGACCATTTGTTATCCACATTTTGGTGCCATTTATTATATAAGAGTCAGTTTTCTTCTCCGCATGTGCATTCATGGAAACAACATCTGAACCTGCACCCGTTTCACTCATAGCAAGAGCTCCGACATGCTCACCATTAATCAGTTTTTCTAGGAAGCGGTTTTTCTGATCTAAGTTACCATTTCTTCTTATTTGATTTACGCAAAGGTTAGAGTGAGCGCCATAAGATAAACCCACTGATGCAGAAGCACGGCTAATCTCCTCCATAACTATTACATGCTGAAGGTATCCTAAACCTGTTCCACCATCTTCGGGTTCTACTGTGATACCTAAAAGACCTAAATCTCCCATTTTAGGCCATAGATCTCTTGGAAACTTATCTGAATTATCAATATCTGCAGCTCTGGGGGCAATCTCATTTTGAGCAAAGGCCTCTACTGTAGCTCTTATTGATTCAGTAATTTCATCAAACCCAAAACCAAGTCTAATCGGTGTGTGGTTAAGCATATAAATATTCTCCTTAAGCATTGCCATAACCCTACTAATAGGAATGTATATAATGCTCAGTCAATCAAATCTCATAGACTTAAATAATATTATAACAAAAATAATGCCCCTAAGCCCAAGAATGCTAGAAAACCTACAACATCAGTGACAGTGGTAAGTAAAACACCAGCTGCAGTTGCAGGATCAATTCGTAATCTCCATAGAATAACTGGAATCACTAGACCAAAAAGACCTGCTGTTATCATGTTGATAATCATTGCACCACCTATAACTAAACCAAGTGGATAGTCTTTATACCAGAGTGCTGCTGCACCACCTGCAAGAATAGCGAAAATACCTCCATTTGCCAGAGCAACAAGAAGCTCTTTACCTAAAACTCTTCCTAAATTTCCCATGTTTAAATCGCGAGTTGCAATAGCACGAACTGCAACTGTCATAGTTTGTGTTCCTGCATTTCCACCCATAGATGCTACAATCGGCATTAGGACTGCTAATGCAACCATTTTTTCAAGAGACCCATCAAATTGGTAAATAACAATAGATGCTAAAATTGCAGTTCCAAGATTTACTAATAGCCATGTAAACCGTCCCCACATAGTTTCTAAAGTTGCACGGTAAATATCTGTTTCAGCTACTCCTGAAAGCCTTAGAAGGTCTTCCTCTGCTTCATCCTGTATAACATCGACTACATCATCAACAGTAACAACACCAATCAAACTACCATCAGTTCCAACTACTGGTGCTGAGACTAAGTCATACTGCTCAAATACATAACCAACTTCCTCTTGGTCCGTTAGCACCGGAATTGTTTTAATATCTGTTCGCATTAAATCACTCAAAGTTTCTGGTCTCCTTGCACGAAGCAGTTTGTCTAGGCGAACAGAACCAATAGGTTCTTGCGTTGCATTTACTACTATAACCTCATAAAAATCATCTGGTAGGCTGACTCCATCTCGCATGTGATCAATTGTTTTTCCAACTGTCCAGTTTGCAGGTAGGGCTAAAACATCTCGTTGCATTAGACGACCAGCACTATTTTCTGGAAACGTTAAACTCTCTTCAACTGCAGCTCGTTCCTCTTGAGGGATTGCGTCAAGAACTTCTCTCTGCCTAGGAAGCCCTAAGTCCTCTAAAACAGAAACGGCATCATCAACCTCAAGAGTAGTAATCGCATCTACAACTTTACTAGTATCTAGGTCCTCAAGAAGGTCATCTCTAACATCATCTTCTATGTTAGCTAACACATCACCAGTAAAAACCTCTCCAGCAGCAATAATTAATTTATGTCTATTAGCTTGAGGAAAGCGCTCTATTAAATCTGCGATGTCGGCTTTATGTAGTGGGGTCAAAGAATCCCTTACACTAGAAAAGTCTCCTCTTTCCAGTGCTTTAGCAACACGCCTAACTAGATCAGAATCTAGAGTATATAAACCATTTTCAGATAATGGTACTGCCCGAGACAAATCTCGATCAGCGTCTTCTCTTTTACTAACCATTATGACTACCTTTAGATAAAGCCCTAGTGACCTAAACTTTATTATGTTTTCACTTTTTCTTGAGTTTGTGATTCAACTACAGCTATTGCGGTCATATTTAAAACACTCCGAACTGTTGCTGACCCATGCAAAACATGAGCAGGAGCTGCTAAGCCAAGAAGAATAGGTCCGACAGAAGTTCCATTAGCTAAACCCTTAACCATATTATAGGCAATATTGGCAGCAGTAAGATTTGGCATCACAAGAGTATTAGCTTGACCAGATAACCGGGAATTAGGATAAATTTCCTGGCGAACCTCTTCTCTTAATGCAGTATCGGCATGCATCTCACCATCCACCTCCAGGCCAGGTGCTGAAAGATGCAACAATCGCACAGCTTCACGCATTTTTACAGAAGATTCAAACTCATTACTACCAAAGTTAGAACCAGATAAAAGGGCAATTTTAGGCTCAATTCCAAAATGACCAACCTGCTCAGCTGCTAACAAAGCTGATTGACAAATTTCTTCCGGATTGGGTTCCTCCATTACATGGGTATCAGTTATAAAAAATACACCTTTATCAAGAATCAATACTTGCATTGCCGCCGCAGTATTAACATCTTCTCTAAGCCCAATAACTTCTAGAACATGTATTAGCTCAGGACGAAATAAACTAACTGGTCCAGCTATCATTGCATCAGCATCTTTTTGTCGAACCATCATTGCTGCTATCGCTGTGTTTTGAGTCCGCATAATTATTCTTGAAGTTTGGGGGGCTGCTCCTGCTCGACCCATTAACCTGTGATATGAAGCTGCATAATCATTATAGTTTTTGTAACTTGCCGGATCCACTACCTCCACCTCGTCTCCAACTCGAATTCTAAGTCCTAGACTCTCTATTTTTTCCTGAATTCTAAATGGGCGTCCAACCAGAATTGGATTAGCAATTTTTTCATCTACAGCTTGTTGAGCTGCTTGTAAAACCCTATCATCTTCACCAATGGCATATACAACTCTTCTTGGTGCAGTTTTTGCCTTTAAAAAAACATCCTTCATTAAACTACCCGAACGAAAGACTTGACCTTCAAGCATAGCCCTGTATGCATCAAGATCACCTATTGGTCTTTCAGCAACACCACTTTGCATTGCAGCTCGGGCAACTTCTACAGGTACAGAGGAAATAAGTCTTGGATCAAAAGGACGTGGAATAATATAATCTGGACCAAACCTACTATGCTCACCATAAGCCTGTGCGACAATATCCGATGATTCGGCTTTAGCAAGGTTTGCTATCGCCTTAACACAAGCCAACTTCATCTCTAGATTGATCTCACGAGCACCACAATCTAAAGCACCTCTAAAAATAAACGGAAAGCAAAGCACATTGTTTACTTGATTAGGATAATCTGAGCGACCTGTAGCAATGATAGCATCTGATCTCACCTCTTTAACTAACTCTGGAAGAATCTCTGGGTCAGGATTAGCTAAGGCTAATATTAATGGATTTTTTGCCATATTAGTTACCATCTTAGAGGTCAAAACCCCAGGACCAGAGAGTCCAAGAAATACATCCGCCTTCGCTATAATTTCGTTAAGATTACGATCTCCTCCATCTACGGCAAAATTAAGCTTCTCCTGATTTAAGTCATTTCTGCCTTTATGTATTAATCCCTTACTATCAAAAACATAAATATTGTTCTTATTGACCCCTAAGTTTAAAAGTAACTCTAGACAAGCTATAGCTGAGGCGCCCGCGCCAGAACAGACAATCTTTGTTGAATTAATCCTTTTATCAACTATATCAACTGCATTTGATACTGCGGCAGCAACACAAATTGCTGTCCCATGCTGGTCATCATGAAAAACAGGAATATCAAGCTTTTCCTGAAGCCTTCTCTCTATCTCAAAACATTCAGGTGCTTTAATATCTTCTAAATTAATACCACCAAAGGTTGGGGCCAAACGAATGATTGTTTCAACTAAATCATCAATATTATTCTCATCAATTTCAATATCAAAAACATCTATATTAGCAAATTTTTTAAACAGTACAGCCTTTCCTTCCATAACTGGCTTAGCCGCTAAAGCCCCTATTGCTCCAAGCCCTAAAACTGCACTGCCATTACTAATAACAGCTACCATATTTCCTTTTGCTGTATAATCATATACAGATGCAGGGTTGTCTTTTATCTCGTTACAAGCATGGGCTACACCTGGAGAGTAAGCTAAAGATAGGTCTCTTTGAGTTAGCAAGGGTTTTGTTGGCTGAATTGCCAACTTACCTGGAGGTGACTGTCTATGGAATTTTAACGCGGCATCTCGAAGGTTATCAGGCATAATAATACTCTATCTAATTTAAGAAAAATTAATATCAAAACTTACAATACCCGGGTAAACACTTAAAGGTCACTAATCCAAACTTTGAATCAAGAACTTAAATAATAGAAAAATACATCTAGAAGAAAATCTTCTTTAGTAAGTATCCTATTCAACATTCTTTTTTGCTACTGCACGAACNTTTTTTGCGATGGCNGGTGCTACCGTTCGATCCAAAGGNTGAGGTAATATCATTGTATCTGACACATTATCTACCGCTGCAGACAAAGCTAAAGCGGCAGCTATTTTCATATCTCCACTTATTATGGGAGAACGCGCATCAAGGGCACCACGAAAGATTCCNGGAAAAACTAAAACGTTATTTACCTGATTAGGAAAGTCACTACGCCCTGTACCAACAATTGCTGCTCCGCCTTTTAATGCTTCATGTGGCATAATTTCTGGAGTAGGATTTGCCATTGCTAATATTATTGGATCTGGTGCCATTCTCTGAACATCTATAGCTGATATGATATTGCCTTTTGACACCCCAATAAATGCATTAGCTCCCTCAATTACTTTTGTTAAGGTACCCGAATTATCTTCTTTGTTAGTGAACTGCAATAATTCCTGCTTAGCGGCATTTANATCATTACGTTTACTAGAAATTGCCCCCTTTGAGTCACAAATCACAACATCTCCAACAGGAGATATAAGCGATGAATTAATATCCTGTCCGCTAATCAACTTTGCAATTGCTGTACCAGCAGCACCTGCTCCATTTATAACAACCTTCAAATCACTAAGTTTCNGTCCTATTACTTTNCANGAATTTATTAAGGCAGCCAAAAGTACTATGGCTGTGCCATGTTGATCGTCATGAAATACGGGTATACCAATATCTTGGAGTGCATTCTCAATTTCAAAACAGCGGGGTGCTGATATGTCCTCCAAATTTATACCTCCAAAAACTGGGGCAATATTACGGCAGGTTTCTATAATTTTTTCTGGGTCCTTGGTATCCAGGCAAATTGGCCAAGAATCAATTTTAGCAAACTCCCTAAATAATAAAGCCTTACCTTCCATAACTGGCAGGGCTCCTAACGGTCCTATATCTCCAAGACCTAAAACTGCTGAACCATCCGATACTACAGCAACTGAGTTTCCCTTAATAGTTAGCTTATAAGCAGCATCGGGATCATTTGCTATTATTTCACATGGTCTCGCAACCCCTGGGGTGTAGGCTATAGATAAATCATTTCTACTAGCAATAGTTAGTTTATTATGCACACTGATTTTTCCACGTAATTGTTCATGCATAATTAATGATCGTTCAAAATAATCAGACATTTCTTACCTCTGGAGACTAATTTTATAAACAGTTTTATTTTTCTTAACCTTATATAATACAGACTTTGTTTAATAATCACATAAACTAACCTACATATATGTTAGAAAAGTCTAAATGTAGTTAATGTTAAGTATTGGAAGAAAATTATAGTGATTGAATGGAAAATATCACATGAGCCTGTAAATTACGAAGAGGCAGTTCGGGTCATGGAAGAAAGAGTTCATGAAATCCGGCTAGGAAGAGCTCAAGAACAAGTCTGGTTTTTAGAGCACCCCTCACTCTATACAGCAGGAACAAGTGCCAAGAAACAGGACCTTATTAAACCAGATGAACTCCCAGTATATAAAACAGGTCGGGGCGGCTCATATACTTATCATGGTCCCGGTCAGCGTATTGCATATGTGATGCTGGACCTTACAAAAAGAAAACATGAAGAGAATATTGATCTTCATAAATACATTGATAGTCTCGAGAATTGGCTTATAGCTACATTAAAGAATTTTGATATAATTGGGAAAAAAAGAAAAAACAGAGTAGGCATTTGGGTTAATACCCCAAAAGGAAATGAAGCAAAAATTGCAGCTATAGGTATAAGGGTTAGGCGTTGGGTAACTTTTCATGGAATATCCATAAACAACAATCCTAATCTCCAATATTTTAATGGCATTATTCCATGTGGAATAAGAAATTTTGGGGTAACTTCTCTTGCTGAACTCGGAATAAATGTCAGTATGGATGAAATAGACCAAGTTCTTACTAAGGAATTTTCATATTATTTCATGAATAATTAACTCCATAGAAAAGAGCTTATCCAAGATATTTGTATAACTTTCACGTGTTTTCTAAATAGACTATGTAAATTCAATAATTATATCGTCAACAGCGATATTATCTCCATCTTTGAAAAATACCTTGCTAATTTTACTATCTCTTTCTGCTCGCAATATATTCTCCATCTTCATAGCATCTATCACCGCAAGAGTTTGTCCTGCTTTTACATTTTCACCCTCGGAAACTGGAATAGAAACTATAAGTCCAGGCATTGGAGAAACTAACTTTTTGGAAAGGTCCGGCGGTTGTTTCTTTGGCATACGTTCCATAAGCTCTGCTGCACGAGCAGTTCTAACTTTTACAGGAGCTACAACAGCACCCCAACATAAACTAAAACTTAGGTTTTTTTGCCATACCTGAGCTGTGATTGGTTTTTGATCAATTTTAGCATGAATCAGCCTTTCATGAGGTAACCACGACGTTTCAACTGAACTAGGTGGTTTATGTTTATTCCATTTAATTTGCATATTTCTATTACGCTCATAGAATATTGAAATAGGATAACTTCCTCCTCCAACATAAACTACGAAATCAATTGCTGTATCAAAGTCAAATGAAGATATCTTATTTGCATTAAGAGTTATTGATGTAATAGCCCCGGATAAAGGTAATATTACAGACAAGTTTTCATCAATAGCCTCTAACCCAGAAAATCCTTCAGGAAATTCCTCGTCCATAAAAGCTGTAGTTATATTACCATCCAAGAATCGGGGATGGCTAACTATCGCTGAGAGCAAACTAAGGTTGTGTGAAATGCCTGAAATCCTATAAGAATTAAGTGCATCTAACATAGTGTTTATAGCTGCTTCGCGATTATCACCATATGTGATGAGCTTAGAAATCATAGGATCATAAAACATTGATATTTCAGAACCCTCATATACCCCTGTATCCAGACGGACTGTTGGACCACAGTCCGGCGGTTCATGTCGAACTAAGCGTCCAACAGATGGAACAAAACCACGACTAGGGTCTTCTGCATAAACTCTTGATTCTATAGCCCAACCATTTATAGCAATATCTGATTGATTAAATTGCAGCGGTTGCCCATCCGCAATTAAAATTTGCTGCTCTACAAGGTCTAAGCCAGTTATGAACTCAGTAACTGGATGTTCAACCTGAAGACGAGTATTCATTTCAAGAAAAAAGAATTCTTTTTTCTCATTAACTACAAATTCAACAGTACCAGCAGATTTATAATTTACAGCTTTAGCAAGAGTACATGCTTGTTCCCCCATCATGAGCCTAGTATTATCATCTAAAAACGAACTAGGAGCTTCCTCAATTATTTTTTGGTGCCTACGCTGTATAGAGCACTCTCTTTCACCCAAATAAACTACGTTACCATGATTATCTGCTAAAATTTGTATTTCAATGTGGCGAGGCTGCTCAATAAATTTTTCAATAAACACTCTTCCGTCGCCAAATGATGACTTCGCCTCATTAATAGCCGACTGCAAACCTTCTAGAAGTTCAGGTTCTGAAAAAGCAAGCCGCATTCCTTTGCCTCCTCCTCCTGCAGCTGCCTTAACCATAACTGGATAGCCAATCTCACTAGCTACAGCTATTGCCTGATCAGATTCTTTTAGCGCCTCAGTATGACCAGGAATGGTATTTACACCTGCTGCACTAGCAATCAATTTAGACTCAATTTTGTCTCCCATTGATGCAATAGAACTAGATGAAGGACCAATAAAAGTTATGTCTTTCCCTGATAGAGCCTCTGCAAATGCTGCATTTTCTGAGAGAAAGCCATAACCTGGATGTACAGCATCTGACTTTGACTCGATAGCAATCTCTATAATCCTCTCAATGCAGAGGTAACTATCTCTAGCTATAGCGGGTCCAACTAAATAGGCTTGATTTGCTAGCTTTACATGACGTGCTTCAGAGTCAGCCTCAGAGAATATAGCAATAGTCTCAATGCCGAGTTTATTTGCAGTTTCGATAACACGACAAGCTATCTCACCACGATTTGCAATTAAAATCCTTTCAAACATATTATTTCTTTACCCTCAATTATAGAGGGATATTCCCATGTTTCTTCCAGGGATTATCCAATTTTTTGTTTTTTAGATTTTTGAAGGATCGAGCTATACGAAAACGCGTATTATGTGGGTGAATAATATCATCAATATACCCACGACGAGCAGCAACAAAGGGGTTTGCAAATTTTTGTCTATATTCTTCTGTATGNGTNTCTATGGCTTGAGAGTTATNTAGTGCATCACGGAAAATTATTTCAACTGCTCCCTTAGGTCCCATAACTGCAATCTCGGCTGTGGGCCATGCATAATTAACATCGCCACGTAAATGCTTTGATGACATAACATCATATGCTCCACCATAAGCTTTACGAGTGATAACCGTGACCTTTGGGACGGTGGCTTCGGCATAAGCATATAAAAGCTTTGATCCATGCGTAATTATACCATTGTGTTCCTGATCAGTGCCAGGAAGAAAACCAGGCACATCTACAAAAGTCAGAATTGGAATATTAAANCAATCACAAAACCTCACAAAACGTGAGGCTTTACGAGAAGAATGAATATCTAAGCAGCCTGCTAATACTGTGGGTTGATTAGCTACCACTCCTACGGTTTCACCATTAATTCTACAAAACCCAGTGATTATATTTTTAGCAAAATTTTCTTTAAGTTCAAAAAAATCAGCATTATCAGCTATCTTTAATATAAGTTCTTTCATATCGTAAGGCTTTTGTGGNTCTGAAGGCACCAAGCTATCAAGAGATGATTCACTGCGATCTATAGGGTCTGTACATGGTATTGTTTTAGGCTTTTCTTTATTTGATGATGGTAAAAATGAAATAAATCGGCGAATTTCATTCATAGCATCAACATCGTTACTTAGCGCTAGGTCTGCAACTCCAGTTTTTATAGTATGAGTTGAAGCCCCTCCTAGCTGTTCGTGGGTCACAGTTTCATGAGTCACAGTTTTAACAACATCTGGTCCAGTAACGAACATATAAGAGCTATCTTCAACCATAAATATAAAGTCAGTTATTGCCGGTGAATATACAGCACCTCCGGCACAAGGACCCATNACTAATGAAATTTGAGGGANTACGCCCGAGGCTAGAACATTTCTTTGAAAAACTTCTGCATAACCTCCAAGCGAGGCAACACCTTCATGAATTCNTGCTCCACCCGAATCATTAAGACCAATGACAGGAGCTCCAACTTTCATAGCTTGGTCCATGATCTTACATATTTTTTCAGCGTGGGCTTCAGATAAAGAACCTCCAAAAACCGTAAAGTCTTGACTAAAGACATAAACTAGACGTCCATTAATCTCACCATGCCCTGTTACTACACCGTCACCAGGCACTCTATTTTTATCCATGCCAAAGTCTGTACACCGGTGTTCAACAAACATGTCAAATTCTTCAAAAGAACCGTCATCAACCAAGAGCTCTATTCGCTCACGTGCTGTTAATTTACCCTTTTTATGTTGTGCGGCAATTCGCTTTTCACCACCACCCTCTCGGGCAGCATTACGACTTCTCTCAAGTTGGCGAATTATGTCCTGCATAATAACTCCTAAGTCAAACAATACTTAACTAATTCAATAATAAAATTTCTATACGAATCATGGAAATAAGATAATACACGTTGGAACGAGTCTCCAAAACTTATATAAGGAAGACTAATTATACAGAAATAGCTTTAAAATACATCTCTGCAACAATAAAGTCTTTTCTAATTTTTTCCCTTATAATGCTTGATTCAGAATCTTCCCCCCACCTTCCAATTTGCCAAGTCCTCTCCAGCTCTGAAAATTTAAAGGCTTCTTCTGCACATAGNAATTTCTCTGAAANAGCTAAACCAATGATGAATGATCCACTAGCTCTTACAGGTGCAATTAGACCAGACAAATTCCAATGATTATAGCTTGATATAATTTTCTTTACTAAAATTAAACTTTCTCTGGGTTGCTCAATAGCCATTGCATTAGTTGTTGTTGATAAAATAATACCAAATTGTTTTTCTGACCATAATAACAGAGGAGACCACATGTCTTCTTGNAATTTTGCCAGCTCAATTGGTTGATCAACTCTATAGCAAATAGTATCAGTTTTTGCATAACGTAATACTTCATGTTCGTAATGTTTACGATTGCAAGAAACTTGATCAATTGCTGTGTATACAACCTGCGTTAAAGGCATGGTTTCTGGTAATATATTCTCATTCTGTGATTTCCATTCCTCAGCAATAATTTTTGCTAAATTCAAAGTTGGTAATAATACCANATTATTTGCAGGAGTTTTTAATGGCTTACCATCTAAGAATAAACCAAATATATTTTCTTGATTTATTTGGCTGTACGTTACNGAATTATAAAACTTACGCATATACGGNCTCTATAAAATAATTAGACATTCTAATTTCTACCTATAANTTTCTAACACTAGANAAAGGGTCCTTATCAGGTTTTTGCTCAAAGCCAAAAATACTTCTTGCAACTTNAATATGTTTNGGNNGTGGAGCTTCTATGAAAAATTGCGTTTTGCCATTATTACTAAAAGACTTTGGTAATGTTATACTACGCGCATGCAAATGAACCTGACGAGAGATTCCATTTATACCGGGATGTGCATCTGTTCCTCCGTACTTACCATCACCAAGTATTGGGCAACCGAGGACCTGAGAACAATGAGCNCTAAGCTGATGTGTTCTTCCAGTTTCTGGCTGCAATACAAGAAATGATACTCGTCTACCAGAGTTTTCTATAGTTCTAAAAAGTGTTGTAGCGCTCTTTCCAGAATTGCTAACTAACGTTTTTTCTCCTCCAGGGGCTAAAAGTTTTTTCAGAGGGGCTTCCATTCGACCTTCTGCTGGCACTGGTACTCCCACCACTAAGGCCCAATATACCTTACGAATTTCTTTTCTTTGAAAAGCTTGGGCTAAATCAGCCGCTACATTTGGCTTTCGTGCTAAAACTAAGATACCGCTGGTATCTTTATCTAAGCGGTGCACCAGCTTAGGGCGATGCTGAGAGTCATATTTTAGTAAACCCAGCAACCTATCNAGGTGAATAGATACCTTTTTNCCACCTTGCACTGCAAGACCTGGCGGTTTGTTTATTACTAAGATTCTATCATCTTTATATATTAATTGCTTTTGAATTTCTTCAGCAACTTTTAGTTCTTTATTAGATATAGCTCTATACTTAGACTGAACTTTATCAACTGAAATATCAGATAAAGAGGGAATTTTTATAGACTCTCCTGCAACAAGGCGATCATTGTTCTTAGCTCTTTTTCCATTGAGACGGATTTGACCTTTGCNNAACATTTTTTGAAGATAGCTATGGCTTAGGCTTGGATANTGACGACTNAACCAACGGTCTAAACGAACGCCTTCATCATCAGAATCTATAATAATATTTCTTGTAAATGCTTGTTTTTTTTCTAACTCAGACATGTTTTATATATTTAANACTCAAATTATTCTTTATTTTTATTATTGCTTCTTTCAGTCCGNAACTCATCCCAAAGCTCTAATCTTTTTTGAATATCTTTTTCATACCCCCTAGCCACAGGGTGATAAAAATTTTTTCTTGTCATGTTTTCAGGAAAGTAATTTTGACCTGAAAATCCATACTTATTATTATGATCATATTCATAACCTTGACCATAGCCTTGTTCTCTCATCAAATCTGTGGGTGCATTAAGTATGTGTTTAGGAGGCATTTGCGAGCCGTATTCCTTAGCGGCTTGGATAGCTTCTCCATAAGCTATATAGGCGGCATTAGATTTTGGCGCAGTAGCAAGATAAATTACAGATTGTGCAAGAGCTAATTCACCCTCNGGAGAACCCAGTCTATCATAAGCAGACCAAGCTGAGATGGTATGAGAAAGTGCATTTGGATCGGCTAACCCCACATCTTCAACCGAAAAACGTACTAAACGACGAGCAATAAAACGAGGGTCTTCACCGCCAACAAGCATTCTCGCAAGCCAGTATAGTCCTGCATCAACATCAGAACCACGAAGTGATTTGTGAAGTGCGCTGATTAGGTTATAATGACTATCATGAGACTTATCATAAAGTGGTGCTCTACCCTCTATAATTTTAATTAACTCATCTGGATGGATTTGCTCTTTACTTGGAATAGAAAAAATTACTTCTACAACATTGAGAAGATAGCGACCATCTCCATCAGACATCACTTTGAGCAAAGAACGAGCTTCAGGAGATAAGAGCAAATTCTTTCCCTTAAATTNTTCTGCACGACTCAGTANTGACTCNAGTGAACTATCGTTAAGCCGATTGAGGGTTATAACCTGACATCTGGATAGAAGCGCATCGTTCAATTCAAAAGAAGGATTCTCTGTAGTTGCTCCAATCAATACTACTATCCCATCTTCTACAACAGGTAAAAATGCATCTTGTTGAATTTTATTAAATCTATGAATTTCATCCACAAATAAAACTGTTCTNTTACCTTGAGATGCACTTTTACGTGCCCCATCAAATTTTTTACGAAGATCAGTTAGTCCAGAAAAAACAGCGCTTAAAGACTCAAACTCGTAATTGGTATAATTTGCAATTAATCGAGCAATTGTAGTTTTCCCTGACCCCGGTGGACCCCATAAAATTGATGACATAATATGTTCACCAGATAAGAGNCGACCAATAGGTGCATTTGGACCCATCAAATGTTCTTGCCCCACTACCTCTTTAAGGGACTTAGGACGCATCTCNTCTGCCAAAGGCTTATGCCTAATAGTATCAAAAAGTGATTCAGGATGTCTTTTATCTACCATCCTAATTATTTACCTTTATTTGCCAAACAAAAGGCAGCCTTTAAGGGCTGCCTAATTTCTTGCTAAATTTCTGAGATATCACGCTGCTTCTTCAGGTGTCTCTGAATCATCTTCATNAATTTGTGGGGGACCTGAGTCCAAACCTTTTGCATCTGTATCCCTATCTACTAACTCAATTACAGCCATTGGTGCCGTATCACCATGACGAAACCCTGCCTTTATAATACGAGTGTAACCTCCAGGTCTTTCAGTATATCGAGGTCCTAAAGTATCAAAAAGCTTTCTTACAATTAGATCATTGACAAGATAAGCATATGCCTTACGCCTGTTGGCAAGATTATCGTTACCCCCTAAAGTTATTAATTTTTCTACTATTGGACGTAGTTCCTTAGCCTTTGGGAGTGTAGTATTAATTTGCTCATGCTTGAGCAAAGCTGTTGCCATATTTCTGAACATAGCTCTTCGATGTGACGCTGTCCTGTTAAGCTTTCGACCACTTTTCCGATGCCTCATAATTTTACTCCCTACCTAATAAATAACTGATTAGAAAGGTTCTTCCAATCGCTTGGCCATTTCCTCAATATTTTCAGGAGGCCAATTAGGCACTTCCATACCAAGATGTAAACCCATCTGTGCCAAAACTTCTTTAATTTCGTTTAGAGACTTTCGTCCAAAATTTGGTGTTCGGAGCATTGCCGCTTCAGTATGCTGAACGAGATCTCCGATGTAGATAATATTGTCATTTTTCAAACAATTCATTGATCTTACTGATAACTCAAGTTCTTCTACTTTTCTNAGTAAACTTGGTCGNAAATCTGAGTCATCAGGATCCTCTTGGANTTGCACTTCTTTTGGTTCTTCAAAATTAACAAATAGTTGTAATTGATCTTGAAGAATTCGCGCTGCNANTGCTACTGANTCCTCAGGACTAACAGTCCCATTTGTCTCAACTTCCAAGGACAATCTATCATAATCAGTCATCTGTCCGACTCTAGAATTATCCACTTTATAGGCAACTTTTCTAACTGGGCTGAATAGTGAGTCNATTGGTATGAANCCTATCGGNGCATCTTCAGGTCTATTATGAGCTGCAGGNACATATCCTTTCCCTGACTCTACAGTAAGCTCCATTGATAAGTCAGCACCATCATCCAAAGTACAAATAACAAGGTCTGGATTCATTATGTCTATATCGTGCCCTGTATCTATCATTCCTGCAGTGACTTCACCCGGACCTTTAGCTGTCAGGGCCATTCTTTTTGAACCCTCGCTATGCTGGCTTAAAGCCATTGACTTNATATTGAGAACGATATCAGTTACATCCTCACGCACGCCNGGGATAGATGAAAATTCATGAAGTACGTTATTAATTTGGATTGCAGTCACTGCTGAACCATTAAGGGAAGATAACAATACACGTCGTAATGCATTCCCTAAGGTTAAACCAAAGCCTCTCTCTAAAGGCTCCGCNACAACNGTAGAAGTTGTATTTTCCTCTCCACTTGAGGAAACCGCAAGCTTCGCAGGTTTAATTAAATCTTGCCAATTCTTTTGGATCACAGTTACACCCTCACAGCATAAGAGTAAGCTTAAATTGATCACTTTAGCATTATAAATAGACTACTTAAGTGATGTATTTTAATTTCACTAACAGATAAAAACAAATTACTAATTAAACACGCCGTCTTTTTGGNGGACGACATCCGTTATGTGGGATTGGAGTAACATCTCTAATCGCCGTCACAATAAAACCTGCAGATTGTAAAGCTCGCAGTGCTGATTCTCTACCCGAACCNGGNCCAGAAACCTCTACATCTAATGTCTTTACTCCATGCTCAGTTGCTTTTCTTCCGACATCCTCTGCAGCNATTTGAGCTGCATATGGAGTAGATTTACGGGAACCTTTGAATCCCATACTACCAGCTGAAGACCAAGCTATAGTATTTCCCTGCACATCGGTAATAGTAATCATTGTATTATTATAAGTTGCACTAACATGAGCAACACCATTGGAGATATTTTTACGTTCTTTACGTTTTGTTCTTGTCGGACTGGCCATGACGTCAAACCTTATTTTTTCTTCCCAGCAATTGCTCTTGCTGGGCCCTTACGGGTGCGAGCATTAGTATGTGTTCTTTGACCACGAACGGGNANTCCACGTCTGTGCCTTAACCCTCGATAACAACCTAAATCCATTAGACGTTTGATATTTGTTGATACTTCACGACGAAGGTCACCTTCTACTTGATATTCTGAATCTATAACTTCTCTAATACCAATAACTTCTGAATCACTCAGCTCATTTACTCTTCTCTCAGGTGTAATATTGAGCTTATCAGTAATCTGCTTTGCTTTAGTATGTCCAATCCCATGAATTGAGGTTAGCGCTATAGCTACCCGTTTATTCGTTGGAATGTTGACGCCAGCGATACGTGCCAAACTTAAATCTCCTCACAATAGAAAGCACGCGCCCTGCCCGCAGGCCGAAGCGCGTGACCACCGTTTCCCTATTATCATAGGGATATCATACGAAGTCAATGGTTTGTGTTATTTTCAAGTGAGTTCACCACTGCTGAGTGCACATCACCAATATTTTGCATTCCATCAACCTCAATAAACTGCCCACTTTCTTTATAGTAAGGTATAATTGGGGCTGTTTTAGCAGCATAAGCTGAAAGTCTAGCTAATACTGTTTCTGCGTTATCATCTTTACGACGCTCGAAGGTGTTGCCCCCACATCCATCACAAATACCAGCTACTTTTGGAGCATTTAAAGTTTCGTGAAACCCCATACCACATGATAAACAAGAGAATCTACCAACAATACGCTGTATTACAGCTTCATTATCAACTTTAAGAGATATTACAGCATCTAATGCAATGTTGCGCTCTGATAACATCGAGTCAAGAGCTATAGCTTGCTCCTCAGTGCGAGGAAAACCATCTAATATAAATCCAGTCTCACAGTCCTTATCGCCTAATCGAACTGATATCAGTTTAATCATCAGAGCGTCAGGAACAAGATTCCCTGCTTCCATTATTGTTTTAACCTGTTCACCAATAGCGGTTTTAGCTGAAACTGCTGCNCTCAGCATATCTCCGGTAGATAATTGGGGAATATTATAGCTATCCATTAACAACTGAGCTTGAGTCCCTTTTCCTGCACCTGGTGGACCCAACAAAATAAGCTTCAACGCCTTGTCCCTTTTAGTCTAGTTTTTTTAATTAAGCCTTCATATTGGTGTGCAAGAAGGTGTGATTGTATTTGACCAACAGTATCTAAAGTTACGGTAACCACAATAAGAAGGCTAGTTCCACCAAAATAGAAAGGTACAGCNTACTGAGACATCAGTATCTCTGGAAGAAGGCTAACTGCTGCTAGATATAAAGANCCTACAACGGTTAGTCGCGCCAAAACATAATTAAGATATTCGGCAGTATTCTTCCCTGGTCTAATACCAGGAACAAACCCTCCATTCTTTTTTAAATTATCTGCTGTATCAACTGGGTTAAAAACAACCTTGGTGTAGAAAAATGCAAAGAAAATTATGGCTGCAGCATATAGGATCATATAGACAGGTTGTCCACGACCAAGAATAGATGCAAGTCCACCTAGCCAACCAGGTCCTTCTCCCGCATTCATTTGAAGTGCTGTTATGGGCAACAACAATATTGAGCTGGCAAAAATTGGAGGTATAACACCTGCAGTGTTTAGTTTTAACGGTAGATGAGAACTTTCACCACCCATCATTTTTCTTCCAACTTGCCGCTTAGGATATTGGATTACAATACGTCGTTGGGAACGTTCAATAAAAACAATAAAAGCAATCACGCCAATTGCAACGATTAAAAGTACAGCCAGAATTCCGACAGAAAGCGCACCCGTNCGACCAAGTTCNAAGGTATTAGCAAGNGCACTTGGTAACTCAGCTACTATACCTGCAAAAATAATTAATGAAATTCCATTCCCGACGCCGCGGGCTGTNACTTGTTCNCCAAGCCACATCAAGAAAATAGTCCCCCCGGTGAGGGTTACAACTGTAGTAAGTTTGAAAAAGAGACCTGGATCAACCACTACTCCGCCTGAGGCACCTTCTAAGCCAGCCGCAATACCAAGGGCTTGAAGAGCAGCTAAAATCACTGTTCCATATCGTGTAAACTGATTTATCTTCTTTCGGCCTGTTTCACCCTCTTTCTTTAACTGAGCAAGTTTTGGTGAAATCGTTGTCATAAGCTGGATAATTATAGATGCAGATATGTATGGCATTATATTTAGCGCAAAAATTGTCATACGACCAAGTGCACCACCAGAGAACATATCAAACATTCCAAGAATTCCAGAAGCTTGCTGTTGGAAGACATCTTCTAAAGCTATTGGATCAATGCCAGGGATAGGTATGTATGTTCCGAGTCGATATATTATCAGAGCACCAAGTGTAAACAAAAGCCTTTTATGGAGTTCTTTTGCTTTAAGAAAGGCTCCAAAATTTAGATTTGCGGCTAATTGTTCTGCTGCAGAAGGCATGACTTANTATACGCTTGTATCAGGTCTCTACCGCAGGNNTCTGNGAAGCCCCTGGTTTTTCGGNANTANCTGGTTTTCGTGCTTTAACTTTCCGACCACCTTTTCTCTCAATCTTCTTTTTTTCAACAGTAGTCTCAATAGTTCCACCAGCTTTTTCTATTGCTGCAATGGCAGAAATTGAAGCACCGGATACAATTAATTTTACCTGGGAGGTAATTTCTCCTCCAGCTAATATCCTTACTCCGCTCTTCCTACCACTTACAAGACCTGCACTCTTTAGTTTAGATTCATCAATAGTTTCAATAGCTTTAAGTTCACTATCACCAGAGTCTATCGCTGCTTGCAGCCTACCTAAATTAACTACCTCATATTCTTTTCTTGTTGGATTATTAAAGCCAAACTTAGGAAGCCTTCTATAAATAGGCATTTGCCCGCCCTCAAAGCCCTTAACCCTTGAGCCTGAACGTGACTTAAAACCCTTATGCCCTCTACCTGAAGTTTTGCCTAAACCTGAGCCAATCCCCCTACCCAAACGCTTTCGGGCCTGACGAGCTCCAGCTCTATCCGACAATTGATTGAGTTTCATCTCACAAAATCCCTATTTCAGTTCTTCTACCTGCACAAGATGCGCAACCTTTTTTATCATCCCCCGCACAGACGGAGTATCTTCTAGTGTTTTACTTCGACGAAGTTTGTTTAGCCCGAGCCCAACAAGTGTTGCACGTTGGTCAGCAGGTCTACCAATTGGACTTTTTATTTGGGTAACTCTTAATGAATTAGGTTTTGAGGCATTCATTTTACCACTACTCCCTTGGTTGTGCGCTCTTATCAACACGCCCAAATATCTCGCTTACTTTCTTCCCTCTGCGACTAGCAACTGTACGAGGGCTAGCACTGGAACCAAGACCTTCCATAGTGGCCTTAATCATATTTTGTGGGTTCTGTGTACCAATAGATTTAGCGACTACATCATTTACACCCAACATCTCGAAAACTGCTCTCATAGGTCCACCAGCAATGATACCAGTGCCTGGGGGGGCCGATCGCATAACCACTCTACCTGCACCAAAGCGACCTTGAATATCATGATGTAAAGTACGACCTTCTCGCAAAGGAACACGAATTAAATTTCTCTTTGCTTTTTCAGTTGCTTTTCTAATTGCTTCAGGGACCTCCCGAGCTTTGCCAGTTCCATAGCCAACTCTTCCTCGTTTATCCCCAACAACTACTAATGCAGAGAATCCAAAACGTCTTCCGCCCTTTACAACTTTTGCAACGCGATTGATACTTACAAGTTTATCAGAAAACTCTGACTCCTCGCGCTCTCTATTTGCTCGCCCTTTTTGATTTCCTCGTGCCATAAAATAGCCTTTCTAAAAGGATAGACCGCCCTCACGGGCTCCATCGGCTAGGGCTTTGACCCGCCCGTGAAAGCGATATCCCCCCCTATCAAATATCACCTTAGTTATACCAGCTCCTACCGCTCGTTCTGCTAGTAGTTTTCCTACTTCAGTAGCGGCTTCTCTGTTACCACTTTTATTTAGTTTTTCAGATAGCTCCTGATCAAGGCTTGATGCGCTTGCTAGCGTACGACCTACCTTATCATCTATAATTTGAGCATAAATATGATTATTGGAGCGGAACACAGACACTCGCGGCTTTCGGTCAGACCTATTACGCAAATTCGCTCTAGTGCGACGCTTTCTCCTATCAAAAAGTGTTTCACGTTTCATGATTACTTCTTTTTACCTTCTTTTCGGCGAACATACTCACCTTCATAACGAATACCTTTACCTTTATAAGGCTCTGGTTTTCGGTATGCTCTAATCTCAGCCGCAACCTGACCTACTTGTTGTTTATCTGACCCGCTAACTGATATCAATGTTGGCTTTTCACAAGATATATCAATGCCTGCAGGTATTGGAAATAAAACCTGGTGGCTAAAACCAAGGTCAAGCTTAAGTGTTTTACCCTGTACTGCCGCACGATATCCTACGCCTTGTATTTCAAGCCGTCTAGTGAAACCGTCAGTTACACCATTAACCATATTTTGGATATTTGCTCGCCACAAGCCCCACATTTCTCTACACCGCTTAGAGCTATCACGTGGAGCAAGTTTTATCTTAGAATCATCCACTTCAACTAAAACATCGGTGGAAAACTTGGTCTCCATCTCTCCTCTTTTTCCCTTGATACGGATTGCCTCTCCCTCAATAGTGACTTCAACGCCACTTGGAACTGCAATTGCCATCTGGCCTACTCGAGACATGCTTTGCTCCTAAAATACCTGGCAGAGAACTTCTCCACCTACATTTTTCTTGCGCGCCTGTATATCTGACATAACACCGCTGGGAGTTGAAAGAATAGATATCCCTAAACCATTATAAACTCTAGGTAAATCTTTCATACCTGAATAAACTCTCCTGCCAGGTGTAGAAACACGTTTTATTTCTCTGATTACTGGTTGACCTTCAGTATATTTCAACTCTATTTCATACTGAGGTTTACCTTCCTCAGACTCAACCTTTTTATAACCGCGTATGTAACCCTCGCTCTCCAGAACATCAAGAACAGCTCCGCGTAATCTTGAGGCAGGACTTGATATCTTACCTTTGCCGACTCGTTGGCCATTTCGTATGCGGGTTATCATGTCTGCAACCGGATCAGTCATTGACATAGCAGGTCTCCTTCTACCAACTTGACTTAACCATACCAGGTATTTGCCCATTTGAAGCAAGTTCTCTAAGTGCTATTCTAGAAAGCCCAAGCTTTCGATAATAGCCTCTTGACCTACCACTAACAGCACATCTATTACGCACTCGACTTGGCGCACTGTTACGAGGTAACTTTGCTAATTTCAATTGCGCTTCAAAACGGGCCTCACCTGGCTGAGAGGCATCACTAACAATTTTCTTTAGCTCGGTGCGTTTTGCAGAATAACGCGCAACAAGTTTTCTTCTATTTTT
>PAWF01000025.1 GCA_002714015.1 Gammaproteobacteria bacterium | reverse complement strand
ATCAACAATAACTTCAGCTACATATTTTGCATTAACATCTGGTTTGAGAGAGGGTTTATTCCCAGATTTTATTTCTTCAATCCTTTCATCTGCTTTATTGATTAACATTTTTAACATTTGGGCATCATTATCCATACCCTTATCAATCATGATCTGAAGGCGAGTTTTAGAAATTTGAAGGGATTGAGTAAGAGTCTCGTCATCAGAAATACAAATTGACGCTTTCGCCTTCATTTCAGCAGTCCAATCAGTAAATGTGAAGGCTTGGTCCGCAAGCAGGGTTCCTATATGCACTTCTATGACTCGTCCCTGAAAAACATTATCACCAAATTGGTCTAACATTTGAGCTTGAGTCGCATGGACTACATCACGGAAATCCATGTAACCTCTCATTCGACCTTTGAATGTGACTTTGACAGTCTCAGGTATTTGCATGGTCGCTTCACCTGTTGCTAATGCAAGCGCAACAGTTCCAGAGTCAGCACCGAATGCAACACCCTTAGACATCCTCGTATGAGAATCACCACCAATAATTATAGACCAGTCATCAATAGTGATATCATTCAAAACCTTGTGAATAACATCCGTCATTGGGTGGTAGTTATCATTTGGGTCTCTTGCTGTAATGAGACCAAATTTATTCATGAATTTCATAAGTTTTGGTGTATTTTCTTGGGCTTTTTGGTCCCAAACTGATGCCGTGTGACAACCTGATTGGTAAGCTCCATTAACAGCTGGTGAAATTGTTGTTGCAGCCATGGCTTCTAATTCCTGAACTGTCATTGGCCCTGTCGTATCTTGTGACCCTACAATATTCACCTTTACTCTTAAGTCTGAACCAGCGTGTAAAATGGTCCCTTTAGATAATCCAACAGAATTATTATTAAAGATTTTTTCAACTGCTGTAAGTCCTTGCTTCTCGTGAGTGATTTCTCGTGAGGGTGCAAAAGTAGTTTGTAATTTTATACCCAGTGTCAAAGCAGCAAAGGCTTGAAGTCTTTTTCCAAATTCAATTGCGTATGATCCACCAGCTTTGATAAACTCAATCTTTTGAGGTGTGAAGGAAGAAGAGACATCAATGAGTTCTTTGCTACCATCTTCACTAAGTAATTTTTTATCTTTTGTATTAATTCTAAGAACAGTACCTGTAGCAACAGAGTATTTTTCCTCAAGAACGGCATTGCCATCATTATTTAAGACTGGATTACCTTCAGCGTCCTTTACCTTAACCCAGTTTTTTAGATCAATACCGATACCACCAGTAACCCCTACAGTAGTCATGAATATAGGAGAAATACCATTTGTCCCAGCTACAATCGGGGCATAATTAACAAATGGAATATAAGGGCTTGCTTGTTTTCCAGTCCATAAAGCGACATTATTTACTCCCGACATCCTAGAAGAACCAACACCCATTGTTCCCTTTTCGGCAATTAACATTACTTGTTTATCTGGGTGCTGAGCTTGTAGGTTTAAGATCTCAGATTGGGCATCCTCAGAAATAAAGCATTTTCCGTGTAGCTCCCGATCTGCCCTAGAATGCGCCTGGTTACCGGGAGACAAAAGGTCAGTTGAAATATCACCCTCTGCAGCAATGAAAGTAACGACTGTAATTTCTTCTTTTATATCTGGTAATTTTGTAAAAAATTCTGCTTTTGCATAACTTTCAAGTATCTCCTTGGCAATCTTACTTCCTTTATTAAACGACTCTTCCAGTCTTGCAGTATCAGCTTCATATAGAAATACTTGTGTTTTCAAGATATCAGCTGACTTTTGGGCAATTGATAATTCATTACCTAAAGCTAAATCAAGAAGCACTTTGACTGAAGGTCCGCCTTTCATGTGAGATAAAAGTTCTAAAGCAAATGATGGTGGAATTTCCCCTATAACGATTTCCTCAAGAATAATTTCTTTTAAAAACTTTGCTTTTTCTCTCGCAGCCTTAGTTGTTCCTGGGAGAGTATTATAAATAAGAAATTTAAGAGATTGTTCCCGGTGCTCATTTTTAAGATCTTTAATTTGCGATATTATCTCGCTAATTAAAACTCCTTCTTCTATCGGCTTAGGATGCAAATTTTTAGATTTGCGTTCTTTGATCTGATTCAAATAATCTGCATACAAATTCATAAGTATAGAGACCCTTTTTGTTACTATTAGGCTAANCACTCAANCATATATAAATATTTTACCTAGTTTTTCTTTTGTACCAGNTTTGAGAAAGAAATTCATATTTTTGACCCTTTACGNTATATTTACTGAGCGTTTNCAGCTTTCATANGCAAGGGAAAGCAGTATTTNATCCCATATATTTNTGACATATTTATTTCAACCCCNAATATANAAGCAAGATATTACCATTAAGTGTTAGGTCTGTAAGGGGTAAGTTTTTATTTATAATAAAAATACATACTATCTAATAATTAATAGATTTGGTTTATTTATTTTTTAGAACGATTTAATTTTTTATTTTTGAAAAAATCTACTTTGTAGAGTTGATCTAGTAATTTTGATCTAAAAAAATGATTTAAAATTTCAATTAGTTTGGCCACTGTTAACACAATAAATCATTAAATCTTTAGGGGTTTTATATGAGCATATTTAGTAGCCTAAGTGGAAAACTACAGGCTTGTAATTTAGGATGTATTAGGGGTGAGCGGAAAGTTTTTAGTGGTATAAATTTTACTTTGAACCCAGGTGAATCATTAATAATATCTGGTCCAAATGGTTCTGGAAAATCAAGTTTACTAAGAATTTTATCAGGGCTTTTNAAACCATCAAAAGGCGAATTACTTTGGCAGGGGGAGTCGGTTTTTCAAAATATAGAGGGTTACCGTCCTCTACTAAATTTTGTTGGTCATTCAGATTGTATAAAACCATCTATGACAGTTTCTGAACATTTAATTTTTTGGTCAAAACTAAGAGGANGCCAGTCATNAGTAGAAGAGGCTCTTGAGAAAACAGATTTACNGAACCTTGCTCAAACCCCAGGACGATTTCTATCAGCAGGTCAGAAAAAAAGAGTATCATTGGCACGATTACTAACCTCAGGTGCCCCACTTTGGTTTTTGGATGAACCCACAGTGACTCTTGATTCTGAGTCTGAAAAAATACTTGAGGACTTAATTCTTAAGCACCGTTCATGTGAAGGAATAGTNGTGGTTGCAACACATAGTAATTTTAAGATTGATAAAGCACATAAACTCAATATGGGTTCGCACATTATGTCTGAGTCCAACCTAACGCAGAGCAAACTTACTTCATATCAGGATAAAAATTCAGGGGAAAATTGGCAGGAATGGTAATGAGAGTAAAAAATAATATCTCTGGAGTGAATTCCGTGAGTTTTATAGCAATATTTAAACGTGATGTTAGATTGGCTCTTCGAAACGGTATTGGAAGTTTTGTAGCGGTTATATTTTTTATTATAACTGTTACTTTGTTTCCCTTGGCTGTTGGTCCAGACTTAACATTACTCCATCGCGTGGCTCCGGGCGTTCTTTGGGTGTGTGCATTGCTTGCAACAATGCTATCGCTTGATAGTTTATTTCGTGAGGACTTTGATGATGGAAACTTAGAGCAAATTATATTAGGAGTTTTGCCTGTTGAGCTTGTTGTTCTATCCAAAGCCCTTGCACATTGGGTTACAACAGGCCTTCCACTTATTATTTGTGCGCCTATACTCGCAGTTCTTTTAAATATGAGTGGTAAAGGTTTTGTTGTCCTTATATTATCACTTTTGCTTGGCACACCAACGCTTAGCATGATTGGCACTGTCGGTGCTGCGCTCACTGTTAGCCTGCGTAGGGGTGGAGTTTTAATTGCTCTTTTGGTCTTGCCTCTATCAGTTCCAATATTAATTTTTGGTGTAGGTGCTGTTGAAGGAGCAATATTCGGTTTAGGGGCGCGTTCCCCATTATTAATCTTAGCTGGTTGTTTAGTTGGGACTCTAGTTTTAGCTCCATTAGCAAGTGCTGCAGCACTTAAAATGGCATTAGATTAGATTATGCTATAATGTCTTGTTGAAGGTAAAAGAATAATGACTAAAGGTAAAAGTTCTCGTCTAAATCTGCATTTTTTAGCAAACCCTGCTCGTTTTTTGCGTTTTACAAGTAGAATTTTTCCCTGGGTTTTAGGTGTTTCTTTAACCACTATCGTTGCCGGACTTATTCTTGGTTTGGGTGTAGTTCCCCCAGACTACCAGCAGGGTGATGCCTATAGAATTATATTTGTCCATGTCCCTTCTGCATGGATGGGGTTGTTTATATATGCAGTAATGGCTTTCTCAAGTGCGGCAGCAATTATATGGCGCCACCCACTTGCTTATGTAATTTCAAAGACTAGTGCACCAATAGGAGCATGCTTTACTTTTATATGTCTTTTGACTGGCTCACTTTGGGGGCAGCCAATGTGGGGNACTTGGTGGGTTTGGGATGCAAGACTTACTTCTATGTTGGTACTGCTTTTCCTTTATATTGGCTACATTGCTCTTAATAGCGCATTTCAGGATCCAAATAAGGGTTATCGTGCTTCGTCCATTTTAGTTTTNGTAGGAGTTATTAATCTTCCTATAGTAAAGTTTTCAGTTGATTGGTGGAATACTTTGCATCAGCCAGCAACAATTTCAAAAATCGACTCGCCATCAATTGATTCTTCAATGATTGCCCCATTACTACTTATGATCGTAGGTTTCATGGCTTATTATATATCGACTCTAATAATCAGGGTTCGTTCAGAGATATTAGAGAGGCGTATAAGAAAAATGAGGTTGGAACAAACGGGCAAAATAAATGAATGAACTCTTCAATTTATGACTTTAATTTTGAATATAAAACACATTTAAACTCAATATTTGCAAATTAATCTCATAAAGATTTATATATACANCTATGTATGCNCTGTTTTTTTATAATTATTTTATTAATGAAATATAGAATTTCTGGCATCTTACTGGAAGTAAGAGGCAAGCCTNCTTATATCACATTAATGTGGATGAGATGGTCGGCTTAGCCTATAAAGTACGGACAATTTGANTATAATATCAATCACAACTTTGGGGGTTTAATGTCTTTTTTTTCCATGGGTGGTTATGCAGTCTATGTCTGGCCATCCTTTGGTGCAGCAATTTTACTTCTAATCGTTTTATTCTATGGAAGTTGGAGAGTCTTGAAATCTCGGGAAGTTGATTTACGCGCTCTTGAAAAGTCTTTATCTACCAATGATAAAACACAATCTATGTCTAAGGATAAAGAATGATTAAACCTAAAAGTAAAGGGCGCCGGGGGCTAAAACGCAAAAATAGGCGTTTAATTTTTCTAAGTACTGCTATGGCAGGATTAGGGCTTGCCGCCGCTCTTGTATTTTTAGCTTTTGATGAAAACCTTGTTTTCTTTTTTACTCCTTCGGACCTTTCAGAACGGAATTTCTCTCAAGAGCAGCGTTTAAGAGTAGGAGGACTAGTAGCAGAAGGTAGTGTAATCAAGTCTAACGAGGGTATGAGTGTGAGTTTTAGAGTTACTGATGGTGGGGCTAGTCTACCTGTTGAGTTTAATGGAATACTACCAGACCTTTTCAGAGAAGGTCAGGGAGTAGTTGCTGAAGGGCATCTAATAAACCGATTATTTATAGCGGATGAGGTGCTAGCTAAACATGATGAGAATTATATGCCGAGAGAAGTTGCTGAAAAATTAAGAGAAAATGGACAATGGCGGGGCGATAAAGGAGTTGACACACCGTGACAGCTGAGCTCGGTTATTATGCACTGATCTTGGCACTAGTCATGGCTATAGTTCAAGGTTTAATTCCACTAATTGGTGCTAGTACTAAAGATAGAAATTGGATGAGTACAGCTCGTCCAGCGGCTTTTGGACAGTTCTTTTTCATTTCTATGGCATTTGCCTGCCTAATGTACGCTTATGTAGTTTCAGATTTTTCTGTGGCTAATGTTGCGGAGAATTCACACTCAGCTAAACCACTTTTATATAAATTTACTGGNGTTTGGGGCAATCATGAAGGGTCTATGATTTTTTGGAATTGGATACTTGCTCTTTACGGNNTGGCAGTAGCAATTTTTGGTAATAACCTCCCTCTTCCCCTTCGTTCCAGAGTTCTGGCAATCCAAGGCTTAATTGGAGTTGGTTTTTTAATATTTTCTATAGCAACATCAAACCCATTTTTGAGGTTGGATCCAGCACCATTTGATGGTCGAGACTTAAACCCACTTTTACAGGACCCAGGTTTAGCTTTTCATCCTCCGCTGCTTTATTTTGGTTATGTTGGTCTTTCAACAACTTTTTCTTTTGCTGTAGCTGCATTAATTGAGGGTCGAGTTGACGCTGCATGGGCTCGCTGGGTTAGACCATGGACTCTTTTATCTTGGGCATCACTTACTGCTGGAATCGCTCTGGGTTCTTGGTGGGCATACTATGAGCTAGGCTGGGGGGGTTTTTGGTTTTGGGATCCTGTAGAAAATGCTTCATTTATGCCATGGTTAATGGCTACTGCACTTCTACACTCTGCTATTGTTGCAGAAAAAAGGGATGCTCTAAAAAGTTGGACAGTTTTACTTGCTATTCTAAGTTTTGCATTAAGTTTATTAGGAACTTTTCTAGTTCGTTCTGGGGTTTTAACCTCTGTTCATAGCTTTGCTTCTGATCCAGAGCGTGGCGTATATATATTAGGTTTTTTAGTGATTGTTGTTGGAGGAGCGCTAGCACTTTACGCATGGAGAGCTCCGAGCTTGAAGCCTGGTGGTCGTTTTCGTCCTATAAGCCGTGAGGGAGCTCTTCTAATAAATAATTTACTTTTAGTTGTAAGCTGCATAACGGTACTAATTGGAACATTATATCCCTTAATACTTGATGCAATCACCGGAGAAAAAGTTTCAGTTGGCCCACCTTTTTATACAGCAACATTTGTTTGGCTAATGGTACCATTATTGTTACTTGCAGCTGCCGGTCCCCTCATGTCATGGAAAAGAGCTAATCCCCACTTTATTATTCAACGATTAGGATTAGCGCTAGCTATATCTATAGGAGTTGTGATTATTCTTATAGCAGTTCACGGTGGACCATGGGGGGTACCCTTAGGATTAGGTTTGGCCGCGTGGGTTTTTGTTGGAGTATTAGTCGAATTGGCCGAGCGTATTAGATTGTTTCGTATACCAATAGTAAAAAGTATCCAGAGATTCTTATTAATACCACGATCATCTTGGGGGATGTCTATTGCACATTCTGGGATTGCAATCCTTGTAACAGGACTAGTTGTAGCGTCAAACTGGGAAACTAAGTTAGAGCAAATAATGGTTCCAGGCGATGTAATATCCCTATCAGGTTATGAATTTACAATGGTTAGTATAGGAGAAGTTGAGGGACCAAATTATATTTCTCGACAAGCTGAATTCAAAGTTGAACAAGATGGCGATCTGGTAGCTCTCCTTTACCCAGAAAAACGATATTATCCTGTGCAAGACATGCCAACTACTGAAGCGGCAATTCATACTAATTGGCTTTCTGATTTATATTTAGTATTAGGTGATCCATCAGGGGAGGGAACAGCAGTTCGTGCACACCATAATCCATTAGTNCCATGGATATGGGGTGGAGCAGCAATCCTAGTGATTGGAGGTTTTGTATCCCTCACTGATCGAAGGCATAGGGTGGGAGCGCCACGCCGACGTATTAATACAGGTCAACAAAAAGTTAGTGATTCTGTCGATGTGCGTGAAAGCTTATGAGCCAAGATTCAGAAATAGAAAAACATTCTGCTCAAAGATTGAAAAAAACAAGAGTTTTGTTCTTTATTTTGGTTCCGGTAAGTTTTATTCTGCTCGCTGCAATCTTAGGTTTCCAGTTGTTAACAGGTGACCCTAGATCTATTCCATCAGCTTTAATTGATAAGCCAGTTCCTCAGTTTAGTCTTTTGCCACCCCCTGGTTTCCAAAATGGTTTAAGCCATAAAGATTTCCAAAAAGGTGAAATAGTCTTAGTAAATGTTTTTGCTTCATGGTGTGGTCCGTGTTTAGTTGAACATCCATTGCTGATGGATTTAGCAAGGAATAACGAGGTCAAGATTTATGGTATCAACTACAAAGATTCACCAAAAAATAGTGCGGCCTGGTTAGAACAATACGGTAACCCCTATAAAGGTATAGGTTCTGATTTGGATGGTCGAGTAGGCATAGATTGGGGAGTTTATGGTATTCCGGAGAGTTTCATTGTAGACGGTGATGGACGTATCAGATTCAAACATATTGGAATTCTTACTAAAGAAGATCTATCTGAGGTAGTTTTGCCATTAATTTCAGAGTTAAGTAAATGAGAAAAATAAATTTCAGAGTTTATAACTTAATATTTGCAAGTATAATTTTTGGCCTCTTTATAACTGCTGATACCAAAGATATTTATGCCTTTTCACCAGACAAACCACTATCAAACGCTGGATTAGAAGATCGCGCCCTAGAGCTACACAAAGGTTTAAGATGTTTGGTTTGCCAAGGTCAGTCAATTGCTGACTCAAATTCTGAACTCGCACGTGATCTAAGGTTATTGGTTCGTGAGCGTATAGCCGATGGTGATACTGACGATGAAATCAATCAGTTCATGACGGATAGATATGGGGATTTTATTCTTATGAATCCCCCTGTAAAAGCCACGACTTATATTCTTTGGTTTGGTCCTGCAATTGCATTATTAGTAGGTGGCTTAGCAATTTACTATTTGTTTAGAAGGTCTAAATCTAAGGGAAATTCAATAATTAAAGAAACTACTGATCAACTAAGTGATGAAGAAAAAAGAAAACTTGGTCAAATTCTTGGCGATAAATCAGACTAGTTTGGGATTATTTAGTTATGACTTTATGGTTAGCGATAGCACTTATGACAGTTATGGCAATAATCATTCTTATTCTACCTCTAATAAGNAATAGATATGATTATGAGTTGCCTGAACAAAAAAACATAGAAATTTTCAAGGACCAGTTACGAGAGCTTGATTCTGATTTAAAAAGAGGCTTANTTGGATCAGATGAGTTTGATGCAGCTAAGGTAGAAATACAAAGACGAATCTTAGCNGTGGGCAAAGAGTCAAAAGAAACTNANAAAAGTAATAAAAGATCTATATCATCATTAATTTTAACTAATATTTCCTGNATACCGTTTATTAACAATATTCGTCTNATTCCGCTTTCCTATGCTCGATGGATAACAGTTAGTGTTCTCTTTATTTTAATTCCTGCCTTATCGATAAGCCTTTATCTGAATACTGGTAAACCAGGTTTGCAGGCAGAGCCCCTTGCCGAGAGAAACTTTGAAAAAAAGACACAAGAATTAGCAGGGCAGGATATAGAACTTGCGATTGCCAATTTAGAGGAAAGACTACTTAAAAACCCAAATAATCTTGAGGGTTGGTTGATGCTAGCNCGNACNTATATGACGCTTGANAGATANTCAAAAGCTGTNGATATTTTACGAAGAGCATCAGTTATNTTAGGCAATAATCAGTCAGTAATGAGTATGCTTGGCGAAGCAATTGTTTTATCAACAAATGGTCAAATTACANTTGANGCAAAAAGTATTTTTGAATCAGTTCTTAGTAACGACCCTAATAATCCTGCTGCAAGATATTACCTTGGTCTCGCTTTAGCACAGGGTGGGAATACAGCTCAAGCGCTTCAATTATGGATGGATTTAGCTGCTGATACACCAAAAAATACTCCTTGGAGACAGAATTTAGTGGCTGCTATAAAAAGTGCAGCAAAAGATTTAAAGACTGATATATCAGAGATTCCATATGCTGCTATTAATGAAAAATCTAACTCAGACGAAGTTGCATTAAATGGTCCAACTGCTGAAGATATAGCTGCAGCGTCAGAGATGAGTAATGATGATCGCCAAGCAATGATTCAGTCCATGGTTGACGGCCTTGCTGAAAAATTAAAAGATAAACCAAATGACTCTGCTGGCTGGAAAAAATTAATACGAGCTTATCGCGTCCTCGGTCAAAAAGAAAAAGCAGAACAGGCAGAAATAAGGCTTTCTGAAATTCAGTCAGAAACTAATTCAGATCTGAATCCTTCTAAAGATGATAAGCTTAAAGAAAAGGGTATAGGTCCAACAGCCTCTGAAATTGAAAATGCGAGAAGTATGTCCCCAGAAGATAGAAGTGCTATGATTCTCGATATGGTTGAAAGATTAGCTGAGCGTTTAAAAAATACACCAGACGATTTAGAGGGTTGGTTACGTTTAGCAAGATCTTGGAAAGTTCTTCAGAAATATAAAAAAGCTGTTAAGGCATATGAGCGTGTGGTTACACTAGCTCCTGAAAATGCCATCTTCCAAGGGGAGTATGGGCGAGCAATTATTGATTCAAATTCAAAAACAGGAATAATACCTAAAGCGGCTATTATTGCGTTTAAAGAAGCTTTAAGATTTGACCCTGGTCATATAGAGGCCCTTTGGTTTATTGGTTATGCAGCATCTCAAAAAGGCAATAATGATGAAGCCAAGTCAAATTGGAAGCGTCTTCTTAATTTATTATCGCCAGGAACACCTGACTATCAGGCTGTGAAGCAGGCAATGGAGTCCCTCTAAAATGCGGGCAATTATATGCAGAGAATGGGGTGGAGTCGATTCACTAACACTTTCTGATATTCCTTCGCCAAAACCCGGCCCTAGTAGTCTTTTAATTGATGTAATTGCTACTTCAGCAAATTTTGCAGATTTAGTAATGATCGCAGGTAATTATCAAACACGCCCAAGCTTCCCGTTCGCTCCCGGTTTAGAGGCTGTAGGTATTATTTCAGAGTGTGGTTCTGAAGTTAAAAACTTTAAACCAGGTGATAGAGTTATGGCCTTACTAGATTATGGAGGATTTGCTGAGCAAGTAGTTGCAGAGGCAGATGTTTGTTTTTTGGTGCCTGATAATATGAATAATTGTACTGCTGCAGCTTTTCTTATTGCTTATGCTTCTTCTCATGTTGCTCTTCGTTGGCAGGCAAAACTCGAGAATCAAGAAACCCTTTTGGTTTTGGGTAGTGCAGGTGGTGTTGGTCTTACAGCAATAGAAATAGGAAAANTAATTGGNGCTAGAGTGATTGCCGGTGCTAGCAGNNACGAGAAATTAGAATTAGCNAAGAATCGGGGAGCTGATTATATANTTAATTATTCAGAGGAAGACATNAAGTCTGAAGTAATGGCATTCACTAATCATAATGGTGTAGATGTTTGTTTTGACCCTATAGGNGGAGATTTATTTGACTCAGCACTTTCTTCAGTTGGTTGGGGAGGAAGATATTTACACATTGGATTTGCAGGAGGAATACCNAAGATCCCTGCAAATAGATTACTAGTTAAACACCGTTCTGCAATGGGATCAGCACTAAGATTTTTTCGTCACCATCGACCAGAGCTTTTACAAAAAACTGTCTATGAACTTATAGAATGGTGGCAGAAAGGGTTTCTAAAGCTTGAAATTGCTGGGGAATGGGAACTTAAAAACGCAATTCAAGCCCTAGAGCAGCTAAATGACCGAACAGTTAAAGGAAAAGCTATTATTAAAATTAAAAGCTGATTTATAAATTGTGCAGTTAGTGATAATGTTAAACATATAATTATGTAACTGGACATTAATATTACTAAGAAAGTATATTGATACTGTAATTACCCAGTTTATAAATTTCTACTCACTATTTGCTAAAGTAAAGCAATTACAGGAAAATATTTATGGTGAAAGAAGATCTTCTTGAGTTTTCTGGTGTTGTGATTGAAAAACTTCCCGATACAATGTTCAGGGTAAAGCTAGAAAATGATCATGAAATCATAGCTCGTCCAGCAGGTAAGATGCGTAAGTTTCGGATACGTGTTTTAGTAGGTGATAGAGTAGACGTTGAGATGACACCTTATGATTTGAGTAAGGGACGCATTACTTTCCGTCATAAGTAAAAAAACGTTAAAGCTTACATCAACAGTTTTAAGTTATAATTTTTTACGACATATATCTCTAAAGCACTTATGGCTTAAATTCATAATCCATCAGTAAAAAAACTATATATATGAAATAAAAGTTGTTAGGGATAAGAGTTTACGTGCCTATTGAAAGTATGAGGTAATTAAATGTCAGTAATAAAATTTGAAAATATAGCTGCTTGTGTGTTTGACGCATACGGGACTTTATTTGACTTTAATTCTGCAGCTGAAAAGTATAGTAGTGAATTAGAAGGAAAAGCAGATAGTCTTAATGAGATTTGGCGAACTAAACAATTACAATACACTTGGCTTCATAGTTTGATGGGAGATTACACAGATTTTTGGACATTAACAGGAAATGCTTTAGATTTTGCTTTAGACTCATTGGAACTAAATGATAGATCTTTAAAAGAAAAACTGATGGCAGCATATTATGAGCTTGAACCCTATCCTGAAGTTATTTCAACTCTTAGGGAAATAAAAGACAACGGTATTAAGACTGCCATTCTATCGAATGGTGAACCAAGAATGTTACGGGCTGCTGTAGATAGCGCTGGGCTGACAGACTTGATAGATGAAACGTTGTCTGTAGATTCAGTTGGTATTTATAAGCCACATCCTAATGTATACCAATATGCAGTAGACGTTTTGTCTTGCCCCCCAGAAGTCATAAGTTTTCAGAGTTCAAATTCATGGGATGCTGTAGGAGCGGCAAATTTTGGTTTCAAGGTAGTTTGGTGCAATAGGTTCAATCAACCAAAAGAGCGTCTACCATCAAAACCTGATATAGAGATAAAAGACCTTAGTAAACTTTTATCAATAATTAAATAGGTTTAATTCTTAGTCTCTATGCTGAAATAATTTAAATACTGTAATATATGCAAAAATAACAAATACCTATGGTTTAAGAATTATCTTGCCAAAAAAATTTCGATCCCGAGTTAATTCTCCAGCATCTTTTGCCCTTTCTAGGGGTAATTTTGTATGTATTATTGGGTTAAGTTTAAGTTCAGAAACCAATTTAAAAACATGTTCCATTTCTAATCTAGTAGACAATACACTTCCTTGAAACCTTAAGTTTTTTCTAAANAGTTGTATTACATCCATTTTTATTTCTTCCCCTGCATGAGCACCACAGGTTACAATCATTCCCCCCTTTGCTGCACACTCAAGACTCTTAACTAAAACTTCACCTCCAACAGATTCAATTACTAAATCAACACCATTTCCATTGGTTACGTCCATAACATTCTTTGCTAAATCATCTTTTATGTAATTGATAACACTATCAGCGCCCAATTCCCTGGCTTTTTTTAGTTTTTCGTCTGATCCAGCAGATGCTATAACTTTTGCACCATGTAGTTTAGCTATTTGAATAGCTGACGTTCCTACACCACTTCCCGCAGCATTAACTAGAACCGTCATGCCAGCTTTGACATTTCCATAGTGTACAGCCATGTGCCAAGCTGTTCCAAAACAAAGATGTGATGCTGCAGCTTTGTCATAGTCAAGATTATCAGGTAAGGGAACTATTTGACTTTCATAACACTTAACGTATTCAGCATAAGTCCCCCAAATTGATGCGCCAAGAAAGTGTCCATTATAGCAGAGATTATCTTGACCACTTCGACACATTGAACAGCTATTACAGGGTGCTAGTAGTGCAATACCAACACGTTTTCCCACACTAGTACTTTTTATTCCTTCACCAACCTCTACAACTTCTCCTGCACCTTCAATTCCTGGGACGTGTGGCAAACTAATAGGAAAACCTGAAATCCCTTCACGAATATCATGATCAAGGTGGTTGACCCCTGCTGCCTTTATTTTAACAATAACCTCCCCAGAATCAGCATTAGGAGTTGGGACTTCTTGTAAAACAAGCTTATCTACGTTTCCATATTCATTAATAACGACCGCTCGCATTTTAAGTTGTCCTTATATATATAGTTAATATATCGCTATTATATAATTTAGTAACAAGACACAAAATAACCTGAAAAAATAGCATTATATTTTTGTAGTAAAATAATTTCATATGATTTTTAAAATAATCCTAATAATAGTCGTGATCATGTTGGTTATAGCTATAATTTATGACCGTGTTACCGGAAGTAAGATAACACGATGGATTATGTGGCCTGCAATATTGGGTTTTATAGCTATAGTTATTGCTATAATGATTAAGGGGTTTATTGATTAGTTTTTTATTTATTTTAACAACATAAGCATGTTTGGAAAAGGTATGTTGAAATGAGTGCTTACATTTTTGCTGAAATTGATGTTTTTGATAAGGAGCAATATAAGGCTTATCAGGAAAAGACACCAGAAACTATTAAAAAGTATGGAGGTCGTTTTATTGTTAGGGGTGGTAATCCTGAAATATTAGAAGGTCAGTTGGATTCAAAACGTATGGTAGTTATAGAGTTTCAAGATAAAAAAGCTGCACAAAAGTGGTATTATTCAGAGGAATACCAGTCTATTTTGACTATAAGACAGTCAGCTTCTAAAGGGAGGATGTTTTTACTTGAGGGGGTCTAAGGAAGCCTTTATTCAGTTTATTAACTATAAAATGAAAATTCATTCACTTGGTCCATCGACAATCTTATTATCATGAAGTTTTGCTATTTGTATTTCACTCATGCCTAGAATCTCAGATAAAATAGAATCTGTATGTTCACCAAGTATAGGAGCCCTCTCTACTTTTTCTCTTGGAAAACCTGAAAAATCAAAGGGTGAGCCGGGTGTTAATATACTCCCAATACCAGGTTGATTAACCTGTTGGAATAGTGAATTAGTAGTGGATACAAAGGGATCTTCATTAACCATTTCCTTATACGTACGAAAAGGTGCCCACAAAATGCCGGCATTTGTTAGTCGTTGACCAGCTTGTTCCAAGGTTAAATTTTCAAACCAAGGTGCAACTAAATCGTTAAGTTGATTACGTACTTTCCAGCGATCTGATTCTAATTCTAAATTAATTTCATTTTTGATCGCGAGGGCTTCAAATTCATATTCTAAATTTGCTGCTTTAGTAAATGCATGCATTTGTCTAGCTGTAACAATTACCAACATAATTCTTTTATTATCAGAAGTACGAAAATCTTTTCCAAAAGTTCCATACATTTGATTGCCGATACGCGGTCGTTGATCATTGTTTAATTGAACATCCCCGACATAACCAAGTGAGGCGGTAAGATGATAACCAACATCTGCCAAGGATAAGCGTATATTTTGACCTTCTCCTGTCCTGCTACGGTGTCTTTCAGCTGCAAGAAGAGCTATAGCAGCCATCAATCCACATGTAAGATCCCACCCAGGCAGCACATTATTAACTGGTTCATTATTATCAAGATCTTGGGGTCCTGTAGTAAAAGGCCAACCAGTTTTTGCATTTACTGTATAGTCTACGGCTGTAGTGCCATCCGGATTACCAACTATATTCAGTGATATAATGTCATCTCTTAGCTCTTTTAAAAATTCATGGGCACACCAGTTGCGAACTGGTAAATTAGTTAGAAATATACCAGCATCAGGTCCTGGTGCAGAAATAAGATTACTTATGATTTCCCTACCTTCTTCGGTTCTAAAATCAACTGCAATGGAACGCTTGCCTTTATTCATTCCTGCCCAATAAATACTTTCGTTGTTCTTTGTTACTGGCCAGCGACGATAATCAAGCCCTCCACCAATCATATCAAATCGTATTACATCAGCCCCCATCTGGGCTAACATCATTCCACCAAGTGGGGCGGCTACAAAAGCAGAACCCTCAACAATGCGTAGTCCTTTTAGTATTGAATTCATAATTTACCTCCGATGACCAGCCTATTTTCATAACTATAGCTTGCAGATACTTTACTTAGATATAGTTTTCAAGGGTTCGAATTAATGATAAGTTTATTCCTATAAAAGTTTACTAACCGTATTTTTTTTGCAAAGCTAGTTTTACTTAATGACATTTTTTATTTCCAACATAATATAATTTTATTAATTAGTTGTTCTTATTTTTGTAACATTGTGGTTTGTGTTATAAAGCAACCTATATGTTTTAAATTTAACCTTATCCGCCTAAATTCTGACTGGAATTGGGCAGTTAAACTAAATTGTACAGGGAGCCATTACTATGGCAATTACAAGAGTAAAAGTTTCAGAGCGCGTTGCAGCGCCGGCAGATAAAGTTTGGGAATACATTGGCGCTTTTAACGGTCTTACAAAAATTATGCGTGGCGCTGTAACAAGTAGTGAAATGTCTCGGATAGGAAACATTCGTTCACTTAAAATTACAGGTGTTCGAAAACAACTTAGTGAAAGATTAATTAAGTTAGATGATACGAATAAAACATTAACTTATAGAATTGTTGAAGAACCAAATACCCCAGTTCCTTTTAAGAATTATACTTCCATAATAAAAGTTAAGCCAACATCTTCCAAGTCATGTTCAGTTGAGTGGTCTAGTGTTTTTGAGGTGAAAAAAGGCTCTACTAAAGAAGAATGTGTAACATTTGCAACTGGTATCTACTCATTAGGCATTGAGGGTACTAGAAAGATTTTGGGCGCCACATCAAAGAAAAAGGCCGCAAGTAAGGCTAAAAGTGCACCGAAGAAAAAGGCTGCAAGTAAGGCTAAAAGTGCACCGAAGAAAAAGGTCGCAAGTAAGGCTAAAAGTGCGCCGAAGAAAAAGGTCGCAAGTAAGGCTAAAAGTGCGCC
>PAWF01000024.1 GCA_002714015.1 Gammaproteobacteria bacterium | reverse complement strand
GGCTCAACAGCGCCAAGACGTTTACCAAGAATATTTGCTATGGCACCTAAAACTGCTGAACCTCCAACCAAACCTATGCCTAAATAGTTACCTATATGCCTAGGTTCTCCTAATAATAAAATAGCCCCGCCAATTGCAACTAATAGCCCTAAAATACCCCTTGTGCGCATTTTTTCCGAGAGTAAAAATATTGCCAGAGCGGCTGATATTGGTGCTTGCATAACCCAAAGAAGTGCTGCAATTGATGCGTCAGCTCCAGCTTTCATTCCTAAGTAGGATAAAGAAAAATGCCCAATCCCCATTACAAAAGCAAAAACCATTACGGCTTTCCATTGACCTCTAGGAACTCTGATAAAAAACAATAAGATTAGACTAACAATTGCAAACCGCGCAGCAAGGAACCACAGAGGAGGGTAGCTAGCTACACCTATCTTAGATGGAACAAAACCAAAGCCAAAAATAGCTGCAATCATAACTGCCAGGCAAATGTGAATGGGTGACATATAATTTCTAATTATTTAGTGCAGCTAGGTGAGGTTTGCTTTTAAAGATCACGTTGCTTCTCTATTTTTGAATAGGAGTTATTAATTCTAGCAAGCTTATCGTTTGCAGCTTCAATTACTTCTCTAGGTACCCCTTTAGCTATTAAGCGGTCAGGATGATTTTCTTGGACTAACTTGCGATATGTATTCTTTATTTCTTGATTAGTGGAGTTTTCTGAAATTCCAAGAACTGCATATGGGTCTTCAACTTCAGTAAGTCCGTATCTGGCGGATAAAAGCTCAAAATGTTGTTTGTCAAAACCAAAAATTTTGGCAACGTTTATAAGAAAGATTTGTTCTTTTGGATGAATATTTCCATCCGCTAACGCTATGTGCATTAAAGCACCCATGAACTCTTCTAGTACTTCTGGCTGTGACCTGAAAACATTTCCAACTTGTTCAGCATATTTTTCATAATCATTGGCATCTTTACGTGCTTGGTTAAAGATTTTCCCAACCATCTTCATGTCTTTTTGTGAAACTTTAAAAACTGCCTTAAATGCGTTCACTTCATCTCGGGTTACTTTTCCATCAGCTTTAGCCATTTTTGCTGATAATGCAATTAGGGCAATAGCAAATACCTGCTGGCGAGTTGCTGTGTTGCTATTTTTAATTCTTGCTCTGCTACCTCGTGACCTTACATTATCGGCTAAATGTCCAGCAGCAACTCCTATCAAGAGACCTATTGGTCCCCCAATTGCAAAACCAGCTGCTCCACCAATAAGTTTACCCCATATACTCATAAATATTTCAATCTTATATACTTTTTTGCAATAATAAAAATGTAAGCATCGCCTTGATTATGTTTTAGGGCAACCCAAAAATAAGATTCCCCATATTTATACTTGTAATTATTATTAAGCCTTGGAACCATCTAAATGAAGTTGCATTGAAAGAGGCTATGTAAAATATAAACCAGTTTTAAATTTTTTTTATAGATTTAGTAAAATTACGCTTAATGTTTTTGCAACAAAAATTCAGGCAAGAGAAGTTTATGTTCTCATGCATTTATTATTATAGGACTTTTTAATGGTTGGTTGGCGGTTTTGGATAGATAGGGGTGGAACATTTACTGATGTCGTGGCTAGGACACCATCAGGGAAATTGTTAAGTCACAAACTCTTATCAGAAAATCCAAGTTTCTATAAAGATGCCCCACTTCAAGGGATCAGAGATGTTATGGGCCTTGTTACAACTGATCCTATTCCCACAGAAACTATTGATGAGGTTAAAATAGGAACGACTATAGCTACAAATGCATTATTGGAGCGTAAAGGTGAAAGAACAGCATTATTAATAAACTCTGGTTTTGCAGACGCGTTAAGAATTGGCTACCAGAACAGACCCGATATTTTTGCTCGAAAAATTTTGTTGCCTGAAATGTTGTATGAAGAGGTTTTAGAAATAGACGGAAGAATAGCTGCTGATGGTTCTGAAACAGTTGCTTTTGATTCAGAAAATTTAAAGAAGAAATTAAAAGCTATATATGACATGGGGATTAAGTCTTTAGCTATTGTTTTTATGTTTGGTTTTCGCTATCCAAACCACGAGCTTATGGCTAAAAAAATAGCAAAAGAGATTGGTTTTTTACAAATCTCAGTTAGTCACGAAGTTAGTCCTATGATTAAATTAATAAGCCGCGCAGATACAACTGTTGTTGACGCTTATTTATCACCGCTTCTCAAGCGTTATGTAAATCATCTTTCAGATGAATTATCTGGGGTAGAACTTCAATTTATGCAGTCATCTGGAGGGTTGGTTGGAGCCCAGGCTTTTCGTGGTAAAGATGCGATTCTTTCGGGGCCTGCAGCTGGTGTTGTCGGTGCTGCCAAAACATCTACCCTTGCAGGTTTCAATAAAGTAATTGGCTTTGACATGGGAGGAACCTCTACAGATGTTTCTCGCTTTGATGGTTCATATGAGCGTCAATTTGATTCTGAAGTAGCTGGAATAAGACTTCGTGCTCCTATGATGCACATACATACTGTAGCTGCTGGAGGAGGGTCTATTTTGCATTTTGATGGAGCTAGGTATCGAGTTGGCCCAGACTCTGCTGGAGCAAACCCAGGTCCAGCCTGTTATCGGCGCGGAGGTCCCCTCACGGTTACCGATTGCAATGTAATGCTAGGAAAGATATCTGGAAAACATTTCCCTAAGGTTTTTGGTGAAACTGGATCTCAGTCTATTGACGAAGTAATTGTTAGAAAAAAATTTCAGACTATGGCTGATGAAATAGAACTTGCGACAGGAAACCGTGTAGATCCTAAATTTATTGCAGAAGGTTTTCTAAAAGTAGCTGTTCAAAATATGGCGAATGCCATCAAAAAAATTTCAATACAAAGAGGTTACGATTTATCGGAATATGCAATCGCTTGTTTTGGAGCAGCCGGTGGTCAGCATGCATGTCTTGTTGCAGATGCATTATCTATTGATCAAATTTTAATTCATCCATATTCAGGCGTTTTATCTGCCTACGGAATTGGCTTAGCTGAAATTAGAGATGTAAGACAAGAGTCAATTGAGCTAAAAATCAATAATAAGACAATAAATTCTGTTTCAGTAAAACTAAATAATTTAACTGAAAAAAGTAAATTAGAGCTCAAAAAACAAGGTGTAAACGAAAATAACATTCGGGTCGAAGAGAGTTTGCAAATTCGCTATTTGGGGACTGATACAGCTCTAACGGTTCCATACGGTTCTATTGCCTCAATAATAAAGGCTTTTCAATCACAACATAAAAAACGTTTTGGGTTTATACATTCTAACCGTGAAATGGTAATTGCCGTTGCAATTGTTGAAGTCGTTGGGATCAATGAAACAAACTATGAGCAAAACTTTATAAGGCAGAGGCCTATCAAAAGTTTACCNGATCCAATTGATTATTTGCCTGCCTGGACAGAAANTGAGTTAGAAGATACGCCTGTTTTTCAGCGAGACACACTTGAAGTTGGTGATGTTGTTAATGGACCTGCTGTCATTATACAACCAGGAGCCACTACAATAGTTGAGTCATCATGGTCTGCAAATGTTACTAAAAGCGCATGCTTAGTAATAAGCCGAAAATACCCACGTGCTGAAAGAGAACTTATAGGAACAAGTGCTAACCCGGTGATGTTAGAAGTCTTTAACAACCTTTTTATGTCAATTGCTGAACAAATGGGCTCCACTCTTGAAAATACTGCTCATTCAGTAAACATCAAGGAGCGCCTTGACTTTAGCTGCGCTGTTTTTGATGGAAAGGGGGGGTTAGTTGCCAATGCACCACATATGCCAGTCCATCTTGGCTCTATGGGTGACTCAGTGAGAACCGTTATTAATACATTTGGAAAAACTTTTAAACTTGGAGACGTTTATGCCCTTAATGCACCGTATAATGGAGGTACNCATTTACCAGATGTGACAGTTGTTACCCCTATTTTTAATGATTCAGGATCAGAAATTTTATTCTTCGTTGCTTCACGTGGTCACCATGCTGATATTGGTGGTATTACTCCAGGNTCAATGCCTCCATTTTCAAAATCTGTCCACGAGGAGGGGATACTNATTGATGGGTTTAANGTGGTNTCAGAAGGAAAGTTTTGCGAAATGGNGTTACGTACNATTTTNTCAAAGAGTAAATACCCAGCCAGAAATCCAGATCAAAATATTGCTGATATTATGGCAAAAATTGCNGCAAATGAGCGTGGNGCAAATGAATTAAAAAAAATGACCAAACATTTTGGNCTCGAAACTGTCCATGCATATATGCAGCATGTACAAAACAATGCTGAGGAATCTGTTAGACTAGCTATTAGAAACNTAGTAGATGGGGAATTTAATTACCACCTTGATGACGGTAGTGAAATTTGTGTTTCAATAAAAATTGATAATTTAGCTCGTAATGCAGTTGTTGATTTTACCGGGACTAGTTTACAGAAAAATAACAATTTTAATGCCCCTATAGCAGTTTGTAGGGCAAGCGTATTATACGTTTTTAGAACCTTGGTAAATGATGTCATTCCAATGAATGAGGGTTGTTTAAAGCCTATTAAAATCATTGTTCCTGAAGGCTGCATGCTAAATCCACAATACCCTGCAGCTGTTGTAGCAGGTAACGTTGAAACCTCTTCACATATTACTGATGCTATATACGGAGCTTTAGGCATACTCGCTGCATCACANGGAACTATGAACAATTTCACTTTTGGAAATGAAAATATACAATATTATGAGACAGTTTGTGGGGGGTCGGGTGCAGGACCAGATTTTGATGGTACTGATGCTGTTCAAACACATATGACTAACTCTCGTCTTACAGATCCAGAAATATTAGAATGGCGTTTTCCAGTTAGAGTTGAGTCTTTTGCAATAAGGCGTGGTTCAGGTGGTCATGGAATGTATAGAGGTGGTGATGGAACCGANAGGAAGATACGTTTTTTAGAACCGATGGTAGCTGCAATACTTTCTGGTCATAGAATAGTTCAGCCTTTTGGTTTAGNAGGAGGTGAACCTGGTAGTGTTGGTAAATGNTATGTAGAGCGCATTAATGGAAATATTCAAGAACTGGGTGGGGCTGATCAAGTAGAAATGTTCAAAGATGATATATTTACTATTCTAACCCCTGGTGGGGGAGGTTTTGGNTCCAGTAAATAATTATTGAAATCGTTTTAGTTATAAATTCGATATATTAACAAAATATTNTAGCGATCCCTCCGAGTCGAAGAGAATTAGGTGAATTATTTTAGTTAGAATTAGTAATCCTTTAAATAAATATGCCGACTTTGCAAAAGTGTTCCTAATATGCAACATGTCTAGTAATATATAACAGGTTATAAAGTCTCGTAAGCTGGTCTGTTTGCTCCCAATATGATAACCGTTCCATATATGTATTGGCATACATTTAGGGNCTTGCCTGCTTTAAATGCTTCGCCTAAGTTTTAATGAATTATTGATACCGATTCTTAAGCTTAATANCTTCAAGCTANTGAAGAAGTATAAGAGGTAATGCCATAGTGTATATTCGCCAGGAGACGCTAGTGAGTAAAGCTCTAAAAATTTTAAATNTAGGACGCATTGGTGTCCCTAGAATGGCTATNCCTATTTTNTGCGTAATTGCAATATCAGCACTCGGAGCTTGCGCGTCTACGGCTGACAAAGTTTCTATAAATTCAGAGAAACAAAGTACAGANATTCCATACGAAATTAATGATCCGTATGAAGAAATTAATCGTAAAGTTTTTGCTTTTAACACAGGTGTAGATAAAGCGATTTTTAAACCAATAGTGGGTATTTACACTCTAATTCCTCAGTGGGGGAGGGATAGAGTTACAGAAGCTCTTGATAACCTTGGTGAACCTGTAAACTTTGTAAACAATGTGTTGCAGGGTGAAACAGATAGAGCCGGTGCTACATTTATGCGTTTCGCTATTAATTCTACAATTGGTATTGTTGGTCTTTTCGATGTTGCTGAAGAATGGGGAATTGAGTATGCACCAGAAGATTTTGGTCAAACAGCAGCGGTTTGGGGAATGGGTGAAGGACCATACGTTGTTTTACCTTTATTCGGTCCCTCAAACCCTCGTGATGGTCTTGGTCTAGTTACTGACTTCTTTATAGATCCAATGGGTTATGTTTTAACTAATGACCAAAGTACTATCCGTTTTATTGGTAATGCAATTGATCAAAGGGCTGCTTTTGCAGATGAACTAGATACCCTTGAAAAGACCTCAGTAGATTTTTACGCGGCAATGCGAGAAGCGTATAGGCAGTATCGCAACGCAGAAATTTCTAATAGTAGTTTNCCANGAATGATACCCATACCTACTATCACTATAGATGAAAATCAAAAGTTGCCCCAAACAGCTGGCGAGTCAGAGCAGCATGCAAGTAGTGANGNNGNTAATTGATTTTTGTCCAATATCATAAGAGATTTTAATGNGCAAATTAAGAAATGATAATAATNTNACTATGTTANTCTTTAACNCNTGGCCAAACTATTTGAGCCGTCAAATCCAATGTTTAATTTTAGTTTTTTTACTTGCTCTCTTAATATCTACAAGTGTAACAGCTTCAGCAAATGCTGATGGGAATAGCCCTGGTAAATTTATTGAAGTACTCGGACAAAGAGCTGTTAATGTTCTCAGTGATAAAGGAAATGTAGAGTTTTCTAAAAGAGAAGCAGCGTTTAGAAAATTACTAGTTGATGGTTTTCATATGCCAACTATAAGTCGCTTTGTAGTTGGACGTTATTGGAGGTCTGCAAATGAGCAACAACGTAGAGATTACAAAGCAATCTTTGTAGACTTTATTACTCGTGTTTATGCNGCTCGTTTTAATTCTTATAATGGTGAAATATTTGAAGTAGTTCAGGTTATAAAAGAACAAGAAACTCCAGATACTATTGTACGTACTCAAATCAAGCGACCTTCCGGAGGAGCACCTATTGGAGTAGATTACAGAGTGAGAAAAATTTCCAATAGTTATAAAGTAGTTGATGTTAATGTAGAGGGTATTTCAATGTTGCACACTCATCGTGTTGAATTTGCATCAGTGATAAATCGTAAGGGGTTTGATGGATTTTTAGAGATGCTTAAAGCACGTGTTAATGCACCAGTTGATGAAACCGGTAGTTAAACAATTTAGCTTTCATTGGAGTTGCTAAAATTTCATCTACTTAAAAGGTAAGAACAAACACTGATAGCCTAGGCAGTCCCGAGCTACCAGCGTCTGTTGTTTATTTTACCCTGAATATACTTTCAGTCTTTTCGAAAAATTTATCAGAGCTTTATATTTTATTCTTACCTAATAACCGTATTTGACAGTTAGAAATGCAGATTATGAAATAGAAATAATTCCCTATTTCAAGATTTAATCAATCAATTAGTGAAAGATTTTCCGCCGCTTCTTTGCCATTACGACCTGGTTGTAAATCATATGAAACGCGCTGTCCTTCTAAAAGACCATCTAGCCCAGCAGCCTGAACTGCAGAAATATGAATAAACGCGTCTTTATCGCCTTCGTCTGGTGTGACGAAGCCGTAACCCTTAGTGGCATTGAACCACTTAACAGTACCTGTGGCCATTTTATTTTTACTNTCTAATAGTCAGAAAAAAACTCCTTCCTGTAGTACTNTAACAGTATAACAGGTCAGATATCCTAGTTTGTAACATAGCANTTAACAAATNTTAAAGTTNGCTATGAAGTTCACTAAGTATCTTTATGTTAAAGCGCATCTGCTCTACTGGCAATCATGCTTATTACTCTAATTTAATTTAGAGTGCTTGTTGAGGCTTAAAAATTTCATAAGATATTGTTTTAATTAAATAAATTTTTGTTAAAGAAAATCTCAATATATTTATGTTTTACCTATTTTTTTACGCTTTATTATAAAAACTTGGAACAGAAATACTAACTTTTACCAAAATAACACTATATATCACTATTTTTTTTAAACTATTTATTAAGTGGTTAAGAGAGTAAAATAAGAGCTGTTTAGCTATCTTAGGTCATCTAAATTAAAAGATTTGGTGTGGAATTATGAATGAGTGTTTCCAAGTGTGTGCAATATTAGGTACGTCAAGACCTGGTAGCTATACTGGTTTTGCATTAAATCTGATTATTGATGAAATGTTATCTGATAATTTTCCTGAAATAAGTTCAGTAGAAGTTTTAAGACCAAGTCATATTAATTTAGGTTTCCCGGATACTGGTGTTGATAAAAGTGATGCTAGGATGGTCCAAAACATGGTTTCAGCAGCTGATGGTTTGATTTTTGCTACACCAGAGTACCATGGTAGTTTTGCAGCAATGACAAAGTTAATAATAGAAAATCTTGGATTTCCTTCTGCCATAAAAGATAAACCAGTAGCATTGCTTGGCTGTGCGGCAGGTCAAGCTGGTGCAAAAAAAGCTCTTGAACATCTTAGTATTACTCTGAGTCACATAGGGGCATTACCTTTAGAGGAATTAACTTCCATAGGAAATGTGCGTAAGGTATTTGATAAACANGGGTATTGTATTGACCATTCGGTTGAAACCCAAATTAGANATGTTAGCAAGAATCTGGTTGANCATCTTGTTAATAGATAACCTAAAAATAAATGTTGAATTTAGTCTGTGTATTAGGTTGTTAGATATTCTTTTGAGATAGCAGCTCCAACTGTATATTTTGGGTCTACAAAATTCCCCAGCCTAACTTTACCGCACTGGCTCAACATCATGTATGCGTCCCATTGGTCAAATCCGTAGTCTGCAACCATCCACCGAATTAGCTCTCGATATGCAATGCGAGTTGCATCTTCAAGAGGTCTTGTGCTCCCAATTGCCATTATAAAATCATCTGCTTCAAGTCTTGGCCATTCNATTGTCCAGCCTTTTATGAGGTCAACACTTATTGTAGTTGTAGTAGCATATTCCACTGCAACGCCACAGACTTCGCCATCACCCTGACAGGCATGTGCATCGCCAATNAATAACCTAGCNCCAGCTGAACGAACTGGAAGATAAGTAATGGTTCCTGGTCCCATATCTGGCAAATCCATATTGCCTCCATGACTGTCAGGTGTAAGAGAATTAATGCTATCAATTTCTGGTGAGCAGGACAAAGTTCCAATGTGAGGTTTGTATGGAAGGGTTACCCGATCCGACCAATAGACGTTTTTTTCATCTAAGTTAATTTTTCTTACTTTTTCAGGTAATGGATCGTTTAGTGTCGCAGTATAGTTGGTTCCAGTTAAAGCGCCAAACTCTGGAATCATACAGCATGTCCCCCGAGGTTGTTCCCCTCTAGGAACCATTTTTTCTATATGAACAGCTAATGTGTCACCTTTTTCTGCTCCATGCACAATAATTGGTCCGCACTGTGGGTTGAGCCATGGCATTTCAAGTTTTTCTGTAGGTTTGTCAGACTCAGATGTTATTTTACCCTCGAAAGCATCAGCTGTTTCAACAATGACTTGGTCNCCAGGGTTAATTTTCAAAACAGGTTCAGAATATGGGCCAATAGTGTAATGATAGTTACCTTGCACCTTTTCAGTTAATTTATGACAAGAACCAGAAGATCTATTCCCAATTCCATTTCTATACATAATTGATTCTTTTACCCAATCATTGGGGTAATTTCTAATTATCATTTCCATAAATTATCTCCCCAAACTGTAATATACGTATCAATTGATAACTAAAACACTCTGTTATTTAAGATAAACAGGTCATGTTTACATTGGAAAAGCCATAGTTTTAATAAGTTTAGCATATAGCCTAGCCTACACTAATTTTGTTCTAATCTAGAAGTTTTAAGTAAATTGTTTTTGTTAATAAGTGNTTAATTTNTCATTTANAGAAATTAGTCATGGATAGAATTTTATAAGTTGTTGATTTTATTCTCCGATTCGATTATCAAACGTCTATGGTAGATAATATTGATAAATCCATTGATTCTGGTGATGCCGGCTATGAAGAGGAAACTCCCCCAGAGATAAAGGAACGAAAGTGCCTTAAGTGTCGGGAAATTTTCCCAAGCCAGTGGGCAGGAGAGCGTATTTGCAAGAGGTGTAAATCTTCGGGTAGTTGGAGAAATGGTAGCGTGTAGTTATAAAAGTTTGTAGGTGTTAAACTTTTTTACTAATTATCTAATTGANAGATTAAACGTATTACTTGTTNCAGGCGCTAAAATATCCAGTATTATTGGTTTGCAATTTCTAATAAACATGCAGCAAGTGTTTCTACCCCAGAAGCTAAATCTTCTGGTTTAGAGCTCTCNGCTTCGTTGTGGCTGACTCCGCCTTTNCACGGAACAAATATCATTCCAGTAGGGCACAATTTTGCTATATATCCTGCATCGTGACCTGCGCCTGATGGTAAAAGCATATGATTATGTCCGAGTTCAGATGCTGAGGTTTCTATAAGGTTCATTATATTTTTATCAAAATGAACTGGAGGGCTAGACATAATGGGCTTTACTATGACTTTGCATCTTCCGGCATTTGCCAGACAAATAGGTTCAATATTTTCCCTAATATACNTAATTACTTCTTGCTCAGGATGACGAAAGTCTATTGTAAAGTTAACACGTCCNGGTATGGTACTGGGTGCGCCNGGTTCNCAGTCAAACTTACCAACGGTAAACCTTACTCTATCTGCTTCATCCTTCATTANNGATTTTAAATTATGAATTATTGATATTGCTGATTGAAGTGCATCTTGTCTGTTTGNNTCTGGGGTTGTCCCAGCATGTGCTTCTTGACCGATGACTTCTACACTATACCAATAAACACCTTGAATACCTGTAACNACTCCAATTGTATTATNGCTTATTTCAAGAATAGGACCTTGCTCAATATGAGCCTCAATATATGATTTCATTGGTGACTTAAAATTACGCATTTTGATATTAGGTATTGATTTGAGTGTTTCTGATAGGGCATCCCTTAGTTCTATTCCATCAGCGTCTTTTTGATGAAGTTGATCTGAAATATCCATATCACCAGCATATAATGAGGATCCCATTACNCCGGGNTGAAAACGACCTCCTTCNTCATTTGTCCATGCAACAAGATCAATTGAAGTTTTTGGAATTATTCCCGCATGAGATATAGCTTCTAGTGCTTCAAATCCACCAATGACGCCAAAAGCCCCGTCAAATTTNCCGCCTCGTGGTTGGCTATCTAGGTGACTACCAGTTGTAACAGGAGGGGTATTAGCATCAGAACCAACAAGGCGAATATAAAGGTTAGCTATTTCATCTGTTTCAACTAAAAAGCCTAACTCTTGAGCCCAATCAGCTATTAGCTGTCTAGCTTGGATATCTTCATTGCTTAAGGCTTGGCGATTAACTCCACCATTTGGTAAAGCTCCGATTTTTGCCATAGACATCAAGCGTTTCCAAAGCCTGTCTTGGCTAACACTATTTGCAGCTTTTATAGACTCATCTTTTAGTTGCATAAATAAGACCTTTTGAAAGTTACATTTCTTATATTAGCATATAATTTACCAATTTTTGGCCGAAGAAATTGGCCAAATATCGACTAGTTTATCATCTCGGACACAATGAAAAACATTGTAAAGGTTAAGAGTTGCATAACAGTGTGGAGGTATACACTCAATCAATGCACCGAGAGGTAAATTTTGTTTAAGGTCATGAAAATTTACCCGACCTAAGTCATCCCCTACAAGTTCATAGCTTGCATTTGATGGGGCGCCGTATGAAATTTCTGGTGGGAACTCTTCACGGGCAAATTCTTTAATTCCTGCATCAGTGATAACAAAGCCCTTTTGGACATTACTTACTACTGTTGATTGAACAAAAAGTGATGGTTTATATGGAAAGGGGTTTGTTGAATGTAGAGCTAAATCCTTATAATTCACATCCATAAATACATAAGTGCCAGCTTGGCTTTCTGTAAATAAACCTAGTTTTGAATCAATATCTAACGTTCCGGTGCCTCCACCAGATANAATTTTAGGGGCTAGACCTTCATNAGTAAGTCGCTTTATAAGNNTTTTTAAAGGCTTCATTGCTATGTCTTGAGCTTTATTTCTCTCATCTAAGTTTAATATTCTTTGAGTTTTACCGTTATAACCTTGGATCCCTTGGTAGATTAATCCATCTGTNTCATAAATTNTTTTTGCGAGATAGACTGCTTTNTCCTCATCAGCTAAACCAGTTCTTTTACCGCCTACCTCAAAGTCTACTAGTAGGCCTANCTTTTTTCCCACTTTNCATGCTGCAGCANCTAAGGCNTCTACATTATCNAAACTATCTACAGCTACCATAAGCTGTTCTACTTTTTTATTAGCCTCCATTAATCTATTAATTTTTTGATCAGTGACCACTGTAGTAAAAAGAAGAATTCCTGGGATATTGTTATCTGCCATTATTTCTGCTTCTTTNAGTGTGGCGCAGGANACGCCCAATGCACCGGCGTTTATCTGCCTTACTGCNATTTCTACTGATTTATGAATTTTAGCTACTGGTCGAATATTAAATTTGGTTTTACGACAATATTTGGCCATTGTTTCTATATTCTGCTCCAGCAGATTTAGATCAATAATAAGTGCGGGTGTGTTTAACTTATATCGAGAACCTGGCATTCCGATTAAATTTTCGTTTGGTCCGAGATTAGATATTGGCATGCTATCTTCTTTATTTAAGGGAGAATTCTTTACCAATATGACATTGCGTCACGAAAAATTGTTTTAAGGTCTTCCTTATTTATCGGTCTTGGACTGATATCTAATAATCTTCGCGTAGGTAATGTATTCTCGGTGAGAGCATCAATATCTTCTTCTGAATAACCAACTCCCATAAGACCATTTGGGAGTCCTGTTTTTTTCATCAATTTTATAACCTTGTCTCCAAGTACTTGGCCAGCTCTATTTTCTGGAATATTACGGATGTCTTCGCCAAGGGCCTCAGCAGCTTTTAGGTGGCGTTGTGGACAGGCAACAGATGTAAAGCTAAAAGCTGCTGGTGAATTAACAATTACTGAGATTCCATGTGGGACCATAGGGTGGTCTTTAGGCCATCCCTCAGGCTTATAATTTTTTACTAAACCTGCAACAGCATAAGACATAGCGTGTGGCAAATGACATCCTGCATTTCCAAAACCAATTCCTGCAAGCATTCCTGCTAATGAGAGAGCCTCTAGTTCCTCAAGAGGAGAAGATTGGTTNACAGCCTTTTCAATATTTTCACCTACTATCTTTATTGCTTCTAGACATGCCATATCACTATATGGATTGGCACCCTGTAAAAGGGGTCTTTGGCTTGCGGATTTTGGTGCAATGCGTTGTGTGAATGGCTTTGCTGTATATGACTCTATTGCATGGCTGAATACATCAAACCCGTTGGAGGCAATGACAGCAGAGGGTAATGTAGTTAAACCCTGTGGGTCTATTAATCCCAGTGTCGGTCGTAAAGCCCTGTGAGCAATTCCAGTCTTCATATCTTGATTAAGTATATCAAATATAGCTATCCCAGTAGTTTCACTCGCTGTTCCAAATGTAGTAGGGCATGCTATGTGTGGCATTAAAGATCCCGGAACTGGTCTAGCTTCTCCAACAGGTGCATTGACGTAAGCAAATAAGTCAGCGGGGTAAGTCGCAAATAAGTTTGCTGCCTTGGCTGTGTCCATAGTCGAACCACCCCCAATAGAAATAAAGCCATCAAAATTACCATCTTGAGCAAATCTAGAAGCATTTCTAAAGGATCGGTCCGTAGGCTCGATCTCAATTTCATTATAAACTTCGAAGTCAATATGAGTAGTTTTAAGAGAAGCAGTTGCTTTTAAAAAATGATCCATTTGTTCTACATATGGATCTACGAATAAAGCAGCTTTAGTTATACCTGAGGCTTTAGCGTCTTCCCCTAATTCTGAAATTACACCAAGACCAAACTTGAGGTTTGGTGCTTCAATTGTAAATGCTTTATCCCCATTAGCTGTATGTGTGAAGTATTTATCCAGTCCCATATTCCTAGAATTCCTTAGTAATGCGTCTATATATTTTTATGAATGTTTTGATGTTATTTTCAAATCAACATTTTTATTTTTCAGTACGTTGTTCATGAGGCACTGAGAAAATTTAGAACTTCTGTTAATGTGTGATGTGTTTATTTAATAACAATAATTTATATAAGCTTTATTGTATAATCGCTTAATAGAGAACACTATCGCTTTGAAGCTATAACCTAATAATCAAACTCCCAACTTGTTGCCTGTTTTATAAACTAATACCCAGTTGAGAGTTTGATTATTTCTTTAACATTTACAAACACTACTTAACCTTTTCCAAATACACTTTCTACGGACTCAGCAAAAATTTCAACAGACTCATCCGCATCAGATTTTGTGAATGTTAGCGGTGGAGAAAAATTATTTACCTGTAAAAATGGAAGTGCTCGAGTTAGTAATCCTCGTTCTTGTGCGGCAATTGCAACTTGTTTGTGTGCTAGAGGAGTCATATTTGGAGCTTCTTTACTATCTGCCCCAGCAGCATATTCAATACCTATCATCAACCCTTCACCTCTAATCTCACCAATATTTGGATGGTCTGCAAGGCGCTCAATTAGAGATTGTTTTAAATAAGAGCCTACTTTAGCAGCGTTATCAATTAGATTCTCTTCTTCCATAATCTCTAGGTTTGCTAATCCAACAGCAGCACCAACCGGGTGACCAGAGTAAGTGAAGCCGTGTGCAAACATACCTACATCTGGAGTGCCGTCTGCAAGTACTTGCCAAACATGGTCAGCAACTGCAACTGCGGACATAGGGAAGTATGCGCTTGTTAGACCTTTTGCAAAAGACATTAAATCAGGTTTAATTCCATAAAATCCTGACCCAAACCAACTACCAAGACGACCAAATCCATTAATCACTTCGTCAACCATAAAAAGGATATCGTGTTCTTTAAGTAAGGATTGTATCCTTTGGTAATATTCTTTGGTCGGAACAATAACACCTCCAGTACCCATTACTGGTTCAGCTATAAATCCCCCAATTGTGTCAGGACCTTCTTTCAGAATCAAATCTTCAAGGTCTTTAACCATCCTGTTGGTGAATTCTTCTTCAGATTCATTAGGATTCCCAAACTTCCAAAAATTTGGGCAAGAAGTATGGAGGATACCATCAAAAGGTAAGTCAAAAGCTTTATGGTAAACAGGTATACCTGTAAGGCTACCTGCAGCTGCAGATGTTCCGTGGTAGCCTCCAATTCTTGATATGATTTTCTTCTTATTAGGTTTACCACGGAGATTATTGTAATAACGAACAAGCTTGAATTGTGTATCATTAGCGTCAGAGCCAGAAAGTCCAAAAAATACTTTACCAATATGATTACAGTCTGCATGGTCATGAAGTAACTGTATTAATTTATCTGCGAGAAGAATTGCAGGTTCGTTAGAGGCGGCTCCAAAGGTATGGTAAAAACCGATTTTATTCATTTCTTCTTTAGCTACCTCTGCCAACCTTTTTCTTCCATAACCTATATTTACGCACCAGAGGGCAGCTGCTCCATCAATATAGCTTTTACCTGAATTATCGTACATTCGAACTCCGCCAGCGCGCTTAAATATAAGCGGTCCATTAGCCTGGTGCTCAGAAATTGAGGTAACTGGGTGCAAAAGAACTTGTTTGTCTAACTCTTCTAAAGAGATATTTCTCGCAGTTTCCAAGGACATTTTTTTCTCCCGTTTCTGAATTTACCTTTAAAAATCTATCAAAACTCTATCTTATAGTATTAATTTTCCTAGAGAATAGGAGTGCTCCAAAAGGAAAATTATTATTCCAATAACCAAAAGTTCTAAGCGATTTAAGCTATTGTGCCACAAATATGCACATCAAGATACAATGAACAATTTAATAATCAATTAATAATAAAAAAACCTTTTTTTATCAGGTATAATTTACAATATTTGCAGAGGCTTAAGCTAATATTATGAAAAAAAAAGAAAAAAAGTCAGAAACAGCACTTCAAAACAATTATGCTTTCACACAGCTCGATGATTACAATACTCGAACCCATATTTTACCCATTCTTCTAAATGACTCATTAAGAAAAGAAATTATCGCAGAGCATAAAGAAAACCCTTTTGGTTTTCCGGGTTGTCCTAATATGGAAACAAAGGTTTATTCTGCACAATTAGCTCGTGTAATTGACAAACTCAGGGTTCAGCCAACCCCTGGTAAAATTGCAATTTTTGAATCAGAATCAGGTAATTGTTTTGAACTAGTTAAACTACCTGAAAAACGTGGTGCCCCTGTTCAATTTTTGGATTTAAAATTTAATGACCGTGCTACAGCAGAGCATGAAGTGTTTAGACTTAGATTAAAGGACCTTTTAATTTCTTATGGCTTTGAAGAGGTGGGAGAGAGATGCTAAAAATAACTGGCTATGCGAGTGAGTTTTCTGTTCGACCGGGGGATAAGCTGGATTTTCATATTCACTGTAAGTCTCAGAGTAAATATCAAGCAGATATAGTAAGACTTATACATGGAGACACAAATCCGGAAGGACCGGGATTCAAAGAAGAGCTAGTGGAGACTTCTGTAAATAGAGAATATCAAGGGCGAGAGCAGAAAACTTATAATGGTTCTTTTGCTTTAGTGCCAAATATACATTCATTCAGTGGAAAAAATATTACCATTGCCTCTTTGTTTTATGCCACTACCCCTTACAAAGGGGAGCAGGGACTTATAACAAAATTTATTGAAAAAAATTCTTCAGGCATAGGACTTTTTATTAATTCTTTAGGAGAATTAGAGTTTCAGGTAGCTATTGAGGGTAAAAATTACTCCATTACATCGGGGCAGAAAATTTTACCTAAGGTTTGGTATTTAGTCATAGCGTCTTATAATTCAAATATTGGGAAACTATCTATACTGCATAAGTCCTGCTCAACCTTTAGTAACGGAGGTAATGGACCTAGAGCCCTGCCTCCTATGGCTGCTAAAGAATCAATACAAGAATTAGAAGTCCCAAAAAATGTTGATTTTCATTGTGATGCTCCATTGCTAATAGGAGCTTCAACAGAAAATTTAAACTCAAATCGAAAATTAGTCGGTGAGCATTATGTTGATTTGGAAGATACAATCTTTCTCCCGGAACAAACAAAAAATTTTAATGGAAAGATTGAGCGCCCTCTAATTGCTTCAGAACCATTAGATTTTGATAGAGTTAAAGAGTTGTGTTTAGGGCGTTCGAAGCCTACCCCAGATGATTTCATAGAGGGTCTTTGGGATTTTACAGCTAATATTTGTCCTAACGCATCTAGCTCAAAGATAATTGATATAGGACCAAAAAATAATGATGGTGTACTCATAAATTTACCTTGCAGGGGGGTAACCGGACAAAGTTGGAGTGATGCGATGAGTTATGTCTCCTCTCCAGATCAGTTTGGAGCCATACATTTTCACGATGACGATATTGATGATTCTCGTTGGGAAATAGATTTTTCCCTAAAAGTGCCAAAAGGATTAAAAAGTGGATGCTATGCGGCACGGCTAAGAGTTTCTGGGAAATCGGATTCAGAACATGAAGACTATATCCCCTTTTTTGTAAGGCCTTCTGTAAATGCTACTCCAGCCCCAATTGCACTTATAATCCCAACTGCAAGTTATATGGCTTATGCAAATGATAATTTAAATATGGAGTCACCAATTGCCCAGTTAATCACTGGACGAGTTACTAAGTTACAGGCATCTGATTTACTTTTTAATGAGTTGCATAAATTAGGATATGGTCTTTACGGGACGCATACTGATGGCTCAGGTATTTCTATTTCTACTCGCTTACGGCCAATATTGAACATGAGACCTAAGTACCAGCATTTTTTATCACCTTCAGTGAGGCAATATAATGCTGATTTGCATTTAGTCGATTGGCTAACAGAGAAAGGTTACAATTTTGATATACACACAGATGCTGACGTTGATGAAGAGGGAAATGATTTACTAAAAAAATATCGTATTGTATTGACGGGCAGTCACCCTGAATACCAAACAGAAAAAACATTAGATGCTTATCAGGAATATCAAGACCAAGGCGGTAGAATGATGTATTTGGGTGGTAACGGTTTTTACTGGGTAACAAACTACCATCCAAATAGTCGAAATATTATTGAGGTTCGAAGAGGTGATAATGGTACAAGGGCATGGACGGTTTCACCTGGTGAATATTGCGGTATGTTTGATGGAAAACATGGCGGTATTTGGCGGGTGCGTGGTCGTAATATGGCAAAGTTGGTAGGTGTTTCTTTTACTGCTTTTGGATTAGATGTTTGTTCTTATTATAGAAAATCACCAGATAGCGAGAATTCCGAATGTGCTTGGATATTTGATGGAATTGAAGGAGATATTTTAGGCAATTTTGGGCTAGTTGGAGGAGGTGCTGCAGGCTTTGAAATAGANAGGTATGACCTCTCTCTTGGAACCCCAGAAAATACTTTTTTACTGGCATCTTCTGAGGGACATACTGACATGTATATGTGCGTCACTGAGGAAGTTTCATTTAACTTTCGCGGTTATTATGGTTCAGGAGGAGGGGGGGATCAGAACCCACTTATTCGAGCTGATATGGTTTACTTTAAAACGCCCAATGATGGTGCAGTCTTTTCAGTTGGTTCTATAGCNTACTGTGGGAGTTTATCTTACAATAATTATAATAATAATATTTCTAACCTTACATCTAATGTTTTGGATGGCTTTCTTGATAAAGACATCCTGCCTTGAGGCAGAAGGGGTTTGGTGGACCCGGCAGGACTCGAACCTGCGACACGACCGTTATGAGCGGCCAGTTCTGACCAACTGAACTACGGGTCCTATAGTCTAAACATGCTTACGCTAAGCTAATTACGCAAGTTAAAATAACCATAATTACTCATACACTGCTTTCGTATATAATATCTCTTGATAAATTCAATATCTATTAGCTTTAGACAGTAAAATAGAAAAGTTATATAAATTTTATTGGTTCGGTCGCCTTTATAAGCCAATCTAGTGTAAATTTGTCTTTTTCTAAAACTCTTCCTAATTCATCTTTAACCCTAGCATGGTATGCATCAAGCCAAGCAATCTCATATATATTTAGCTCATCCTTTTTGATAAGGTATTTATCAATTGGTGCTAATGTTAGAGTTTCAAAAGCAAGCATTTCATTTGGGGTATTGATTGATTTTGGGCATTTGATTACTGCTACTAGGTTTTCAATACGTATTCCAAAATCGTCTTCTTGGTAATAACCTGGTTCATTGGAGAGAATCATTCCTTGCTNAAGTGGAAATTCACCGCCTGATTTTGCAATTCTTTGAGGACCTTCGTGAACGTTTAGGTAGCTCCCTACACCATGACCTGTACCATGATTATAATCTANCCCAATGGACCAAAGGTATTGTCTAGCAAGAATATCTAATTGGCTACCACTAGTGCCGATAGGGAAACGAGCTGTTGCTAAAGCAATATGGCCTTTTAGTACTCTTGTGAATCTGTCCCGCATTTCTTCTGAAGGTTTTCCAATAGCTACCGTACGGGTAACATCAGTAGTACCATCCAAGTATTGTCCACCAGAATCCACTAAGTAAATATTATCTTTCTGGAGTGGATAATTATTATTTTTATTAGCTTGATAATGAATTATTGCAGCGTTTGAACCTGCACTTGAAATAGTATCGAATGAAGGTCCTTGATAAAGCGTACCTTCAGATCTGAACTCCGCTAACTTCTCCGCTGCTAAAAGTTCATCAATATCTACATTTTCAGTATTTAGTTCTAGCCAAGCAAGAAAACGCGTTAGTGCAGCGCCATCTCTAAGATGTGCGGCTCTTGCTCCTGACAATTCAATTGGATTTTTAAGGGATTTAGGTATGCAGCAGGGATCAAGACCGTAAACTAACTTACCTCCTGACTTTTCAAAGATTGAGGCAAACCATTGGGGGGTAGTATTTTCATCTACTAACAATAGGTTTCCATTTTGACCAAGTAGATGTATTGAAGATTCTAAAGAGTTCAGGTCATGTATACTAGTGTATCTTTTAAGGTGTTCCAGACTCTGGTGAGTCAATTTTTTTATATCAATAAATAATTTAATAGACCCATCAAAAAATATTATTGCAAAGCAGAGTGACAGAGGACAATTTGGTATATCGTTACCACGAATATTTAGTAGCCAAGCAATTGAGTCAGGTGCACTTAGGATTGCGGCATTAGCACCTGATTTTTTAATAATATTTCCAACTTTTAATACCTTTTTTTCAACGGGTTCACCAGCATATTTCAATTCATGAATTGTTACGGCGGAAAGTGGTGGTGGAGGTTGGTTGTCCCACAACTCATCAATTGGGTTATTATCTAATGGCTTAAGCACTACCCCTTTATTAGCACATATTTCTGAAAGTCTTATAAATTCTTTTATACTATGCAGTTTTGGGTCGTATCCAAAAACTTTTCCAGTATCTATATTTCTTTTTAGCCAATTTGTGTAACTCTCAGTAGATACATTAATTTTTTCATAAAGGGAATCAGGCACTTCTTTTGTAGCTTGAATAGTATAGCGCCCATCAACAAAAAGAGCTGCTGATTTTTCAAGTACAATCGCAACTCCTGCAGAACCTGTGAAGCCAGTTAGCCATTTAAGGCGTTGTGAACAAGCTGGAACATATTCACCTAAATGTTCATCACTGCGGGGTATTACTAACCCTGACAATCCATGATTAGCTAGATAAACCCTAAGTCGATTTAGTCGGTTACTTGTATCCTTTATATCTAATTTTGAATCTTTAATATCCCATAGTTTGAAGAGATAATTTGATAAAGAATCCTTAATTTCGTCAGGCACAGCTGATAAGTTTTGAAAAAATAAGGATAGGGCAGCATTTGCCTGTCGTGGTTTTGGCGCAGCGATTAGACCGTCAATTAATATATCAAATTGATCCTTCGTAAGGTTACTTCCAGCAGCGGTTACATTCTCGTAGATATTCGAAATTTCCCGGTTAACCAATATAATTCCTTTCTAAGACACGTTGTTCTTGATTCAATATTAGAGTTGTCCAACCTTCCTTAGTGAATTTTTTTATTAGAGTCATTCCTAATTTTTTATAGGTGTTCAAAATTTCTTCAGCCTGGTTGTCGAGAAAACCTGAGAGTATTATGTAACCTTGAGCGGATAGTTTACACAAAATACTTTTTGACATTTTTATAATAGTTCCAGCAAGTATATTTATAACAATTAGATCAAATTTAGCTATGTTAGTTAATGCATTTGAGCTCACACCATCAGAAAGAAGAAAAGTGATATTATTAGAGTTATTTATAATAGCATTTTCTCGAGCGACTTTTATTGCAGCAGGGTCATTATCAATTGCGAATACAGGGGTTGACCATATCTTTGTTGACGCTATTGCGAGTATTCCAGAACCAGTGCCCACATCTAAGACTTGAAGTGGAGTAATACTCAAATTTTCTATGTATTCTAATGCTAAAATACAGGTTTGAGTAGTTGGGTGTTCCCCTGAACCAAATGCAGGCCCTGCATTAATTTTAATTTTTCTATCAAAAATTAATGGCTCATCTTCAAAGGTTGGGTAAAAATAGAAACTACCCACAAAAAAGGGCGAAAAGTTACTTTGGGATTCAGCAACCCAGTCAGTATTTGGAATTTTTTCTTTTTGTATTTCACAGGAAAAAATTCCCAATTCCAATGATGTTTTTTCTATTATTTTAGATGCATGTTTTACAATAGACTCATCAGAAAGATAAACTTTTAAATTTATTATTTTTTCTTCACTTAAAGAGTTTTCTGAGCTTGTTATGGTGATTGCATTTGCAATTTCTTCCAAGGCTATTTCGAACGATTCTAGGTTAGACTTGGGTATTACAATTGAAAGAGTATAACCTGTTGATGGCATATCATTCAGCTTCTACAAAACGATCAATAACTTTTTTTTTGCCTACTCTATCGAATATTATCTCTAGTTTTTCACCATTAGCCTGTCTTACGATTCCAATACCAAATTTGCGATGAATTACACGGTCACCAGATTTATATTTTGACCCAGTATGGCGTGTTTTAACAGGTTCCTCCTCCCATTCAGCATTAATATTACCTGTATTCTGTCTGAATGTTGAGGATTCACTTGATTTTGCGTAGTTTATTTTAGACTGCCATTTCCCATCAGCAATAAGTATTCCTTCATTCTGATTATTGGAACTTTGTGGTTCAATTGGTTTTGCTTCAACGTTTTCACTCGGTATTTCATCAACAAAACGCGATGGAATTGCTGATACCCATTGATTATAAACACGACGATTTGCAGCGAAAAAAATCTGTATTCTTTTGCGTGCTCTAGTTAACCCTACATAAGCTAAACGCCTTTCTTCTTCTAGGCCAGCAGATCCGTTTTCATCTAGTGCTAGTTGGTGAGGGAAAAGACCTTCTTCCCAGCCAGGTAAAAAAACATCATCAAATTCTAACCCTTTAGCAGAGTGTAAAGTCATTATATTTACCATTTGTAAGGGCTTATCAATATCATTGTTGTTAATTAGGTTGCTGCCAGTTGAAGGGCGTCCTTCTTCTCTATCCATTACAAGGCTTACGTGTTCTAGGAATGCACCGAAATTATCAAATTCTTCAATAGCTGAGACAAGCTCCTTAAGATTTTCTAGTCTTCCAGGTGCTTGTGGTGATTTGTCAGACATCCATATTCCGGTATAACCAGATTCATCGAGCATCATTTCTAAAAGTTCCCAATGCGTATTAAGCTTGAGAAGTGACCGCCAGCGTGTAAAATTATCCAAAAAGCTAATTAATGCATATCTAGCTTTACTACTTAATTCATCAGTCTGAACTATAAGTTGTGATGAAGAGTAAAGAGAAATGTTTTTAGCTCGAGCAAGTTGGTGAATAATTTGTTGGCTAGCATCGCCTATTCCTTTTTTAGGAACATTGATAATCCTCTCAAATGCTAGGTCATCATCAGGTTGTACAAGCAACCTTATATAGGCAATTGCATCCCTGATTTCTTGTCGTTCATAAAAACGCGGGCCTCCGATAACTCGATATGGTATCCCAATATTTATAAACCGTTCTTCAAAAGCACGAGTTTGGAATGACGCTCTAACTAGGATTGCTATTTCGTCAAGGTTATTTCCCTCTCTTTCCAAAGATTCAATCTCACTACCAATGATTCTAGCTTCTTCTTCTCCGTCCCATGTACCTGTTATATTTATAGGGGAGCCCAAATCTCCTTTTGTCCATAAGGTTTTACCCAATCTTCCAGAATTATTTGCTATTAATCCTGATGCAGCAGATAAAATATTTCCGGTTGATCTGTAGTTGCGTTCAAGTCGAATTACTTTGGCTCCAGAGAAGTCCTTCTCAAATCTTAAAATATTTCCAACCTCTGCTCCCCGCCAGCCGTATATTGATTGATCGTCGTCACCTACACAGCAAATATTTTGTTTTTCAGTTGCAGCTAGAAGCCTTAGCCATAGATATTGGGCCACATTAGTATCTTGATACTCGTCCACTAGAATATATTTAAATTTTTCTTGGTAAGCTGATAATAGATCTGGATTATTTTTGAAAATATTTATGCAGTGAGTTAGAAGGTCACCAAAATCAGCTGCATTAAGTATTTGCAAGCGGCTTTGATACTCCAAAAATATTGACGGTGCTTCGCCATTTGCAAATTCATTATTATCTATAGCTTCTATTCTTTTAATATCCGATGCTGTTAATCCCTGATCCTTCCAGCGTTGAATCATGGTACATAATGTGCGTGCAGGCCAACGTTTATCATCTATATTACGCGCCTGTAAAAGTTGTTTTAGTAAACGTGTCTGGTCATCGGTATCTAGAATTGTAAAGTCTGATTTGAGGTTTACTAGTTCTGCATTATATCTCAGGATGCGAGCAGATATTGAATGGAAGGTCCCAAGCCAGAGTCCATCGGCCGGTCGACCTAGTAATCTAGAAACCCTATCGACCATCTGACGTGCTGCTTTATTTGTAAAAGTAACAGCAAGAACTTGTGAAGGTCCTGCTTGACCTGTCTGAATGATGTGTGAAAGTCGAGTTGTAAGAACTCTTGTTTTCCCTGTTCCAGCTCCAGCTAGAACAAGTAATGGACCATCAGTTTCTTCCACAGCATTACGCTGTTCCTCATTTAAGTCTTGCAAATATGGTTCTTGTCGTTTTGCTAGTATTGACACAGGAGTATTTTTTAACTGGGAATCCCCTAATCCTGTATTAACTTTTTTAGTCGGGTGTACATTTGTTTCTTTGAACTGGTCTGACATATAGATAACCAAAAAAAGAGTTAAATCTACCTAGCAACTTGGGTAAACCGATTAGGCTACTTAGCAAAGTTTATAAAGTAAATCTCGATGCTATTATAGCAATCTTAATATACTACACGCGATTCGTATGTATTTGGAGACAAATAAAAATTTATATATTTATGCTGGAAGCTAGAATGTTATTTATCTAATGAAGCAAAAGTAAAGAAATAATCAATTTAGGTTTTGCAAGATTAAATATTTAAATAAAATGTTATAAAGTTCACGGTCAATATATATTTGGGTAAGTGCTTAAAGGAGGTTTAATTTGCTTGCGCGGATAAAAAACTTTAAGGAAAGATATGAAAACTTATGGAGCCTGATTATTTTTTTATTCTAGCGCTGGTATGTTTATTGTCAGTTATTCAGTCTATTTTTGGACTAGGAATACTTGTTTTTGGTACTCCAACACTTTTATTAGCTGGATATGATTTTGTCAGTGCCATAGGATTCTTAGTACCAGCATCTTTTGTTATATCTATACTACAAGTGATAAATGCTCGTGGCAATAAAGCAGGTGTTTCTTGGCACCTATATATAATTTGCCTCCCTGCAGTAGGTGTTGGATTATGGCTAGTCCAGATTTCAGATATAGGCTCTTGGATTCATTATTTAGTCGGGGCAACACTATTGATTGCTGCAGTTTTAAGGTNCAGGGGGAGAGCTCCTAAAGCAGTAACCTCTTTTTTGCAGACATACTCACCAGCTTATCATGCTGTAATGGGTTTAATACACGGTTTAACTAGTCTAGGCGGTGCATTGCTTACTATACTCGCTAGTAGTGTGCATAAGGATAAGGAAGATGTACGCCGTACAGTTGCTCATTATTACCTAGCTTTTGGTATAATTCAGTTAGTGCTTTTGGTAGTGTTGTTTAAACAAGGAAGTACACTTCTGACTAATTTGCCAATTGCAGTAGCGGCAGCAGTGATATTTCTACTTATTGGCAATCGGTTATTTCTTCGAACGTCTAACCCAATTTATCACCACGGTCTTACAGCCTTTACTTTTGCATACGGCTTAGCAGTATTGATAGCAATCTAAAAATTTATAAGCCTGTCATTTGACGCAGAACAAAGACACGGATTGCGGATGATAAATTTCCAATAGAGCCGTCATCTATATCAGAAATTAATTTACTTACTTTAGTATCGCGTTGCTTTGCAATTAACTTTAATTGTTGCCAAAAAATAGGCTCAAGAGAAACTGATGTTCTGTGACCTTCAATCAAGACGGAAAACTTTTTTACTCTATCAATCATTTCAAATCTTTATTTGGATGTAGGACCAACCATATCTTTTGGATTAACTAGATTATCGAATTCATCTTCAGAAAGTAGGTCCAATGATACTGCTGCTACCTTTAATGTAGTACCGTCTTTAAAGGCTTTTTTAGCAACTTTTGCTGCATTATCATACCCAATTCTAGGATTCAGAGCAGTAACAAGCATTAAAGAACCATTGAGTAGTTCATCAATTCTTTCATAGTTGGGTTTGATCCCAATAATACAATTATCGGTAAAGCTGCGACAGCCATTAGCAAGTAATGTGATTGATTGAAGAAGATTAAATATCATCACNGGCTTAAAAACATTAAGTTCAAAATGTCCACTAGCCCCTGCNATAGTTATTGTAGTGTGGTTACCAAATACCTGAGNGCAAANCATTGTAAGTGCTTCAGATTGAGTTGGATTAACCTTTCCAGGCATAATTGAAGAACCTGGTTCATTNGCAGGGAGGTNGAGTTCACCAATACCGCANCGAGGTCCTGAGCCNAGTAATCTTATGTCNTTTGCAATTTTCATAAGACTGGCTGCTAGAACATTTAGTGCNCCTGATGTTTCAACAAGNGAGTCATGAGCTGCTANAGCTTCAAATTTATTTTCAGCTGTTNTGAATTTAATATTAGTTATTTTTTTAACTTCATTTACAAAATCTTTATCAAATCCTTTTTTTGTATTTAAGCCTGTGCCAACCGCNGTTCCTCCCTGAGCTAACTGAAGAAGGTTAGGTAGAGTGTTTTTTATACGTTTGATGCCATATTTAAGTTGAGTACTATAGCCTGAGAATTCTTGTCCTAAACTCAGGGGCGTTGCATCTTGAAGGTGTGTTCGACCAATCTTAATAACTGATTTCCATTCTGCNCTCTTTGACANCAATATTTTNTGCATATGCTCTAANGAAGGAATTAAATTCTTNACTATATGNTCTGCTGCAGCAATATGCATTGCTGTGGGAAAGGTGTCATTAGAGGATTGACCTAAGTTGACATGATCATTNGGGTGCACTATTTCCTTGCTGCCNANTGGATNGCCTAAGATCTCACATGCTCTATTCGCTATAACTTCATTAGCATTCATATTTGANTGGGTACCTGAGCCAGTTTGCCATACAACAAGAGGAAAATGGTCACTTAATTTTCCAGAGATCACTTCATCAGCTGCTTTGATTATAGCTTTGCCGGTTTTGGGGTTTAAAAGCCCAGTTTTTATATTTACTATTGCGGCACTTTTTTTTACTACCCCAAGTGCACGTATCATTTGTTCTGGGATACGTTCATTCCCAATTTTAAAGTTTTGTATACTTCGCTGTGTTTGAGCCCCCCAATAACGGTCAGCTAAAACTTTTATTTGACCAATTGAGTCTACTTCGATCCGTTTCGAATAGTTTTGTTTACCTAGAGCTTTACTTGAAGTTTTTTTTATAGATTTCTTTATCATGCAGCCCACCCCTAATCTTGATGAATGACCTTTAATATACCGCTTGATTCTTCATATTAACAGCTGGGTAATTTTTCAAAGGTATTTTTTTTACNTCATTTTAAAATTTTGAGGCGATTCTNCTNGCNAATNAAANTTNACTTAGTCTATATAATCAAAAATTAAATATNANGGTTCATCACATGGTCCANTATTATCAATATTGCAAAGGCTATAAATATTGATGCTGTCAATATAGATATTAATTTTTGGACTATATGCTGAGTTAGGAATTTACGAGATTTATTTGCCAAAAATACAATGGTCGTTTGAAAGACACTATTAATAAAAATCATAGTAATAGCAAATATTGCGAATTGAGCAAAAACTGGACCTCTTTCTTGTGCTATAAAACTTGGCATTAAGGCAATAAAAAGCAAGATCACTTTGGGATTGAGTAAATTTGTTAAGACCGCAGNAGTAANAGCGTGCNNATAATTTACTNCTTCTTTNNTATGCGCTAGGGCATTAAGATTAGTTNTGNTAGAAACCCCTCTTAACTGTTGGATTGCTAATAANAATAAATANAGTGCGCCCAATATAGAAATTATTTGGAGAGTGATAGGTATATTTTTAATAATTATAGAAAGCCCTACAACAGCAAATATTCCATGAAGAGCTAAACCAAGTTGGACACCAAGTGTAGCCGCTAACCCCATCCTAAAACCAGAGCCCAAAGTGTAACGTAAAATTAGAAGTGTATCTGGACCGGGTGAGATAATAGCTATAGTAGCGATAGCTATAAAACTTAAATACAGTCCGGGATCAAAGGGCATAATAACTCTATTACTAACAAAAACTAGAATACAATCTTTTATTTAAAATTTGTATATATGGACTTATTTTTTTCTGAATGAATCTAAGCTTATAACGCTACTTTT
>PAWF01000023.1 GCA_002714015.1 Gammaproteobacteria bacterium | reverse complement strand
TAAAGATACATTTGATACACTTTATGCAGAGGGGCAAAAGAGTTCTAGATTAATGTCAATTGGGCTGCATCCAAGAATGATTGGCAGACCTGGTCGTATTTTAGGTCTTAGACGCTTTCTGGAGTATGCAACAAAGTTTCCTGATGCATGGTTTGCTACACGTAAAGAAATTGCAACACATTGGCATCAAAACCATAAGATTTCGCCACTTTCTAAAAAGACTAAATAGTCAAAGGTTTATGATAAATAATAAATATTTAAGTCTCTGAATCTGCAAAACTGTTTTACAATCAGGGAATATGATATCCAAGTTATAACAATGTCAGATAAATGGAGATAGAATTAAATGACATCGTTCCTGCTTGCTGAAAATCGTAGGAAAAGTATAGGTGTGAGGGTAGGCAATATACAGATTGGTGGAGGTGCGCCAATTGTTGTACAATCTATGACCAATACCGACACGGCCAATGTTAAAGAAACAACTGCTCAAGTCAAAGCCCTTGCTGACGCAGGCTCAGAACTCGTACGTATTACAGTTAATACCTCTGCTGCAGCTGAAGCAGTACCCAAGATTCGGGATGAGTTAGATAGACTTGGATGTAATGTACCGCTTGTTGGTGATTTCCATTATATTGGGCATAAGCTTCTTTCAGAAACGCCTTCATGTGCAGAAGCACTTGCAAAATATAGAATCAACCCTGGTAATGTTGGTTTTAGGGAAAAAAGAGATCAGCAGTTTCAAACAATGGTAGAAATGGCGATTAAATATAATCGTCCAATACGTATAGGAGTTAATTGGGGTAGTCTAGATCAAGAACTTTTAGCTGAGTTAATGGATAAAAATGCTAAGCACACTACCCCCCTTGATGCGCAACAAGTTATGCAAATTGCATTAGTAGAATCAGCATTAAGAAGTGCTGCCTTAGCAGAAAATGTTGGTCTAAGCTCAAGCAAAATTATCATATCTTGTAAAGTTTCTCAGGTACAAGATCTTATCGCTGTTTATAAAAATCTTTCCGAAAAGTGCCAATATGCACTACATGTAGGACTTACAGAAGCTGGGATGGGATCAAAGGGTATTGTAGCATCAACAGCAGGAATAGGTGTGCTACTTCAGCAAGGTATTGGTGATACGATAAGGGTTTCGTTAACCCCTGAACCAGGTGGAGATAGAACTCGAGAAATTATAGTTGCACAAGAAATTTTACAGACAATGGGTCTTAGATCATTTGTACCAATGGTTATTGCTTGCCCAGGCTGCGGGCGTACAACCAGTACTGTATTTCAAGATTTAGCTGATAGAATTCAGAGTTATGTTAGACGTAAAATGCCTGAATGGAGCCTATTATATAACGGAGTTGAAACTATGCAGTTAGCTGTAATGGGTTGTATTGTGAATGGTCCAGGAGAAAGCAAGCATGCAAATATTGGTATTAGTTTACCTGGAACAGGAGAAAATCCCGCTGCCCCAGTGTTTATTGATGGTGAAAAAGTGACCACATTACGTGGACCTAATATTGCCGAAGATTTTCATAAAATTGTAGACGATTATGTTGCCAAAACATATTTACCAAAAAATTCCTAAGTTATTCCTGAGCCAATAAGCTAGAATTGCGAGTTATTATTTTAAGGGGGTTTTGCTTTATTTTTATATAATATGTTTATCTAAATCTTTAAAAGGTTAGCATAACATTATGATTAGTTGTGAGTGCATGTAAACAAGATGGAAGCCATCTTGCAAGTTGAAAAACTAAGCCTAGCGTTTGGGGGGGTCAATGCGCTCGATGAAGTATCGGTTGAAGTAGCCCCAGGGAGTATAACCTCTATCATTGGTCCTAATGGAGCCGGCAAAACAAGTCTACTCAATACAATATCTGGATTTTATAAGCCCCAATCAGGCAAAATTATATTTAATAACAATAATATAACTTCAAAGGCTCCCCCAAAAAGAGCAGCTCTTGGACTTGCCCGAACCTTTCAAAATATTGCATTGTTTAGGGGGATGACAGCCCTCGATAATATTAAACTTGGTCGTCATGTTCATATGAAAACTCGATTATTAGCAGCAGGTCTATATTTTGGCTGGGCTCAAAAAGAAGAAATAGCACTTCGTCAGGAGATTGAATCAGAAATTATAGATTTTTTAGAGATAGATCATATTCGTAATGCTCCGGTCGCAGCTTTACCTTATGGNNTACAAAAGCGNGTGGAACTTGCTCGTGCCCTTGCGATGAAGCCAACTCTNCTCCTTTTGGATGAACCTGTTGCAGGCATGAATCGTGAGGAGACAGAAGATATGGCTCGGTTTATATTAGACTTACGTGAAGAGAGGGGGATTACTATTTTACTTGTCGAACATGATATGGATGTAGTGATGGATATTTCAGATCACGTTGTAGTTTTAAATTTTGGTCGCAAAATTGGCTCTGGAACACCTTCTGATGTTAGACAAATTCCTGAAGTTGTAGAAGCTTATCTAGGATCAGCCACAACAGCTGATTTAGGCTCTTAATAATGGAGTTTCTCTTAGAGGTAAGTCTAGTAGGAATTGCTATAGGCGGTGTTTATGCACTAGTAGCGGTTGGTTATGCTCTTGTATACCGAACAACTCGAGTTGTTAATTTTGCACACGGCAACATGATGATGTTCGGAGCATATTTTTTCTTCACATTTTCTGCACTTTTGGAATTNCATTGGGCCATTTCAATTATTTTAACCTTAATCTGCGCCAGTGCATTTGGAGCAGGTATNGAACGCTTATTAGTTCGACCATTACTTGGGCGTCCTGCAATTTCAGTAGTGATGGTTACAGTAGGGTTAGCAGCTATACTTCATGGCGGTGCTCAAATGATATGGTCTGCAGAAGATTTTTTCATGCCTCAAATTTTCCCTGACTCACCGATAGTTATTGATGAAATGTATATTCCTTCAAATACTGCTTACGGTTTTCTTGTAGCTATTGCTGCTATTGGAGTATTAGTACTCATATTTCGTTTCACACGCAGTGGAATTGCAATGAGGGCTGCAGCAGGAGATCAAATAGCAGCNACTTCAATGGGAATTAATGTCCCTGCAATGTTTAGTTTGACTTGGATATACGCTGCTTTAACAGCTTCTCTGGCTGGTATTGTTGTAGGCTCAATCACTACCCTAAACCCATCTATGGGATTAATCGGCTTAAGTGTTCTTGCTGTAGTAATTCTTGGAGGCTTAGATAGTATATTTGGAGCAGTAATAGCTGGCTTAATCGTTGGTTGGATTGAAGCAGTAACTGGTTTTTATATTGGTGCTGCCTTCAAGGATGTAGTGCCTTTTATAGTACTCTTGGCAATTTTAATTATCCGTCCACATGGGCTATTTGGCACGCCTGAAATTGAACGACTCTAAAATTACGTTATAAAAAACATANAATAAAACCATGGTTTTGAGATAAAAAGTGCTTATTGGCAATTATAAAGAAAATTATAAATCTGATGAAGCAATTTTTCGGACAAGACGAAGTCGTCTCTGGTTTGGCCTATTAGTATTGCTAACCATTGGCTTTCCTTTTGTAGGCAATGATTATCATATTTATATGGCATGCTTAATAGGCATTAANATTATTGCAGCAACTGGCATTAATATCCTNACAGGATATACCGGTTTAATCTCACTTGGTCANGCNGCNTTTATGGGTATTGGAGCTTACTCAGTAGCATGGCTGTCTAATAATCTCAGTCTTCCTTTCTATTTATGTCTTCCTCTTGGAGGATTAATCGCTTCGATAATTGGTATTCTTGTTGGAATTCCATCTTTAAGGATTAAAGGNCTTTATCTTGCCATTGCAACATTGGCGGCCCAATTTATACTCGGGTTTATATTCAACGAATGGGACTCTGTAACTGGCGGCGGGCGAGGCACGTCAGTAGCTCCAGCTAAAATCTTTGATTTTACGTTAGATACAGAGTTTGAGCTTTATTGGTTAATTCTTGTTATCATGATTCTAAGTCTATTTTTTGCAAGAAATTTATTTCGCACTAGAATTGGTCGTGCATTTATAGCAGTCAGAGACCGAGATATCTCAGCAGAAGTGATGGGAATTAATTTATTATGGACTAAATTGTCAGCTTTTGCGCTAAGCTCATTCTACGCAGGGCTTGCCGGTGGCTTGATGGCATATTTTTTTAAAGTAGTTACTCCAGATCAATACACTTTCGGAGTTTCTATCTTTATACTTGCTGCTATTGTTGTTGGTGGAATGGGTTCTATACTTGGTGGCATCTTAGGAGCTATTTTTATGACACTTATACCTGAGTTACTTGGTGAGGTTTCAGGTATCTTTGGACCAGAGGCTCTTGCATTNTTATCACCTGCTAGGGAAGTTGTATTTGGACTTTTAATTGTAGGTTTTTTGATTTTTGAGCCACGAGGACTTGCAGAAATTTGGCGAAGAACAAAAAGAGTTTATGAAATTTGGCCNTTTAAGACCTAGTTTAAAAATTAAAAATGGAGGAAGTGATGACTAAAAAATATTTACAAAAAACACTTCTATTGCTTTCGCGTAAAACAATTCTTTGCGCAATGGTGATAGCGGTCATAGGAATTGGTAGCAGCATAAATATCAATGATGCAAAAGCAGAGAAAGAGATAGTATGGGGTGTAGCTATGCCTCTTACAGGACCATTTGCTAAAGCAGGACAACTTGGTGAAAAAGGGATTCGAGCCTTTCTCGGTTATACTAATGCTACAGGTGGAATCAATGGTAATAAAATAAAGATGATAGCTGAAGACAGCGGATATGTTCCAGATAAGGCTCTGGCATTTTTTAAGCAAGTGATGGCATCTGAAGAAAAGCCAGTAGTTTTTTATGGTGATAGTACAGGGTTTTCAAAGCTTGTGGCCCCAGAGCTCAACGAACGTTATCAAGTTCTTGTTGGGGGNACTTCTTTTTCTACAGATTTGACTGATGAGAGCGCCTATCCATTTCAATTTATGCCTGGACCATCTTACGCAGATCAGATCGGNATTCTCCTTGAGTATATTGCTCAAAACTCATNAGGCTCTAAACCNAGAGTTGCACTTTTTTATTCNAATACAGAATTTGGCAGAGACCCAATTGAATCTGCAAAAGCTAAAGCAAAATCCTTAGGAATAGAAATTGTTGAAGAAATTGAAACTAAGCCCGCTGGAGTGGATGTCGCACCTGAGGTTATAAAACTACGTCGTGCAAAACCTGACTACGTCATATTTCATGGTTTTGTTACAAGTGTTTGGCCAGAGGTAATGAAGCAATCTCTGCAATCCGGGGTCAAAGCGATGTTCATGGGAACTTTCTGGGCGATGGAACCTGCAATAATTAAACAAATGGGACCNCTTGCAGATTATTACATGGGTGTTTTTCCTTATCGCTATTATTATGATCAAGCTGAATCTAAAACACTTCAAACTATGGCTGCAGTTACCAAAGCCGAGTATTTACCAACGTATTTCATACAAACTTGGTTCTCTGGAATGATATTTGCAGAAACAATTAAGCGCACACTTGACGCAGGCAAACCTCTTACTGGGCAGAATCTCAAAGCAGCCTTTAACTCCCTACAAAACTGGGACACTGGAGGTCTTATTGGGATACCTGTTAACGTGAGNAATAACTCTATACCGATAGGTAGAATTTATAAAGGCGACTCTGCCTCTGGGGCACTACTCCCAGCTAGCGATTGGATTGAATTAAAGTAAATAATAGATAGATCAAGGATAGGCGGTGCAGCTTTGTTATCCGTTCTTGAGGTAAATAACTTACAAGTTGTATACCAACATACGGTTCAGGTTTTGCGCGGCCTATCCTTATCTGTTACTGAAGGCTCTATTGTTGCCATGCTAGGAGCTAACGGTGCTGGAAAAACAACTACTCTCAAAGCCATTTCTGGTCTTCTACCCTTAGAAAACGGTGAAATCTCCGCTGGAAAAATAAAATTTTTTGGTGAGAACGTTAGTCGCACTGCCCCCCATCAACTTGTTCGTCGTGGTCTGTTTCATGTTATGGAAGGACGAAGAGTTTTTGAAGACCTTAGCGTTGAGGAAAATCTTATTGCAGCTACTTACGCTAAGAAACCGCGTCCAAACAAAGTCCACATAGAAGAAATTTATAATTACTTTCCAAAACTTGCTGAAAGAAGGCGCCAACCAGCAGGCTACTTATCCGGTGGCGAACAACAAATGCTTGCAATTGGTCGTGCACTTATAGCCAAACCAAAGGTAATGCTATTAGATGAACCTTCTCTAGGTCTTGCACCAAGACTTGTAAAAGAAATATTTGATGTAATTAAGCGTATAAATTCTGATTGGGGTGTATCAATGCTACTCGTTGAGCAAAATGCCTCCCTGGCACTTAGTGTGGCTAATTATGGCTATATAATTGAAAATGGACGGGTTGCGATTGATGGACCTGTAGATAAATTAGTCGACAACCAAGACGTTCAAGAGTTTTACCTCGGCATAGCTAATCATGGTGAGTCAAAAAGTTTCAGAGATGTAAAACACTACCGGCGCCGTAAGCGTTGGTTATCTTGAGTATATTATGCAAAATAACGAATCCATCCCTCAAATTTCAAAGACCACTTTACCAAAACTGCTCCTTTGGCGCTCCATCAATCAAAGTAACAATATTGCTATTCGTCAAAAAGAATTTGGTATTTGGAAGCCTTTAACATGGAAGGAGTATATGGAAGAGGCAACAAAAATAGCCTCAGCACTTACTACTCTGGGAGTAAAACCGGGTGAACATGTAGGTATTATTTCTGAAAACCGTAAGGAATGGATTATCGCACAAATGGGCATAGGGCTAGCTCGTGCAGTCTGTGTTGGCATCTATCCTACAAGTCCAGCAAAAGAAATAGNATANATTGCACAAAANTCTGATTGTGTGACAATTATTTGTGANGATCAGGAGCAGGCAGATAAACTTCTTATGATCAAACATTCTCTGCCAAATGTTAAGCGGGTTGTTATCATAGATATAAAGGGGATGAAGTCCTATCAAGACTCATGGTTAATAAATTGGCATGAATTTTGCACTCAGGGTGAAAGTTTTATTTTTGANAACCCCAAACTTNTAGAAGAAAATTTAGTATTACAAAGTTTAAACGACATAGCTCTTATTGTTTATACATCTGGCTCTACAGGNAANCCAAAAGGAGCAATGCTCACATGGCAAAATATCAGCTTTACCGCAGAGAGCGCTATTTCAGAAAACTTGTTTTCATCCGCAGATAGTTGCGTATCTTACTTACCGCTTTGCCACGTTGCCGAGCAACTAGTTTCTGTAACTACAGGCATTGGTGCTGGTATTGAAGTTAATTTTGGCGAGTCTTTNCGAACCGTTCAAAGGGACCTCCAAGAAATAGCTCCTACGGTTTTTTTAGGTGTACCACGCATCTGGGAAAAAATGCATTCTGGTCTACAAGTGAAACTTGATGAAGCTGGTGGTATTCGCCGCTGGCTTTTTAAACAAGCTATATCTTTATGTGAACCATTCTCTGAAAAACCTCGTAGTTCTTGGACATTTAAAGAACGTATTTTGTATTTACTATTTTACATTGCTGTTTTTAGAGCATTACAAAATCACTTGGGACTACGTTATGCTAGAATATTGATTTCTGGTGCTGCNCCAATATCTCCAAGTTTACTTANATTTTTTCGTACAATTGGNCTTCCAATCTGTGAGGCCTTTGGCATGACAGAAACAACTGCTTTAGGTTTCATGCAAGATAANGAAAATCTTATTTCAGGNACAGTAGGGTTTCCATACCCTGGAGTGGAAGCAAAAATTGCAGATGATGGTGAACTTTTAATGAAGGGTCCTATGATTTTTGCTGGATATTATAAAGACNCAGAGTCTACCTCCAAGTCNTTGAAGAATGGCTGGTTACACACGGGTGATCTTGCAGAAATTATTTCGAAACAATTTCGTATTGTAGGTAGAAAAAAAGAAATAATTATTACTGCAGGTGGTAAAAACCTNTCTCCATCTGAACTTGAAAATAACCTTAAAACTAGCCCTTACATTAAAGAAGCAATTGTTTGCGGTGACCGTCGACCATATTTATCTGCACTTATTCAGATCGACTATGAGAATGTAGCCAACTGGGCCGAACGAAAAGATATAGCTTTTACAAACTATAAGAATCTCGCAGAGAATCCCGAAGTTTCAAAGCTTATAGATGAGCATGTAAATTCTGCTAATAGTAAGGTTGCTCATGTAGCGCGAATAAAAAAATTTGTTATACTTATGAAAGAGCTTGATCATGATGATGACGAAATGACTGCAACNCAAAAGGTAAGGCGAAAAAATATTTTAGATAAATACGATGACATTATTACTTCAATTTATGCATCTAACTGACTCCATATACTTATGCTGCTTTGAAAGTTTTATTTAATATATTTCATTGGCTAGGAGTAATTAATGGAAACTGAAAAGCAATGGCCATGGGAAAAATCATTACCTGAAGATGTAGTCTGGCAAACACCTATTAATACATATCCACTTCCAGAGCTATTCGAAAAAAGCGTGGTTAACTGGTCAAAAAATCAAGCCATAGAATTTTTAGGACGCTCAATAAACTACGAAGAATTAGGCTCAATGGTAAGAAAGGCTGCCAAGGGCTTACAATTAATCGGTGTAAAAAAGGGCTCAAGGGTGGCAATTATGTTGCCTAACTGCCCAGCATACGTAGTTCTTTATTGGGCAATATTGTCTGTGGGCGGGATCGTAGTAAATACTAACCCTCTCTACGCTAGAGATGAGCTTGAGGATCAACTAAAAGATTCTGAACCAGATATTCTAGCTACTTTAGATATCAAAGATCTTTTCTATAAGGCGGAGGCTATGTTTCAAAATACTTCGCTAAAGTATTTGGTCACTATTCCCTTTGCAGATGAATTACCCGCTGTTAAGGGCCTCATATTTAGACTAGTTAAGTGGCAAAATATTGCAAAAATAAAACCTAATGCAAAAATCATCACTTGGAAAAATTTACTTGCCAATGATGGTAACTATCATAAGCCTGTCATAGAAAAATCTAATATTGCTGTATTACAATACACTGGGGGAACAACAGGTGTTCCTAAAGCAGCGATGCTCACTCACAAAAACCTCTCTGCAAACATCGAGCAAGGGACATTATTCTTTCCCCAGACGATACCTGGAAAAGAGATAGTTCTTTGTGTGTTGCCACTGTTTCATGTTTTTGCAATGACAGTAGTAATGAATTTTTCGATAAGAAACGGCGCAGAAATGATTCTGCTTCCTAGGTTTGACTTAAAACAAATGCTAAAAACTATTGCCCGTAAAAATCCCACTTTTTTTCCAGCTGTGCCTACTATCTATATTGCTATTAATAGAGATTCTGACGTTAAATCTGGGAAATATGATTTATCATCAATAAAAGCATGCTTATCCGGCGGAGATACATTACCCCTAGAGGTTAAAAATGATTTTGAAAAAACTACTGGTTGCAGCTTGGTTGAAGGCTATGGTTTAAGTGAGACTTCACCAATTGCTGCCTGCAACCCATCAACTGGTCAAAGTCGTGTTGGATCTTTGGGTCTACCAGCACCACAAACTATTATTGAAATCACTGATACTAATGAACGAGGCAAATTAATGCCCCAAGGGAAAATCGGAGAAATATGTATCTCAGGTCCTCAGATTATGGAAGGCTATTGGAAAAATGAGACCGCAACAGCAAAAGCATTAGAGGGTGGTAGGTTTCATACGGGCGATATTGGATATATTGATAAAGATGGATATGTCTACCTCATTGACAGAATGAAAGAAGTGATTATCTCAAGTGGATATAATATTTATCCAAGGTATATAGAGGAGGCTATATACAAACATCCTGCAGTTGAGGAAGTAATAGTTATTGGTATTGATGACTCCTATAGCCAGCAAAAAGCTAAAGCTTTTATTAAACTAGCAGATAATAAACATATCACTTCTAAGGTTTTACTAGATTTTTTATCAGATAAATTGTCACCTATAGAAATACCAAAAGTTATTGAATTTCGAGATGAACTTCCAAAAACAGTAGTTGGAAAATTATCAAAAAAAGAGTTAATTGCTGAAGAAAAAGCCAAGAAAGAAAAGTAAATCTTAGATTTATAATATTAAAGGATAAATAATCATGACCCCTGTAGTATTAGCGGGTTACGCCCGCTCCCCTTTTACCTTTGCTAATAAAGGGGCTTTAGCTATGAAACGCCCAGATGATCTAGCTGCAGAAGTAATTAAGGGACTTGTAGAGCGTGAAAATATCGATCCTGCTTTAATTGAGGATTTAATACTTGGATGCGCTTTCCCAGAAGGCGAGCAAGGCTTTAATATGGCTCGTCTTGTTGGTCTAATGGCTGGATTACCTGAAACTGTAGCGGGAGTAACAGTAAACCGCTTTTGTGGATCTTCAATGCAGGCCATACATATGGCAGCTGGAGCAATACAGCTTGGTGCTGGTGAAGCATTTATTTGTGCAGGTGTGGAAAGTATGAGTCGTGTCCCAATGGGTGGATTCAATCCAATGCCTAACCCAGACTTATACGAGAATAATGATGGAGCTTACATGCCAATGGGGGAAACAGCTGAAAATTTAGCTGAAAAGTATCAAATTTCTCGTCAAGAACAAGAAGCCTTTGCCTTAACTAGCCAAACAAGAGCATCTGAAGCGAGATCAGCAGGGAGACTAAAATCAGAAATTATTCCCGTTGAAACAAATGAAGGAATTGTTGACGAAGATGCATGTCTTAGACCAGAAACTACTCTAGATGGTCTATCAAGTCTTGAGCCAGCTTTTGATGCCGAGGGATCTGTTACTGCAGGAACTTCTTCTCCACTCACTGATGGAGCTGCCGCTGTATTAGTATGCACAGAAGCATTTGCACAAAATCAAAATTTAAAACCTATCGCATTACTGAAAAGTATTGGGGTTTCTGGTGTATCTCCCCAAATAATGGGAATAGGTCCTGTACAAGCAACTGAGAAAGCCTTGGAAAGAGCATCTCTTAAAATGGAGGACCTAGATATTATCGAGCTAAATGAGGCATTTGCCGTTCAAGCCCTTGCATGTACTCGGGAGCTGCCATTTGATAGTTCCAAAATAAATATCGATGGTGGTGCTATTGCTATTGGACATCCCCTAGGAGCTACTGGCGCGCGTATTACCGGAAAAGCAGCACAAATACTCCAGCGTGAGGATAAAAAATATGCATTAGCAACCCAATGTATTGGAGGTGGACAGGGTATTTCCACAATTTTAGAGGCTGCATAATGAATATTAAAAAAGTTGCTGTGATCGGAGCCGGACTAATGGGTAGTGGAATAGCTGCCCAAATAGCCAATGCTGGTTTTAAAGTTCACTTGTTGGATATTCCTGGAGAATCTAGAAATCGCAATGCTCTGGCCGAAGGAGCTGTGGAGAAAATGCTGCGCACAGAGCCTGCACCTTTTATGGATAAAAGCTCCGCAAAGCATATATGCTGTGGAAACATCGAAGACAATATTGATCGAATAGGTGAAGTGGATTGGGTTATAGAAGCTGTAATAGAACGACTTGATGTAAAACAAGAAATATATCGCCGCATAGAAGCTTTTCGTAAACCTAATTGTATTGTTTCATCAAACACATCAACCATAAGGGCAGCTGAACTAATAAAAGAGATGCCGGAAGCGTTTAAGAATCATTTTTTAATTACACATTTTTTTAACCCACCCCGATATATGCGATTATTAGAAATAGTTGCGCCTGAGGAAACAAAGCCTGAGGTAATTTCTTCCGTGCAAGAATTTGCTGATATAGCCCTAGGTAAAGGTGTTGTACCGTGTAAAGATACACCCGGTTTCATAGCAAATAGGATTGGCACTTATTGGATCCAAAAGGCTACTGTGGAGGCCTTAACTTCAAATACAACAGTTGAGGAAGCTGATACAATATTATCCCGACCAATGGGCATTCCTAAGACAGGTGTTTTTGGTTTGATGGATTTAGTAGGTATTGATCTAATGCCACTTGTTGGGAAAAGCCTGTATGATGCTGTTCCAGAACAGGACGCTTTCCGTAAGATTTACGAAGAACCTAAAATCATAAAAAGTATGATAAGTGATGGTCTTATTGGAAGAAAAGGTAAAGGCGGGTTTTATCGGCTTAATACAGACGGTGGAAAGAGGAAAAAAGAAGTTATAAACTTATCCTCTGGTGAATATGAGGAAGCATGTCGACCAAGAATTGAAATAATTAATAGCACTAAAGGGGATATTCGTTCACTTCTTGAGTCACCAGCACCCATCAGTTCTTATGCATGCGAAGTAATGTGTAATACCCTAGCTTATGCCGCAGATTTAGTTCCACAAATTGCTAATTCTATAAAAGATGTAGACGATGCAATGCGACTTGGTTACGCATGGAAACTAGGCCCTTTTGAATTGATAGATAAAATTGGAGCTGACTGGCTAGCTAAATGGCTTAGAAAGAATGAGATTAGTGTTCCAAAACTTATTGATCTAGCAATTGAAAAAGGTGGCTTCTATCGCACAAAAGATGGGTATCTTGAATATCTAGGAACGGACGGAAACTGGTTAAAAGTAAGGCGAAATAAAGGTGTTTTACTTTTATCAGATATTAAAAGAAGCAAAAAACCTCTACATCATAATGCCTCTGCAAGTATTTGGGATATTGGAGACCAGGTTTTATGCATTGAGTTTCATACGAAAATGAACGCAATAGATAACGAAATTTTAGATGCGATAAGATGGTCTCTTAAAGTGATTCCTGAAAAAGGCTACAAAGCATTAGTATTACATAATGAAGGCACTAATTTTTCTGCTGGTGTAAATCTAGGATTAGCTATGTTTGTAATAAATGTAGCAGCTTGGGATATGATTATAAATTTAGTTAAAGATGGGCAAGAAACCTTTAAGGCTATGAAGTATGCACCTTTTCCTGTAGTTGCTGCTCCATCAGGCTTAGCATTAGGTGGAGGTTGCGAAATTCTTCTTCATGCAGATGCTATACAAGCTCATGCAGAGACATATACAGGTTTAGTAGAAGTTGGAGTTGGGTTAATTCCTGGTTGGGGAGGATGCAAAGAGATGCTGATAAGAGCTAACCAAGGTAAAAGTAAGCTTGGTGGGGCAATGCCCGCTATTACAAATGTATTCCAAACTATTGGACTTGCCAAGGTAAGTAGGTCAGCAGCAGAGGCACATAACCTCGGATACTTTCGTAAAACAGATAACATAACAATGAATCATGATAGACTTTTATCAGATGCAAAACAAAAAGCTCTTCAATTAGCAAAAGATTATTTACCTCCAGAGCCATCGACTATCAAACTTCCAGGAAAAACAGCTCGGGTAGCACTTAAGATGGCTGTTAGAGGACTAGCGAAGACACGTAAAGCTACTCCTCATGACCTTATTGTCGTTGAACAGCTAGCCAATGTGTTAACTGGTGGGGATACAGATACCACTAAAGAAACCACAGAGGATCAGCTCACCCTTTTGGAACAAAAAGCATTCATGAATCTTATTAAAGAACCTGGTACCCATGATCGTATTGAACATATGCTGCAAACAGGCAAGCCACTCAGAAATTAATTATAAAAATAAAAGGCTACACTAATGCAAACATATTCTGCCCCTCTACGCGATATGCGTTTTTTACTTCACGAAGTTTTAAATACTGGACAACTTTCTAATTTACCTGGATTTGAGGAAGCGACAGCAGATGTTTTTGATGCAATTCTAGAGGAGGGGGCTAAGTTTTGTGAGAATCAACTCTTACCCTTAAATCAAGTAGGAGACCAAGAAGGGTGTAAATTTGAAAATGGGATTGTTAGAACTCCACCAGGTTTTAAAAAAGCCTATGATGCTTTTATAGCCAATGGCTGGCACTCTATTTCAGGTGACCCAACATATGGGGGGCAAGGGCTTCCCGAAACACTCAGCTTTGTTTTTGAAGAAATGGTTTGCTCTACTAATTTTGCATTTGGTGTCTATCCTCTCTTATCACGTGGAGCTGCGACTACAATTGCAGCCCATGCATCTGAGGCTATCAAAGATACATATTTACCTAAATTAGGTAATGGCTCATGGACAGGAACAATGTGTCTTACTGAATCCCACTGTGGCACAGACCTAGGATTAATTAAAACAAAAGCTATGCCAGATGAAGATGGTAGTTTTAAAATTTCTGGCACTAAAATTTTTATTACTGCAGGAGAACATGATTTAAGTGAAAATATTGTTCATCTTGTTTTAGCAAAACTGCCGGGTTCACCTGAGGGAGTTCGTGGGATCAGCCTTTTCGTAGTTCCAAAATTTATACCTAATACTAATGGTTCACCGGGCACTCGAAATACCGTCTCTTGTGGATCTATAGAAGAAAAGATGGGTATTCATGGTTCTTCAACATGCGTTTTGCATTTTGATGAAGCAAAGGCTTGGCTCATTGGTAAGGAACATAGTGGTCTTAAGATGATGTTTACGATGATGAATGGTGCAAGACTTGGCGTTGGACTTCAGGGGCTTGGTATTGGTGAAGTAGCCTATCAATCAGCAGCAGCTTATGCAAAGGATAGACGTCAGGGTAAAAGTATTAAGAAAACTAAAGATAATTCTGAGACAGCGGATGCTATTATTGTACATCCCGATGTTCGTTTAATGCTTTTGCAAGCTAAAGCTCTAAATGAAGGCGCTCGAGCTCTAGCCTATGAAACAGCAATACAAATTGATATTTCGAATAACCATGAAAATGCTAAGATACGTCAAAACGCTGATGAATACGTGCAGTTAATGACACCAATTGTCAAAGCTTTTCTTACCGATAATGGCTCCCAAGCCGCCAACCTTGCTATACAAATTCATGGCGGACACGGCTATATTCGTGAACATGGTATAGAACAATTTGTTCGTGATGCCCGCATTGCACAAATTTATGAGGGTACAAACGGAATACAAGCTCTAGACTTGGTCGGTAGGAAATTAGGAATGAATACTGGAAGGCTGTTAAANCATTTTTTTCATCCTGCAGCATCTTTTTTAGATGAAAATAAAGATATTAATGAACTNGAAAATATTATAAAGCCATTACTTTCGGCCTTTAATCAGTTACAACAAATTACTTTATTAATAGCACAGCGAGGTTTATCTGACCCTGAGGAAGCAGGGGCAGCCGCGACTGACTATCTTCGAGCTTTTGGCTTAGTTGCCGTTGGTTATATGTGGGCAAAAATGGCAAAAATCTCAATAGATACAACTTTTAATAAAAGCGATAATGATACTTTCTATGAAGATAAGGTAAAAACAGCCCGGTTTTATATGAAACGTGTACTACCTGAAACAGCAGGCCTTTTTTTAAAAATTAAAGCTGGTAAAGATACAATAATGTCACATAAAGCAGATGCTTTTTAAAACATAATTTTTGTTCTGATATAATACTACAAAATAGAAGAATCTCATTAGATTATTCAGTTATAGTCTCAATAGCTGCGTGGAAGTCCAAGCACCCTCTCAGAAATATAATTTAAAATCATTTCTCTGCTAACAGGTGCTATGCGTGCGATATAACTCTCTCTCAAGTATCGTTCTACATGATATTCCTTTGCATAACCCATACCCCCGTGAGTCAAGATTGCTCTTTCACATGAATCGTGAGCAGCTTCAGCACCAAGATATTTTGCTGCATTTGCCTCAGCACCACATAACTTACCAGAATCAAAAAGTCGTGCTGCCTCAAAAACCATTAAATTAGCTGCTTCAAGTTTCATCCACGTATCTGCTAAGGGATGCTGAATTCCCTGATTTTTTCCTATTGGTCTTCCAAAAACCTCTCGTTCATTTGCATAATTAATAGCCTTGTCCAAAGCTGCATATCCAATACCAATAGCCTCAGCACCAATAAGAATTCTCTCCGGGTTCAATCCATGTAAAAGATACTTGAAACCAGCCCCCTCCTCACCTATTCGGTCTTCTAAAGGTATCTTAAGCCCGTCAATGAAAACTGAATTAGAGTCCACCGCACTTCGTCCCATCTTTGGGATTTCTCTAATCTCTATTTGATCCCGATTCATTGTTGTATAGAATAATGTAAGACCATCGGTAGACTTAGAGCCTTTTCTAACCNAATTAGTTCGAGCAAGAATCATTATTTTATCAGCCCCTAGAGCTGTAGAAGTCCATATTTTTTGCCCTGAAACTAAGTATTCATCTCCCTTACGAATTGCCTTAGTCTGAATAGCTCCTGTATCTAGTCCAGCATTTGGCTCAGTTACACCAAAACACATTTTTTCCTTACCTGCGATAAGACCTGGTAACATTCTTTTCTTTTGTTCTTTTGAACCAAATTGGACAATTGGCTGTGGTCCAAATAAATTTATGTGAATAGATGATGCAGCAGTAAACCCCCCACCAGAACGCGCTATTGTTTGCATTACCAGCGCAGCCTCTGTAACCCCAAGACCAGCGCCACCATATTCAGATGGCATACAAATGCCCAGCCAGCCTGCATTAGCTATGGCTTCTACAAATTCTTTAGGCCATAAACCATCCTTATCCCTTGCAAGCCAGTAGTCGTCTCCAAAATCATTACATAGACGTTCTATAGACTTTTTAAGNGTTTTCAGATCATCATTTAATTGAATGCTCATATATTAGACATGACAGTAAAATAGGTTTTTGCCAAGCGGTATCTTCTTATGGGAGAATTATATATGGTCGATTCGCTTAAAAATAAGAATACACCCTCTGTACTTGCTAAAACACTGACTCAACTCATGATATCAGCTGGGCTAAATCAAAAAGAGCTGGCTATACAAGCTGGTTTAAATGAAACTGCTGTTAGAGATATTAGACAGGGTCGATCACAACACCCACGCCATGATACAATTGAAAAATTAGCTAAAGCTCTTAACTGTTCTTTGATGACTTTACTAGCACCAGATACTGGTGAACAAACAAAATTTTTAAAAGAAGAACTATCCAATACCAGTAATNAAAAATGTATTAAAGCTCAAGCCAATATTTTGAATTCTGTATCCTTACCTCTTTTTGATTGCTCTTTTCCTATTCAATATCCTTTAGATGCAGAAAAATCTCGAATGAGCTGGCCCTTTCCACAAATACTAATTGATGAAATTGCTGGTGGTGACTATAAAAAATTATTTGCCCTGATTGTTCGAGGTGATTCAATGTCACCAACTATTAGAAATGGCAGTCTAGCTATTATTGATATAAAAACTCCATATATGTCTCGTGATGGAGTATATATGATCTATCATAAAGGGGGACTAATGGCACGCCGTTTAACTTTCGCTGTACTTAATGGAGTAGTAACAATAACTTGCGACAATACTGACTTTTCTGGACCACAAATTGTGTCACNTAAATCAATTAATATAGCAGGTAGNATTATTTGGCTGGGTCAAAAAANCTGAATCCTTATTTATTTATTAGNTTTAGGGCGACAAAAAATAAAGTTCTGATGTATCAGAACCGTGCAATAGGTCATAGTCTTTTCGTAAAAATGGATTTATATGAGTGTATTCTCAACTAAAGGTCTACTTTTGCTAGTAGGNATTACTTTCTGCTGGGGAATTAATTGGCCAATAATGAAAATCGGAATGCTTGAAATCCCAGTATTTCCGTTTAGAGCAATCGTCCTATTAGCTGGAGGTATTACACTTTTTGCCCTTTGCAAATTATTAAGATATCCACTTTTACCATCACGTGCTGAATGGCCTGCGATTATTGCAATTGCTAGTGCATTATCTATTTTTCAAGTTTTTTCTGGATATGGTGTCCTCTTAACTGAGTCTGGGCGAGCTGCAGTCATGGCCTATACGATGCCTGTGTGGGCAATTGCACTAGGATGGATCTTTTTAGGGGAAAAACAAGGTTGGAGCAGAATAATTGCATTAGCTTTAGGCATGGGAGGTATGAGCTTACTACTTATCGCAGATATAAGCAGCATAGGCTCCACCCCTTTGGGTATGATATTTATGCTAATTACTGCTGTTTCTTGGGCCGTAGCAACAATTATTCAAAAAAGAACAACTTGGTCTCTTCCAACCTTAAGCGTAGTTGCTTGGCAAATATTTTTGGGCTCTTTACCAATGGCTGTAGGTTCTATTTTCATCGAATATAGCGAAATAAGTTTTCCAAGTATCCCAGCTATAATTTGTTTGCTTTATAATGCTTTTATTGCAGCAGCTTTTTGTTTTTGGGCGTATATGGAAGTTGTGAGACTCTATCCAGTAGGTGTAGCAACGATTGGAGTTATGCTAACCCCTATTGTAGGAATTTTATCAGGTGCAGCTGTTCTAAACGAACCACTTGGAATGGCTGAATATGGATCTGTAGTTTTAGTTTCTCTGGCAATAGGTTTACCTGCATTTGTAAATCCGAAGGCATGGAGAAAAACAGAAAAAAAATAATACCCATTGAAAAAATTATTTAGTTTGAGTCTGACCCAAACATAATTAGTTATGAAAAAAATCATTTTCAATGATTAATAAAGATTTCTAACAAACATTACTAGCTTCCTTTATAGCCCTCCATACACGCTCTGGCGTAGCAGGCATATCAATATGCTCAACCCCCTTACTTTCTAAAGCATTATGTAATGCGTTCATAACAGCTGGGAGTGAAGCTATACAACCACTTTCACCGGCTCCCTTAACTCCCAAAGGATTGGTTTTACATGGAACCTCGTTAAAACCAACATAATATGTAGGCAAATCATCAGCCCTAGGCATACAATAATCAAGAAAAGATCCGCTGGAAAGCTGTCCTTCTTTATCAAAAACTGTACGTTCGTGTAATGCTTGCCCAATTCCTTGTGCAACTCCACCATGTACTTGACCTTCTAGTAAGCTTGGATTCATGATGCGCCCATAATCACTAATAGCATAATAGCCTATGACATCAACATGCCCAGTTTCCGGGTCAACCTCAACTTCACAAATGTGACTTCCATTTGGAAAGGTAGAAGTTTCATGATTTATGTCTACCAATGTATCTAACCCTGGTGTCATTCCAACTGGAAGTTTTTCAGACTCTCTTGCAATTTTTGCAAGGTCCNTAATATTAATTTTCAGGTCAGTACCAAGAACAGAGAAGACTCCATCATCAAAATTAACATCATCAGCTGATGCCTCAAAAAAATGAGATGCAAGCTCNTGTGCTTTTATTTTAACTTTTTCTGAACCAATATGGATAGCCGTGCCTGCCATTTGCATAGATCTTGAGCCACCACTTCCACCACCATGAGGCAGTTTATCTGTATCTCCATCTTGAACAATAATTTTTTCAAAAGGGATTCCTAGTTGTTCATTCAGCATTTGGGCAAAAACTGTTTCATGACCCTGTCCCGAGGATTTTGTTCCTACATTAAGAGTTACAGTTCCTTTTCCATCAAAACGAATTTCAACTCCCTCTCGAGTATCTGCACCTGTAATTTCAACGTATGATGCCACACCTATTCCATACAGTTTTCCTCTAGACTGAGCATCTGTTTTTCTTGTATTTACTTCCTCCCAATTTGCTGCTTCCATTACATCAGTTAAGTTACCTTCAAAGTTTCCACTATCAAATTCCACCTCCATGGGTGACGTGTAGGGCATCGCAGATGGGCTGACATAATTGCGACGGCGTATCTGATCCTGAGTTAGACCCAAAACACCTGAAGCTGCATGGATTAATCTTTCCAAGATATAATGACCCTCGGGTTGTCCACATCCCCTGTAAGCATCTATTGGTACAGTATTTGTAAAGACACCTCTGACTTCTGCCGCTACAACAGGCATTGTATACCCGCCAGACATCATCAAAGTTGCTAAAATAGTTGGACATACAGGTCCATGACTTGATGAATATGCACCAAGATTAGCATTAAGAGTTGCCTTTATTGCAAGAAACTTTCCATCTCCATCAAGAGCAAGTGATGCTGTTCCAACTAAATCACGAGCATGTGCATCACATAAAAAAGCTTCTGTTCTACTTGATCTCCATTTTACAGGCTTACCAATTTTCTGNGCGGCCCATAAGACGAGTGCATGTTCNGGNTAAGCAATATATTTTATACCAAAACCACCACCTATATCTGGTGCTAATACNCTGATATTTTTTTCTTCAACATTTAAACAACTGGCAGTTTGTTTGCGAACGTCATAGGGATGCTGAGTATCACAGTGAAGNGTATATTGTAGCATCTTATCATCGTATAAACCGACCGCACCCCTTGCCTCTAATGGGTTTACTATAACTCGATTATTTTTCAGGTTACGTGTGACTATATGAGGAGCATTTGCAAAAATTTTATCTGCTTCCTCACTATTACCTGCAAAGTAATTAAAAGAAGTATTAGCTGTAGTATCATCAAATAATTGTGGACGTNCATTTTCGTGAGCAGTTTCTGGTTCTATAACAGCATCAAGAACCTGATAGTCGACTTTTACTTTTTCTGCCCCCTCTTGTGCNGCAACTTCTGTCTTAGCAATCACCATCGCAACAGCTTCCCCTACATAGCGAACCTTATCTTTGGAAAGTAAGGGACGATTTGGGCTGAAACTGGGAGAGCCATCTGCTTTTGTTAGCTCAACCCAATCTCCTGCTAAAGTTGGGAGACTCGAGATGCCATCACTGCGCAGATCATTTTCAGTAAAAACTGCAATTACACCAGAAATTGACATAGCATCTGCTATATCTATTTTTANCAAATTAGCATGTGCTACTGGCGAACGAACAAAAACAGTACAATATGCACCCTCAAAAGTGATATCGTCTANAAATTCTCCTTTACCNGTGAGAAANCTATTATCCTCAGTTCTTTCAGCCCTACTACCTATTCCAAATCGTCCCATGTACCCCCCATTGGCGTATTTTAATTATTAACCTAATATTAAAGCATGACTGACATACAGACAAAAAAGAAAAATTATTTTCATTGATACATTTTTAAACCGCTAAACAATATAAATTTTATAGTTAGCTTAATATATAATTAAGATTAAAGATAAAATTATTAAGAAAGTNATATGGCTTACATTTCAATAAATGAGCTAGCGAATCGAATCAATGACAGCTCTTTGCTTGTCATACCACCCGACTATTCTTTTGTCTCAATGTCGGCTACATGGGCATTAATTAAGCGTAAAGCTCGAAAACTACGCTTAGTAGCAGCCCCCCAGACGGGCTTACAGGCTGATTTACTCATAGGTAGTGGTTGCGTGGCGGANATCGAAACGGCAGCTGTTAGTCTTGGAGAGTTTGGTATTGCGCCTAGGTTTGCAGCTGCTGTTAAAAGTGGAGAAATCGCAGTAAAAGATAGTACTTGCCCTGCAATTCATGCTGCGCTTCAAGCAAGCGAAAAAGGTATTCCTTTCATGCCACTTCGCGGTATAATTGGATCAGATATATTAGCTAACCGTCCAGATTGGCGTCTCTGTAATAATCCTTTTGAAAAAAATTTTGATGATCCGGTAGTTTTACTTCCTGCCATAAAACCTGACTTTGCCCTATTCCATGCACCATTTGCAGATATAAAAGGTAATGTTTGGATAGGTAAACGACGTGAGCTAGCACTAATGGCACATGCAGCCAAAAAAACATATGTCACTGTCGAAAAAATTGAGCAAACTGATTTCATGTCTTCTGAGGATACTGCAGCAGCAGCATTACCTGCACTTTATGTTCATGGGATTTCTGAGTCTCCAAATGGTGCATGGCCGCTCGGACTTGTGAATAATTATAAATTAGACCGAGAAAACATTATGAACTATGCAATGCTTGCTCAAAGTGATGATGGCTTTATTAAGTATATCGAAAATAATTGCCCCTAGTGTAGGTATTAAAAATTAAAATGACCAATTCAAAGAGACAAAAAATAGAGCTATTGATCACTGTTATTTCAAGGATGCTGAGCGGATTAGAACACGTTGCAGTAGGGGCACTATCACCTATACCTGGTGCTGCAGCCCTGTTGGCTTCAGAGAAGGGAGCTGGACTACCTAAAGTTACCGTACTTGGAAGCCAAAAACTCAATCACTTTACAGATGGTGGCAAAGAGCTTTTTGATTGCGCTGCACAGGGGCGTATAGACGCTTTTTTTCTTAGTGGCGGTCAAATAGATGGGCAAGCCAACGTTAATTTATTAGGAGTAGGCAAATATCCAAACTTTAAAAACCGCTTCCTTGGAAGTTATGGATCAACTTATCTTTATTTTCTTGTACCTAGAGTTATTCTGTTTAGAGAAGAACACTCATCTAGGNTTTTTGTACCCAAAGTAGACTTCATAAGCGCACCAGGTACTAGTCCTAGCAATGTATATAGAANAGGCGGACCATACGCCCTTGTAACAGGTCGTTGTATATTTACTTGGCAACAATCATCTGAAAGTTTTCAACTTCATAGTCTTCACCCAGGTGAATCCATTGAAAGTATAAAAACAAACACCGGTTTTAACTTCCAAATACCCGATAACGTTTGCACTACTCCAAGCCCTGATGCAAAAAGCCTTGAACTTATTTACGGATCAGTTGGACAACAAATTGCAGAAACCTATCCAGAATTTTCTCAAAAACAATTAGGGCTTTAACAATTAGTTTTCTATACATCATTCTTTTTGTGACTACCACTCAATGAGATAACATTTTTAGTCGTAAAACAAATAGTTATTAAATAATTTTAGATTTTTCATAAGAACATAGAAAAATGTATACCAAAGTAAAACTTACAGACGGAAAAACTGCCAAGATTCCAATCAGGCAAAGCCATCGAGCACGTAGAATTATAATTCGTGTAATTCAAAATAATCCAGGTTTAGAAATAGTTATTCCTTCTGGAAAAAGCTTGCGTAGTGCAGATTTATTTGCACAAAGTAAGTCTGAATGGATTGAAGCAAGACTAAAGGAAAGGTTAGCTAATATACCTATAAAAGATGGTACTGAACTTCCTTTTCTTGATGGAACAATAGTTCTTTATTCTTTAAATGCGGCTACATCAAATGTAAGTTGGTTTGGTAATAAACTTATAATTTCTGGACAAAATAATAACTTTGAGGACATAGCAATTGCTACTCTTAAAACTGAAGCAAAAAAAATAATAAAACCGCACGCCAAATATTTAGCCAGTTTAGTCAACAAAGAAATTATAAGCTTAAAGGTTGGTGATCCAGTTTCACAATGGGGCAGCTGTTCCTCAAAAGGACACCTTTCTTTCTCTTGGCGTCTATTAATGGCACCTAAAAGTGTGTTAAATTATGTTATATGTCATGAAGTGAGTCATCTTGTAGAACTCAATCATGGACCTGCTTTCTGGAAAACTGTAGATAAACTTTGCAAAGACGCAGCCTACGCAAAAACTTGGCTTCAGCATAAGGGGGCACATCTAAGGCGTTATGGAACTGAAAAATATTAATTTATTCGTTTATTACTTAGCTTACTATCTTTTTTATTAAAAAATCCCAAAATTATTTTATTTATAATATATTTTGATGATATATTCGTTTATTTGTTCATGATTTCACTTATTAATGTTAAATAAGTTAGTGTACTAAGTTTTAGCTAAGAAACACTACAGCAGTTAAATATTTTAAATATTTACTTCCTACCGTTATCACAAAGATAACTTATTAAGTGATCTGAAAGGCTTTCTAAGGCGTATATGATCGTTGTGTATAATATCAACTATATAGCGGCTAAAATACCATCTTTATATTTTAGGTTTAGTTCAAGACCTCAAAATATGTTAAAAGCTTTAATGAAGGTCGCGTTGGCAAATGAACATAATATCAAAAACATTCACGCCTGATCTAGCTTCTAAATATGCTCATTTAGTTATCAAATGGCGTATACCAATTGTCTTCTTAGTTTTAGGTATTGTCCTAATCTTGGGTTCTGGTGGACAACATCTAACTATTAGTAATGATAGTAGAATTTATTTCTCTGATGACAATCCACAATTGCTTGCTTTTGAGGCTATTGAGGAAACTTATAGCGCTTCAAATACAGTTATAATTGGATTATCTCCAAATCAAGGTGACATATTCCAAAATGATGTCTTGATTGCCATTGAAACACTTACCAAAAGTAGCTGGTTTTTACCTTATGTCAGTCGCGTAGATTCTCTTACTAATCATACTCACACTTGGGCAGCAAACGATGAGTTAATTGTTGAGAATTTAGTTGAAGATGCAAGTCAATTAAGTAACCAAGATTTAAAGCTAATAAGAAATATTGCATTAGGCGAAATACAATTAATTAACAGATTAGTTTCAAGAGATGGAAAGACTGCAGGTATTCTTGCAAATTTTGTCTTACCGGAAGATCAAAATAAGGCTGTGCCAGAAATAATGAATGCTGTCCAAGCTATGTTGTCTGAAGTCCGTTTAAGCCATCCAAATATTGAATTTCATCCTACTGGAAGTATTGTTATGAGCCAGGCTTTTGGCGATGCAGCTATAAATGATTTGACCGAACTTGGTCCGATCATTTTAATTGCTATTGTTCTTGTCATGACCATATTACTTAGGTCTTTAACTGGAACAATCTGTACTTTAGTTGTTGTAGTATTCTCAGCCATCAGCGGTATGGGAGCTGCTGGTTGGGCAGGTTTTGTTTTAAGTCCAGGGTCAGCTGGAGCTCCAACTATTATAATGACTGTAGCTATAGCGCACAGTGTTCATGTCATTTGGTCAACTATACAATCAATGAGGCGTGGCGCTAAACGTAATGATGCCATAATTGAATCCCTAAGAATAAATATTCACCCTATATTTCTTACCTCTCTAACAACGGCAATTGGCTTTCTTTCTATGAATGCTTCAGACTCGCCGCCATTTAATGCTCTTGGGAATATAGTAGCAATAGGAGTAGTAGGTGCGTTTATTTTCTCTGTAACCTTCCTGCCAGCAATTCTTTCAATATTACCATTAAAAGTAAGACCAATAAAAGATGGACAAAGTGAATTTTTTGATAATTTTGGGTCCTTTATTGTTCGTAATAGAAAACGTTTATTTTTTGTTGGTGGAATAGTTATTTTAGGTCTAGCTTCTGGAGTCCCTCAAATAGAACTCAATGATAATTGGACAGGATATTTTTCAAAGAGCTATGAATTTCGTAGAGATACTGATTTCGTAATTGAGAATTTAAGTGGTGTAGAATATTTTGATTATTCCCTTAATTCTGCTCGTGAAGGAGGAATAACAGAACCTCTTTACCTCCAAAAAGTTGATGATTTTGCTAATTGGTACAGAAAACAGCCTAAAGTAGTTAATGTTGCAGCCTTCTCAGACGTAATGAAACGCCTAAATAAAAACATGCACGATGATGACTCAGCTTTTTACAAGGTACCTGAAGATGCAGCCTTAGCAGCACAATATCTTTTATTATATGAGCTTTCGCTGCCTATGGGGCGGGATCTTAACGATCAGATTGACGTTTCTAAATCATCTACCAGGATGACCGTGGTTGCTAGAGACCTATCTGCTAAAGAACAGCGCGAAATGGATGAAAGGGCTGTATTATGGTTAAAGGCTAATACCCCTAAATATATGCATACAGAAGGCTCTGGTTTAAGTGTTATGTTTGCTCATATTTCAAAGAGAAACATAGAAGGAATGCTAGTTGGAACAATAATTGCTATGGCGCTCATTTCATTAATTCTCATCTTTGCACTTAAAAGCCTTAGACTTGGCTTAATTAGCCTAATTCCAAATTTTGTTCCTGCCGCAATGGCTTTTGGGCTGTGGGGTTACACCTTGGGTCAAATTGGTGTAGCAGCATCAGTTGTAACTGCAGTTACATTTGGTATTGTAGTCGATGATACAATTCACTTTCTCAGTAAATATATTAGGGGGCGAAGAGAACAAAAACTAGATCCCCAAAAAGCTGTGAAATATGCATTTAACTCAGTTGGTCATGCCCTTTGGACCACAACAGCAGTTTTAGGAGCTGGATTTGGAGTTTTGGCCACTTCAGGATTTGAAATTAATTGGAACATGGGTCTCCTTACCTGCATCACAATCATACTTGCACTAGTAGCAGACTTTTTTTTCCTGCCTCCCTTAATGATTTATCTTGATAGGAGGAAAACAAAATGACTGTTTTCTATCTGCTAAGAACTTTTTCTAGTTTAATTTTCGTAATAATAATGATTGGTGTTTTAAGTGCATCCTCAATTCATTCTGAAACTCCAGAACAAAAAGGTTACAAAATTGCAGAAGAAGCCAGCCAAAGAGACGAAGGTTTTGGTCATTATATGGCAAAGCAAATTATGACGTTAAAAAACCGCCAAGGTCAAGAAAGCAGCCGAGAAATGACCGTTAAAGTTCTAGAAGGTAAAAATGAAGGAGATAAAAGCCTTATTATTTTTAATAGTCCTAAGGACGTAAAAGGAACAGCCTTGCTTACCCATGCACATCTAACAAAAGATGATGAACAGTGGTTATATTTACCCGCTCTAAAAAGAGTAAAACGTATCAGTTCTTCAAATAAAGCTGGCTCATTCATGGGAAGTGAGTTCACCTATGAAGACATGGTCAGTCGTGAACTTGATAAATATTCATACAGATTTATTAACGAAGAGAGTTGCAACGATAAACAATGCTTAGTTCTAGAGAGCACGCCTAAAGATAAAAAATCAGGTTATAAAAGACAAGTAGCTTGGATAGATACAGAGCACTTTCGCACATGGAAGGTCCAATATTTTGACCTTAAAGATTCACATTTTAAAACACTTATAACTAATGAATATAAACAATTTAACGGCAAATATTGGCGACCAAAAAATATGTTTATGGAAAATCACTTAACAGGCAAATCAACATCGCTGACTTGGCACAAATATGATTTTGATACAACAATGCGTAAAAATGAATTTACTAAAGTTGGGCTTAAGCGTGCCCGTTAAAAATGTGTGAGAGTAAAACATTAAAAGCTAGACGTTTTTGGCAAGTATTAGATTGCAAATATTTTTTTTATTCAATTAAAACAATTAGTATTTTGTTAATTTTTGGAATAACTTTTGGGTTAACATACCAGCTTTCCAATATAGCTAAGGCAGAAATCACATACTCGGAACTCAATGGAGAAATTAGCTTAGAAAGCCGGTACTTTTTCAAAGACCCGATTAATAATATCCAACAAAACAAAAATCTTTCACTTGTAGCCAAACCAGAAGTATACCTTGAAAATAATTCTGGAACCTCTTTAACAATTACCCCTTTTTTCCGTTTTGATGAATCTGATTCCCATAGGACCCATTGGGATTTAAGAGAAGCTTATGCAATGCTTTATGGTGACTTAGAATCAAGTCAATGGGAAATACGTATAGGCTTTGACAAGGTTTTTTGGGGAGTAACTGAATCTTTTCATCTGATCGATATAATCAATCAGAGTGATGTTGTTGAGGACCCTAGCTTAGAAGAAAAGCTTGGACAGCCTATGATTCATGGTACATGGGTAAGTAACTTAGGAAACTTTGAAGCATTCTTATTGCCTTACTTTCGCGAGCGAACTTTTTTGGGTCAAAGATCAAGGTTGCGCAATAATCTTGTGGTCGATAGCCAACAAACTAATTATGAAAGTGCCTCCGGTCGTAATCACCTCGATTTAGCAATGCGTTATTCAAATACCTTTGAATTGTTTGATATAGGCTTATCTATGTTTGATGGGACTAACAGATCCCCAACATTAAGTTTTGGACTAGATCGAGGCGGCTCATTAGTTTTAATTCCTACTTATGAGCAAATACGCCAATATAGTACAGATACACAAGTTACTCTAGAATCTTGGCTTTTAAAATTTGAAGGATACTGGCGTAATGGTGAAAAAAACCGTGAATTAATTGAGCAAGATTATGCTGCATTTATTAGCGGTTTTGAATACACACAATATGCTCCATTTAATTCGAAGGCTGAATTAGCATTTATCGGAGAATTTTTGTGGGATTCAAGAGGAAAGAATTCTCTTTCAGCATTTGAAAACGATTTTTTTTCAGCTTTGCGCATAGCAATTAACGATGTGAATAGCACAGAAATACTAATAGGTTATATGCAGGACCTTGATGAATCTTCCCGCTCTTTTGCTTTTGAGCTGGGCAGAAGAATTAATGATCAGTGGTTTATAGAGTTTAATTCAACATTATTTTCAAACCTTGTTAGCCGTGATCTACAGTTTCCGCTTAGACGAGATAATTTTGCTGAACTTACTCTTAACTATAGCTTTTAAGATTCCATAAAAATTTAAAATTATGTAAAAAATGTATACAAAAGTTTGTTAAAACTGCTTAGAATTAACAATCGATTTAAAGCAAGAGCTTTTACAAACTATACGAATTACTAAATTCTTTATAATACATTTTTAACGCTTAATCTGTGCTGATTTGTTTAGTAGGGGTGTAGAATGATCATTGGAGTCCCAAAAGAAATTAAGATTCATGAATACCGGGTAGGAATTCCCCCAGCTGGTGTGAGTGAGCTCACATCGCGCGGGCACAAAGTTATAGTACAAAAAGATGCAGGAACAGCTATAGGTATGCTAAATCAGGACTATATAGATGTGGGCGCAGAAATAGCAGATAATGCTGAGGAAATATTTTCTAGAGCTGATATAATTGTAAAGGTTAAGGAGCCTCAGCCAAAAGAATGTGCATTGCTACGTGAGGGTCAAGTTTTATTCACTTATTTACATCTAGCACCAGATCCTAATCAGGTAAAAGCACTGCTTAAATCTAAATGTATAGCTATAGCCTACGAAACAGTTACAGATGACCAGAATGGGCTGCCACTGCTAGCCCCAATGAGCGAAGTTGCTGGACGCATGTCTATTCAAGCTGGAGCACATTGTCTTGAAAAAAATCAGGGTGGACGAGGTGTTCTGTTGGGTGGTGTCCCAGGAGTTTCTGCTGCTGATGTAACAATTTTAGGTGGTGGAGTTGTTGGTACTCATGCAGCTCGAATGGCAATTGGTATGGGTGCTAATGTAACAATTTTTGATCGCTCAATTAATAGGCTCCGGCAATTAGAAGAACTCTTTGGTGCAAGCGCAAAAACCCTATATTCTACTAAACAAGCTCTAGAGGAATCTGTTTGTAATTCGGACTTAGTTATTGGTGCAGTTTTAATTGCAGGAGCAGCTGCACCGAAGCTAGTTACTAAAAATATGTTAAAAAATATGCGTAAACAATCAGTAATAGTAGATGTAGCTATTGACCAAGGTGGATGTTTTGAAACTAGCAAAGCAACAACTCATTCCGACCCAACCTATGAAGTAGATGGCATAATCCATTACTGTGTTGCAAATATGCCTGGAGCAGTAGCAAGGACATCAACATTAGCATTATCAAATGCAACATTACCATTCATAATAGCATTATCAGATAAGGGTTATAAACAGGCTCTTACTGATGATAAACATCTTAAAAATGGACTAAATATTTATCGTGGTAAAGTCGTATTTGAAGCAGTTGCAAATGATCTCAATTACAATCATATTTCTGCAGACGAAGTTTTGAAATAAAATACAACCTAATTCTAACCAATAACGAGATGCATTATGAGCTATACAGTCAACCACTGGATTAATGGAGCTCCAAGGGTTTCAAATACTGGTCGATCAGGGAATATTTTTGACCCTGCTACGGGTGAAAAAATTGGGAAAGTTCCTTATGCCGATAAAAATGAAGTAAATGAAGCAGTTATTGCAGCATCCAATGCCTGGCCTGAATGGGCTAGAACACCACCAGCTCGTAGGGCACGTGTGATCTTTAAATTCAAGGAACTATTAGAGTCAAATATTAATGAGCTAGCAAAATTAGTTACACGTGAACATGGCAAGGTTTTATCTGATGCTGTTGGCTCTGTTACAAGAGGGCTAGAAGTCGTTGAATTTGCTTGCGGAATACCCAATCTTTTAAAGGGCGAATTTACTGAAGAAGTCGGCACTGGGATTGACAGCTTTTCAACACGCCAGCCTTTAGGGGTTGTAGCAGGCATTACACCTTTTAATTTCCCCGCTATGGTTCCAATGTGGATGTTCCCGATAGCCATTGGTTGTGGTAATACATTCATTTTAAAACCATCAGAAAAAGACCCATCTGCAGCAAATTTTGTTGCTGAGTTGATGAAAGAAGCAGGCTGCCCTGATGGAGTGTTTAATGTTATTCATGGTGACAAGGTTGCTGTAGACTCGCTAATACAACATCCAAGCATAGCAGCCATAAGCTTTGTTGGATCAACACCAATAGCTCAATATATTTATACGGAAGGCACGGCGGCAGGGAAGAGAGTTCAAGCTTTAGGTGGAGCAAAAAATCATGCAGTAATTATGCCTGATGCTGACTTGGAAATGGTTACTGACTCCCTTGTCGGAGCTGCCTATGGATCTGCTGGTGAACGCTGTATGGCTGTTTCTGTAGCTGTTGCAGTTGGAGATAAAGTTGGCGACGCACTTATTGATTCTTTAAAGCCCAAAATACAGAATATAAAAGTTGGCCCTGGCACTGATCCTGACTCTGAAATGGGACCCCTGATTACCAAAGAACATTTGCAAAAAGTTCATGATTATGTTGATTCAGGTATCGACGCAGGTGCAAAATTAGTGGTTGATGGAAGGGACCTTAGTCTTCAAGGCTATGAAAATGGTTATTATTTTGGTCCATCTTTATTTGATAATGTCACAACAGAAATGCGGATATATAAAGAAGAAATCTTTGGTCCTGTTTTATCTGTAGTACGTGCGGATGATTATGAAACAGCCGTCAGAATGGTCAATGAACACGAGTTTGGAAATGGTACTGCTATTTTTACAAGAGATGGAGATGCAGCTCGTGAATTTGCAAACAATGTCAATATAGGAATGGTTGGGGTAAATGTTCCCATACCAGTTCCTGTAGCATATCATAGTTTTGGAGGCTGGAAACGATCTATGTTTGGTGACCATCATATGCATGGGTCAGAAGGAGTGCGATTTTTTACTAAACTTAAAACCATTACCTCGAGGTGGCCAACAGGGATTCGCTCAGGAATAGATCTTAGTTTTCCAATGATGTCATAGAATTTTAAATTTAAACTGATGCAACTTATGCATAAGTTAAATAATTAAATATTTCAAAGGTAGAACCAACTCTAGAAAAGTCATTATCATGTCTTGTTCTAATTCGTCAAAAGCACCAGTAGCAAAAAGACGTCCTGTTAAATTGAAAAGACATGGTATTTCCGATATTGATTATTATCAATGGCTAAGGGCACCAAACTGGAGATCTGCAATAAGGGATCCAGGGCTTCTACCAGATGAAATATCCAACTATCTTGAAGAAGAAAATAATTGGTTTAAAGATACTCTTGCTTCAGGCGAAAAAATACGTCGTAAAATTGTTATGGAGCTCAGTGAAAGACTAGAATCAAAATACGAGAGTGCCCCTCGTGTTGATGGAAAATATACTTATTTAGAATGTTATAATAAGGGTGCCGAATATGCCCAATTTATTCGTAGAAAACCAGGCATTTCAAATTCTACCGAGATTCTTTTAGACGCTGAAATAGAAAGTAATAAACATCAATTTTATAATGTTAGCTCCACAAGTCATAGTCCTGATCATCGATATTTCAGCTGGACTGCAGACACTACTGGAACAGAAGAATACCGCATAAGTATTATTGATACTAAGTCTCGTGTCTTACTAAATGAGATAATATCCAAAACTCAAGGTCCAATAATATGGACATCTAGAGGAAAAAGTTTTTTCTATACAAAAATTGATTCCCACCAAAGACCGTCATCTATTTATGAACATAAACTGGGAAACAATCCAAAAAATGATAGACTTGTTTATAATGAAATAAATCCTGAATATTTTGTATCCATTCAACAAAGTGAAGATAATAACTATGCTATAATAGTTATAAGAGGTCACAACCTCACTTCTGAGTCTCGAATACTAAACCTGAATATTCCTGACGCTAAACCAATTCTTATATACCCCAAAAAAGTTGGGCATGATTACGAAATTAGTATTTACAAGGATAATTTATTCATCCGAACCAATTATGGTGAAGCTATAGACTATAAAATTGTTTCAGTGCAATTAGATGATTTTACAAAAGAAAAATGGATCGAAATTGTTTCTCATAAAAAGGGAAGAGTCATTGAAAAACTAATGACATTCAAAGGTTATTTAGTTTGGATTGAGCGTAATGATGGATTAGCTAGAATAGTAGTAAAAGACCTTAATAATGGAAAGAAACACAATATATCCTTTTTAAAGGAAAAAACATATGACCTGCAACTTTCTAGAAATTCACAGTTTGATAATAATATTTTAAGATATACTTTTAGTTCTCTTAAGAAACCAGCTCAAACAATTGATCATGGTTTGGATACCCAAAAAAAAGAAATAGTAAAGCAGCAAATTGTACCTTCTGGACATAACCCAGAAAATTATACTGTAGAAAGGATTTTTGCTAGAGCTAGTGATGGAAGCCAAATCCCAATATCTCTTATTACTAAAAAAGGGGGAGGTCGAGATAACCCAAAACCTCTAATTCTATATGGCTATGGATCATATGGAACTATTATTCCTGCTAATTTTTCGACAGATAGACTTAGTCTTATTGATAGGGGATTCACATGGGCCATAGCACACGTCAGGGGAGGAGCAGATTTAGGTCTTAGTTGGTATCTAAACGGCAAGCTAGAATATAAGAAGAATACCTTCTCTGACTTTATTTCATGCGCCGAATACCTTTGCAGTGCCGGCTACACTAAGCCGGGTATGATTGGGATCCTGGGAAGAAGCGCAGGTGGTATGCTAATTGGTGCAGCTATTAATTTACGACCGGACCTTTTCAAGTCAGCCGTAGCAGAAGTACCATTTGTGGATGTACTCAATACTATGTGCGATGAAACTTTGCCACTAACCCCACCTGAATGGACCGAATGGGGAAACCCAATAGAAAATCCAGGAGCTTTTCAAACTATTAAAGAATATAGCCCCTATGATAATATCAAAAAATGTAATTTTCCTCATATTTTAGCTACTAGTGGAGTAAGTGACCCCAGAGTCACTTATTGGGAAGCAGCAAAATGGATAGCTAAATTACGTACTAACAATACAGGTTCAAGTGATATTATACTTAATACAAACATGTCAGCAGGTCATGGTGGATCCTCAGGTAGATATAAAAGACTAGAGGAAATAGCTCTTACCTACACATTCTTTCTTAAATCGTTCGCAATGCTTAAAAAAGAATGATTAAATCAATCATTAATTAATTATACTTCTATTTATGAGGTGTTAAAATTTAATTAGTAGAGGGGAAACTTGTGGTAAAAATAAAAGCTGGGCTTATTCAAATGAGTCTGAAAGGAAATGTTGAATCAGACTCCCCCAATGCAATTAGAAAAAAAATGATTGATGCACATNTTGAACTAATCTCTGATGCNGCGGCTAAGGGNGTTCAAGTTTTAGGAATGCAGGANTTTTTTAATGCNCCCTATTTTCCAGCATCAGAAGATACAAGCTGGTATAGCACATCTGANGAAATTCCAAATGGCCCTACAATTTCTGCTATTTGTGAACTAGCCAAACAATATGAAATGGTTATTGTTGCACCTATTTATGAAAAAACAATGCCCGGTGTCTACTATAATACTGCAGCAGTGATAGATGCTGATGGCACTCACCTCGGTTCATTCCGTAAAATTCATATTCCTCAAATTGTTGGATATAATGAGAAGCTTTTCTTTAAACCAGGAGACCTAGGTTANCCAGTTTTTGAGACAGCATATTGTAAACTTGGAGTATATATATGTTATGATAGACATTTCCCTGAAGGNTGGAGGGAANTAGCTTTNAATGGTGNAGAACTAGTCATAAATCCATCTGCTACGACTAAAGGTCTGAGTGACCATATTTGGAAACTAGAACAGCCAGCTGCAGCTGTTGCTAANGGTATATTTGTAGGNACCATAAACCGTGTTGGCTTTGAAGCNCCATGGAACGTTGGAGAGTTTTATGGAAGTAGTTATTTTACAAACCCGCGNGGAGAAATTTTATCTGAAGCACCAGAAGATGAAGATGCATTAATAATAGCTGATTTAGATTTGGAACAAATTAAAGAAGCTCGAGAATCCTGGCAATTTTATAGAGACCGTAGACCAGAAACTTATACACAATTATCAAAAATGTAATTCAATATAAAATAATGAGCATAGATAAATTAGACCATAAACATGAAGAGTTACCCTTTGAGGGTGGTTGTGCNTTTATTGACGGAAAATATACGGCTATAAAGGAAGCAAGAATTCCAATCTTAGATTGGGGCTTCATCCGTTCAGATGCTACTTATGATGTGGTCTCAAGTTGGAAAGGAAAATTTTTTCGTTTAGAAGCTCATCTAGAACGATTTAGAAACTCATTNTCTAGATTAAAATTAGAACTCCCTGTATCAGAGGAAGAAATGATACACGTCCTTGCAAATTGCACATACAAAGCAGGTTTACAGGACGCATACGTAGAAATGATCTGCACACGCGGGCAACCCTCATGGGGAAGCCGGGACCCAAGAGATTGTAAAAATACTTTTTATGCCTTTGCCGTGCCTTATGTTTGGATTGCCACTCCCGATCAGCAGNAAAAGGGNCTTCATCTTCANATAAGCAATAAACAGAGAATTTCTCCTGAATCTGTAGACCCAAAAATTAAAAATTATCANTGGTTAGATCTAGATACTGCACTTATAGATGCTCTTGAAACAGGTCATGACTCAGTTCTTCTCACTGATTCAGAAGGNAACTTATGCGAAGGTCCTGGTTTTAATATTTTTGTTGTANAAAAAGATCAAATCTTTACTCCAAGTTATGGAGTGCTCGAGGGAATAACACGAAGAACAGTTATCGAAATGGCAACTGAACTAAATATTAATATNTATCAGAAAAATATTCCAAAGATTGACTTAGAGCTCGCGGATGAAGTTTTTATATCTACAACAGCGGGTGGTGTCATTGCTATCACACAAGTCNACAAAAAAATTATAGGATCAGGCACACCAGGGAGATATACAAAATTATTAAGTGATACTTACTGGGCATGGCATGAGAGTTCAAAATATACAACTTCAGTTGCAGATCTCATAAACTAGTTTTTGAGTAAAGTTGAGAGTAATTTTAGGATTTAAATTAAATATATATTTNTATTAAATTATAGANAATTTNTAAAGTCATATNNAANAGGGAGATAANCTATGGAGTTTGGNATAGCATTTAAAGGAGAAATGGATGGGCAAAGATGCATTGCAATTGCAAGGCAAATAGAGGCTGCTGGTTTTGACTATGCATGGTTTTTCGACTCACATATTCTTTGGAGAGACTGTTATCCACAAATGGCTCGAATTTTAGAACATACAAAAAATATTAAAACAGGTCCTCTTGTTACAAATCCTAATGTTCGTGACTGGTCAGTAGCAGCAAGTACTTTTGCAACCCTAGCCACTGATAATCAGAATCGCTTTGACCTAGCTGTTGGTCGTGGTGATAGTTCAATGCGTGTTATGGGTAAAAGACCAGCTACACTAGACAGAATGGCAGATTATATCAGAGCTGTTAAAGGAATGGTTAGGGGAGATGAAGTGCAGTATGGTGACTGTCCTGCCCCNGTAAAATTTGAATGGGCTAATGGTTACGACATGCCTGTTTGGGTTGCTGCTTATGGTCCAAAAGCTCTAAAATGCGCAGGTGAGCATGGAGATGGTTTAGTAGTTCAACTAGGTGATCCGAACCTCTGCAAATGGTTTTCTGAACAAGCAAAAAATGCTGGCAAGGATGCTGGAAGAGACATGTCAAGTTTCAAAGTTCTATCATGCGCCCCTGTATGGGTGGGGGATAAAGAAAGGGGTTACGAACAAACTAAATGGTTCCCAGCACTAGTTGGNAACCATGTTGCTGATGTAGTTGAGAAGTATGGTCAAGGTTCTGGCTTAGTCCCAGAGAGTCTCACAAAATATATTGAGCAACGACGGGGNGCTAACGCAGATGAAGGGTATAACTATCAAGAACATGCTGATAAAAACTCAGACAATAGTTACTACGTATCACCAGAGATTACCGAGTCGTTTTGTATACTTGGAAAACCAGAGGAGCATGTAGCAAAAATCAAAGAGTTAGAGGCCGCTGGTGTAGACCAATTTGTTATCTATCTGACTAACGGAGAAGAAGAACGATTAATTGCCGAGTATGGCGATAATGTTCTTCCACATTTTAATTAAGTTTAGAAAAGTTTTTTTATTTCATGCCAAAAACAAAGCGGGGCCATTAAAGTGAATAATTATAAAGTAAACAGTGATAGACTCTGGGAGAGTCTAATGAAAATGGCTAAAATAGGTGAAACAGAAAAGGGTGGGGTTTGTCGCCTTGCCCTCACAGATGTTGACAAAGAAGCCCGAGACCTTTTTGTAGAATGGTGTGAAGATTCTGGATGTAAAGTAACAGTCGATGAGATGGGTAACATTTTTGGTAGACGCGAGGGAAAAAATAGTAGCCTAGCTCCAGTAATGACCGGTAGCCATATTGATAGCCAGCCAACTGGGGGAAAATTTGATGGAATATATGGTGTTCTTGCTGGGCTCGAAGTTATTCGTACTTTGAACGATATGGATCTACAAACAGAACGATCAATAGAAGTCTCAGCTTGGACTAACGAAGAAGGATCTAGATTTGCTCCAGCAATGATAGCTTCTGGAGTCTTTGGTGAAGTTTTCGACCTCGATTACGGGTTATCTCGTAAGGATGCAGAAGGAAAAAGTATAGGCGAGGAGTTAGAAAGAATTGGTTATGCAGGGTCAGAAAAGTGTGGCGGTCGTGAAATCGCAGCATTCTTCGAAGCTCACATAGAACAAGGTCCAATTTTAGAGTCTGAAGAAAAGACTATAGGGGTTGTTCAAGGTGTTCAAGGGATGCGCTGGTATGACATTGAGGTTATAGGGATGGAAAGTCATGCTGGAACTACTCCTATGGATAGAAGAAGAGATGCAATTGTTTGCGCAAGTCGAATGGTTGATGCCCTTGATAAAATCGGCAATGATAATAGACCTGATACACGAACAACCTGTGGTGTTTTTGAGGTAAGCCCGGGGTCTCGTAACGTTATTCCAGGATGTGTTAATTTTACCGCTGATATTCGTCACCCAGATTCGGATACACTAACTAAACTTGGCATAAACTATAAAGAAATATGTCAAAAAATAGCTGCAGAAATGGATATAGAGCTAAAATTTGAAGAAATATGGTATTCACCTCCAATAAAATTTGATGAAAATTGTGTAAAGGCTGTTGCAGAAGCAGCTAATTCGCTTGGAATTGAAAATAGACCTATTACATCGGGTGCCGGACATGATGCTGTATACGTATCAAACGTTGCTCCGGCAGGAATGATTTTTATTCCGTGTGAAGATGGGATAAGCCATAACGAAATCGAATCTGCTTCAAAGGATGATATTGCAGCTGGTTGTGACGTTCTATTAAACGCCATGGTTGATAGAGCAAATGCGGTCTAACATATACTCCAAATAATTAGGTATACATTTTGAATACTAAGATTAGGAATTTTTCTTTATGAGCAAGCCTCGTTATATAATAAGCTAGAAATTCTTTTAGCTATCAAAATCATTTAGTCCAGGCGACCGATGTTTTGTGATCTTCATTGTCACATGCTCACCTGAAGTAGTTTTTGAATATTTAGGAGGTTTTTGATCACTCGTACAACTTGCAATACACTCAATCTCAGCGTCATAATTTGGCTGATGAAAAAACAGAAGGGATGTTTTGCTATTATTAGCCTGAGAGGTTGGAGGATTTGCTACACGATGCATAGTTGATACCCAACGGTCATTAGTCCACTCGGCCATCAAATCACCAATATTTATTGAAAATGCACCCTTTACCCATGGAACTGATTCCCAATTACCATCTTTTCTTTGGACCTCTAACCCCCCAATATCTGTATTAGTATGAACAATTGTCAAACTCCCATAATCTGTGTGTTCTCCGCCTCTCATCTGATTTTTTTTTGGAGCTTTGTCCTGAGCAGGATAATGGATTACGCTAAAATTAGTTATGTGCTTATTAATTTTATTTTTAAAGAAATTTTCTGGCATATTTAACGCAACTGCAAACACACTCATTAAATCATTTGCCAGTCGATCCATTTCTAAAAAATAATCTTCCCAGATACGTCTCATTCCAATAGGTCTTTCTGGCCAATAGTTTGGTGCGAAATAACGGGCACCATCGTCCCCAAAGTGGTATTCATCAAAAGGTACATTAAAAGGACCTATACTAAAGCTTTCCTTAAGGTCAGATGGTGTTTCTTGGTCAAGACTACTAGCGAGACTCTCACTACCCATGGGGGTATAGCCTCGGTATCGATCAGGCGGCATTTTAAGTGATTTTTTTTCCCAAACAGGAAGAGCAAAATATTCAGCACTCACTTTATACATGTTACTAATCAGGGTTTCTGACACACCATGACCGGTAACAATTAAAAAGCCAATATTCTTGCAAGCAATATCTACAGCTTCTGCAACTTTTCGCTTGTCTTCAATATCACCATTTAAAAAATGACTAATATCTATAAGAGGAATAAGATCTTCTGGATTTTTCAAAATAATATTTCCTACTTACATTAGGTTTTAATACAAATAAAAAATACGAAGTATCGCATTATGGAAAAACAAAGCTATGAGCGATCTACTGACCTAGGTATTTTTAAACTGCGAGAACGCTCCACTGCTCCAAAGACAGGAGGAAAAGTAGGACGGTTAATAAAGCGCCCCGCACCCTTATTAACCATTAAATCCTTCCCATTCCAAACTACCTTGCCTTGACTAATAGTCTTTGCCGCACACCCTTTAACCTTCATACCCTCATATATATTATAATCTATATTTTGGTGATGGGTTTGGACTGAGATTGTCCGACTGGCATCAGGGTCCCAGACTACAATATCAGCATCTGAACCTACTCTAACAGCACCTTTTCTAGGGTAGATATTGAAAATCTGAGCTGCTTGAGAAGATGTAAGCGCAACGAACTCGTTAGCTGTAAGTTTTCCTGTTTCAACACCCTGATCCCAAAACACTGACATTCTATCTTCAATAGCACCTGTACCATTAGGTATTTTAGTAAAATCTTCTGCTCCCATAGCTTTTTGATCTGCACAAAAACAACAATGATCCGAAGCTGTAGTCTGCAAAAATCCTGCCTGTATGCCCTCCCAAAGTGCAGCATGATGCTCCTTAGAGCGAAATGGCGGGCTCATAACATGAGCACGTGCACTCTGAGCATCTTTAAGATAATGGACTGAGTCATCAACTACTAAGTGTTGGACTAAACACTCTCCATAAACTCTTTGACCTGCCCTCCTAGCTCGCATAATTGGCTCTAGTGCATCTTTACAAGAAACATGAACAATATAAATAGGGGCATTTAAAACTTGGGCTATACGAATTGCTCGATTTGCAGCCTCACCTTCCACCTCTGGTGGTCGTGATTGAACATGACCTTCTGGACCAGTGATACCTTGGTTAAGCATCTCGCGTTGTAACATCCAAACTAAATCACCATTTTCTGCATGAACAGTACAAAGTGCACCCAATTCCTGACAACGAGCAAAACTACGTAGTAATTTTTCATCATAAAGCATTATAGCGCCCTTATAAGCCATAAAATGCTTAAAGCTATTTACACCATGATCTCGTGTCAAAATCCCCATATCTTCTTCTACCTGTTCATTCCAATTTGTAATTGCTACATGAAATGAATAGTCAGATGGTGCTTTCTTGGCATTTTCTCGCCATACCTTCCATGCCTCCATTGGTCTAACCTCAGGATCCGGAATGACAAAATCTATAATCATGGTTGTACCACCTGCAAGTCCTGCTGAAGGACCTGAAAAGAAATCGTCGGATGTCACAGTTCCCATAAAAGGCAATTCCATATGAGTGTGTGGATCTATACCGCCTGGTATTACTAGAGCGCCACCAGCATCTATTACCTCACTACCTGATGGAATCTCAATATTTTCTCCTACTGCAGCAATCTTGCCGTCAACACAATATACGTCAGCTCGCTGAGTCTCATCAGCATTGACAACAGTACCCCCCCTTATTAGAAGCGACATCTGACCCCTCCATTTTTTTACGTATATAATCAATACACAAAAATATTGGTTATAATAATTANAGAAACACTAACTCAGTCATTGCAATATAACCAGAAAAGATAATATCAGGCTAAATTAAAAAATTTTAATTTCTATTAACAAACAGTGAGGGTTGCTGTGAAAAAAACTGATAATGACAAACCTTTGCCATTAAAAGGAATAAGAATTATTGATCTTGCAACATTTGTTGCTGCTCCATTTGCAGCTAGTATTCTCAGTGAGTTTGGAGCAGAGGTTATAAAAGTTGAAAAACCTGAAACTGGAGACTCTCTTAGAAAATTTGGCACCCCCACTCCTCGTGGAGATGGTTTAACTTGGTTAACCGAAGCTCGTAACAAAAAATCAATCACTTTAAGCCTTAGCGACCCTGAGGGTCAGAAAATATTTAAAAAATTAGCTAAAGNTGCTGANATTGTTTGTGAGAATTTTAGACCTGGCACACTAGAAAAGTGGGGNATTGGTTGGGAAAAGCTTCATACGATTAANCCTCNACTAATACTTCTTAGAATTTCTGGTTATGGACAGACAGGTCCATATAAAGATCGACCTGCATTTGCAAGAATAGCTCATGCTTTTGGAGCCCTAACTTATCTTACTGGGATGCCCGACGGTCCACCGCTCACNCCNGGATCTACTTCTCTNGCAGATTATATCTCTGGTTTATANGGAGCAGTAGGTATCATGCTTGCTTTAAGATCTAGGGATTCTTCTGGTGAAGGACAAATGATTGATGTTGCCTTATACGAATCAGTTTTTCGTGTTCTTGATGAGATTGCTACAGCTTACGCGTGGAACGGAAATGTTCGTCCGAGGCTAGGTTTACATACATCCAATGCCTGCCCTCATGGACACTTTGAAACGGCCGACGGCGAGTGGATTTCAATTGCGTGTACAAATGATAAAATGTTTGAGAGGTTTTGTTTTGTCATGGAACAACCTGAATTGAGTAGTAAAGATAAGTTTGCTAGTTACCTCACAAGGATTGAGAAAGCTGATAGCGTTAACGCTATTGTTTCAAAATGGTTTAAAAGCATAAATCGGGAAGAAGCGCTGTCACGTTGCTTAAATGGTGGTGTGCCCGTCGCTCCAATAAATTCAATTGCAGATGTTTTTGATGACCCACATTATAAAGATAGAAAAACACTTATTAGCGTACATGAACCAACCTTGAATCGAGATATAACTATACCTGCACCATTACCACGTCTTAGTGAAACACCTGGTGAAGTTAGAAATCTTGGGCCAACACTTGGGAATTTCAACAAACAAATTTATACAGAAGAACTAAACCTCAGCGATCGAGAAGTCGCCAATTTAAAAAAACGCGGGGTTATTTGAACAAAGATTCTTCTTAAAGCCAATAAATATCAGTTATTTAGTCAGTTATTTGGCAGAAAGAATTCATCAATATATGCCATACGCGGTTGAATGTTTGACCAGCTTTTAATTTGAGTCTTTAAAGAAATAAAAGANCCAGGGGGAAAATCTTTTGCTAAACTTTTATATTTTTCTCCGCCATCCAAGGCTAGCATCAAGGCTAAATTACGTAAGGAGGGGTTATGCCCCACAAGCAAAACATCTTCATTCTTATCATTAATGTTTTTTACTAATGTAAGTGCATCATTAGCGGATACATTATATAATTCATTGGAAAAAATTACTTCTTTTTTAGAGCAACTACTTTGTAAAATCGCTAGACTTTGCCTTGCTCTTAAGGCAACGGAACATATAGCTAGATCCCAAATTATGTTTTGATTACATAAATTGTTTAATAATAGGCTAAGAGATTTTTCTCCATTTATTGTCAGGGACCGCTCTAAATCACCCTTATCATTTAAAGGGTTCGCCTCACCGTGACGTAAAAGGTATAAAGTTTTTTCCTGCATAAGAAATTTTGTTTCCTATAGATTTTAATCGTGTGCATAGATATACAAATTAGAAAATAACATTGCCTAACGCATATTAGGAGATTCTATCATGAATGTCGTTGACGCCAAATCAAGTAATATATACGAAATAGCGCTAAACAAAACACCAGCTAACTATACTGCGTTAACACCTTTAATGTTTTTACAAAGAGCAGCACATGTTTTTCCTGATAGACTTGCGTGGATACATGGGGAACGTTCAGTAACTTATTCGAAATTCTATGATAGATGTAGACAACTAGCATCAGCTCTAAACGGAATAGGAGTAAAAAAAGGTGATACAGTTGCCATCATGTCGCCTAATACTCCAGCTATGCTTGAAGCACATTATGGTATACCTATGACTGGAGCAGTAATTAATGCTCTTAACTTTAGATTAGATGCAGAAACGATTGCATTTACGTTAGATCATGGTGAAGCGTCCGTACTGCTAACTGATCGTTCATTCTCAAAAGTTATTAAGAAGGCTCTGGGGTTATGTAAAGTCAAACCTAAAGTAATTGATATAAATGATGCACCATTAGAAGGTGGTGAATTTTTAGGAGAAGTTGAATATGAAGATTTTATTGGAAAAGGAGACTCAAATTTTAGTTGGAAATGGCCAGATGATGAATGGGATGCTATAGCCTTAAATTACACCTCTGGCACTACTGGTAATCCTAAAGGAGTAGTTTTTCATCATCGCGGTGCTTACCTAAACTCCATAGGAAATTCTATGGCTTGGCAAATGACTGATAAGCCAACATATCTTTGGACACTACCAATGTTTCACTGTAATGGGTGGTGTTTTACCTGGGCCATAGCTCTTCATGCAGGTACGCATGTTTGCCTTAGAAAAATTGAAGCTGACACAATATATGAAGCTTTACAAAAAAACCGAGTAACCCATTTTTGTGGTGCCCCAATTGTTTTAAATATGGTTAATAATGCTTCACCTCGCGAAATACGAAACTTTGATCAAACTGTTAATGTCATGACAGCAGCTGCACCACCTCCACCTGCAGTTCTAGAAAAAATGGAATCAGTAGGTTTTAAAGTAACTCATGTATATGGATTAACTGAGGTATATGGACCTGTTACAGTTTGTGCGTGGCATGAAGAGTGGGACTCCTTACCTCCAACTGAAAGAGCAAAAAAGAAAGCTCGTCAAGGCGTAGCATATAATACACTTGAAGGATTAACTGTAGCAGACACAAAATCTCTCAAAAATACACCTAATGATGGTGAAACAATTGGGGAAGTATTAATGAGAGGCAATACTGTTATGAAAGGATATCTGAAAAACCCTAAAGCAACAGAGGAAGCATTTTCTGGTGGTTGGTTTCATACAGGTGACCTGGGCGTAATGGAACAAGATGGTTATATTGCTTTAAAAGATAGAGCAAAAGATATTATTATATCAGGTGGCGAAAACATCAGCACCATTGAAGTAGAAGGCGCGCTTTACAAACACCCTGCTGTTTTAGAGGCGGCCGTTGTTGCAAAAGAAGACTCAAAATGGGGAGAAACACCTTGTGCATTCGTTACGCTTAAAGAGGGTAAGACCACAACACCTGAAGAATTGATAGCTTTCTGTCGAGAGATTATGGCTCACTATAAGGCTCCTAGACATGTTGTCCTTGGACCTCTCCCAAAAACCTCAACAGGTAAAGTACAAAAATTTATTTTACGAGATAGGACTGGTCAAATATCTTAATTTTATTTAATAATTTAAAGACTATAGTCTTACATACTATCTATTACGGCTTACTATTAATAAATTTCATAGTTTAAATATTATCTAGCCATCTATTTAAAAAAGGTTGGAGCCAACACTTCATCTGATGAATAGATTTTGGTGCGAGTTCTCTTTGTAAAACAGCTGATTGTGCTCCTGGTAGGCTAAGCTGGGGAGCCCCTTGTTCTGATGTAATCCAACGTTCCATAGTCTCCAATGTTATCTCTGGATGAAATTGAATCCCATAAACACGGCTACCTATACTAAAGGCTTGATTAGGAAATGTTTCATTTGTTGCAAGTAAGGTAGATTCACTTGGAAGCTCAAAGCCCTCCCTATGCCATTGATAAAATAATTTTTCTCCTAAAAATATATCTTGACCAGCCGGCAATCCTCTTACTGGGTGAAATCCTATTTCCCTAACACCATCAGTATGGGGTCCAACAGTGCATCCATAACTTGCAGCAATTATTTGAGCTCCCAAACAAATCCCTAATAGAGGAGAATTACTACGTACTTGCTCACCTACCCATTGTATTTCATCTAGTAAATAGCCCGTCTTTCCTTCTTGTGAAATTAGCTGAGGTCCACCAAATACTACTGTTGCAATAAATTCTTCCGGTTTTCCGTTTTTTAAAGAGGGCAGTCTATCCCCTAGCATCGGGCAGCAAATAACCGTTTCAAATCCAAGTGCTTTAATACCAACATCGACATTTCCTGGGCTAGCTGCTTCGGAATGAGTGATAAATAATACCTTATCCAAGTTTAAAAACTCCTAACTAATCAAAGTATTCAGATATGCTCATAGATACCTAGGTCCAAATAACGTCCAACATAACATAAATATTTAAAGCCCTATATATAAGCATTTATACTTACAGGCTATGGAAGGTCTAAAAGAGATGTTAAGCTTTTTTACTACCCGGGGAGACAGTTTAGATTTAGGCTAAGTTCAGAGTATAGCGTTATACCGCTATAATCATAAAAAAGGGGGGGGAATTGCATAATCTTTATCTAATAGTTCTAGGATTATTTGCTCTACTTCTTTTAGCTGGGCTACTTATGCCTCTTGCAAAAAAGTTGAACTTTCCTTTTACGGTACTATTAGCAGCAGCTGGAGTTATCCTTGGAATCATAGTAATTGCAATTGATAAACCTACTAGCGGAGGAATAGCTGGCGACTTTATATTAGCAATTCAAAATTTAGGAATTACCTCCGAGGCTGTATTTTTTCTTTTTTTACCAGCTCTCATATTTGAATCAGCAATGAGTATTAATATTCGTCACCTAATTAAAGATATTGGACCAATACTAATGCTAGCAGTTGTTGGTCTTCTTATATCAACATTTGCTATAGGCTTTGCTATGGATGCAATCTCAGGTATTGGCTTAGTAGCTTGTCTTCTTCTCGGAGCAATAGTTTCAGCAACTGACCCTGTTGCTGTTGTTGCAATCTTTAAAGACCTTGGGGCACCAAAACGATTAACCATATTAGTAGAGGGAGAAAGTTTATTCAATGATGCCACTGCAATTGTTTTATTTACAATACTAGCTGGAGTTGTAATTGCAGGGTCTGAAGCATCAGCAGGAGGCGCTGCAATTGATTTTATCAAAGTCTTCTTAGGTGGAATTGCTGTTGGTCTTGTTGCTTCAAGAGCCATTGCTTGGACCATAGGTAAGATGCGTAATATGCCACTTGTTGAGATCACTATGACAGTTGTTCTTGCATACTTATCTTTCCTGATAGCTGAACATTATCTTCATGTTTCCGGGGTAATGGCTGTTGTCACAGCGGGTTTGGTAATGGGTTCTTATGGACGCACTAAAATTTCTCCTAAAACGTGGCATGCTCTACATGAAACATGGGAACAACTTGGCTTTTGGGCAAATTCACTAATTTTTTTCCTTGTTGGAATATTAGTACCTACAATTCTGAAAGATTTTACGGGTAAACAAGCAATATGGTTGGTGGTACTTCTTGCTACAGCCTTTGGGGCGAGAGCATTTGTTCTCTATTGTCTACTCCCTATTATGACTCGTTATGGCTTAGGGCAAAATGTATCTANTGCCTTTAGAACGATTATGTTTTGGGGTGGACTTAGAGGAGCTGTATCTCTNGCGCTTGCNTTAGTAATTATGGAAACTGCAGGCGTCGACCAAGAAATAAAGCNCTTTATTGTAGTTTTAGTGACCTGCTTTGTACTTTTTACGTTATTCATTAACGCAACTACAATCCGCTTCATTATGGCTATGTTTGGATTAAATAAATTATCAGATGCAGATCTCTTAATCCGTAATCGTGTAATGTCTCTCTCGTTAGAAAATGTGCGGGAAGATATAAAGACCTTTGGATCGGCTCAACAGATCGAGTTTAATATCATCCAAAGTNTTGTAACAGAGTTTGATAAACGTCTCGATGTCTTCAAGGGATCAGCTAAAAAGATAAATACCCTAACCGATTCACAATGGTTGAAGATTGGGCTATCAACACTNGTAAACCGTGAGAGACAAATATGTTATANGCAATTTAGTGAGGGCTTTACCTCCGATAAAATAACACGTGCTATCCTTACAAATGTTGACACCTTGGAAGATAGTATAAAAACTCATGGTTATCGAGGATATCTGATAGGAGTACGTGAAAAATTAGAATTTGATATCCTTTTCCGCCTTGCCATGAAAATTCAAAGAACAATTGGATATTCNCAGATATTANCTGATCGAATATCTGAGCGTTTTGAGATTCTTATTGCTACTCAAAGTAATTTAAGGACATTGGAAATCTATGCAGCAGATAAAATACCAGAGCTGATAGGTAAAGAAGTATCCAAAAAAATTATATGCCAGCTTAAAGAAAGATTAAGACTTACAAATCAGGCACTAGATGCATTAAAGCTGCAATATCCAGATTATTTTGAAACAATTCAGCGAGTACATCTCGGTCGAACTGCCGTAAGACTCGAAGATCAAAACTATCAGCACATGTATGCGGAACAACTCATTGGTCANGATGTATATAATAGTCTTATTTCANATTTAGATTTAATACAAAATTCTCTGGAAAGNCTCCCCCAGCTGGATTTAGGNCTGCAGCCACAGAAATTAGTTTCTAAAGTTCCATTTTTTTCAAAACTTGATGAAAATAAAATTAATGACATTGCTTCTCTTCTCAAGCCACAGCTTATTTTACCTGGTGAAATAATCTGTAAAAAGGGTGATACAGGTGACTGCATGTATTTCATATCAACAGGAGCTGTTGAAGTTATATTGGATAACAAACCTATAAGATTAGGAAGTGGNGATTTTTTTGGAGAAATAGCACTTATTCGTTCAATCCCTCGNGTAGCAGATGTNTCTGCCTTAACATATTGTCAGGTTCTAAAACTTTATTCGAAGGACTTTAAACCTCTAATGAAGTCTATTCCTAGCTTAGAAAAAACCATNGAGCATGTGGCAATTGAAAGATTAAACTTAAATAACTGATAAATTATTTNCCTTTGAATTCAATANAATCTTNAGACTTATCTATAACTTGANCCNTGAACCCAGCCAACTACTACTTGTCTTTCACCNGAAGATACAGCNGTCACTCTATGCAGCCAGTAGGCAGGAAATAAAATTAGGGTCCCACGTTTTCGNAAAGACTCTTTGTCAACAGATACATTGTGAAACTCAAGATCCCCACCTTCATAATCATCAGGATTAGAAAGTTGAATAGAAAACCCTAATTTACGGGATGCATTTTGAGCCTGACCCATGTCCATATGCCAATCAATATGATCTTTATTTGTTGCTTGATAACGCATTANGTATGGAAGATCATCATTAACAAATCCTGCAAGATCAAACCTCCAAGCTTGTGCATTTATATTACAGCACTCAGACATAATCTTACTTAAAGGCCAACCACTGTTTTGCTCAATGGGCAAGCGTTGCTCCGTACAACTGCGAGCATCATTTTTTACCGATCCTGTTCCAGCCTGGCTATAGCCCCCTACACCACCGGGCTGCCAATTACCTTGATCAATTGAACCCTGAATACGATCGCATTCCTTTTCCGAAAAATGNACAAAATTATATACCATTCCTACATTTGGATTTCGAACAGGTAAAGCTGGTAATACGATCATTTCCCCCCCTGAAAGACTAATTATTAAATGCCAAACTACCTTTATTGGGCTTCATTAATTATTCTAGATTTTAGATTATAGAATAAGTTTTTATTAACTTAAAAGTTCTAATATAAAAATTAAATTTAATTAATAAAATGCAGGACTTGCAGAATGTTTCAGTAGAAACTAACTTTTGTTTTAGTAAGAATTGAATATCTTAACNATTTATGTACTAAGTTATAGTGGATAAAAAGACAAGGTCTAGATTGTGTAGGTATTGAATGATTTATGATACTCCAAAATTTATGCCAGGGGGTGATAGATATCTCGAAATGGAGCTTGGAAACGAGCTTAACTTTGATCTAAATTTTCTTGTTCATTCACTTACAAGTAAGATTAGGGAAAATAAAATTGACGGCATTTTAGAACTGTTGCCAAACATGGCTTCAATAGTAATGGCTTATGACCCAGATAGGATAGGATATAAAAATCTTATAGATCAATGTACACANATATATAATGACTTAGGGTCATTAGAAAACATAGAACTTTTAAGCCCCGTTTATTCCATACCTGTATTATACTTTGATCACCTAACACGGGCATGTTGGGAAGATTATTGCGCTACAATTCACAAAAAAACCTATGACCCCGACCTTATGGTCGAACTTAATAAACTCGATGATCGGGCTCAATTAAAAAGAATCCACAGTGGGACAGAATATTGGGTTGCTGCACTNGGNTTTTATCCAGGACTCGCTTCTCTTATATCTCTTGACCCAAGATGCCGAATGACAGCACCTAAATATAATCCTCCTCGAACATGGACCCCAAAGGGTACTGTTGGATATGGTGGTTCAGTAACNTGCGTCTATCCAGATCAGACACNAGGGGGTTATCAAATTATTGGACACACACCCGCACCGGTATGTGATCTCAAACAACGCCTACCCGCATTTCAGGAAAATATCGCACTACTGCGACCCGGTGATCGTGTTAGGTTTATTCCTATTGAATTAGATGAGTATGAATATATTGAAAAGCTTGTTGCTGAAGGTTCTTATAATCATACGATCTCTAGATATACTAAATTTTCTATTAAAGAGTATCATAATTGGCTCNAAAATATCGATAATGATGTTGTTTTTTAAGAGGTCACAAATATGATCGAAATCTTAAAGGCTGGTCTTGAAACTTCTGTTCAAGATTTTCCAGGTCGATGGGGCTATTGGGAACAAGGATTTCCTCCATCAGGACCATTTGATATGTGGTCATTTAGGCTTGCCAATTTATTAGTTGGAAATTCAGAAGATTGCGCAGCCCTTGAATGTCAGTTTTCAGGACCAAATATTTTATTTCATGCTGATACAACAATTGCACTCACAGGTGCTTCCTTTAATGCCCATCTAGATGATGAACCCTTACCACAATGGAAAAGCATTCCAGTAAAGTCTGGGCAAAAACTAACAACCGGTTTTGCTAGAAAAGGGGCAAGAGGCTACTTAGCCTTTGCAGGCGGTATTGATGCCCCTAAANTACTTGGTTCACGATCAACATTTCATCTGGCTGGGATAGGCGGCATTAATGGTCATGCTTTAAAAGATAACATGATGATATCAACCTTAGAAGCAAAACAGACCCCTATGGGTGAAGTGATGGAAGAGTTTCGTCCCTCGTTTCCCTCTGATAATATATGGGAAATTGAGGTGGTTTTTGGTCCTAACGATAGCTGGATCAGTGAAGCTGGACATACAACATTTCTTAACAGCGATTGGACTTTACAAACAAGGTCAAACAGAACCGGCTACAGACTAACAGGTCCTGAAATAAGCTTTTCTGAGAAAGCAAAAAATAAAGGTCCTGAGCATGGCGAGCACCCTTCAAATATTCTTGACCACGGCTACCCTGTTGGGTCAATCAACCTTTGTGGTCAAACTCCAATAATTTTAGTCAGTGATGCCCCAAGTGCAGGTGGTTTTATCAATCCATGGACAGTACCTTCAGGGGCCTTCTGGAAACTTGCACAATCTAAGCCGAATGATATATACCGCTTTTCAAAAATTAGCTTGGAAGAAGCACAAGATCTTCGTAAAAAAATTGACCTAATATGCACGAAAAAAAGTATTAGCTAGGTATTTATGCAGCAAATATAATTAATTCTCTATCAGATGTAAGGTCTATGACATAGAGTATTTTAAATAAGTTGAATTCATAATAATCTCTGGAATTTAGACATACGCTAAAGAATCGTATAAATTCATGATTAATATATAATTAAACTATAATAATCTTAAAACTAGCGGGCTAGATATTGAAACAATCTAAAACATCACTTCTTGCGAAAGAAAATCATTTCGTACTGAATTCATCCAATCAATCGAGTGAAAATTTCACTCAAGTTTTAGATGGATATGGTGCAGAGCAGCTAGTTATTGCAAATTCAGAGNTTCTTTTAAAAGGGGATTTTTCTCGCATAGGTAGTGACTTAGTAATTGTTGGACCAGAAGGTAATAAAATTCTTGTTATGGGGTATTTTGCCAACCTCTCACCACCAGAGCTAACAACTCCTGGTGGCTCGGTTCTTCCTCCAGACTTAGTGGAGCTACTTGCTGGAAGCCCAACCCCTGGACAATATTCACAACTTGGGGACGACGCTACAACATCAGAACCAATTGGCGTAGTTGAAACTGCTGTTGGCGANGTTACCGTTACTCGTTTGACAGGGGAACAAATCACACTTAGTCAAGGTTCGCCTGTCTTTCAAGGTGATATTGTCGAAACCTCTACAGATAGTGCCTTAGGTATAACATTTGCTGATAGTTCTACCTTCTCTCTCGGTGATGAAGGGCGAATTGTACTAGACGAAATGATTTATGATCCTGTCACTCAAGAAGGTTCATCTGTATTTTCNGTNGTTCAAGGTGTNTTCCTTTTTGTAAGTGGAGAAATTGCTGCTGAGAATCCTGATGGAATGGTTGTGAGAACACCGGTGGCGACACTAGGTATCCGCGGAACCAAAGTTGCAGGTAAAGCAGCACAAGANGGTGATTTAAATACTATTACTCTAATGCCTGATGCTGACGGCTCAGTTGGTCAAATTGTTGTTTCAAACCCAACNGGTAGTGTAACCCTTCAATCTGCATTTCAAACTACTGCTGTTTCTTCAACTTTCCTTGCGCCAAGCCAAGCAATTACACTTTCAGGACAACAGGCTGGCGCACTTTTTGGCAGTGTAGACCGTGTACTTCAAAATCAAGCAACTGTAAATAATAATACTACAGATGAAAATAGAGATACATCGGGCGATGTTAGTAGTCCGCAAGACGCTAACACAAATAATAACTCCAGCGAAAANTTAGGAGCTGAAGCAGGCGAGCCAGGGGTTGGTCCCGAGGGTCCGGAAGGAGAATTTGGTCCCGAGGGTCCGGAAGGAGAATTTGGTCCCGAGGGTCCNGAAGGAGAATTTGGTCCCGAGGGTCCGGAAGGAGAATTTGGTCCCGAAGGCCCAGGTGAAGAATTAGGTCCAGAGGGTCCCGGAGACTTTGGTCCCGACGGCCCAGGTGGAGAATTAGGTCCAGATGGTCCAGGAGGCTTTGGAACCGAAGGCCCGGAAGGGGAATTTGGTCCCGAAGGTCCTGAAGGAGAATTTGGTCCCGAAGGTCCTATTGGTCCACAGGAGGATGAAGCATTTGCTGATGCAGCCTGGGATGCCTTTGAGTCAGCTCTAGATGAAGGTAAAAGCCTTGAAGATGCCGCAAAAGAAGGTGAAGTAGCTGCAAAAGAGCTTGCAAAAGAAGTATTTGGTGATGAGTTTGATGAAGAATATTTTGATGCTTCATTCCAAGAAGCTGCAGAATTAATTAATCTTGAGGCACAAGAAGGATTTGGACCAGAGGGTCCCTCAGAAGCTGGTCCAGATGGACCTGGTAGCGGCACCTTAATTGGTGGAGAAGGTCTTGATACGCTTGGTCCCGAAGGTCCTGAAGGAGAATTTGGTCCCGAAGGTCCTGAAGGAGAATTTGGTCCCGAAGGTCCTG
>PAWF01000022.1 GCA_002714015.1 Gammaproteobacteria bacterium | reverse complement strand
CTTCCCAATTTCTATTTCTGCAGAAATTTATTTTGCAGAAGGAATTGAAAAATTAGCAACTAACCTAAAAGAGGCAAGGCCTACCCTGATGATTAGTGTTCCACGCCTTTATGATGTTATGCGCAACAGAATTTTGCAAGCAATGGCAAAACAGGGATCTATAAAACGAATACTCTTCCATGCCTCACTGAAACTTGGAACTATCAATTATGAGACACCAGAAAGACTAAATTTATTCGATAAAATCTTTAATAAATTATTAGATATACTTGTCAGAAAAAAAATCAAAGAACGATTTGGTGGTCGTCTGAAGGCTATGATTTCGGGTGGAGCACCCCTCAATATTGAAGTTGGGAATTTTTTTACTGCACTAGGGGTAAGACTCCTTCAAGGATATGGGCAAACTGAAGCAGCACCAGTTATAAGTTGCAATAGACCCAATAACCTTGATTTGTCCACTGTAGGAGCAGCTTTAGAGGGTGTTAGTGTAAAGATATCATCTGATGGTGAAATACTAGTGGCTGGAGATCTAGTAATGAAAGGCTATTGGAATGATGAAAAATTAACTTCACAGACTATACGTAATGGCTGGTTGCATACNGGGGATATAGGGCAACTAGACAATCAAAACCGCATTAAAATAACTGANAGNAAAAAGGATATTATTGTTTTATCGGGTGGAGATAATATCTCGCCGCANCGAGTAGAGGGGGTTTTAACATTACAATCAGAAATTGCCCAAGCTATGATTTATGGAGACAAAAAGCCCCATCTTGTAGCTCTTATTGTTCCTGANCAAGATTTTGTTAATAGGTGGAAAGAATCNCATAAAAANAATGNGCAAGAAGANGANCTTAATAAAAATAAACAATTTTTGAAANCTATGTCGAGTNTTGTTGACAACGCAAATTTGCAGCTTTCGNGTATTGAACGTATTAAACGTTTTATTATAACTTTCAATGAATTTTCTGTNGAAAATGAATTAATGACCCCTACTTTGAAAGTTCGTAGACATAAGATAAATGAAATTTATGAACATNCTTTAAACAATCTATATTAATTTTATTTCTAGGTTTGGAATGGAANTTCTCCGTATTTCCAAGTAAATTATAAAAATAACAAATGATGCTTTATAGGAATGATTAACTCTCAAGCATACTATGTGTATACTAATAAATATACCTCGTGAGTAAGCGATTTTAAAAGTTTGGGGGAGGCCGTGGCACTCACAACCATTACATTAGACGATAAATATACGGCAACTGATGGACGAGTCTATATGACTGGAACGCAGGCTCTCGTCCGNCTTCCTATGATGCAATATCATAGAGATATGGACCTAGGTTTAAATACGGGCTGTTATATATCTGGTTATAGGGGTTCACCTTTAGGAAGCTATGATAAAGCCCTATGGGAAGCTAAAAGTTTCTTAGACGAGCACAACATACACTTTAATCCTGGAGTTAATGAAGATTTAGCAGCTACAGCTGTGTGGGGCACTCAGCAAGTCGGCCTAGCAGGTGATAGTAAATTAGATGGTGTTTTCTCAATCTGGTATGGCAAAGGACCTGGCGTTGATAGATCAATGGATGTTTTGAAACACGCTAATACTGCCGGAACAGCAAAATACGGTGGTGTTCTAGCTCTAGCTGGCGATGATCATATTTGTGCTTCATCAACTCTTCCTCATCAAAGTGAATATGATTTTGCTGCAGCACATATTCCAGTTTTAAACCCAGCTGGTGTCCAAGAGTTTATTGATTATGGGTTGTTAAGCTGGGCAATGTCTCGATATACAGGCTTATGGTGTAGCATGGTCTGTATCGCTGAAACTTTAGATAGTTCAGCAATTATTTCTTTGGACCCTCATCGGTTGAAAATTGTTGAGCCTTCTAACTATTCACTACCAAAAGAGGGGTTAAATATTCGATGGCCAGATCCGCCAATGGCTCAAGAATTAAGACTACATGAGTTTAAACATGATGCAGCACTAGCTTTTGCCTATGCAAATAAAATTGACCGTGAAGTAATAAGTTCAAAAGAAAATAGAAAAATAGGAATAGTTACAACAGGCAAAGCATATCTTGATGTTCGCCAAGCATTAGATGAAATAGGAATTGACGAACGAAAAGCTTATGAAATTGGATTAAGTGTATATAAAGTTGGAATGGTGTGGCCATTAGAACCCTATGGACTGAAAACCTTCGCAAAAGGCTTAGAAGAAATCCTAGTTGTTGAGGAAAAACGCAGCCTTCTAGAAGATCAAATTCGTAATATACTTTATGAACTCCCAGACGGAAACCGACCCCGTGTAACTGGGAAAAAGGATTTGGCTGGAAATTGGCTGCTCAAATCTGCAGGTGAGATTGATCCGCAAATGGTTATTAAAGCTATTTCTCAACGTTTCGGAAACATGAGCGGTTTTGAGCCAACTAGAACCCTAGTAAATAAAATTGAAAAACATGAAGAGAAAATATCCCTTATTTCCTCTTCTACAGCAGAAAGGTCACCTTACTTTTGTTCTGGATGTCCTCATAATACATCCACTAAAGTCCCAGATGGAAGCCGTGCATTAGCAGGGATTGGATGTCATTATATGGCCCAGTGGATGGATCGTAATACAGAAAGTGCATATCATATGGGCGGCGAAGGAGCTGGCTGGATTGGTCAAGCCCCTTTTGTAACGACCAAACATGTTTTTCAGAATATCGGAGACGGTACGTATTATCACTCAGGGATATTAGCTATTCGTGCAGCAGTAGCTGCAAAAGTAAATATCACATACAAAATACTTTATAATGATGCAGTTGCAATGACTGGGGGTCAACCAATGGATGGTCCCCTAACTGCTGAAAAAATTACTCAGCAAGTTGCTGCCGAGGGTGTAGATAGAATTGCTGTTGTATCAGATGAACCTCAAAAATATCCAATTAATAGTAAATTTGCACTAGGAGTAACTATCCATCACCGAGATGAATTAGATTCAGTCCAAAGAGAACTAAGAAAAATAGAAGGTGTATCAGCAATAATTTATGATCAAGTTTGCGCAACAGAAAAAAGAAGACGGCGCAAACGTGGAATCATGCCTAAAGCTGATTGGAAGGTAGTTATAAACCCTGAGGTATGTGAAGGATGTGGGGATTGTGGCANGACNTCAAATTGTCTATCTCTACACCCACTNGAAACNGAGTTAGGTCGNAAAAGAATAGTAGACCAATCCTCGTGNAATATGGACTATAGTTGCATTAAAGGTTTTTGCCCTAGCTTTGTATTAATAAAAGGAGGGGAAACAAAGAGTAACGCACCGATAACAATAGAAGATACTTCTAAAACTTTATCTGAACCAGATAAACCAGACTCTGAAAAGCCTTACTCAATTCTTATTTCTGGCATAGGAGGAATGGGTATTGTTACTTTGTCTGCAATAATCGGGACATCAGCCAAAATTGATGGGAAAGCAGCAACTGTTCTTGACAAAGCCGGGCTTGCTCAAAAATATGGAGCTGTAACTAGCCATATTAGAATTGCAAATAATTCCAGTTCACTTCATGCAGTAAGGATATCTAATAATGAGGCTAATTTACTAATAGGTGCTGATTTAATTGTTTCNGGAAGTCCAGAATCNNTATCAAAACTCAGATTTGGAATGACTAACGCAATAATTAATTCATCACAAACTGTAACAGGTGAATTCACTCGTAACCCTGACCAAGATTATCCACAAGAGTCTATTGAGGATACTATTAAAGACTTTGTATCACATTCAAACGCTGATTTTATCGATGCAACAAAAATTGTTACAACACTTTTTGGGGATGCGCTTTACACTAATCTATTTCTTCTCGGCTACGCCTTTCAAAATGGACTTATTCCATTAAAATCAGAGTCAATAGAAAAGGCGATTAGACTAAATGGGATAAAGGTCGAAAAAAATTTACAGGCATTTAGAACTGGAAGAATATATGGTCATAATAAAAACTCATTATCGGTTCCAAGATCTACTTCTGCTAATACAAAAACTATCTTTAAAACTTTAAACGATAAAATTGAATACCGATACCAAGATCTCATAGCCTATCAAAATAAATTATATGCAGACAAATATAAAAATCTATTAAATTCAATCAAAATATCTGAGCAAAGTCTTTCAAATAGTTCTGAAAGGCTCCAAGAAGAAGTCGCNATAAGCTACTATAAATTATTGGCTTANAAAGATGAATACGAAGTTGCGAGGCTTTACACTGATGGACGTTTTGAATCACAATTAAAAGAACAGTTTCAAGGTAAGTTTTCATTCTATTTTCATCTAGCTCCTCCATTTTTAGGNAAACGCAACTCTAATACAGGGCACCAAGAAAAGCGCTTATTCAGTCCAAAAATGTTTTACGCTTTTAAATTTATAAAAAATCTTAAGTTTTTACGTGGTACAATTTTTGATATCTTTGGGATGTCGCAAGAGAGAAGAAAAGAACGTNAACTAATTTCAAATTTTGAAAAANATATGGGTTATATTCTTAATGGATTAAGCTCAGATAATTATCAGAGCGCTATCGAAATAGCTAAGCTACCCCAAAAAATTCGCGGCTTTGGGCATGTAAAAGAGAAAAACATTAAGGAATTTGAAAAAGAAAATAGCCTATTATTAGCAAATTTTAACCATCAAAACCCAAGCTCTAAGGTNGCTGAATAAATCAGTTAATTAATNTATTAACAAAACTACTAATAACTTAAGTCAGAAAATTATNCTACTTTAGCTAATTAACACCCTGCCCTTCATCAAANGCTTTTGCCTGTTCTGGGCTTGCCTCTGACTGAAATTTTTTCTTCCAATCAGAATACGGCATTCCATAAACCCTCTCACGGGCCTGCTCATAATTAATATCTAAACCATTTTCTNCCGCAGCTCCAGCATACCACTTAGAGAGGCAATTTCTGCAAAATCCAGCAAGATTCATTAAATCTATGTTTTGCACGTCTGTTCTTTCCCTTAAATGATTAACTAAGGTTCTAAAGGCTGCAGCTTCAAGTTCTGTTTTAGTAGAGTCGTCCATTTTTTTCTCCGTTAAGCGTATAATCATTCAGTATAAACGTGTATTGTCAATTTTGAGAGTAAAAATTAGCATAACCAGGCTGCTAGTTAATGACAATTCAACCCTATAAGTTTCTAAAAGAGCTTTTTTGCACTGCAGTTGATGCAGCGCATCCATCCCAGTGCATCAATAATAACCTACCTGAGCCACCCATTGGTAGAACAGTTATTGTTGGTGCCGGAAAAGCAGCTGCATCAATGGCTCTAGCTATAGAAAAAAATTGGAATGGACCCCTAGATGGATTAGTAATCACGCGGTATGGTCACAAAACTGCTTGTAAGAAAGTTGAAGTAGTTGAAGCGTCACACCCAGTACCTGATGCAAAAGGAATAACTGCTACAAAACAAATACTAAACTTAGTTAGCCAGCTCACCAAAAAAGATTTGGTGATTTGCCTTATTTCTGGCGGAGGTTCTTCCCTTCTTACTCTTCCTGCAATAGGTATCTCTTTACAAGACAAACAATCACTTACCCAAAAATTATTACTGAGTGGAGCTAGAATTTCTGAAATTAATTGTGTTCGCAAACATCTTTCAGCAGTAAAAGGTGGGCGCCTCGGAATAGCATGCTATCCAGCAAAACTAATTACATTAGCTATTTCAGATGTACCAGGAGATAATGCCTCTGTAATTGCGTCGGGACCTACAGTTGGAGATCCAACTACCCTTCAAGACGCAGAAAATATCCTTAAAAAGTATAACATTAAGGCTAATGCAAATATTTTACAGCACCTTAAATCAATAAAAAATGAAACTCCCACGCCCAGAGAGAAGAAGTTAGAGAAAACAAAATATAAGATTATTTCTTCACCATCAATATCCTTGCAGGCGGCTGAAAAATTCGCGAAATCATATGGATTGTTAACTATTAACCTAGGTGACAGCCTTGAGGGTGAAGCTATCAAAATGGGACATAAACATGCAAAATTAGCTAAGAGAACACCGCATGGGACAGTTTTACTTTCGGGCGGTGAAACAACTGTGACAGTAAAAGGCTCTGGACGAGGNGGTAGAAATTCTGAATATGCTNTAGCAGTTGCNAGTGAACTAGATGGGTTGCCGGGTATATACGCNATTGCATGTGATACTGATGGAATAGACGGAACTGAAAATAATGCAGGGGTAATTGTAACTCCGGACACACTTTTACGTGCAAAGAAAGCTGGTCTATCAGTTGAGTTAGCACAACTTCATAATGATTCTTATAGCTTCTTTCAAAAAATTAACGACCTTGTCATCACTGGCCCTACTCTGACTAATGTAAATGATTTCCGAGCAATACTGATTTTACCTAAAAATTGATATTATGTGCTATTATAAGTTATGCGCAGACACCGACGAACAAAGATTGTTGCAACTTTAGGTCCATCTAGTTCAGATATTAATAATATTAAAGATCTGTTTATGGCTGGAGTAGATGTATTTCGNCTTAATTTTAGTCATNGCACNCAAGCTGACCATTTAGCACGATACGAAATAATCCGTNCATTAGAAAAAGAAATNGGAAGACCCATAGGGGTTTTAATCGATCTACAGGGACCAAAGTTAAGAATTAGTGAAATAGAAAGTACTCACGTAGAACTTAAAACAGGAAATACATTTAGACTAGATACTCAAGAAACACCNGGAAATTCNTCAAGAGTTCAATTACCTCACCCTGAAGTTTTTAAAAGTCTCACACAAGGAGCAGAAATTTTACTTGATGATGGCAAAATAAAGCTAAAAGTAATTAATTTTGGCTCTGATTTTGTNGACACTGAGGTAATNGNTGGTGGTACCCTTTATAGTAATAAAGGTGCAAATTTCCCTGACATAGAGCTAGGTGTGGGATCTATCACTAAAAAAGATCGAAGTGATCTTGAGTTTGGACTAGAAATGGGAGCAGACTGGGTTGCTCTCTCCTTTGTTCAAAGACCTGCGGACATAAAAGAAGCACATGATTTAATTCGTGGGCGCGCTCGAATAATGGCAAAGTTGGAGAAACCTGCAGCACTCCAAACTATAGAAGAAATTATCACATTATCCGATGGAATTATGGTTGCTCGNGGAGATCTAGGAGTGGAATTAGCCCCGGAAGATGTACCTTCAATACAAAAACGATTAATAAGAAGAGCCCGAAGAGCTGGTAAACCTGTAGTTGTCGCAACACAAATGTTAGAATCAATGGTTCATAACCCAGCACCAACTCGCGCCGAAACATCAGATGTAGCAACGGGTGTATATGATGGCTCAGATGCACTAATGTTGTCAGCTGAGTCTGCGATAGGTAAANATCCAATTGATTCTGTAAAGATGATGAGCAGAATTATTGAGAGTGTGGAGGCAGATCCAACCTATATNGAACTAATTAGAAATAGAGAAAGTGACCCAGAGCCAACAAGNTCAGATGCNATTACTGCTGCNGCAAGACAGGTTGCNGACACTATTGCTGCTGCTGCTATTGCGACTTATACAACTTCTGGATCAACAGCATTTAGAGCTTCACGAGAACGACCAAGTGTACCCATACTAGTACTAACCCCTAANCTTGGCACAGCAAGGTCTTTAGCAATAGGTTGGGGNCTACATTGTATNCATACAGAGGACGCAAAAAGCTTTAAGGAAATGGTNGAAAAAGCTTCAGACAAAGCCATNAAAGAAGAATACGCCNAATATGGAGATAAACTAGTTATNACTGCNGGTGTNCCATTCGGTACACCTGGTTCAACAAATGTCTTAAGAATTGAAATTGTAAACTAATTATTTCACTTTAAATAATATAAAGAAGATAATAAATTTTAGATTTATTATACAAGCTTTATTTTTAATTTAAAATTTCTGGTTTAGGTCCCCCACTTGCCCAGTCTAGTAACTCAACAATGTGCAAAACAGGCACCTCAACAGACTGATTTATCTGCAAAATACAACCAAGGTTTCCTGTAGCTACAATATCAGGTTTTATAGAATTAATATTAACAGCTTTTTGTATCTGCAACTCAGTTGCAATTTCAGGTTGTAAAAGATTGTACGTTCCTGCAGACCCACAACAAATATGAGAATCAGGAATGTTTAAAACTTTGTAACCTGCTTTCTTCAGCAACTCTTTTGGAGCTTCAACAACTTTTTGACCGTGTTGAAGTGAGCATGCTGGATGATATGCAACCCGTATATTTTTTGAAATAGGCTCAGGTATTGTAGTGTCGTATTTATGAATAAATTCTGATATATCTGCTACTAAAGATGCAAAGCGCCTGCTATCCCTATTTAGATCTGGCTCTGAGGCTAAAACTTTTTCATAGTCTTTTAAAGTAGTGCCACATCCGGAGGTAGTGACAATAAAAGAATCGAAATTGCCATTTTTTTTCTCTTCTATTGATAAAGCAATTAAGTTTCTGCGAGCAAGAGAACTAGCTTCTTCCCTTTTCCCCATGTGTTGAGGTAATGCACCACAACACCCAAACCCATCTATAACTGTAACTTCACAACCCATCTTAGTTAAAAGACGTACCGCAGATTCATTGATTTGAGGACCAACTACCTGTTGTACACACCCAGCTAATAGTGCTACACGGGCAATGCGTTTACCTTTTGGTAAAAAAGTTTGAGGTTTACTAAATTTGGATTGGTTTGGAATCTTAATTTTTCCTAAGCGTCCTATTGCTCCAAACTTACCAGGCATTAAACTAAAAATATGAATTGGATATTTACCTAAGTGTAATGCCAAGCGCATTAATTGGGGTCTAACGAGAACATAAGATAATAACTTCCGCAGTAATCTGTCATGCCATATTCTAAATGAGCTTTCTTCTATACGGTATCTCGCATGATCAACTAAATGCATATAATCGACTCCTGAAGGACAGGTTGTCATGCAAGATAAACATGAGAGGCAACGGTCTATATGACGGACTGCAGTTTTATCTGGCTTCTTATTATTTTCTAATACATCCTTAATTATATAAATACGACCACGTGGGCTATCTCTTTCATCACCTTTAATTTGATATGTAGGACAAGTAGCTAAGCAAAAACCACAATGGACACAAGAACGCAAAATTTTTTCAGCATGCTCTATATCAGGATTAGCTAGTTGGGCTATGTTAAAATTAGTTTGCATAAAAATTTAGAACTCCGCATACATACGACCAAAATTAAAAATACCCTTAGGGTCAAAACCTTCCTTAATACGACGAGTGAGATTATATTCAGCCTTATTCAAAGTAGGGAAAACATCTATTAAATTCCTTATTGAAGCTGGGGCACGTATACATGTGGCATGTCCACCCGCTNGTCTNGCAATATTGTGAATTTTNCTTGATAAATCTAGTGCATTATGGGAACTCATCTGTAATTGCACCCACAATGAAGCCCCCCCCCAATCCATAAAAACGATAGATTCAAATTCACCCTTTATACGATTTGCAACCTTTCCTCCATAATTCGGTGGAATTGATAGCCTCCAAATTACTTGCCCACTAACAAATGTAAAAGGAATAATATCTCTAATTTCTCTCCAAAATTTACGGGAATTTGAAGAGTGTAATTCTGTCATTTCTCCACTATTCTTTAAACGCTTTTGTAGGTCAATCATTCTGGATTGGACTGATGTTGCAACTCCCTCTAAACGCATGGCTGTTATTGATGAACCAGAGGTAGATATATACTCAACACTAGATAGTTTTGACATTGAACTAGGTAGCCAAGCAGCACCTGAAATTTCATTAGGACTATTAAGTGATGAAGTAAAACAATTATTTGCTTCCTCCTCATTCAAACCATAAATNATTAATGTCCGTATTTTTTCTGGNGCAGGCAGAACTTTAACANTGACTGTATCAACAACACCAAGAGTACCCCAAGAACCACAGAGAAGCTTGCAAAGATCGTATCCTGTAACATTTTTTACAACCTGACCTCCAGCTTTGAAAGTCTCAGCTCTTCCACTTACGCCTTCAAAACCTAAAAAATGATCTCTTGCAGCACCAACTTTAATTCTTCGAGGACCAGAAAAATTAGTGCTTAAAGCACCCATGATAGTTGATTTTTTATCTTTAAGGTTAAGTAGTGCTGAAAAATCAATTGGCTCAAAAGCCAACATTTGATTCTCACTTTCTATTGTATTTATAATATCAGTAATTGGAGTTGCAGCACCAGCTTTTATAAAAAGCTCTGTGGGATCGTATTCTCTAATACTATTAAAAGCACTCATATCAAGAATTGCCGCGTTTTGAGTAGGCCTTCCTAGTGTAGCCTTAGACCCTCCTCCAACAATTTCCATATGAGATTGCGTTGCAATTGACCAACTAACTGCACTCAATAAATCTTTTTTATTCTGAGGGGTAATGATATCAACCATTAGAACCTAGGAATATCTGACCATTTTTGTTCGCTATCATGATGAATATGCATCTGACCAAGCTCAGCACAACGATGCAATTCAGGAAAAACTTTTCCAGGGTTAAGCAAATGGTTAGGATCAAATGCACACTTCAATCTTTGTTGTTGCTGAATGTCAGACTCGGTAAACATAGTTGGCATTAAATCTCGCTTTTCAACACCAACGCCGTGCTCACCTGTAAGAACCCCGCCCACGTTTACACATAAAGTTAAAATTTTTGCCCCGAGCTCCTCTACTCGCTTGAGTTCTCCAGGCTTATTAGCATCAAACATTATTAAGGGGTGTAAGTTCCCATCTCCTGCATGAAAAACATTTACAACCTGCAAACCATACTCCAAGGAAAGCTCTGTTATTCTCCCTAAGACTTCGGCTAATTTGCGTCTAGGAATAGTGCCATCCATAACATAAGAGTCTGGTGCAATTCTTGCAGTTGCTGGAAATGCTGACTTCCGACCTAGCCAGAATCTCTCCCGTTCTTCCTCACTTTTACTAATAGTTAACGAAGTTGCATTACTTTCCTCAGCTATTTTTGATACACGATCGATAAGTGTATCGACTTCAGTCTCAGTTCCATCCAACTCACAAATTAATACAGCTTCTGCATCAAGCGGGTAACCTGCATTGCAATAATCTTCAGCGGCTTCAACGGCAGCCCGGTCCATCATTTCTAGTCCTGCTGGAATAATACCACGTGCTATTATGTTTGCGACACAGTGACCAGCTGACTCATTTGTTGAAAAACCAACCAGTAGTGCTTTGGCAACCGGGGGCTTTGGTAATATGCGAACGGTTACTTCTGTAACAAGACCTAACATTCCCTCTGAACCAGTAATAACACCAAGTAGATCATAACCTGGAGCATCAAAGTGTTTACCACCAAAACGCATTACCTCACCGTCAATTGTAACAAACTCTACACCTAAAATATTATTAGTCGTTACACCATATTTCAAACAGTGTACTCCCCCGGAGTTTTCAGCAACATTACCACCAACAGAGCAAATTATTTGTGAAGAAGGATCTGGAGCATAAAAGAATCCTGACGCATCAACTGCCTCACTGACAGCTAAATTCCTAACCCCAGGCTGCACAACAGCACATCGATTCTCAAAATCAACTTCCAAAATACGGTTCAAACGACCGGTCCCAATAATAACTCCATCTGCTAAGGGTAAAGCACCACCTGATAGACTTGTTCCAGCTCCGCGCGGTACAATTTTTACTTTTCTCTCTCCACAAATAGCCATTACAGCAGATACTTCAGCCGTATTTGCCGGCAGGACAACCAGCATGGGAAGTTGTTTATAAGCAGTTAAACCGTCTGAATCAAAAGTACGNAGGGAAGTTTCGTCTTCAAGAACATNTTCCGAGCCCACAACCTTTGAAAAGGCAATGATAAGTGACTTGCGTTGTTCAATTATTCGCTGTTCCGCTGGCGGCATCTGCATATTATTTACCTCCTTGGACCGAACATTATTAGAGATATTACAGGGCGTTAAAGCCTTATCGAATATTACTAAAAAATTGACCTATTTAATCTGCCCAGAGTCTTCAGCCCTGACGAGCTTTAAAGCGTGGATTTCGCTTATTAATAACATACACTTTTCCACGGCGACGCACAATTTGGCATCCCCTATCCCGATTCTTTGCAGAACGCAATGATTTCAAAACTTTCATATTTACAACTTTCCGTTTCGAAGGCGGCGAACAATAAGGTTACTTACTCCCCGTGTCAACGAGGGTAAATGCATTTACATCATCAAATATGCACATTAATAGGTTATTAAAGCGTAAAAGTGTATCACTGTGTCAAAATTACTGATTGCTTTTGCTTGCCAAGTCCTTCGATTTCCAACTCAACAATATCACCTTCAGTCAAGTAAACTGGTGGGTTGTAACCCATACCTACCCCTGGAGGNGTNCCAGTAGCNATTAGATCNCCAGGCTCTAAAACCATAAACTGACTGCAATACCAAACTATATGTGCAATATCAAAAATCATTGTTTTACTTGAACCATTTTGACNAACCGTTCCATTAACAGTTGTTTTCATATATAGGTTATTTGGATCCTTAACTTCATCTGCGGTTACTAGCCAAGGACCAGTTGGACAAAAGGACTGAGCAGACTTACCCTTAATCCAAGTAGGTCCGTGTTCAAGCTGCAATTTTCTTTCTGAAACATCATTAACAATACAATAACCAAAAATATATTTAAGAGCCTCTTCTTTATTTGAGATATATTTTGCCTCCCTACCAATGACTATGCCAAGTTCCACCTCCCAATCTGTTTTAATACTTTTTGGAGGAACTAAAATNGGATCGTATGGACCTGANTAGCTACTNGGTGCNTTACAAAAAATTACAGGNTCATCTGGAATATCCATACCTGCTTCAANTGCNTGNTCCTCATAATTCAAACCAATAGCAATAATATTACCTGGCCTAGCCATAGGAGCTCCAATACGAAGATTCTCTTTTAGCACTAATGGGAACTGTTCTATATTTGAATTTATTTCCTTAGCAAGTGCTTCTGTTCCTTCAGAACTCATCCAATGTCCATCAATTTCTGATACAACTGAAGAAATATCTCTTAATTGCCCATCCTCAGATATTAAACCAGGCTTCTCAATACCCGTACTACCGTANCTAACTAATTTCATTTTAATCCCCTGCTTCCAGTTATTAAATCAATATTACAAATTACTAGAGCTAGTTGAATTCTATTATATTTCAATTTCAATATGTGTTGAGTATAAACTATTTATTGTGTTGTTAATCCNCCATCGATAGGCATNNCCATTCCGGTTGCAAATGTTGATTTATCAGAACACAGCCAAGCTATTGAGGNANCGATTTCCTCAGGTTTNCCAAGTCTTTTCATGGGCAGNCGTTGGATAATTGATTCCATTAAATCAGGTTGCTCTTTAAGTAAATTGTCAACGAGAGGNGTTTTNACTGTCCCTGGACATANTGCATTTATTCNNATCCCAGCTTGGGCGNATTCCAATGCGGCAGTTTTTGTGAGACCTAGAACNCCGTGTTTAGAAGCCGAATATGCCGGCATATTTGGAGAGCCCACCATGCCAAAGCTTGAGGCAACATTAACGATGGTACCACTTTTATATTTAAGCATATGAATGATTTCATGCTTCATGCATAACCATACTCCCGTGAGATTAACCGAAATTATGTNATTCCAGTTTTCTTCGCTGCAATCGCTAGTTGATGTTAATTCACCCTGTATTCCAGCGTTATTGACCGCACAATCCAACCCCCCAAGTTTTTGAATTGTGATGTTTATCATTTCTTTAACACTATTGGCAGATGACATATCGCTCTCTATGTATAGCGCTTTTGCTCCCATATTCTTTAAATGGTCTAATGTGATGTTTCCAATTTCGGGGTTTAGATCAGCGACCGCTACAGATGCTCCTTCATTGGCTAAAGCGATGCAGGTTGCTCTACCAATTCCGGAACCACCGCCTGTAACAAGAGCAATTTTTTTTTCAAGTATACCAGTCATTATCATATAACCTTATTTAAAATTAATTATAAAAAATGGTTAAGCATGAACAGGTAAGAAATATCTAAATCCAGTAAAAAGGGTGGTGGGCACGACTGGGATTGAACCAGTGACCCCTACGATGTCAACGTAGTGCTCTCCCGCTGAGCTACGCGCCCTATCCCTAATAATAATTCGATTCTGCTGTTTTTAGTTATTCAAGTCAACTTTGGTAGAAATACAATTTATGGTTAATTAGTTTCTCAAATCAACGACGTAATATATTCATAACTTTATTTTCTGAATCGCGCTTTACTATCAACAAACCTTCAGATAATTGTAAAATGTTAAGTGCAGACTTTGCAACAGTTCTCGCTGCATCTGCTGCGGAGTAGTTCATAGGTTCTCCATGAAGATTAAGCGAGGTGTTAAGTAAAGCAGCTATTCCTGTTCGCTCCCTGAAAGCATTTATGAGTTTCCAATATCCTGGACTTAGATTTTTTTTCACCTTTTGAGGGCGCACGCTAAAGTCAGCAGGATGCAGTGCAGCTGGGATTTCTTGGCGAGCTAATGTTGTACTTTCAAAACCAATAGTCATGTATTCCGAAACACAACCTTTGAGGTCTATAAGATAGTCAGAAGTATATTCATCAAGAATTGATGGTGTAAAAGGCATCCAGAAGTCGCGGTTCTTGATCGCGTCATTTATTTCCCTTATTACATCTGAATTAACGGGGCTGGCAAGTATTGACCTTGACCCTAATGCTCTTGCACCAAATTCTGATTTACCACAACACCTTGCAATGATTTCTCCATTCTCAAGCAGTTTTGCTATATCATCATCAGTAGTATTGGGTATCTCAATGAATTCTGATATGGACATTGAGGTTTCATTTAAACGGTCAGACCAATGATCTGTTTCTTCTGAACCCAAGTAAATAGATTCTAATTTTTTTGGTTTTTGCGTCATAGAATACTGAGCAAAACATGCACCAATGCTTAATGACTCATCACCTCCAGATGCAGCTATATATAACTTATCAATTTCAGGCTGATTAAGAATATAACCGTTCGCTTTTATGTTCATAGAAAGCCCACCTGAGAAAAAAACATTTGATCGGTTACTCTGCTTAATCCAATATGACATCCACTTATAGGTTACCTGTTCAGACCAAGACTGGAGACCTGCTGCAATATTATCAAAACGGTGCCCTTCCAGTCTTTGTTTAAGATCAAAATATGAATCTTTAAGTGCGTTGCGACTAATAAAACTCCCGTTTTCAAAATCAAGTATATCGTTATAAATATTTATTACTTTGTTGATATGAGCTTGAGATTTAGAGTACGGAGCAAGACCCATAACCTTGTATTCGTGCTCGTTTGGTTTCATACCAAGAATAAGAGTGGTAAATCGGTAGATACGCGCAACTAAGTTTGTATTTCCTGAGCTGAGCTCTATAAGCCCTTGCCCTCTAGCATCAGGAACATGAACTGTCCAATTTCGTCCGTCGCCCCATCCATCGGCTGTGAAAATAATATCTTTTTTTAGGTTATGTTCAGTATTAACTCCAAAATACGCATAGTAAGCATGACATAAGTGATGATCAAAAAGTTTAGGAACCCCTGTCCAGTCGTGTAATGCTAAAATTCGTTCAGGACGTATTACCTTACTATATAACTCAATTGTCTCCGCCCAGGGTTTTTCAGTTAAAAATGAAAAATCAAAGTTGTGATTTTTATTTGGAGATTCATTTAAACTAATTTTTTCTTTCCAATAACTTGATGCTAATACATCTCGCTCATTTTGATTATTACATTTATAGAAATAAGGATGCCATAATTCTTTGTTTTCTTGAATGTGCTGTTTTACAGAAAAATTACTGTGACGATCAAGGAAAGTTGCATAAGGATCTGAGATGGTACCGCCGAAGACCACTTGGTCAATCTTTGATACGTCGCCATCCAAGTGTATTTTTATTAATTCATCTATGGCTTTCTTTGGGAATGCAACTTGATTTTTACATTTAGTAAGTCGTTCTTCTTGGATTGCACCAATAATATTTCCATTAATCATAAGAGCGGCAGAGGAGCAGTGCTCAGTAGCGACTCCAAGAATTACCATTTTAATCTCCAGATATTACCGTGTAACCAAATCAAATCTTTAATAGGCATATAAAAATGTCACCAAAACAGAATATTTTACTGACTAACCTTTGATAACAAAGAATTCGCCTCCTAACTACCTGTTCTCTCTTTCCTTTACGAATCAATTGATTCTGAGGTGTTTAACAATTCAAGTCAACGGAGCTTGGAGATAAAACACCCTATTTCATTTATCCGATAGTTTGAAAATATTTTTTCATTAACCTTTTAACGAATGATTGGGAAATATTTAAATATAATTTGTTGTAGACTTATGATTTATACCCTTAAGTTACAAACTATTTGTTATTTATCAATTCTTGTAATTAATAGGGAAAATATAATAGGGTTTTGGTGAGTTCTTTAATTCTTAATTATATTTTCTAGAGAAAATTTATATAGAGGGTTTTTATCCAATCTGCACAGACAAAAATAGGTTTCTTCAAAAACAACTACAAAAAATAGAAATGCGTCCATATATGGATTTTCAAAAACATTACTTAACGAACAGCACTTCTAAAAAATGAAACCGCGAGTAAAAATTAAACGAATGGTGGAGCTATCTATTATAGCTGCATTAGTAATCATAATAGGTATTCCTGCGGTTAATTTTGGATTATATAGCTGGGCGCATAACCGTGCATATGAAAAATTTGTATTCCCACAAATTAATAGCCAGATTGTAAATCTCAATAGTCGTCTGCTCCCTAAATATAAATATGAATTTTTTATTAATAAAGCACGTAAATCTAAAGAAGAATTTTTACTTGTATATGGAAACTCTACACAATTTCATCTTCGTGAGCAGGTTTTTCAGAAAAATCTTAAGTGTGAATTAAAAACATTTTATAATATGAGTCACCATAGTATTGATTACCTTGATGCCAAGTATTTTTTCACTGATATTTCTAAGTATGTTGGTAAAGAATGGACGATATTGCTTGGTATTTATCCTGATATGTTTACCAAACTTTCAAGAAGCGCTACTCCATCTATTGACCACCCCTGGAATAATTTTTCTCTATGGATAGATAATATTAGTGATGGAAATACCTCTATTTCGTCATTATTCCCTCGTATATTGAATATTGAGTGGCCAATAAAACCAGCAAACTGGTTCCCATTTATTCGTCAGTATAAAGATACATTCAACTTAGCATTAACAGGAAAGCCTGATGAGTACCTTTACCAAGATGGATCAGTGCAATTCATTGGCGCTGACCAAAAGCGTCATGCGCGGATTAAGAATAAAATCAAGCTAGATAGTGACAATTTAAGAATGATCGCTGCCCGGAACATGAATTCACCCTTTGATGAGAAACTATTAAAAGCTTTTCAAGATACTATAAATGACTTGACTCAAAGAGGCGCTAAAGTAATTGCATATGAAGCACAGTTAACAGATTACTTAGGCGGGCCTCGCTGGGATCAACCAGAGAAGACTCGACCATATTTTGAGATAATGCAGACTCTTCAAAAGAAGAATCCAAATTTTACCTACCTTAAAAAAGAACAAACATGGGTTGACCTTCCTGAGGAGGTTTGGCTGGACGGTTCACATATAAGCTTTGAAGGTGGGGAAAAAATTATTGAGAATCTATCAAGAATAATACCATCAGATTATCAATGCAGTATTAGACAGAGTGGTAATAAGACCTGATGATATTTAGCTCTGCACAATTTGTATTTTTGTTTTTACCACTTTCATTAATAGGACTCTGGGTGCTAAGGAGGTTATCTCTTCAAAAATACTTACTTCCGTATTTCATAATCCTTTCTATAATATTTTATATTGATTGGAACTACACTGATATCGCTTTTGTTGCAGCTAGTGTGCTAACTAACTACATCATTGCATGTAGGACACGTTTTTCATCAAAAGTAAAAATAGCATTAGGGGTATCAGTGAATGCTGGCTACCTTCTTTTTTTAAAATTTCTTGTAAGCCAGGGGGCTGGTGGCGGGACTGTTGAAGAAGTTAATCTTTTTGGAGCACTAGGGCTACCGCTTGGTATTTCTTTTATTACTTTTCAGCAAATAGCTTTTGTGGTTGATGAGGCGGAGAAGCGTGATAGTGAATCCAGCTTCCAACGGTATCTATTTTTTGTAATGTTTTTCCCCCAGCTTATCTCAGGTCCTATTGTCAAACATCGTTTTATTATCCCGCAAACTTTCCGAAATCCTTTCAGAATATTTTCACATAAGTATTTTATAGTAGGGGTTACCTATTTATGCTTAGGGATAGGTAAAAAAGTCCTAATAGCTGATCCACTTGATGAATTTAATACTGTGTTTTATCAGAATATTCAGGGAATCTCTGTAATCGGTGCGTGGGTCAATATGTTTCTCTATTCATTTAAAATTTATTTTGATTTTTCAGCTTATGCGGATATGGCTTTGGGATTAGGCTATATGGTCGGATTACATTTACCAAGAAATTTTTTCTCCCCACACAAAGCCACTAATATAGCAAATTTTTGGCGCATATGGCACATATCCCTACACCACTTTTTTAAGGAATATGTCTATAAGCGTTTAGTTAGGATTAGTTCTGACATCCGTTGGATAATTGCATCAATTATTGTGGTAATGATCCTTAGTTCGATTTGGCATGGTGTTGGCTTAGGCTATTTAGTTTGGGGTGGAGGACACGCACTAGCAGTCATTGGATACAGAGTTCTGTATAAAAAAATTAATTTCTCATGGTCTGAGACTTGTTCGGCACCAGTCAGGTTTNTATGGTGTTGGTTTTGCCGCGCATTAGTTTTTCTATACGTTTCNTTCCTATGGGTTCCTTTTGCTACAAACGATATATCTATTTCATTCGATTATTGGAAAAAACTCTTTGATATAAATGCTGGNTTTTCGAACCTACCTTACACAGACTTAACACANCTTGTATACCTAGTATTAGCTGCCTTAATAGTGTTTACACTTCCAAATACCCATCAAATTACATTAGGTAATAGGAAGCGTATTTGGCCGCTGTTGCTTGCATTTCTTATATTTGCCGCTTCTGTTCCCTACATTGTATCTAAAGCAGGACAAACTATTCCATTTGTTTATTTCCAATTCTAAAANATATTTGCAATACANGTTGTTGNTTTAAAAATTGAGGAATTCAAATGAGAATTAATGATAGTTACCCCAANTACATTNGAGCTTTGAATAGAAATACANAATTATTTGAACAAGNNTATTTTAAAAGTTGNTTTGATTTGGAATATTCCATCATATTTATTNATTCTACTGCATAGGGAAATTAGTTCTTATGTCAAATTATACTANCATTAAACGGTTAACCGNAAGCAATCACCTAGATGNCAAATCTCTTATTGAAATTCTTAAGCCGCCTCATCAAAAGCTAGCTATAGTAATATCATCACCACATAGCGGTAGGAGCTATAGCACAGAATTTTTATCTTCTTCTCAGCTTAACGCTATAAAGATAAGGGCCTCAGAAGATCCCTATGTGGATAAAATTTACAGAGGTGCCGTAAATATAGGCATACCAACTATTAATGCTTTGTATCCCCGNGCATTTGTTGANCCTAATAGAGCAGCCTCTGAGCTTGACCCAAATATGTTTTTTGGCAAAGTCTCAAATTATAAACCTAGCCCCAGGGTAACAGCTGGCTATGGNGTAATTCCAAGATGTGTNGCCTCAGGAGTAGAAATTTATTCTAAGGAAATACCAGCAATTGAAGCTACAAGAAGAATAGAAACATATTACAAGCCNTATCACTCAAACTTNGCGTTATTAATTGAAGAAACGAAGTCTAGGTTTGGGAAATGCCTTTTATTAGATTGTCATTCAATGCCCTCAAAAAGCACTGACTCTNGAGAAAATAAAAATATANGTCATAAAGATATNGTGCTAGGAGATAGNTTTGGAAAATCTTGTGCACCTTGGATTACAGAAAGCTCTAGTCTATTTTTTACTAAACTGGGCTTATCNGTATCNGTNAATAATCCCTACGCTGGNGCACATATTACANCTCACTATGGAAATCCATCAAAGAACGTTCACGCATTACAAATAGAAATTAATCGAAACCTTTATATGAACGAAACTAACTTTACACCTACTACAGGACTAGCCAAAATATCTGGAATAATGCAANGTTTTNTANAAAAAATAGGAGAAGTGATTAATTAATTAGCTGAANCTNATCTCAATGCAAATCATCATATTACAATACAACATAAATATTTTGTGTTACTTCTNAAAAACCTGTTGTAAATTTTTATATTATTTCAATTATAGTCTAAATTAACTGGTAAAATANATAAGGNACAGGATTTCTAATTGGAGGCCATAACAAATGAAACTCAACAGACGACAATTTTTTATGGCTGGTAGTGGCGCTCTTGCTTTCGCTAGTTCGCCCTACCTTCTAAAAAAGGCAGGTATAGCTGGAGAGAACCCCATACGTGTAGCTAATATACTAGATAAAACAGGGATTCTAAACATCTACAGCCTGAAACAAATTCAGGCAACTGCCATGGCTGTTGAGGAACTAAATGCAGCTGGAGGTCTTCTCGGGCGCCCANTCGAACTTATTTTTTATGATTCTCAATCAGATGGNCAATANAATTCNAAGTATGTAACGGAAGCATTAGTAAGAGATAATGTTCACGTAATTCATGGAGGNATAACAAGCTCAGCTCGAGAAGTAATGCGNCCAATCGTCTCACGATTTAAAGGTCTACTTTTCTATAATTCACTATATGAAGGTGGTGTTTGTGACCGCAGACANGTATCNACAGGAATGGTNCCCGCGCAGCAACTAGAACCGCTTATGGACTATGTAATAACAAACCTAGGGCATAAACGCTGCTACATTTTAGCAGCAGATTACAATTATGGTCATATAACCTCTAAATGGATGCAAAAATTCATTCGAGAGAGAGGTGGCGAAGATCTAGGAGTAGAATTTTTNCCNCTTGATGTNAATAATTTTCAACCTGCAATATCGCGTATTCAGTCTGCAAAACCTGANATTGTGCTATCNGCCTTAGTCGGAGGGGCACATATTGCATTTTATAGGCAATTTGAGAGTACTATTGGNAAGGATACTATTGCTCTTGCNTCAGGTTCATATGGTGTNGGACTTGAACATACGCAGTTAAGTCCAAAAGAAGGTAATGGAATAATAATAGCCACATCTTATGTAGACGACCTTGATACAATTGAGGCTAAAGCATTCGTTAAACGCTTTCAAAGTTATACAGGTGATACNAGCTATGTGGGCGAATATGCAGAATATGGTGAAAGAGGAATTAAAATTTGGGCTGAAGCTGTTAGGCAAGCTGGTAGTGCTGATGCTGAGGCTACAATTGAGGCNCTATCAAAAGGTTCAGTGAGAATTAATGGGGCTGGCGGCATTTATACAGTAGATGGCAANACAAACCATACAACNATGGATATACATATTGTTGTTGGTNAAAATCAACGNTTTAATGTGTTACAATCATTTAAGCAGCGGCCACCGCGAGATACCCAAATGGTCTGTAACTTACACCAAAATCCAAATGACTCCTTACAATATGAACCTGAGGTTTAGCTTCTGTATAAATCCTATGAAATAATTAGATGCTATAAAAATAGCTAAGCGGCTTATTAAGCTATAAAAGATTTTAGGGGTGAGCTTTGGAGCCAATAATAAACTATCTTTTCCAAATTGGTTTTTCAATTTCAATTTTTATCCTGATTAGCCTCGGTCTAGCTGTAATCTTCGGGATGATGAGAGTTATTAACCTTGCTCAAGGTGAATTTCTTATGCTTGGAGCATATTTCTGCACCTTATGCACCCAATCAGGAATTAGCCTATGGATATCAATTATTTTAGCCGCAATTGCAGTTGGAGTTTTTGGAATCATAGTTGAGAGACTTCTTATTCAATGGCTATACGGTCGAATAGTCGACACATTGCTAGCAACTTGGGGGCTCAGCTTGCTCCTAGTTGGCGGCATTACTACGATTTTTGGTCCGCAGAGCGAGAGTATAGCCTCTCCGCTCGGAAATATTTCATTAGGTAATATATTCATTCCCGCATATGGATTATTTATGATTGCGGTATCCATAGCAACTTTAACTTTAGTATATGCGTTATGGAGGCATACGCGATATGGACTTATAGTTAGAACGACAATGCAGAATCCTAAAACTGCCTCTACTTTAGGAATAAATCAAAGTCTTGTATATATGCTCACTTTTGGCTTTGGTTGCATGCTAACTGGACTTGCAGGTGCCATATTAGTGCCAATAGTTGGAGCTTATCCTACGCTTGGATTAGTATATATAGCAAAATCTTTTGTTACAGTAATATCTGGCGGGAGCTTACCACTTTTAGGTACAATAACAGCTTCATCACTATTTGGNACTATTGATGGNTTTGTGGCAACTATATCTACCTCAGTAATTGGCGAAATTACTGTGCTGTTTGTAGCCATATTTCTTTTACGCATTCTACCTCTCGGGATAACCGGACGGATGACAAGGGGTGTCTAATATAAATGNCTTTTANCNTCTCACATTCTAATCTATCTAANCAAAAACNNGGTCTTCGGTGGTGGTTAACCNTGCTTNTAGTTGGATTNTTAATTGCAATAATGCCCCATTTCTTAGATCTATTTGTAATATTAGAAATGTCTAGNTTTTTTGGGTTGGCATTATTGGCTCTAAGTATGGGTTTTTTATGGGGCTATGGAGGAATGCTTAGCTTTGGGCAAACAGCCTTTTTTGGCATAGGTGGTTATGGCTACACAATACTTGCAATAAATACAGGCGAAACAACAGGGTCTATGTTCTTTGCAGCTGCTGCAGGAATGCTTACGGCCATGGTTTTAGGCTATTTTATGNTTTATGGNNGTATAGGNANCATCTATTTCAGTATCATCACATTAGTTTTTACACTGATATTAGAAAAAGCTATCCGCTCAACATCTGGTGACCAATATGTAATTGGTAAAGCAAAGCTAAAAGGACAAAATGGCATTCCAAATGTGCCTCAATTAGAAGTACCCTGGAAAGCTGGGTTGCAGCTTGATATAAACTGGTTTTTTTATTCAGGAGCTATATCTCTTATTTGTACTTATATAGGTCTCCGTCTTTTACTAACTACCTCATTCGGAAAAGTGCTAGTAGGTATTCGTGAAAATGAAAACCGCGCTGAACTACTTGGCTATGATATCCGTAAGTATAAATTATTAGCTTTTGTTATAAGTGGCGGGATTGCTGGAGTAGGTGGAGCTTTTTACGCAATTTCTATACCTTTAGCCCACCCTGAAATGTTCAGTTTAGGTAGGGCTGCTGACGTCGTCATGTGGGTACTAATCGGAGGAAAATCAACACTTATTGGACCAATATCTGGAGTTTTTGCTATTGAATATTTTAAAGGTTGGCTTGGCACTCAAGGTGTTGGGCAAGTAACCCTTATACTCGGAGCTGTACTAATAACCTTTGTCCTAGTCTTCCAGGCTGGTTTAATGCCAACTTTAAGTATTTTGCCAGGGTTATGGCGAGAACGTAGAACAATAATCCTAAGTATAAAAAATTATTTTACTTAATTTATAAGATACTATTATGTAATGGACTAATTGGTTGATATTATCCATATTATTTTTGAATAATGAATACTAGCTAGGACAGCCTCAACAGGCTATGTTTTTGGTATTATCTGTAAGATGTCATATGTAAAGTTATACTCTAAGAATTTTTTTTGGGGATGTTTAAAGGTAAAATAACCTTATAGAGGGGTAATATGCCAAAAATTTCTGTATCAATGACAGTAAATGGGCAAAAGGTTTCAAAAACAATACCAGCACGAACGTTGCTTGTAACATTTTTGAGAGAACATCTTGGGCTTACTGGAACCCATATTGGATGCGATACAAGCCAATGTGGAGCTTGTAATATACATCTAGATGACCAGTGTGTTAAATCCTGNACAATGCTAGCTGCCCAGGCAGATGGCAGCAAAGTTAAAACAATTGAAGGNGTTTCTGANGANGGTCAACTGCATCCAATGCAAATAGCATTTAAACAAAATCATGCACTCCAATGTGGNTTTTGCACACCAGGTATGGTGATGACTGCTTTNGATNTAGCAAAAAACAATCCCAGTCCTACNGAAAANGAAATAAGAAACCATTTAGAGGGNAANTTCTGTCGCTGNACAGGTTATCATAACATTGTTAAAGCCATTAGCGACGGGGCTAAAGTAATGCATGAAAATCAAGATAATTNATNTTGATNAGTTGGGGGAACATCAATGTATGAATTTGATTATCTAAAAGTTTTGTCTGTCGAAGATGCTCTATCTAAATATAAGGAGCTTGATGACCCAAGTTATCTTGCAGGTGGACATACTATCTTACCNACAATGAAACAGCGTCTCGCTAACCCTAGCCACCTAATAGATATTTCACAAATACCCGAACTGGTTGGGGTATCTGCTGAACACAATCATATTTCTGTAGGCTCGGGAACAACCCACAATGAAGTTTCTAAGTCAGAGGTAATTCAATCATCAATTCCTGCNCTAGCAAGCNTAGCNAATGAAATAGGTGANCCCCAAGTGCGTGCAAGAGGAACAATAGGAGGGTCTTTAGCAAACAATGATCCAGCCGCTGACTATCCGGCTGCAGTATTGGCGCTAAAAGCCACTATTGTAACAAACTCTCGAGAAATTTCATGTGATGATTTTTTTGTTGATTTATTTGAAACAGCTCTCGAGGAACAAGAGTTGATAACCTGTATTAAATTTCAAATTCCTAAAAAAGCTAGTTACATTAAGTTTAATAATCCAGCTTCAAGGTACGCAATAGTAGGAGTGATGTTTGCAGATTTTGAAGACGGTCCNAGAGTTGCTGTTACTGGNGCTGGTCCNTGTGTTTTTCGNGCTANTAATATAGAGAAAGCTATTACTTCTGGTGATAAGTTACCCGAAATAAAAGCAGAGGGGCTAAACTCTGATATTCACGCAAGTGCAGAGTATAGAGCTCACTTAGTAGGCGTTATGGCAAAACGTGCTATTGAGTCAGCTCATTAATATAATATCTTCAAATCTAATCTGGTTTATTGTTCTGTGACATTAATTCTATAGCTCTTCTGACTACTTCTCCGCCTGCACCTTTGCGGTTACTATTATTACTTAAATATTGCCTCCAGCGTCTAGCAGCAGGGCGACCTTGGAATAAACCGAACATATGCCTTGTTATAGAGCCAAGTCGAGTTCCAGATGCAAGTTCTTCATCAATATAATTTATCATTTTATCTACAACCTCCTCGCGAGAAGGTAACTTAGATTGAACCTCAAAAATTGCACTATCAACATCTGCAAGAAGCATAGGATTAGAAATTGCAGCACGACCTATCATTACACCATCCAAGTAAGGTAAGAAAGCGTTGGCATCAGCAATTGTTTGAATACCTCCATTCAAAACTATTTTAGCTCCTGAAAATTTAGATTTAAGCAACCAAACACAATCATGCCTGAGTGATGGAATTTCACGATTTTCCTTTGGTGTCAAACCTCCTAAAACTGCTGTACGAGCATGTACTATAACACTTTCTGCTCCTGCCTCTAAAACAGCTTCTACAAACCTACAAAGTTTGTCAAAAGAATAGTCTCCTTCTATTCCTAAGCGACATTTAACCGTTATAGGNATCCCAGTAGCTGCAGACATATCTTTTACNCAATGAGCTACGAGANNTGGATTAGCCATCAAGCAAACACCAAAGTTCCCTGAACTTACTTTTTTTGAAGGACACCCTACATTAAGATTAACCTCGTCATAACCTTTACCTTCCCCAATCTCTGAACATTGAGCTAGTTCATTAGGGTTNGAGCCACCCAACTGAAGAGCTANTGGTCTCTCTTCAGGTAAAAATTTTAGAAACCTATCTGCATCACCATGAATTATTTGAGCTGTTGCAATCATTTCTGTATAGAGAAGTGTATACTTACTAAATTGTCGCAAAAAATAACGACCATGACGGTCAGTATAGCCCATCATTGGAGCTACACTTAAACGACGATCTATTGATAGANTAGATGACATGGAAATTACTTTATCATGCATATATATAAAAATACGATGCTGGCATTGAATTTTTTACTTACCTAGCCTATTTATTCTTCTCGCGCCGTTTTGATTTAACAGCTTGCGGGCGCGTCTTACAAATNCNGCTAAAGCGATTGCTCCCGCCCAGCATAGCTGCGGTGGGTTTTTTATCATAGTCTTGACTTAATTGNGTTGTCAGTTTCAAATCTAAATGAGGAAAACATTGGGAAAANTTTCTAATATAAAGGGACNAGAANCAGCCCGTCGGAGTGGTCCTTTCTCTGTAAGGGAANGGATAAACGTCTCTTTTGAATTTTTTCCTCCTTCAAGTGAAAAGTTAGCCCAACAATTATGGGAATCAATAGTGCTTCTAGAGCCCCTGAAACCATCTTTTGTGTCAGTAACCTATGGTGCAGGAGGTACAACTAGACAACGTACCCTTGATACAGTTAAGAGAATAGTTGCAGAAACAGATTTAACCCCAGCAGCACACTTAACCTGTATAGGGTCATCACGGGAAAACATACAAATTGTAGCACAAGAGTATTGGGATGTNGGTGTTAGGCACCTAGTAGCACTCAGAGGAGANCCCGANCAANCAACTGACAAATTTTCACCNCANCCTCAGGGTTATAATAATGCTGGAGAACTTGTTAGTGGACTCCNTGAAGTAGCAGATTTTGAAATAAGTGTAGCTGCTTACCCNGAAGTACATCCTGAAGCAAAAAGTCCNGAGGCTGATCTAGANAACTTATCCTATAAATTAGANTGTGGAGCTAGCAGAGCNATAACCCAGTTTTTTTTTGATACAGAAATATTTTTGCGCTTTCGTGATGCTGCNGCAGCAAAAGGTATTTCAGCACCCATAGTACCGGGAATCTTGCCGGTTACAAATTTTTCAAGGCTAGTTGAATTTGCTAATCATTGCAATGCATCTATACCTAGATGGTTAGAGGACATGCTTAATGGGCTTGATAACGACCCNAACAGTCGAAGACTTATAGCGGGATGGGTCGCTATTGAGCAGTGCAGACAATTAGCTAACCATGGAGTTACTGACTTTCATTTTTATACTCTCAATCGAGCAGAACTTACACGTGCCATATGTCATGCACTTGGGGTTAGAGATCAAGAAATGTTAGGGTCATCTCAATGAAACAAACACGAAGAATTGATGTTCTAAAATCTATCGTAAAAAATANAATNCTTTTGCTTGATGGNGCTATGGGAACAATGATTCAAAACCAAAACCTTACAGAGGATGATTATAGAGGGGAGAAATTTAAAGATAACGATAAAGACCTTAAAGGGAATAATGATATCCTCAGTATTACACAACCACAACTAATAGAAAGTATACACACTGAATACCTTGAGGCAGGTGCCGATATAATATTAACAAATACTTTTAATGGCAGCTCAATTTCTCAAGCTGACTATAATACACAAAATCAAATCCATGAACTTAATTTTTCTGCGGCAACAATTGCTCGACAAGCTGCAGATAAAGTTAGTAGTGATAAACGACCAAGGTTTGTTGCCGGATCACTTGGACCAACCAACAAAACTACTTCTATATCACCAGATGTAGAAGACCCAGCTTTTCGTGCAATAGAATTTGATGAATTACTCTTAGCCTATAAAGATCAAGCAACGGCATTACTAAAAGGCGGAGTAGATATCTTTTTACTAGAAACGATTTTTGATACACTGAATGCAAAGGCCGCAATATTGGCTCTCTTTCAGCTTTCAGAGGAAACTGGGAAATTTTTGCCAATAATGATATCAGGAACAGTAACAGACCTCTCTGGAAGAACCCTCACAGGGCAGACACCTGAAGCTTTTCTCCACTCAATGAGGCATGCACGCCCATTTAGTATTGGTTTAAATTGTGCGCTGGGAGCCGCACATATGCGTCCATATATAGATGAGCTATCTAGAACTGCCGATACTCTTATATGCGCCTATCCAAATGCTGGTTTACCAAACGAATTTGGAGAATATGACGAAACACCAGAGGCTACTGCTAAACATATAGGGGAATGGGCAGATTCGGGGCTCATCAATATGGTTGGTGGCTGCTGTGGGACTAAACCATCCCATATAGCTGAAATGGGAGAGACTATCGCTAACAAGTTACCACGTAAGATTCCTAGTCTCTCGACCCAAATGCGTCTTTCAGGGCTGGAGGCACTCAAAGTTCGAACATGACAGGTTTTTTTGTAAATATTGGTGAACGAACTAATGTCACGGGCTCCTCAAAGTTCAGAAAACTAATAGAGGCTGAAGATTATTCGGCAGCTGTTGAAGTAGCTCGACAACAGGTGGAGAACGGGGCACAAATAATTGATGTGAATATGGATGAGGGTATGCTTGATTCTGAAGCTGCAATGATTCGTTTTCTTCGAATGATAGCTTCTGAACCTGATATTTCTCGTGTCCCCGTTATGATTGATTCTTCAAAGTGGACTGTAATCGAATCTGGTCTAAAGAATGTCCAAGGAAAATCGATTGTTAACTCAATAAGTCTTAAAGAGGGCGAATCAATATTTTTAGATCAAGCCCAAACCCTTCAAAGGTATGGGGCTGCAACCGTAGTCATGGCATTTGATGAAAGTGGGCAGGCTGAAACAGCTGATAGGAAGTTTGAAATTTGTAGTCGAGCTTATTCATTACTAACAAATAAATTAAAATTTCCTCCAGAAGACATTATTTTTGATCCAAATATATTTGCAGTAGCAACTGGTATTGAAGAACATAACGGTTATGCACTAGCCTTCCTAGAAGCAACTCGTCGAATTCGATCTGAGTTGCCACATTGTCATGTTTCAGGAGGACTATCGAACCTCTCCTTCTCCTTTAGAGGTAATGAAACTGTTAGAAGAGCTATGCACTCTGCATTTTTGTTCCATGCTACCAAAGCAGGTATGAATATGGGCATAGTAAATGCCGGACAATTAGATCTATATGAAGAGATAGAAAAAGAGCTTTTAGAAAGAGTGGAAGACGTTCTTCTAAACCGCAGGAAGGATGCAACAGATAGACTTCTAGAAATTGCTGATGGCTTCCAGGGTAAAAGCAAAATAACTAAAGGCGTAGACTTGTCATGGAGGCAAGGTTCAGCAAGTGAAAGAATTAATTATGCTCTAGTACATGGTCTAAATGAATATATAATCCAAGATACAGAAGAAGCACGTAATTCCGCAGAGCGAGCCCTTCATGTAATTGAGGGTCCTTTAATGGATGGCATGAATGCGGTTGGAGAATTATTTGGTGCTGGAAAAATGTTTCTTCCACAAGTAGTCAAAAGTGCAAGAGTTATGAAGCAAGCTGTTGGGCATCTTATTCCTTTTATGGAACAAGAACGAGGTAATGATACAGAAAAGAAAAAAAATGCCGGAAAAATTCTCCTAGCAACCGTAAAGGGTGATGTTCATGATATTGGTAAGAACATTGTTGGGGTAGTATTGCAATGCAATGACTATGAGGTAATTGACCTTGGAGTAATGGTTCCAGCAGGTAAAATTCTTAAAGTAGCCCAAGATCAAAAAGTAGATGCAATTGGTTTATCTGGTTTAATTACACCCAGTCTTGATGAAATGTGCCACGTCGCATCAGAAATGACACGACAAGGATTTAAAATACCTCTATTAATTGGGGGGGCAACAACTAGCATTTTACATACAGCAGTAAAAATATCACCATCATANAATAATAGTGTTGTTCATGTTCCNGATGCTTCAAAAGCTGTAGGTGTTGTTAATGCCTTNCTANCTAATAATAAGAAAGTTGCCTTCTCCAAAGAANTTTCAGAAAAATATGCATCCCTAAGAGAGACNCATTCCAAGGGNCAAAGNGAGAGAAACTTAGCATCTATTAAAGTTGCANGAGACAATAGACTGAATCTTAATTTTTCTTCTGAGCCACCTGTTAAACCAATCCAACCTGGTAGACATGTATTTAATACCTTCTCTTT
>PAWF01000021.1 GCA_002714015.1 Gammaproteobacteria bacterium | reverse complement strand
ATTTTATGCTTCGTATCCTCCTGAAATAGGTGTTGCAAGATGCTTCCCTTCTTATTTTTTTCATAATACAATACCATTTACTGGTTCAGGCGATAGGATCGGAATTGCGTTTGATGTATTTGCAGTTCACAGCTAGGGTATTGTGTTGTAACTATGATATGCTAGAGTTATAGTGTATAAACTTAATATAACGTATATTTTCCGGGGAATTGCCTAAAAAAACATAACAAGTATGTTGAAATTTATAGTTTAATAAGACAAACAAAAGTCGTTTGAAGGACCGTTTTGGTCACTAGAAAAAATAACTGTATAATCAGTTACTAAAAATAGCACTAGGGAGGCTATAAAAAATGCGAATTAGCCGTCGAAATTTTGTAAAAGGCGCTGCTGTTGGAGCAGCCGGGGTTGCTGCTGCTTTTCCGCAGCTGTACATTAAGGATCATGGACAAGCTTGGGGCGCTAAGCCTTGGATAGAAAAAGATGGTAACGTCAAAGTTGGTCTTTTATGGTCTCAAACTGGAAACTTATCAGTAGTCGAGAATGACTCAACACAGGTATCACTGTTCGCTATCGATAAGATAAATGCAGAGGGTGGTATTGCAGGTAAGCAAATCGAGCCAATAGCTGTAGATGCCAAATCTGACATCAAGGTATATTCTGAGAAAATGACTCAGTTGATCCTTCGAGACCGTGTTTGTACGGTCCACGGAAGTTATACTTCCGCAAGCCGTCGTGCTGTCATGCCCATCATAATGAAGTGGAATCATCTGTATTATTACCCGACTTGTTATGAGGGTCGCGAATGTATGCAGAATATTATCAATACTGGACCTCTTGCAAACCAGCATTCATATGATTTGGTGCCATATATGGTCGAAAACTTTGGTCCAAAAGTATACTTAGTTGGCTCTAATTATATTTGGCCAAAAGAATCTAACAAAAATGTAAAAGTTTGGTTAGAAAGAGCTGGTGGTGAAGTAGTGGGTGAAGACTATGTTCCTCTTGGTGGTTCAGAGTTCTCCCCAGTATTTAATAAAGTTCGCCAGCAAGAGCCAGATTGGATTATGTCCACTGTAGTTGGTGACTCAGACATTGCATTGCACCGTCAATTTTTACAAGAGGGCTTCAAGTCAGACAAAATGCCAATTGCTGCTCTAACAACTGGAGAAATTGAAACTGCAGCTATGGGCCATGAAGCGGGTGCGGGTCATTTTCTTTCAGCTCCTTACTTCCAGGATCTAAAGAATCCCACTAACGAGTGGTTTGTTGAGGCATATCTCTCAAGTCAATATGGTGGTGGTGGTGTTACACACTACAACATGGAAGAGACATATCTTGGCATTCTTATTTGGAAGAAGGGTGTTGAGAGAGCTCTGGAGGAAACTGGAGGTGACTGGGAGGCTATCACGCCACGTATGATCCGTGATGTTTCTGGAAACTGGAATGGTCAGGGACCGGTTGGTCTTTCTGATGCGGAGTCACCAGAAGGAAAAGTTTGGATCGATCCGGATAACTTCAATATTTGGCTCAAGCCAAAAATTGGACAGTGTGGATCAAATGGTCAGTTTACTATTGTTAAGGAGGCAGCTGAACATGTAGGTCCAGATCCTTTTGCAATATATCCTGAGCGTGGGGTATGTAAGGCTGATGGTTTACACAAGCCAGATGGAACAATCCAAAAGGACGTTCTGTAAGATTTAAAAAGAAGATGTTTTGGACGGAGGACAATTACCCCTCCGTCCAATAATCTCAAAAAAATTATAAATTTTTTAAACTAGTGCTTTATCCCAGGCTCTAGGGTATATCTTGTAGTTTTTAAATTTTTAGCAGACCATACGTTCAACGCGTGGATTAAATACGTTATATACGTAATGATAAAATTAATAAGATGAGGCGCAAGGCATGAGTGTCCATGATTTTTGGACTCCGTTCGCATTAGAGCCATTTATTAGTGCTCTTATTATAGGTCTAAGTCTGGCCAGTATCTGGCTAGTGGCTGCGTTAGGCTTGACAATAATATATGGTACTATGGGTGTCATTAATATGGCTCATGGCGAGTTCATTATGCTTGGGGCATATATCACTTGGATATTGCAATATTTCCTTGGCTTTCCCTGGCTTCTTTGTTTGCCTATATCTTTTGTTATTGTTGCATTTGTAGGTTGGCTAGTAGAGCGAGGACTTATAAGGCATTTGTATGATCGGCCTTTAGATACCTTACTAGCAACTTGGGGTGTGTCACTTGTCTTTATTCAAAGTATTCGGCTTATCTTTGGTGGTGAGCCACAATATATTGATACGCCAGAATTTTTATCCTCTGTTGTAGAAATTGGGTTCTTATACATTCCTACAATCCGTATATTTATATTTGGAATTGCTCTAGCACTTGTCGCAATTACTTGGGCCCTACTATATAAATCAAATTTTGGTATACAGGTAAGGTCTGTAATGCAGAACCCACAAATGGCCGCATCTTTTGGCATAAATTCTAGTAAGGTCTATGGACTAACGTTTGCATATGGAGCTGGGTTGGCTGGTATTTCAGGTTCAATGTTTTCTGGATTAAAAACAATTTTTCCTGATATGGGCTTAGGTTATGTAGTTGAAGCTTTCCTAGTTGTTGTAACCGGGGGAGGGGAACTATTTGGAAGTTTAGCTACAGCAGGAATTATGGGAGAAATGTTCTCTATCTTCTCGTACTTTACAAACGATACGTTTGCGCGCTTTGTGCTCTTTGTTTTAATTGTCATATTTCTACGGTTCCGTCCGCAGGGAATATTTACGCCTAATATGGCAAGACGCTAGCGCTAGTAACGGGGGTAAATAAAANCGTGCAAAAAGCAAACCTTTACCATGACAAAAGAGCTCAGTGGGCTGTATATGCCATATTTTTTGGTGTNNTAGCACTTNTACCTGTTTGGATGGGAGATGANCCATTNACTCTNAATCAATATGCNNGGTATGGTGTCTTTGGTATTTTAGCTCTTTCTGTGAGTTTAGTATGGGGCTTTGGAGGTATTCTAAGCCTAGGTCAATGGATTGCGTTTGGTATGGCAGCTTACGGAATGGCTGCAACCATGCAAATGCAATATCAGGATCCAGTTAATGATCCAATACCCAGTTTTATGTTAACGAATGAATTAACGGCCTTACCAACAGTTTGGGAGCCATTTTGGAATACATCTGTTGGTTTGATATTATCTATGGGAATCCCAGTAGTATTTTTCACTATCTTTGGAATATTGATATTTCAAGCGAGGTTAGCAGGAGCTTTTGTCGCAATCATGACCCTTGCAATGCTTGGTGCTTGGTATAACATGGCTTATGATATGCAGCCATTTACGGCCGGGTTTAACGGTATATCACCTCCAAATGCCTTTCAGGCCTTTGGTGTGGAAGTGGATCCCTACAGTAGTATGATTTATTGGGTCTCGCTTGGTGTGCTTGCGGCTCTTACTGTGGCAACAAAGCTTTTACTCCAAAGTAAGTTTGGTACAATTATTCAAGCTATTCGTGATGATGCTGAGCGAGCTAGATTCCTTGGCTACAATGTTGCATTTTACCAAGTAGTTGTATTTGCATTAGGCGGTCTAATAGCAGCTCTCGGGGGCATGGTATGGGTAATTATTGTCCAATATGTGTCACCTACGGCTTTGGAAATTTTCTTTAGTATAACTATAGTAATTTGGGCAGCTGTAGGTGGTCGAATGTCCCTCTTTGGTGCTATTTTTGGCGCTATTTTTATAAATGCAGCTCAGAGTTATGTTGGTGATGAGTTCCAAGCTACTTGGTTTATAATTTTAGGAACTATTTTCATAGTCGTTGTTAGATTTTTACCAAAAGGTCTTGCAGGTTTATTCGAGTATGGAATTAGTTTTGTTCCTAATCCTCTTCCAGCCCCGCGCCAGTCTATTGGTGCTGGACCAACCAAATAGCTCCTGGAAAGGAAAATTAAAGTGAGCGCTATCTTAGAATTACAGGGAGTAACTAAGGCATACGATCAGTATACAGTTGTGGACGACTTTAATTTAAATGTGAGCCCAGGTGAGCTGAGGTGCTTGTTAGGACCAAATGGCGCTGGAAAAACAACCACTATGGATCTAATTACAGGTCGACAAAAAATGACAAGTGGTAAGGTAATATTTGATGGTCGTAATATATCAGGCATGACAGAACATAAAATTGTGCAGCAGGGTATAGGTCGTAAGTTTCAAATTCCTGCAGTTTTTAAAGACTTATCAGTCAGGGACAATTTACAAGTAGCACTCACAAATACCACAAACCCATTCATGAATATGATTGAGTTTGGTAGAGGCGGTGGTCGAGCTCGTCTTCAGGAGGTTGTCGAATTAGTTGGCTTGCAAAAGCGTTTAGACGAATTAGGTGGCAACCTTAGTCACGGTGAAACCCAATGGCTCGAAATAGGTATGGTTCTCACGCAGAATCCAAAACTCCTTTTAATGGATGAGCCAACTGCAGGNATGACTGAGCAGGAAACTCAGAAAACTTCAGAAATATTNNATCGTCTAAAGGGTGAGCATACTTTAATAGTTGTTGAGCATGATATGACATTTGTTCGCGAGATAGCTGATATAATTACGCTTATGCATCTTGGCAAGACACTTGCTGAAGGACCAATGTCGGAGGTAGAAAATGACCCCAAGGTAAGAGAGGTTTACCTGGGTACTGAGGGGATCACTGATGCTGCTTAAGTTAGAGGATGTTACTTCATTTTATGCCAAAACACCAATACTTCAAAATATCTCAATTGGTGTAGAGGAAGGTCAATGNTTAGCAGTATTGGGGCGTAATGGGGTTGGTAAAACAACGCTAATGCGTACTATAATGGGCTTAACTACTCGAATGACAGGTTCAATGCATATAGCTGGTGAAGATGTAACTCATAGCCAAACTCATGAGCGCTCATCTGCAGGAGTTGGCTATATTCCTCAAGGGCGAGGAATTTTACCAAAATTCTCAGTTAAAGAAAATATTCTTCTAGGTACTTTTGCTAGGGCAGATAATAAGCGNGCTATACCAGAAATGTGCTTAGANCTTTTTCCATATTTAGCAGAAAATTTAGATAAGCGAGCAGGGACTTTGTCAGGTGGGCAACAACAGCAATTATCAATTGCAAGAGCTCTAGCTACAGACCCTAAAATACTATTATTAGATGAGCCCACAGAGGGAATTCAACCTAATATTGTTCAAGAAATAGAGGCTACAATAGAGCGTCTGAATAAGGAAGTTGGCCTAACACTTATATTAACTGAGCAGCATATCAAGGTTGCTAGGGAACTATCTCATAGTTTTGTCATAATGGATAATGGTCGTATTGCTGAGAGTGGGGTTACTGGAGACCTTACCGATGAGATTGTTGATAAATATTTAACTCTTTAGAATTTATAAGGCATATACTGAATACAATTTGAATGATGTTTGGGTAATTTATAACTTTAAGAACAAGTAATTTATTGAAGGGAGTCTGAGTATGATTCGTATACCCCCAGAAGGGAGCAATGAAAGAGGGCGTCTTATTGCTGAGCATAAGGCATGCATAGAATCAATGCATGGCGTTGCGGGCTGCACAATTTTACGCTGTGCAACACCAGGAGATACTACAGATGTTTCAGGGGGAATTCATGAAGATATACTCCTNAACCGAGTTCTCCTTAGAATGCGCGCTCAACCTGCAACAGGAAAACTTTTAGTAATTTGTACTAAGGTTGAAAAAGAGTGGCGCATTGGTCGTGCATCAGGCATTAGGGGCGTCCCGCCTGAATTCGTAACTGACAAGATATACGACAACGAACAAGATCCACAACATGATATATTTTTAATGCGTTTAGATGAGTTTTCCGAAACTGATGGCTATCCTGAGCATTTCCATGAAGGCTGGAAACGTCGAGATGATGGCTGGGCAGCTAGCTNAGTTGTANGGTAAGTATATATANTTGATTTAATAATNCGAAATTTNTTGCAAATGNAAATTTTGTAGTACGAAGTGGGGAAGGGAAATTAATATGTCTTGGATGAGACTTACAGGTTATGCAGATAAGTTTGGTGTGCATCCTGGTGATACCATAAAGTTTTATGTTAATTGTGATGGGCCAAACAAATTTGATGCCCAACTAGTGAAAATGATTCATGGAGATACAAATCCGCGAGGTCCAGGTGTTATTGAGCATGATTTAGATTCTTCTTTTAACGGTTCACACAATGGTCAGAAACAGATAATCCATAGCGGATCATATGGTTTTGTTGAGGATAAGCCACAGTTTCGAGTTGAAAGTTTTACTGTTCAATGTTGGGTTTGGCCTACAACTCCAAAAACTCATCCAAAATATTGGAAGCATGGAGCTCAGGGACTTGTAACTAAGTGGCATGAAGGAAGTGGTTACGGCATCTTTATAAATGAAGATGGTTGTGCTGAGTTGCGCGTTAATGGTGAGAAAATTACTACCGGTGCACCGCTAAGAGATCACGCATGGCATTTTTTGGCAGCTACATTTGATGCGTCTAGTGGAGAGGCTATACTTTATCATGAACCCCANGTCGTATATGCATTAGATCCGGAGATTCCNCCAGNAAGGTCTACAATAAAGCAGAGCATAAAGCACGACGGTAGTCCTGTTGTTATTGCCGGTTATACAGGTTCGCATAGTAGCGAAGCAACTGCAGCCTCCTCTGTTCCAGCGGGAATAGTAATAAGCGGTCACTATAATGGAAAAATAGACAGCCCTCGTATATGTGATCGAGCACTTAGCAGAGCTGATATTGAGACCATGAAACTCGGTGCCCAACGAGGACTTAGTGAAAGACGTAATGCTGGTCCAACAGGTGAACTTTCAAAATGTATAGTTGCAGCATGGGATTTTTCTGATGGTATAAATACGATCATTGGAAAAGATCACGGTCCTTATGTATTTGATGCTCAAATTGTTAACTGTCCTACCCGGGCAATGACTGGACACAATTTTACAGGGCAAAACTTTGACTGGAAGCATGCCCCACAAGAATATGGAGCAATTCATTTTCATGATGATGATGTCGATGATGCTCGTTGGGAGGTTAGTTTTGAATGGGAAGTTCCAGAAGGCTTTGAAAGTGATAGCTACTGCGCAAAACTAACAACACCTGATGGAGATGAAGATTATATCCCATTTTGGGTTGTACCAAGAGTTGGGCAAGAGCAGTCTAAGATTGCAGTCATGATCCCAACAATCAGTTACATGGCATATGCTAATGAGCACTTAGCTAATAATGCGGGGGGTGCAGAACTATTGGTATATCGTGTACCTATTATGCAGCACCAAAATATGTTTCTTGCAGAGCACAGAGAATATGGGGGTTCCATATATGATACCCATACCGATGGCAGCGGTCTGTGTTTATCGTCTCGGCTGAGACCGATACTAAGTATTCGTCCGCAATATGACCATTTCTTAATGCAAGCACCTTGGCAATACCCAGCGGATTTACATTTGATTTATTGGTTAAATCAGATGGGATACAAATATGATGTTATAACCGATGAGGATGTAAACTATGACGGACTTGCTCGGATTGAAAACTATAACGTTATTATAACTGGTTCTCATCCAGAACATAACTCAGGTCCACAACTTGATGCGCTCCATGATTATACACAAAGGGGTGGACGCCTTATGTATATGGGAGCCGATGCATGGTATTGGGTTCATTCATATCATCCAGGATATGAGAATCTTGGTAGAGGTATTGTTACTGAGATGCGTCGATGTGAGTCAGGAATTCGTACTTGGCGAGCAGATCCAGGCGAGTATTACCACCAGAGTACAGGTGAACTAGGTGGTATGTGGCGTTATCGTGGGCGGTATCTCCACTCTGTTGCAGGTACAGGAATGTCATCAGAAGGATTTGATATTTCCTCATATTACTCGCGTACACCAGAGTCTAATGATGCTCGTGTCTCATGGGCCTTTGAGGGCATAGAATATGATGAGAAACTTGGTAACTTTGGACTAGTTGGGGGAGGAGCTGCCGGTACTGAACTTGATATTGTAGATACTATGTTAGGTTCTCCGCCTCACACACTGGTTGTAGCTACCTCTGCGGGACGTCATACCGAAGGATATTTATTAGTAATGGAAGACTTCGGATTCAATCAACAAGGTCTCGATGGAACTCAACACCCCCGAGTAAGATCTGATATTGCTTATCACGAAACTCCAAATGGTGGCGCTTGTTTTGCATTTAGTTCTATAGCTTTTTGTGGATCGTTACCATGGAATAACGGAGATAATAATATTTCTAAACTTGTAGGGAATGTTTTAGACCGATTCTCCCAAGATGGTCCACTTCCTGATGCACCATCAGAATCAATAGTGCATCGTGGACGTGCAGATTACGATCCACCAATGAATAAACAGCGGAAATAAATTTTTATCCATTAAAGGGGATGTGACATTAAATATGTCCCATCCCCTTTATCCTACCCTTAAGAAGCTCTAAGTTATTTAAGCTAAATACTGAAATTTCCGCATTTGGAGGTCCAGATGTCTCTACATCCAGAGCTCGGATATTTTGATGAAGGTCTAAACTTAACTGACCCAAGGACGTATTCAACAGTTTTTGATGTTGAAGAACTTGCCAGTATTCTACCCCCAGTTGCTTATCGCTCTCGAATTTTTGCTGAACTAGAAGACGAGAAATTATGGACTAGAATTTGGTGTTGTGTAGGAACAGAGCAGCAGTTAAGTGAAGTTGGAGATTTATTACCTTATACTCTGGGAAATCATGGTATTCATGTCCAAAAAAATAAACAAGGTTATTCTGGTAGATTCAATTTTGCCCAACACGGTGGATGTAGGTTCGTACCTGCACAATGCCAAACAGGTAAGAAAACTAAATGTTCCTATACATCTTGTGGTTATAGCCGTGACAGAGACGTCATTAGGTTTTCTGATGTAGATAATGACACACCAATATTACGTCATTTTGTTGGGGATATGCCTGAGCGCATGCTGCCAGTTCAAGTAGAGACTTTGGGTGGATGCATATTTGTTAATGTAGATCAAAATAGTCATTCATTGGGTTATCAAACACAAGGTATTGATATTCATTTCGAAGCTACACTTAGAAATACTTTGGATCAAGCTGGCTTTTGGCAGCCTCTCGAGGGTAATTGGAAGGTAGGGATAACTTCAATTTTTGAGATAATCCAAGAACAAAATGAATTAGACTTGATACAGATTAACAATGATTCAAGCTCATCAATAGATAACACTAAAAAAAGCGAGTTTTTAGTTGCTCAAAGTTATAAAGGAAATTATGAGAATTATCTTATATGGCTTTTTCCAAATTTATTAATAGCAAAGCAAGGATCTAGTGTTGCTAGAATCATTATTCAACCTACTGGGTTAAATGAGGCAATCGCAAGAGTTAGGTTAAGTATTGTCGATGGGTTAGATAATTTAAGTATTTTAGAAGCAAAAAAACATGAAGAATACTGGAAAAGTATTCTTTGTAGGGCAAGCAGGAATTCAAAAAACTTGCANCAGACTTACGAAGATTGGGGNACTCCTGCTAGTCCAGATACTTGTGNTGATTNATTGCCAAAAAGCCCCANCANGGNAGGTTACTTATTTCAACAATATTTAGTAGATCGACTGCTTGCCGAGTATAATTATGTTTGGAATGCACCTCTTTATACAGATGCACGTCGCTAGCTATTAAGGTTAATAAATAATGGTTTTTAGTGTTCAGCAAATAAAGTACGAATTCTTAGCTTATATAAAAGAATTTGGAGGAGACTTTGAGGACTATTTTGTAGGGATATCAAGTGATCCAAAAAAAGCTTTATTTGAAGACCATTGTGTAGATAAGGAGAAAGATCCGTGGTTGTATAAACAGGCCTTAACATTTTCTGCAGTTCAAACAGTACAAAATTATTTCTTGGATCGACTAGGTACTGATGGATTAATAGTAAAAATGGGTGATGAGAATACTGATTGCATCTATATATATAAAAAAAGTTCAGAAACAAATCCATAAGAGTTTTATCCTATACAACTAAAACTGGAGAATGAAACATGAGGCTGAATTGTCTAATACATTAGAGGATGGGCGCAGATCTTATATGCGTGGAAACTACTCGGATGCCCTCAAAATATGGTTGCCCCTTGCTGAAAAAGGAGACCAAGAAGCTCAAGCATGGGTTGGGTCTTTATACGCTAATGGTGACGGGGTTGAGGCTGACCCTATAGCAGCATTTAGCTGGTATTTAAAGTCTGCAGAGGGAGGAAACCCACAAGCACAGGCCAACATCGGTGCCCTTTATGCAATGGGTCAAGGTGTTTCAAAGGATATGGCAGAAGCTGTCAGGTGGATGAGGCGTGCTGCAAAGAATGGTGACCCGAATGCTCAGTTTAACATGGCCGTTTGTTATACTAAAGGTGATGGTGTCCGCCATAGTCTAGAGAAGGCGGTTGAGTGGTATAAAAAGGGGGCTGAAAATGGTCATTATCCCTCACAAGGTCGCTTGGGGCATATGTATTATGTCGGTGAAGGGGTTAAGAAAGACAGAGTTCAAGCTTATCTTTGGTTATCCTTAGCGGGACAACATGGTATTGGTAGTGCATTGTCAGAATTGGAGAAAGTTGTCGGCGAAATGTCTTCTGATGAAAAATCTGCTGCTATGCAGTTAGTTGATATTTGGCAAAACAAGTCTGGTAATTCCTCACCTAAGGTATTCACTCCTGTCCCAGAGTAGTATTATTAATCTCAAATAATTATTTACTAGGAAAGGGGCTGAAGCATTCTATCCTATCAACTTGGCCGTTTTTATCATGTATTGTAATTATGAGATTTGTCATAGAAAGTATATCCCATGGTCCTTTATCAGTTGGGCATACCATTCCAGAGGTAATTTCACCTGATATTGAGGCTTTACCGTGCCGACTTGAGCGAATACCCGGGGAAAAGTGAATTGGGACGATTATTTTTGATGATGTAGGTTCAATTTCTGCTATTACCTCACCGATTTCCCAACCCAGCGGTAAATCATGAGATCTATAGTAGTTTTTTAACTTTGAAATAGAAATATCAGCCCGCTCGTTAGGTGTCAGTTGGGGGCTAGTTTGTGAATTATATTTACGTCGAAGTTCTTGTTGCGTTTCGTAAAGAGCTACGATGCTTACAAATGCAATTAGAATGAATCCAAAAATAATCCATTTGCGCTTAGTCTTCCGAGGTATTGAAGGTTTTAATTTTTTTTTCAACTAAAAATACTCTTTTCAAAAAGGAACTATGCTTACGTATACAAGATAAGATAAATCGATAGGAGGTATTTAACATGGAAATAGCACAATCAGTTCAAAAAGAGTTAGCTAAAAGAGATGAAATAATTCTAGCATTAGAAATGTTAATTGTAGATCAAGCTTCTAGATTACTAGCTTTAGAAGCAGTAATGTCAAATTTGCAGCAAGTTCAGAATATATCCTTGAGAAACGTAAATGATTATATAGAAGAGGAGTCTAGTCGTTATAAAAAATATATGCAGGGTGAAGGATTATCAGGTTTTATAGAACGTGCTAATAGAGTTGCATGCGAATTTCTTGATAAAACAAAATAGGGATTTTTAAGTATTTAAGCAGAGATTAATTTGAAGTTATTATCCACTAATTCATGCCTCAAATTGAGTAGCGTGAAAACAAGCACTATAATCTATAGTATCTAATGGGTTAGAATAGATAGTAGGTCGCTTTAATCTAAATAGGGAGAATATTATGCCACAGGGTTCAATATCATCTAGTGACGATGCTGTAGGTGTTGCTGTAGTAAACTATCAAGTTCCGGTAGTTGAAACAAAGAATCAGGTTCTAGACAATTGTAAGAGAATTGCAAGTTTTGTCGATGGTATGAAACGAGGTTACCCCGGAATGGATTTAATTGTATTTCCGGAATATACCACACAGGGTTTTCATCCGACTAAATGGTCAGACCTCACCACGACTCTAACCGGTGATGAAATGCAGATTTTTACAGAGGCTTGCAAGAAAAATAAAGTTTATGGAATTTTTTCTCTTACTGGAGAAGAGCATCCAGATGGTCTAAATCCATATAATACACTTGTTATGATTAATGATCAGGGCGAAACATCAATGGTTTATCGGAAGATATTCCCTTGGACCCCCCAGGAACCCTGGACTGCTGGACATGAAACAGCCGTTGCTGAGGGACCAAAAGGTCTTATGGTTGNTGGTACAATTTGTTATGATTGNAANATGCCTGAAATTGTCAGAGATACTGTAATGAAAGGCGCTGAATTAGTNGTAAGAATTCAAGGCTATATGTATCCGTCAAAAGANCAGCAAAGACAAATAGCACAGGTTCGAGCCTGGGAAAATTTAACNTACGTTGCTGTTGCTAATATGGCTGGTAGGGATCTTGTTTATTCCTACTTTGGACATTCAAACATTGTTGATTTTGATGGTAGTGTATTAGCAGAATGTGGAACTGGACCAGATGAGGCAACATATGCCACATTATCATTAACTACAATACGCGATGCTCGTCGAAATTGGACTGCTGAAAATCATCTTTATAATTTAGTTCACCGTGGTTTTACATCTGAACCAGGTGGTCACGCAAAAAATCCATTTGGTTTTTATGATAAATGGGTAAATGACCCAGAGGGTGTTCGTGATGATATCGAAATGCTGACCCGTGATCATGATAGTCCTGATAAAGCTACTACACCTAAATTGGCAGCNCCACCNAGGGCAGCAAAGTTATCACAATAACTTAATAAAAAGNTTNTTCTTAGTTTTTCANCCGCCCAATTAATATTATTGGGCGGTTGAACTTATATAACAAANNTTTTNCCATATTTGATAGAAATATCTTANTNNTAGAGAATATAACATTAATCTNCAGCTTTGTTGTAATCCCATGTTAGCCAATCTTTNGGTGTGATTGTAACAATTGTTCGTCCTTCTTCCATAATTGGTCCTGTATAAGCGTCTGCATCGTCTTGACCTAAAGTTTTTGATAGTACTGCATGAGTNACTTCACGAATTAAATTATTGTCTTGTGATAACTCTGCTGTACCCCTGCACATAATGGCCCATGCACCTGCCGCGATTCCTTCCTCAATTCGAGGATCCTCATCGACAAGTATGGAACAACGCGAGTCCTTTNCAAGNTTCTTAAGGTGAATGCGACCAGCACCNAGTGTTAATTGAAAAGTTTCACCATTCCAGTGATACCAAATTGGCGTCAAATGTATCATNCCATCAGGTCTATAGCTGGCCATGCGGGCCATTCCACGCGCAGAAAGTCTTTCATNCACTTCGTCAGAAGTAAGTTTGTTTTCTTTTGTAGCAGTTGTTTTTGAGCTCATTGTGGTTCCTTTTGTGTTNCGCAGCAAATTTTAAGTTAATTTGGATAAAAAATTCGGTTATTTGTAAATTAAAAAAGATTATGTTTTTCNAAATTAGAGNCAATTGNCATAGAATNGTAATAAAAATCAAATTATAGAGCGTTTTCAGCAATAAATTCCATGTCTTTGGGTAAAACCCCTGAAAGTAGTANAGAGCTGACCTTTTTTTCTTTTGCTGCTGTTTTCCATACTGATAANCTTTCCATTACCTGTTCTCTTGAGCCTACTAGGCTGATTAAATCTACNAGTTGNTCTGGCACTAGTTCTTCAGCTTTTGAAACTTGACCNGTAAGATATAATTTTTGAATATTTGTAGCTGCTTCTCCATATCCCAATAGTTTTGCATAATCATTATAGAAATTTTTACCTGGTGCCCCCATTCCACCAATGTATAGCGCAAGCATACTTTTTATTGGTTTACGACAACGCTCAATATCATTGCCAATAGATACAGGGACTATGGGACAAACTTCAAAATCAGTAAGGCTTTTTAGACCTTTGGCTTTTGAAAAGCCATCATTCAAATTATCATTAAATATATCGAATCTCTCAGGAATCATGAAAATAGGAAACATTCCATCAGCGATTTCAGCACCTAACTTTATTCCCTTGGGAGCAACTGCAGCAGTAAATATTTTTATTTGGTCTATTGGGTGCAATATGGATTGAAGTGGTTTCCCTAGTCCTGTTGAATCACTTCCTTTATATGGAAGTTGATAATGATAACCTTCGTGCTGCACTGGGTTTTCTCGCGCAAAGATTTTTCTGATAATTTCTACACATTCTCGAGTTCGAGCTAGGGGTCGGTCATATGACTCTCCATGCCAACCTTCTATGACTTGCGGACCTGATGGACCCAGACCTAAAATAAAACGATTTTTTGATAATACTTGTAAAGTCATTGCAGTCATTGCAGTACATGCTGGTGTTCGTGCAGGAATTTGTAAAATTGCAGTGCCAACATTTATTTTTGAAGTTTTTGCAAGTATCCAAGCAGCTGGGCTTACTGCATCAGACCCATATGCTTCTGATACCCATACTGAGCTGAATCCTATCTTCTCTGCAGCTCGGATTGAATCAATATCTAAATGGAAATCTGACCCAGAATAACCTAAAAAAAGACCAAGTTTCATAAAATTATTCCTTAAATCTAATAAATCAGGAAAATGTAGCATATAATTTTATGTTTATGATGCTAATAAATTTATTAGATAACAATATTTTGTTAATCTAAGCCAAAAGATTTTGGCAAGCCGTTTATATAATATAAAAAGGTCAACTAAATTATAGGTTATGGTTTCTATAATTAATTTTATGCACATTATGAAATCAATCCGCTATATAGTATAAATGTTTATGCCAGTGTTAAAAATAATGAATCGTGACCCAAAGTTTTTTACTCTCAGGAGAATTGATTATGTCTAATAATGCTGAAGCGACTCTTTTGGAGCGCGATCATACCCATATGATACATCCCTTACATAATAAGTCAGTTCATTCATCAGGTAAGGTTTGGGTAGGTGGTCAGGGCGCTTTTCTTTTTGACGCTAATGGTGACAAGTTTATCGACGGGTTATCAGGCCTTTGGAATAATACAGCAGGAAACGGTCGCCCAGAGCTTATTGAAGCAGGAAGCAACCAATTAGAATCAATGGCTTTTGCTTCTGGTTATGCAGGTAGTTCTAACCCTCAAGCTATTCAACTTGCAGAGAACTTAGCTCGATTAACATATCCTAGTATTAATAATTTCTTCTTCACGTCTGGAGGAGGAGAGTCTACTGATAGTAATATAAAGATGGCTAGGTATTACTGGAAGGTGAAGGGTAAACCAGAAAAAGTTAAAGTAATATCAAGAGTAGGTGGTTACCATGGTGTAACCTTTGCAGCTATGTGCGCAACAGGCTTAGATATTTATTGGCCTATGTTCGAGCCGCGTATGCCTGGATTCAAACATATTCCTGGACCTTACCCATATTTTTATCAGGCACCAGAAGGTTCTGAAAGCCAAGGTATAGCCGCTGCAAATGAGTTGGAAAANGCAATTCTTGCNGAGGGTCCTGATACAGTTGCTATGTTTATTGCTGAACCAGTCCAAGGTGCTGGAGGGGTNATAGTACCACAGCATGATTATTTTCGTCGTATCAGAGAAATTTGTACTCAATATGATGTTCTGATGGTNTCAGATGAAGTTATTACTGGTTTTGGTAGAACAGGAAAAATGTTTGGTCTTCAACATTGGGACGTGGAACCAGACATGATTCAANTNGCTAAAGCAATTACCTCCGGTTANTTCTCTCTTGGGGGTATTGGTATTAANGATGAAATTGCNAATACCATGAACTCTAGNGGAAAGCCATGGATGCATGCTTANACTTACTCTGCCCATCCAACGGGTTGTGCAATTGCTAATGCAATGATGAGTGTTGTAGAAAAGGATGATTTTCCTGGACAAGCGGAGCAAAAAGGCAAGAGACTTTTAGTTGGCTTAAAAGACCTATTATCTGACCATCCTAATGTTGGGGAGGTTAGNGGTCTTGGTCTAATGTGCGGTATTGAATACGTGAAGGATCGTGATACTAAGGAGCTTTTTAAGCCGACTGAAGGAATTGGAGCAAAGATTAATGCTGAGTGTATTTCTAGAGGGTTATTCTCTCGCGTAAGAACTGATGCGTATTTGTTAGCACCACCTATTGTGACAGAGAATGAAACTATTGATGAAATANTAGATATTGTTGCTGCCTCTACCAAGGCTGTTTTTGGTTAATATGAATTTTGTTTAACTAAACTTAAAATTTAATTTTAATATAAACCATAGGGGATAGTACTAAAACTAAATTAGCGCTATCCCCTTTAATTTTATATATTGATTTATTATGACTTATGAGACCCTTGCTAAAACGGACTCACTGAAAGCTTGAATTCTATCAAGAGTCTCGCTTTCTGTTTCTGCAAGGAAGTTAAAAAGGAGTTTGCTTACGCCTAATTCTTTAAGTGCTCCTATATCATCTATAATTGCCTCAGCACTTCCAGTTAACATCATGCGTTCACCATTATCAGCANTTATTGGTTCTCCTGTTGAAGAGGTCCAGACAGACCAATATGCNAGATCGAGAGAATCTGGGTTTCTTGCCTCTAAATCACAAATTGATCTAATGGTTCCTACTGCAGCACGCCATCGGGGCATTGTATCAAGTGGATGCTTAGGGTTACATCCAATTGGAAACCATGCATCACCACGTTTAGCTGCACGCCGCATGGCTGGTTTACTCTCCCCTCCTATCCAGATAGGTGGATGGGGATTTTGTATAGGCTTTGGTGAGAAATAGATATTTGAAAACTTTCGGTAATCTCCTGTAAACTTTGGATCATCTTTAGTCCATAGCTCACGGTAGATGTCTATATACTCATCTGTTACTTTGCCACGTTCTGCAAATGGAGGTGCTTGAACTGCATCAAACTCTTCCGGCATCCATCCCGTGCCACATCCAAGAATAGTGCGCCCGCCTGAAAGATGATCAATAGTGGAGATAAGCTTGGCAGTTAGCATTGGTTCACGATAAGGCACGACCATAACAGAAGTTAGAATTCGAGCAACTTTTGTTTGAGCAGCTACTGCTGCCATCATAGCTATGGGTTCAAGACACATTCCTCCTGCAAGTGTTGAAAAATTTAGTTTTCCATCTGCAGAATAAGGATAATTATCTCCAATCGCTCGTGGGATTATTATATGATCAGGGATTGCTAGTAAGGAATAGCCACAATCCTCTCCTTTACGAGCAATAGCCACGATAGATTCGTTAGTTGCAAGTGGTCCACCATTTGGGATATTGAATCCAAATTCCATTTATTTTTTCCTTTTCTAATTAATATTCAAATAATGTGCCGTAATTTTGTTTATCTAACAAAAACCACTATTTGGGTTTAAAAAGTGGATGCTATAAGTGTGTTATACATTGGCATGGAAATCTGTTTTGTTAAATGTAGTTTTTTTATCTATAAGAGTCTGGATTTAATTGTATAAATTTACTGGAAACCACAAAATTTATTTTTTAATAACACTTGACCCTTTTTTGGACTTCTGATGCTGTAGAAATCAGTTTAGAAAATCTAAAGTGACTGTTTAAAAATAAAAGCGCTAAGGAAACAATCATTTGAGCGATAGTATGATCGATGAATTTGTTGAACTTGATTTGTTGAGTGGGAGCATGCTTGATAGCTTATGTGAAAGAGCTGCAGAGCGAAGAGACGCAAATTGGGGGAAAAATATAACATATTCTCGTAAAGTCTTTGTTCCTCTTACAAATTATTGTCGTGATGAATGTGGATACTGCACTTTTGTTAAAAGACCGGGCGACCCCGGTGCAAAAATAATGACGCCTGAAGAGGTAATGAAGGTTGTTAATCGTGGAGCAGAATTGAATGCTAAAGAAGTCCTTTTTAGCTTAGGTGAAAAGCCAGAGATCCGATATGAGTCAGTTAGAAATGAACTTAGGTCCATGGGGTTTAGTCGTTTAGTAGACTATTTATATACTATGTGCGAGCGTGTTTTATCGGAAACTAGTCTTTTACCTCACATTAATGCAGGAACCATGAATGATGAAGAGTTTGAACTACTAAAGCCAGTTTGTGCTAGTATGGGTATGATGCTTGAGAATACCTCACGGCGATTATTAAAACAGGGAAATGCTCATTATAGATGCCCTGATAAGACGCCAATACAAAGACTAAGAACTTTAGAGCGCGCAGGAAAAAATAATGTGCCATTTACTACTGGATTATTGATTGGTATTGGAGAAACATGGCAGGAACGTTTGGAGACCTTAGAAGCAATTATAGAGGTTCATAAGCGTTATGGTCACATTCAAGAGGTAATAGTGCAGAATTTTAGGGCAAAGCCAAATACTCCCATGGAAAATTCACCTGAGCCATCTCATGATGACATGCGACAAACTTTAGCTGTAGCGCGATTAATGCTCCCAATAGAAATTAGTCTACAAGCCCCTCCTAATTTATCAGAAAAATATCTTGATTATATTGATTGTGGTATAAATGATTGGGGAGGAATTTCCCCATTGACCGCAGACTATATAAATCCAGAATGTGCATGGCCTCAAATTGAATCTCTTCAAGCTGAAGTAAATAGTAAAGGGTATAAATTGGGAGAAAGATTAACAGTATATAGTAGGTTTATTGCAGATCCAGGGCGTTACCTTGAACCAACAATAGCTTCACGTTTAGATGAGCTTATTGCAAGCCAAGATTATCAATCTAGGAGTATACCTTGAGTATTTTATCTCAGCTAAACCACCTTAAAGAAAGCAATTATGCCTGGCCTGAGGCACAAGTCGATTACCTTCAAGCTTTGAAAGGTGCGGGTGTAAAGGTCCGTTCTATATTNGAGGCGTTACTTTCAGATAGTGANCTNTCCGAANCTGATGCCGTAACTTTATTTGAANCAAAAGAAAATGATCTACTNGCTGTGCTTTCAGTCGCTGATAAGGTTCGTCAAGACAGAGTAGGTGACCAAGTAACTTTTGTTATAAATAGAAATATAAACTTTACAAATATTTGTTATATGGGGTGTAAGTTTTGTAATTTTGCAAAACGGGCAGACTCTCCCGAAGCTGAAAGTTTGTCTCCTGTAGAAGTGGCTAAAAGAGCCCATGAGGCTTGGCTAAGAGGGGCAACAGAGGTCTGCATACAGGGAGGTCTTCACCCCAAAATTCCAGGAAACTATTATAGAGATATTCTCAAAGCTATAAAACATGAAGTACCAGAAATTCACATCCATGCTTTTTCACCATTTGAGGTTTGGTATGGTGCAAAAAAAATGCGTATGGAATATGGTGAATTTATCTCAGANTTAAAAANTAATGGACTTGGTTCNATGCCTGGAACAGCTGCTGAGATTCTTGATACTGAGNTNCGTAAGGTTTTAACACAAGATAAGCTAAGTGCTGAAAAATGGGTTGAAGTAATTAGTGCCGCTCATCAAGTGGGCTTACCGTCTACAGCAACTATAATGTATGGNCATATAGACCAGCCAAAGCAATGGGCATCTCACATAGCACTCATTAGAGATATTCAGAAGNTAACAGGTGGTTTCACAGAGTTCGTACCTCTAGGATTTATTCATAAAGACTCTCGTCTTTATAAAGATGTTCCNGGTGTGAGACCTGGTCCTACTCTTGATGAGAATCTTAAAATGCATGCAATATCTCGTTTAATGTTAAAGGGTTGGATTGATAACATCCAGGTGTCGTGGGTGAAGCTTGGTCCTGAAGTTGCGCAGGCAATTCTCAATTGTGGTGCAAATGACTTTGGAGGTACATTAATGAATGAGTCTATATCTCGTTCTGCAGGTGCTCAATGGGGTCAGGAGGTGATGCCACGTGAAATGACTGGAATAATTCGTGGTGCAGGTCGAATACCAGCCCAACGTTCAACTCTATATAAAACTATTACTGTTTACAAGGATCGTGATGCTAGTGAAACAACCCCATTAGTATCCAGAAAAGAAGCGAGTGCTGCCCATATAGTCGCCCGCCGATCCTGGTTAACTTAGTTTTTTGTCTTATAAATGGTTAGCCCTTACCTGATTATAGCTGGAGGTGTTGGTGGCGCTAAGATGGCCCAAGGCTTTTCAGACTATTGCGATGGAGAGCTCTCTGTTATTGGAAATGTTGGAGATGATTGGGAGTTTCACGGGCTTTGGGTTTCACCAGATATTGATACTTTGACATACACATTATCTGGGTTAATTGACCTCAATAAGGGCTGGGGGGTATCAGATGAGAGTTTTAGAGCACTTGGGGTTTTAGAGTCATTAGGACGTGAAACTTGGATGCAGCTGGGAGATCAAGACCTTGGAGTTCATATATATAGAACGGAACGCCGAAGTCTAGGTGATAGGCCCAGCATAATTGCTAAAGATATTGCAAGAGCATTTGGTGTTTCTGCAAATATCATTTTACCTACAGATAATGACCTTCATACACAGGTTCATACGTCTTTTGGTTGGATGGCTTTTCAAGAATATTTTGTTCGTGAACAATGTAAACCTTTGGTAAAAGATATATCAATATTGGGAATAGATAAGGCAAAAATTACACATGAGGCTAGGGAAGCAATCGCTACTGCAAGCCTAATATGTATAGCTCCGTCAAATCCGATAGTTAGCATTGAGCCAATCCTTGCAATACCAGGAATGCGTGAAGCCATTATGGAAAGGCAAGGTCTTTGTATTGCTGTTTCCCCAATTATTGGTGGTAAGACAATTAAAGGACCAGCTGTCCAGATGATGAAATCTTTAGGTCATATTCCTGATTCAAGAGGTGTCGCAGAGATATATAGTGGCTTAATTGATGCTATTGTAGTTGATGAGATTGATAGAAACCTTACTTCATATATAGAGAATAGATATTGTGAAGTATGGATTGAAAACACAGTTATGCTTAACAAAAAAGATAAAAGAATTCTAGCTGAAAGAATTATTGATAGGGCAAATAAATATGGTTCATTTAGTTCAAAATGACTAGAGAACTGAATATTGTCCTGCCAGTACGTAAGGCAAAAAGTGCAAAAAATAGATTGTCGCCATTACTAAATCAACAGCAAAGAAAAGAGTTATCGGTATTACTTTTTAGACAGTCCTTAAATTTCTATCGTAACCAATGGCCAGATATTCAGTTAACAGTTATTACAGATTCTAATTCCTTCAAGTGTGAGGCAGAACACGCAGGTGCTTTTGTATTATCAGATCCAGGTTTCGGTCTTAATAGTGCAGTAAATTTTGCAACAGAATATAGTATGAAACAGGGATTCTCTCGCCAGCTGGTTGTTCATTCTGATATTGCGGTATTGGACAGGGAGGAGATAGCGCAGCTAGTAGAAAACAGATTTAATGCCCCATTTATATCTGCAGTCCCAGCAACTGCTGATGGAGGTACTAATGCTTTGCTGGAACAACCTCCTGGAATAATTAAACATTGTTATGGTAGTGGTAGTTTTGCAAAACACGTGGAGGCTGCATCATCAGTAGGCTTAAAACTAAACGTTTTAAAGCTTTCTAAATGTGGTTTAGATTTAGATACATCAAAGGATATATTCCTTTATCTTAGAAATTATCCTGATGAGGCTATCGCAATCCAACTTTTTGAATGGGGAATAACTGAAAGTGCAAGCTAATTTTTATGCTGTACCAGGAATCCCAGACATTAAGGCTGGAGATGATATAGTAGAACTTATTCTTTCTGCTTTAGCACGTAATGGTAAATATTTAGAATCTGGAGATATATTAGTTATAGCTCATAAGATTGTGTCTAAAGCTGAGAATCGTTTTATTAATTTCGCAGATATTAACCCCTCAAGAGAAGCTATTGATCTAGCCCAAAAAGTGCGGAAAGACCCACGTAAAGTTGAAATTATTCTTAGGGAAAGTAAACGAGTTATTAGAGCCGTTGATCGTTCCGGCTTGGAAGAAGGAATATTAATTACTGAGCATAAACGGGGTTATATTAGTGCTAATGCATGCATAGATGAGTCTAATATTGAAGAAGAAAATACAGCATTATTATTGCCATTAGATCCAGATGCATCTGCATGTGATTTAAGGAATAGCCTTGAGAAAAAAAGTGGTCTAAAACCAATTGGCGTAGTAATTTCGGATACATTTGGTAGAGCTTGGCGTATTGGTCAAGTAAATGTAGCTATAGGCCTTGCTGGAGTTCCTGCTGCTCACCATTTACTAGATACCTCAGATGCTTATGGCAATCGTTTGAGAGTTACGCAACCAGCATTTGCAGATGAAATTACAGCTGCTTCTGGTCTATTGATGAAAAAAGAAGGAAAATGCCCAGTAATTGTATTCAAGGGGTTGGACTGGGAACCAACTAATAATAAAGCAACAGATTTAATAAGACCAGAGAAGGAGGACCTTTTTAGATGACTTTAGCTATATTGGGTGGAACAGGACCACAAGGAAGGGGTTTAGCTCTTCGTTTTGCAATGGTTGGTATCGATATTGTAATTGGCTCGCGGGATTCTGATCGTGCATCTGATATTGCCTCTGAGTTGGGCAAGGACCTTCCTTTGGGGGCTGGAGTAATCAGTGGTGGAAGCAACCAATATGCAGTTAGTCAGGCTGATGAAATGGTAATACTATCTGTTCCTTGGAGTGCCCATCACTCTACCATTGAAGCAGTAAAAGAATATTTAGAAGATAAAATACTTTTAGACATAGTCGTCCCTCTTGCTGAGAATAACCCTAAAAAAGTAGTAATGCCACCAGAGGGCTCTGCTACTGAATCAGCTCAANCTTTTTTGGGTGATAAAACNTTTGTTGTNGGTGCTCTNCATAATGTTTCTGCAAAAGTATTAGCTAAAATAGAGGATCCAATTAATTGTGACATTCTAATCTGTGGGAATAACCTTGATGCAAAGCAAAAAGTAAGTGAATTAATAGAAAAATTAGGTGTTAAAGTATATAATTGCGGTCTTGCTGAAAGCGCACGATGTATTGAAGCTCTAACGCCAATTTTAATCAGGTTGAACATTTCAAAGGTCACAGGGTTTAAACATGCTGGTATAAAAATTTGGGGAGAGAGTTAANGNNTAAAAAGTTAATTATGCTTATAGAGATTAAATCTTATTTATGAGACCTTCTTTAGTGATCTCGTCAGTTATTTGATCTAAAGCAAGAGAAAACCTTCCAAACATGTCATCTATTTCATTCTCAGTGATAATTAATGGTGGGGAAAAAGCGCAAGTATCGCCACATGGAACTTGGCGTACAATTAATCTATGTCTTTCTTCTGCTAGGTCTCTTAATCTCTTTGCAACAGAACCTTTTGGCTCAAAGAAACGTTTTTTGTTTTTATCTGCAACAAGCTCAATAGCTCCCAGTAGACCCTTGCTGCGAACATTCCCAACCAGTGGATGTTTCTTAAACTCAGCAATTCTTTTTTCAAAGTGTGCAGAAACTTTGCTGATATGTTTGAGCATATTTCTACTTTCAAAAATATCAAGAACTTTCAAGGCAACAGCGCAAGAAACGGGGTGTCCACCATAGGTAGTGCCATGACCAAAAAAACCTATATTATCGCATCCTTTTTCCATTCCTTGATACATTGTATCATTAATTACTAATGCAGAAAGTGGCTGATACCCTGAGGTAAGAGATTTTGCTAGAGTCATTGTAGAAGGTTGAATATCCATACTTTCACAGCCCCACATCTTACCTGTTCGACCAAACCCACAGATAACTTCGTCCGCAAAAAACATAATATCGTGGTGGTCGAGAATTTTTTGAATTCGTGGGTAATAATTTGAGGGAGGAATGATTACTCCACCTGCACCAGAAATAGGTTCAGCGATAAATCCAGCAATAGTTTCTGGTCCTTCACTAATTATTGTATTTTCTAGTTCTTTCACTAATCGGTTTGTAAAATCATTGCTATTCTCTCCTATATAGGCGTTATGAAACCAGTTTGGTTCGGTAATATGTATAATATCTTTAATAGGGAGGTCGAAAGCCTTATGCATAACAGGAATACCGCTGAGACTGGCTGCCCCTAGCGTTGCTCCATGAAAACCGTTTATTCTAGATATGATTTTTTTCTTCTCTGGACGACCAATAGAATTATTATAATAACGAGTAAACTTTATTAAAAAGTCATTTGCTTCTGAACCTGATAATGCAAAATGAAATTTAGCATTATGGATTGGGACTATTTTTGATAGTTTTTCAGCAAGATCAATGGCTGGATTAACTGATTTGTAAGCGAGGGTATGATAATATGGGAGCTTATAAAGTTGTTCTATAGCAGCTTCAATAAGTTCCTCATCATTAAAACCAAATGCAGTACACCACATCCCTGCCGCAGCTTCAAGGAAAGCATTACCGTTTTCATCAAATACATATATACCTTGACCTCCCGAAATCACTGAGGGTCCGTTCTTTCTTTGATCAGCTAGGTTACAATAACCATGCAGTATATGACGTGCATCACGGGTTGCAGCAGAATTTCCTTGTGGCATTTTAGCTCCCATTAACTTAACTTTGATTAGTCGAGTTCACTTATATTTTAATACTAGGTGACTAGNTGGAGTAATTCAGCATNTAAATTTATATGTGAGCATAAAAGTTAAATNGTCTCTATTGTTTTAGTATGNGAATAGTAAAAGGAAATTATAATGNCCTTTAAAATTTCTGTTGATACGGGAGGTACATTTACCGATGTTGTAGTTAGTGACGATAACGGAAAACAAAATTTAGGAAAAGCACTAACAACTCCAGACAGAATCTTTGATGGAATGCGAAATGCCCTCTCTGTAGCAGCTGCTGAACGAAATATGACCTTAGATGACTTGTTAACTGCGGGTAATCTCCTAATCTATGGCACTACTAGAGCTACAAATGCAATTGTCACAGGAAAAGTTGCAAAAACAGCTTTTGTTACAACTAAAGGATTCCCAGATACCCTAGTAATTAAAGAAGGTGGTAAATTTAACCCCCATGATTTTTCAGCAGATTTTCCGAAGCCCTACGTTGCACGTAGAAATACCTTTGAAGTAGACGAGAGGACCAATTCNCAGGGTATTCAAATAAGTCCATTTAATTATCAACAAGCTGAAGCCATATGCAAGGAGATTAAAAATAGAGATTTTGAAGCAGTTGCTGTTTGCTTCCTCTGGTCAATTTCTAATCCTGAAAATGAGAAAAAAATGGCAACATTGCTCTCAAGCCATATTCCAGAAATTCCTTACACTTTGTCACATGAGTTAATACCAGTAGTTCGTGAATACCGTCGCGCTTCGGCTGCTGCAATAGATGCTTCACTAAAGCCATTAATGCAAAGCCACCTCCGCGATTTAGAAATTGACTTACGTGATTCTGGTTACTTGGGAGATATTCTAGTATCCACAACTGCAGGTGGATGCAGTAATGTTAGTTCACTAGTAGATAAACCTATTTATACAGTTAACTCAGGTCCGGCAATGGCTCCTATTGCAGGATTACATTTTTCCTCTCTAGAGGGTCACGGTGACAATGTAATTGTATGTGATACTGGGGGGACTACATTTGATGTAGGCCTTGTTAGGGATGGGCAACTTGCTTTTAGTCGAGATACATGGCTAGGCCAAGCCTACAGCGGACACCTGCTTGGTATCTCATCTGTTGATGTTCGGTCTGTTGGAGCTGGTGGTGGCTCAATAGCTTGGATAGATGATGGCGGTCTGATGCGCATTGGTCCAAACTCAGCTGGTGCCAACCCTGGTCCGGCTTGCTATGGACAAGGGGGGGTAGATGCGACGGTATCTGATGCAGCTGCTGTGCTTGGTTATCTAAACCCTGACTTTTTCCTCGGAGGAAAAATGAATCTTGATATCAGTGCTGCCGAATCATCGATTAAACCAATAGCAGATTCTATAGGTGTTAGTAGTCAGTTAGCTGCATGGAGAATTTTAACTCTTGCTGGTGATTTAATGATGAAAGCTATAAGTGATATTACTATTAATGAAGGTTTTGATCCAAGAGAGAGCTCTATTGTTGCAGGTGGCGGTGCTGCAGGTATAAATATAATGAATATAGCTAGGGAACTAGGTTGCCAAAGGGTTATAATACCTAAGGTAGCATCTGCCTTGTCAGCATCTGGAATGCAGTTTGCTAATATTGTAGCCGAAGAAACATTTAGTTTGGTTACAACCTCTGATTCCTTTGATTACGTTGGTGTTAATTCTACTCTTAGTAAGTTAGAAAATAAACTTGAGAAATTTAAATCCTCTATGAGTCTATATGCAGATGTTCCTTATGAGATAATTTTTACAGCAGAGGCAAGGTATTTAGGTCAAGTCTGGGAACTTGATACACCATTACCAAATGAAAGAATCGAAAATGAAAAAGACCTTTCTAGGTTTGTGGAGTCATTTCATCGTGTTCATCAGAGGGTATTTGAAGTTCGTGATGAAGGAAGCCCTGTTGAAATTATGAGCTGGAAAGCGCGACTTTCCCTAAGTTTAGCAACTAAAAAAGATGAAGTTCTAGAAAATAGTAAAACAATAAAAGTAAATTCTAATTATAAACGAAATTGTTGGTTTGGAGGCTCTGAATCCTTATCTACACCAATATTTAAAGGTTCGGACTTAATGCCTGGAAGCACAATTGAAGGCCCTGCTATAATTGAAGAACCTACAACGACAATTGTAGTATACCCGGAAATGACCACAACAATAAGCAAAGCTGGAAATTATATTATTGATGTATTGGAATAAATACATGACTAGTAATCAAGACCTTTACTCTTTTAAAAATTCAAAATTTGATCCATTTATGACTGCAATTGTTGCAAATCGTATAGATGGTATTATTCGCGAAATGACAAATACATTACTAAGGGCTGCTCGATCTGCAGTAATTAGTTCTGCACGTGATTTTTCATGCGCGATATGCACTGCAGACAATGAACTCCTTGCATCTGCTGAGGGTCTTCCCATCCACATTTTTGGATCTCATCTGCAAACAAAAGCTATGTGTGAATTTCACCAGGGTGACATCAAGGAAGGCGATTGCTACCTGCATAATGATCCTTACTCAGGTAATACTCATGCAGCTGACTATACATTCTTGGTGCCTGTATTTGTTGAAGGAGAGCATCTTTTTACTGCAGTTGCTAAAGCTCACCAAGCAGATATAGGTAATGCTGCTCCAACTACATATATGGCGGCTGCTAAAGATCAATATGAGGAGGGAGCGTTAATTTTTCCTGCAGTAAGAGTCCAGCGTAATTATAAAATGATTAATGATGTTGTGCGAATGTGTAGGTCTCGTGTTCGAGTGCCTAATCAGTGGTATGGTGATTTTCTAGCAGGTATAGGGTCCGCAAGGATTGGAGAAAAGAGATTAAAGAGTCTATGTGAGAAGTATGGTAAAAATTCAATTAAACAGTTTGTAGGACATTGGCTTAATTATTCGGAAGAGAGAATGTCTTATGCAATAAAAAAATTGCCAAAATCAGAACTAACTAATACAGGTGCTCATGATCCATTTGGTGACCTTTTGCCAAATGGAATTCCGCTCAAGGTTAAACTTAAAATTGATCCAGAAAATGCCTTAATAGACCTTGATCTATTAGATCATCCACCAAATGTGGATTGTGGTTTTAACCAAAGTGAGGCATGCGCCTCTGCATCTGCAATAGCGGGAGTTTTTAATTCTATAGACCCAACAGTTCCTCGAAACTCTGGTTCATTTAGAAGAATAAGATTACACCTTAAAGATGGCGCTGTAGTTGGTAAACCGAAGTTTCCACATAGCTGTTCAGTTGCTACCACTAACATTGCTGATCGACTAATAAATATTACCCAAGCGGCTTTTGCTCAGATGGGAGATGGTTGGGGTTTAGCTGAGGGGGGTGTTGGTCTAGGAGCTGGGTTTGCTGTTGTATCAGGTGATGATCATAGAGCCGATAGTAAACCTTATGTAAACCAACTGCATATTGCATCTAATGGTGGCCCCGCAGGACCATCATCAGATGGTTGGGTTACTTATGCTATACCAGTAGTGGGCGGTTTAATGTACAGAGACTCAGTAGAAATTGATGAGCTTAAACACCCTATGCATTTTTACTATCTACGCCTTGTTCCAGGTAGTGGCGGTGCAGGAGAGTATCGAGGCGCACCAGGTCAAGAGGTGGCTTATGGTCCAATAGAAAATGATATGAACGTAATCTGGCCATGTGATGGAACACACTTTGCACCTCAAGGAGTGCGTGGAGGGCATGATGGAATGAAGTGTTTGCATTTTATAGTAAGACCTGATGATGAGGAGGAACTTCCAAATATTGTTGTTGTAAAGTTAAAGAAAGGCGAGTTTGTAAGAGGTAACCAGAGCGGTGGGGGTGGATATGGTTCACCGTTAGATCGCGATCCAGAGCGGGTTTTAAGTGATGTAATTGAATCTTACGAGACATTAGAACGAGCTAAAAATATCTATGGAGTAATTTTTCAAGGCTCAATTACCGATCAGACATTAACTGTGAATAAAGAATCTACACATTTATTTCGAAAGAAAAAAAAATCAATTATGGAAAGTAAACTTTGATTGGAAAAAAAATGGATAAAACTAATAGCCCAATATTTCCATTAATAAGATTACCTATGGCTGAGACTGAGCCTTTACCAAGTGTATTTCGAGTTAGGTTAAAACATCCTGATGCACCAGCTATTGAGAATATCCGAAAAGTAGTACGTAACTCTCTTAATGCTTCCAAAAGGTTTTCAAATCTGAGTCAAGGATCTCATGTCGCCATAACATGTGGCAGCAGGGGGATTAAGGCAAAACCATCTGTTGTAAGGGCTTCAGTNGAGTGGATGAAGGAGAGAGGCTTTAAACCTTTTATTGTTCCAGCAATGGGTAGTCATGGTGGAGGAAGTGCANAGGGACAAACNNCCTTATTNGATGAATTAGGCTATTCCGAAAGATCAATGGATTGTCCTGTTAAAGCAACTATGGAAGTAGTTCAAAAAGGCATTACTAGTCAGGGTGTACCCGTCTATATAGACCGATATGCCTCAGAAGCAGATGCAGTGTTAGTCATTAATAGAGTTAAACAACATACTTCTTTTCCTAGAAATATAGAAAGTGGCATAGTTAAAATGGTTTCTATAGGTTTAGGAAAAGCTGAGGGTGCAAGGTTAGTACACCGTTTAGGTCCTGTGGGGTATTCTGAGGTTTTGCCTGAGTGGGCTAGTATAGCAATCGATAACTCATCTATTGCTTATGGCTTGGGGATCGTAGAAAATTCGAAACATGAAGCAGTAATTATACGTGGAGCAGAGCCGGAGAATTTCCATGATATAGATAGCCAGCTCCTAATTAGTGCAAAAAAATTATTACCAAGACTTCCTTTCTCACAAATTGATGTTCTCGTTGTTCAAACTTTAGGGAAAAATATTTCAGGTAGTGGGATGGACCCTGCAGTAACAGGAAGAGCTGAAATTAGAGGCAAGGATAACCCAGAAAAACCATTTATTCATAAGCTTGTTATTTTGGGTGTAACCCAAGAAAGTAAAGGTAATGGTCTTGGTATTGGTGCCGCAGATTTTACTACGAAGGCTGTTGTCGATAATTTAGACCTTTATGCAATGTATTTAAATGCAACTACAGCAACTTCTGTGGAGAAAGTAAGGATTCCTCCAGTTTTAGCAGATGAGTCTCAAGCTATTCGTGCTGCTGTAGCATCATCATGGAGACTAGACGGGGAGAATGCTCGACTCTGTATAATTCGCTCTACGCTTAATTTAGATGAAGTTTTAGTTTCTGAATCGCTAGCTTTAGAACTTGGAGAGCAAGACGATATTATCTCTGATCTGATGGAATTAAAGTTTGATAGTTCTGGACAACTATTAACGCGAATCTAGATTATTAATTAAATATAATGATTCTAATTATTATAGTTTAACCTAGATAATTTGTGTTATGTGAATCTTAGTCCGGTGTATTATAAAAAAATGAAGGTTGTTTGATGACTGATAAACCTGTGATTTATATCAATGGACAATTCAAGCCACTTAGTGAGGCTAATATATCAGTATTAGATCAGGGTTTTCTACTCGGAGATGCTGTATTCGACGTGGTTTCAGCTTGGGAAGGAAGTATATTCAAACTAGATGATCATTTAGATAGATTTGAAGATTCTATCAGTGCAACCAGGCTTACTCCTAAATTGGATAAATATGGTTGGCGTAAAGCAATTATTGAAACTGTGAAGAGAAATAAACTATTTGATGCAAGTATTCGATTTATTGCAACCCGTGGGATTTCTAATGACGTTATTGCAGACCCGAGAAAAAATGAACCTACGGAAATAATTTGGGCTTCTCCTTATATTTTTTTGGCAAATGAGACTGGAAGAGAAAAAGGTATTAGTCTTATGATTAGTCACCTTCGGGGTTTTCCTCCAGATACATTAGACCCTCGTTACAAATGCGTGAATAGACTTCATTTTCAATTAGCCAAGATGGAAGCCCTTGATGCTGGGTATGATGATGTGATTTGGTTAGATCAGAATGGATATGTTTCTGAGGGACCAGCTTCTAATATATTTGTGGTTAAAAATGGAGAGCTTTTTACACCTTCTGAGGGTATTCTAAAGGGTATTACCCGCCAAACATTTGTTGATTTGGCCTCAAAAGGAGGTTTTACATGTAAACAATGTCAGATATCTTCCTTTGATTTATATACTGCAGATGAAGTTTTCACTACTAGTACTGCAGGTGGCGCACTGCCTATTCGTGAAGTGGGGGGTAATAAAATCAAAGGCGAGGTTCCCGGACCAATAACAAAAAAACTAGATAGTATGTATTGGGATCTTAGAAAGTCAGGCAAATATGGAACTTCTATATTCGATTAAAATATTTGAAATGATATGAATTCTCCAAAAACATTAGAACAATTTAAGAAGTTACTTCTTAATCGAAAAAAAGATTTATTATCTCTCTCAAACCAAAGTGTCTCAGCACGGAGTATTGTTAATCTTGATCAAGGGGTAATTGGTAGACTATCAAGAATGGATGCAATCAGAGCACAGGCAATGGCTGTTGAAGCAGAAAACCGTCGGCAAAGTGAGATAAGTCGGATTGAAATTGCTTTATCAAGAATTAGTGAGCAAACCTATGGGTTATGCATCTCTTGCGAGGAAAATATTGAAAAACAAAGGCTTCAAAATGACCCTTCTGTTGCAATTTGCATTAATTGCGCTAAAAACACATAAGTAATTTTTGTATTTAACCTACCCTGGCTAGCATACCTCCATCTATGGGAAGATCGTGTCCTGTAATGAAGCTAGCCTTTTCTGAGCAAAGCCAAACCACAGCTTCCGCAACCTCATTTGCTTCACCTATTCGACCCATAGGAACAGCAGAAGCTGCAAGATCAACGTTTTCTTTCCAGTCCGCGATAAGTAGTGGGGTGTTGATGGGGCCGGGTGCAACAGAATTTATTCGAATTCCTTTTGATGCATACTCAAGCGCTGTCGCTTTGGTTAAACCTGAAACAGCGTGTTTTGCNGCAATGTATGCGGAGCGTCCAGGGTAAGCTCTAAGACCCCATGTTGAAGAAGCATTTACAATAGAACCACAGCCTGATTTAAGAATTTCTGGTATTTCATGTTTCATAGAAAAGTATACACCACGAAAATCAATATTCATTGTTACATCTAATGTCTCTGTTTTTTGTTTATGGATTTCTGATATTGGAGCNACTATACCAGCGCTATTAAAGGCTACTTGCAGTTTTCCAAACGTCTTTATTGTGTGCTTCATTAAATTTATAATATCTGACTCTTTTGTAACATCAGTTAGATAAAACTCAGCTATACCAACTTCTTTATTAATATAAGAAGATGTTTGTTTTGCGCTTTCTTCATTAATATCTGCAACCATTACAGATGCACCTTCTTTGGCCATTGCTATAGCAGTAGCTTNTCCAATTCCTGAACCACCGCCTGTAACTATCCCTACTTTATTTTTCAAAATCATCTTTTCCTCCTACNNGATNGTANTTCAAATATTTNTTTATAGATTTATTAAAAAATTGCATGATCTTTGCTTTTAATATTTATACAAACTATGCTATCCCCAATTTGATAACTATTGCAGTAAAATTTAGGGGTTCCTTATGACCTTACCACTCTTAGATCTTGGTGATGATTCCCGAATGCGCGGCTGCGAGCATGGAGAATCATTGAGGGATGATATTGGACATAACATAGACGTCTATCTAACTCGTTTCAAAAAGCTTGGCTTTACAACAGAATCAATTTTAGCTGAGGCCACCAAATGGGTTCCTAAATTAAAGACGTTTGACCCTGAATTCTTTGACGAATTACAGGGAGTGGTGGATGGCTCTGGACATTCAATTTCTGAAATTACTATGCTTAACGTTCGTTATGAATTAATTATTTCTATGTTTAAGCAGTCTCAAAAAAGCCAAAAACATGGTGCAGTAGATGGCTGTACTTCTTTTGCACTTCTCCCAGAAAAAACTAAATCTGGTGATACTCTTCTTGGTCAGACCTGGGATTGGATTCCAGGGGTTAGAACTATGATTTCTCGTGTTATGAGGAATCAAAAAACAAATTTTATTTGCCATGGAGAGATAGGAACAATTGGAGGAATGCAAGGGGTAAATGACTCAGGTATCGGTGTAGTCATTAATGCAATGATGTGTGCCGAAGACGGTGAAAACCTCTATCAAAAACCATTTAGAATACGGGTTAGGGAAATTCTTAATTCCAGACATATGCATGGAGCAATTCTTGCAGTTTGCGGATCTAAGAGAACTGTATCTATGAATTTTATTATAGGTCATGCAGATGGAGAAGCTCTAGATCTTGAGGCGGCACCTAACCAAGAGGGCTATGTTTATCCATCTGAAGGTGTGTTGACACACTCAAACCATTTTTGTGGTCTTAATGTTGATTCAGAAGTTGTACGAGTTTGGCCTAATACAATGTATCGGCATGTTAGGTTGGAACGCTTATTTAAGCAGAGTCAGCAGCTAGATGAGGCGGCAGTAAGGTCAGCTCTTGGAGACCACTTTGGCTATCCGCACTCTATATGTGCCCATGTTGACTCTGAGGAACAAGAGACAATGCAATTAGAAACGTGCAATGCAATAATTATTTCTTTAAAGCAGAGAAAATTAAGCGTTACCGATGGTCAGCCGTGCTCTAATGACTTTCAGGAGGTCTCATTTATAACTTAATCTTAGTCATAGAGTATTCTCTGCAGAATAGTAGATTATGGAATAAAAAAAGGCAGACTAATGGTGAAATTAAATAAAGACATTCAGGTTTGTTTTAATCCACATTTCGATGCAGTGTCACTTTGGATTGGTTCTTTTGGTGGAGAAAATTCACCTTGTGATATTTCCCGAGGAGTATTTGCAGCGAAAAGAGGAGTTCCTAGACTTTTGGAGTTGTTCAAACGATACGATATTCATACAACCTGGGGTGTGACGGGACATTCTGTTGAGAGTTTTCCACATATATTTGAAAAAATTGTTGAGCACGGACATGAAATTGGAGTTCACGGGTATTCGCATGAGAATCCAATGGCGATGACGCGAGAACAAGAAGCTGCTGTACTTGATAAAACTATTGAAATTATAGCTAGGTTTACAGGTCGCCATCCGGTTGGGCATATGGCTCCGTGGTGGGAGCTTAGTCCTAATACAATAAGTTTATTACAAGAGCGTGGAATAAAATATGATAGTAGTTTAATGGAGGATGATTATCATCCTTATTGGTTAAGAGAGGGAGACAGTTGGACTAAAATTGATTATAGCCAAAGTGCTGAGACTTGGATGAAACCTTGGGTTCCAGGAAAAGAGGTTAATCTTATTGAGTTACCGGCAAGTTGGTGGTTAGACGATGCACCCCCTACTATGTTCGTTAAAGCGTTTCCAAATAGTCACGGCTGGGTAACCGGACGAGACTTAGGTGAAATATGGCAAGATCAGTTTGATTGGGTCTACAGAAATCATAACTATGCTATATTCCTGTGTACAATTCATCCTGACAGTGCAGGTAAACCTCATGTTCTTATGATGTTAGAGAGGCTAATTGATCACATGATGACCCACTCGGGTGTTCGGATGGTAACTATGGAGCAGATGGCTGATGATTTTTCACTGCGATGTCCCTTTGGCTCAGGCAAGGATCCAATAAATTTTTAATTTATATTATTTGGGGTTTGTAGTGCCTCTATTTTCTTTATAAACCCAATGTCTAAGGGGTCAACTTTATTTAAAGATATAGATTCAATAGTAGACCAGAGATGTGGGAGGTTATCTACAATTTCTGTTCGTCCGCTATGACTTTTTACTATAAATTGCTTGTTGGCCCAGTCCGAAACATGGAAACCTAGTGTAGTGATAACAAAATTAAGCTGTTTTATACGTTGGAGACGCTCTAATCTTTGAGCCCGACTATTGTCATATGCCCTAGGTTGGTCAGAGTTTGTTCCCGCATCTGACCAATGTCTCTGTCCTCCTAGCATACTACAAAAACCACACATTATAAATAAGCCTGTACCTTTCGAAATTCTAGTTTTAAAGAATAAATTTTGAAAATGCTATTAACAAGTAGATATAGAAGTATGCATTAATATGAATGAAGGCACTCTATATTTTCTTTGAGGAAAAAATTTTATAAGTATGAAATTATTCCTAGACAGCTATCTTAAGTTGAATAAGGATTATGTTATACTTGTGAGCCTCATATAAAACTATATTTTAGTAACTTATGTGCAGGTAATTATAATTTTAAACATTAATTTAGATTAAAAACGAATCATTTATTTTAAGATGGGTAAGATATAAAAAACTAACTGACCCAATTATTGGGCGAAGAGAGCGTAAAATGGAGACGGATGGACCTGAGTGCATCACAATCATTGCTGAAGATTTTAGTCCAGCAGCTATGGAATACCATAGACAAAGGATGGCGGAAAAGGGCTATACAATTGATACACCGATAGTTAGACATCGCTTTTATGAGACTGATGGGCTAGGAGAGCCAAAGTCAATGTTCGATGGTCAAGTAAGGTATTCAGCCACTTTTGTTAAAAAGAAAGTCGAATAATTAAAGCCTCTATCAGGTATTTATAGCTTGATTTTGTCATATAAATTTGACTTAACCCCTTACGGCTTATTTTTTTTAACTTTAAGTCTATACTTATGCAGTATTGGTTCTGTGTATCCGTTAGGCTGTTTATGACCTTCAAATATTAGGTCACAAGCTGCTTGGAATGCATAATTATTCTGAGTATTAGGTGTCATGGGTTTATAACATCTATCTGATACATTCTGTTGGTCAACAACCTTCGCCATTTTTTCAAGTGTTTCAATAACTTGTTTTTTTGTGCAAACACCATGATTCAGCCAATTATTAATATGTTGGCTGGATATACGTAATGTAGCTCGGTCTTCCATTAGACCAACATTATTTAGATTAAGAACTTTGGAGCAACCTATACCCTGATCTATCCAACGGACAACGTAGCCAAGGATACCTTGTATATTATTATTTAATTCCTCTTGAATTTCATTTTTAGTTAAAGATTGATTGTTTTGAAGTGGAATACATAATAGTTTACTGATATGTGTTGTAGGGCGTAATTTTAATTTATCTTGACGCTGAGTAACATTAATTAAATGGTAATGTATCGAGTGGATAGTTGCTGCAGTCGGTGATGGAACCCAAGCTGTATTTGCACCAGCCTTCGGATGGGAAATTTTATTCTTCAGCATATCGTCCATTAAATCAGGCATAGCCCACATGCCTTTTCCTATTTGGGCACGCCCCTGTAGACCACATTCTAATCCAATATCAACATTGCGATCTTCATATGCTTCAAGCCAATCGGTATATTTCATTTCTTCTTTGCGAATCATTGGACCTGAAAGCATAGATGTATGGATTTCATCCCCTGTTCTATCTAAAAAACCAGTATTGATAAAAACTATTCTTTCTGATGCTGCTCTTATACATTCTTTAAGATTAACCGAAGTGCGTCTTTCCTCATCCATTATTCCCATTTTCAGAGTGTTTTTTGGTAATCCTAAGATATTTTCAACATTGAGAAATAATTTATCAGAAAAAGCAACTTCTTCTGGACCATGCATCTTGGGCTTTACTATATAAATTGATCCTTTTCGGCTATTCTTAAAGGTCGAGTTACCTTCTAGGTTATGCATTGCTATAAGAGAGGTAATGACTGTATCAAGAATACCCTCTGGAATTTCTTGATCATTTTCGATGCAGACTGTATCTGTTGTCATTAGATGACCAACATTTCGAATTAACATTAAACTCCTACCTGGAACAGTTATTTGATTCCCATCAGCCGAGGTAAAGGAGAGGTCTTGATTTAAACTACGAGTAATATTTTTCCCAGCTTTTTTGAAGCTAGTTGAAAGGCTTCCATTCATTAAGCCAAGCCAGTTTCTGTAAACGTTAACTTTATCTTCTGCGTCTACAGCTGCAATTGAGTCCTCACAATCCATGATTGTGGTAACAGCTGATTCTAAGATTATATCACTAATACTTGCATTATCATGCTTTCCAACTAGGTGGCTGGGGTCAAACTTAATAATTATATGCAAATTATTGTTTTGAAAAAGAATTGAACTTAGTGAATTAACAGAACCAGTAAAACCTAAAAATTGTTTTGAGTTTTTTATTTTACTAGAGCCGTTTTTTGTTTTGATGATTAATTCTCCACCTTTAATTGAATAATTTATTGCGTTGCTGTGGCTCTCATTGATTAAAGGGATAGTTTTATCAAGAAAGTCTCGACACCAAGAAATAACTTTTTCTCCTCGTTTTATGTCGTATCCTTTATTAGTAGGTAATGTATTTTCTATAGCATTGGTTCCATATAATGCATCATAAAGGCTGCCCCAGCGAGCATTTGCCGCATTAAGGCTGTAACGAGCGTTTATAAGTGGAACTACGAGTTGGGGCCCGGCTATTATAGAAAATTCTTCATCTACATTGCATGTACTGGCATGGAAGGCACTACCCTCAGGTAAAAGATATCCAATATCTTTTAAAAATTTAGTGTAGTCATCTATATTATATTTAGTCGACCTGTTTTCTAAATGCCAATTATTTATTTGTTCTTGGAAATGGTTACGTTTTTTTATTAATTCTATGTTTTCAGGTATTAGTTCTTTTAACAAAGAACTAAATTTAGACCAAAAGACATTCTCTTCTATGCCTCTTAGCGGTAAAACCTCTGATCTAACAAAGTTAAAAAGTATAGGAGAAATGATTAGACCATTACGTTTTTCATATGTTCCAGAACTTGCCATAGTCCTTATATCCTTAAATCTTGCTCTTTACTAAATATTGGTAAAGAGTGATTTTGCTTTATTAACTAAGTGTCTATAAAGCAATACAACTAGGTTTTTTGTCCCGGATAGACTATTAATTTTTTAAAGTATAAAAATTACTTAAGTAGATTATAAAGTTTAATTAATAACCTTTCTAATCAAAGTTATATTTTTTATCCTAAATCCTTCAATAAAGTAGAGTATTGCATTACGTTATACAAAAACAAAATTTGTGCCAGAAATAATTGGACATTTTAGGGGGGAATTATGAACGATATAGCCTTTTTGGGACTTGTGGAGGTTGGTAAAAAAATTCAAAGAGGTTCTATTAGCTCTCTAGAAGTTACGGAGCTCATTCTTAACCGCATTGATAATATTGATGAAATTCATTCTGCTTATGCTCTGGTGATGAAGGAAAGTGCAATATCAGATGCACTAAGTGCCGATGCTGAAATCCAATCAGGAAATATTCGTGGACCTTTGCATGGGGTACCTGTAGCCGTAAAAGACTTATGTGACACTGCAGGGGTGGTAACTGCTTGTGGTATGCCAATGTTCAGTAACCGAATCCCTTCAAAAGACTCAACAGTAGTTGCTAGGTTGCGCTCAGCAGGAGCAGTAATAATAGGAAAACTTCAAATGACAGAAGGTGCCTTAGCTATGCACCACCCAAATATCACACCCCCGGTTAATCCGTGGGTAAGTGATAGGTGGTCTGGTGCTTCATCAAGTGGTTCTGGTGTCTCTGTTGCTGCCGGCTTGACATATGGGTCGCTTGGAAGTGACACAGGGGGGTCGATTAGGTTCCCATCTTTGTGCAATGGTATCGTTGGACTAAAGGGAACATGGGGGCGAGTTAGTCGTGCAGGTGTTTTCCCACTCTCAGATACTCTTGACCATGTAGGACCGATGGCACGAAAGGTCGAGGATGTAGCAGCTATGCTGGGTGCTATTGCCGGATATGATGAGTTGGACCCAACAACCCTTCCTAACCAAGTTCCAAACTATTTATTTGAAATTGAAAAGGGAGTTAAAGGTCTAAAAATTGGGATTGATCATACTTATATAAGTGATGGCGTTGACTCTCAAATCTCTGGCGCAGCTAATTCATGTGCAGATATTTTAGCTCTGAGCGGAGCTGATATTGTTGAATTTACTATGCCAAGTACAAAAGATGCTATTAAGGGCTGGGTGCCATTATGTGTTGCAGAAGCTGTTATTTCTCACAGAGATACATATCCAAAGCAAGCAGATGATTACTCAGAAACACTAAGCGGATTTCTTCAGGCTGGTCAAGAAGTGACTGGTGCTGAATATGCAGAAGCTACTATATTAAGAAGAGAGTTAACTGGGGCTATAAATACTTTACATCAAGATATTGATTTGATTATTACATTGACGATGCCTCAGCCAATTCCCACTGTAGATGAGTTCGCTAAGATTGGTGAGGATGCCGAGGCAGTAGAAAATTTAATTAAGTATACAAGTGTAGCTGACCTAACAGGAAACCCGACTATATCACTCCCTGCAGGATTTGATGATAATGGTGCCCCAATCGGAATTCAGTTAATGGGGCGTGCTTTAGAAGAGGATATTCTATGTCGTGCTGGTGATGTGTTCCAAAAAGAAAGTAATTGGGAAAAAAATATACCAACAAGAAATTAGGGTAATAAATCCTTTGACTGAAGTATTTTTGGTTGGCAGATGTCATTAATTGTTTTGCGTTTAGATTGCGCGTGCAAGACAGAAACAGATTTAAAACGAAAAGTTTCATGAGGTCGCGCTTGTGCAAGCTTTGGAAACTCTGAACTTGGTACAGTAAATGGAACAATAAAGCCGCCCCCAGTTAGCCCTTCATTTAAAAGAACTACTGGTGTATCGCCGCATATGTTTATTCCCCCTACTGGATAACCGATGTCAACACAATTTGATGGATGCGAGCCATGTTCTGGAGCTTTATTTGTTGCACGTTTGGAAAATAGTAGGGGAGGGCCATCTAAGCGAATACCCATTCGGTTAGAACGAGGGGATACAACCCAATTAGTATTAAAAAAAAGCTTTTGACCTTCATTTGAAATCCAGTCGTCAGATGGTCCAATAACTGTCTCTATTTCCCAGTTTTTCTCGTTAATAACTGGTGGCTGACCGTGTTTTGGTATAAAACAACTTTCTGGGTTATGATCTGGATTGAGTGGTATACTATCGTTAACTAATAGTTTACGACCGTTAATACCCCCAGCTTTTGCCATAGTATGAGTAGCACATGATCCAATAAAAGGCTTTGCTGCTATACCCCCGGAAAAAGCGATATAGGCTCTTGCTCCTGTTATTGCAGATCCTAGCTTTAGAATTTGGTTTGGCTTTGCTCTATGAGTTTCCCATAAAGGAATAGGCTTATTATCTAGCGTAGCTTGCATATTAGCACCAGTAATTGCAAAAGAATGTTCGGCTTTAAAGCGCAAAGCTGGTCCTATAAATTGTGCTTCTAGCCCTGGAGCTTGTATCTTGTTTCCAACTAAAAGATTTGCCAGTCTAAAAGACCAATGGTCTATTGCACCTGAATGGTTAAAGCCATACTTAAAAGCTCCTTTCATGCCAGGCCAATCTTGAACTGTTGTTTCGAGCCCAGGACTAAGAACCTCCAATAAATTATGCATTAAAAGCGCTCCTCGATATTAAGGGTACTAACCCAATGCTTCCAATCCCTCACAGAGAATTTTATATAATCGGTAGTACGGAATGAATAAGTTCCATTTTTTATTTCTTCCCTTATATATCTGTATTCTTTGGTATCAATAGGGAGAAATTTTACGCGATCACCAGGCTGTAAAAGTGTAACTTGTGACTTGAAAACTGAGGAAGTCTGGGCTGCTTCATATACTGGCACAGGAGTTCGTCCTATAAGGTTATAACCACCAGGTACTCTAAGTGTATGTATTGAAGTGGACATTCCTCCAGTACAGACTGCATTTTCAGGTGTCCATAATCGGGGAGGATTATATTTTGGAGAAGTTAATAGACACCTTGGGTCAAGTGGTCTCATCAGTGCACAGCCCGGCAATGCCATGACACTAGCTACCCAATGTTCGCTTCCCGAATGAATACGGACTAATTGGTGACGGTCCTCTAAACCATTAAGACGCGCGACAAAATCTGGATCGTATTCTCTTTTTGTTACCTTTTGACAATAATCTTCTATCGCCTCTTGCGTCCATGGGTCTAGGTAGCAACATGGAAGATATGCTAATCTACTTTCAATTTCGATATCTTCTATAGACCCTAAACTTTTGAACAAAGAGTGTAATTCATTTGTTAGGTCCATCGTACTAATATGATCAGGTTCATATTCAATCAAAAGAGAATTATAAGCTGGCGTTGTATCTATGATGCCATCTATATTACCCTCGTTAATTAGGCGCATTAAGCTGAGTGCCATAAAATTCAGTTCAATTGCACCGTCATCTCCAAACTCAGCCATTATAAAGCAATCACCAGCAGGTGAGATTTTTGGTTGCTCGTAAATCACTAATTTTTTACCATTTTGTTTTTATTTTTCTAAAACGATGTATCAAGTGAAATTTTATATTTTAAGTGGAGCTAGACTAAACCCAGCTACACTAAGCCCGCTTGCTATCGTTTTCGCTAAGTCAACAGCATTAGGACCATCCCCATGTAGGCAAATACTATCAGCTTCCAGGGGAACACCAACTCCACTTTCTGAAATTACTTCACCTTTGTTAAAAAAATGAGCCAGCCTTTGTTTTGTATCTTCCAAATCTGCTCCTTCATTTGCGCGTTTAAGAACTAATGATCCATCGTTAGCATATGACAGATCAAAATATAGTTCTCCAACTACATGAATCCCCATTTGTGTAGCTATACGAGTAACAGCATGTTGGGTTATCGGCGCTGGATAATAAATCATGGGTTCGGGAGAAATATCTATAGTAGCCTGGCAGAAGGCCTTGCCTAATTCTTCGTCTTTACTGAGCATTGTATAAAGTGCTCCATGGGGCTTTATGTGATGAAGACTCATTCCTTCAGATTCTAGCATTGCTTTGAGTGACCCCACTTGAAAAACAGTCATTGCGTAAATTTCAGACGGTGATAAAGACATCATACGTCGACCAAAACCTATCAAGTCAGGCAAACCTGGGTGAGCTCCAACTGCAACATTATTTCGCTTCGCAAGCTGTACTGTTTGCTGCATAGTAATGGGGTCGCCAGCATGAAATCCACATGCGACATTAGCTGTAGTAACTAATGGCATGAGCTTATCATCTNCTCCCATTACCCAGTTACCAAGGCTTTCTCCACAATCAATGTTTATATCGAAAGTTTTATTCATAGATCCCCCTATTAAAATATATGTTTAAAAACAAAGCCTTTATTGCACCGTATTAATGATTAGTTAAGATAGGTTATCAATGGCTTTTTTGCGAAGAACATGCTTCTGAACTTTTCCTGTAGGAGTCATGGGAAGTTTATCTGTGCAAAATAAATAACGAGGTATTTTAAAGCTAGCAATACGGTCGCGACAATATAATTGAATTTCTTCTAATGTAATATGTTCTTTTTTCTGTAAGACAACAAAAGCAGCTGGAACTTCGTATAATCTTTCATCTGGATATCCTACAACAGCAACTTGATTGATTTTTGTGAGTTTTAACAAGAATGCTTCTATTTCAAGTGGCGACACATTCTCACCTCCCACTTTTAGCATATCTTTGAATCGTCCTAGAAAACGAATATGTCCATCTTCTCTTAAAATTGCTGTATCACCAGTATGCAGCCAGCCATCTGGTTTTAATATTTTTTTTGTTTCTTCTTCATTATTATAATAACCTTGCATATTCATATAGCTTCTTACGATAAGCTCCCCCTGTTCTCCAATGTCCTGCTCTTTGCCAGTTTCCGGATTAATAATTTTTATTTCTATCCCTGGTATTGGGTATCCAGAAGCCTCGCATCTTTGTTCTAAGGTATCATCGAGACTTGAAACAGTTGCAAAAGCCCATGTTTCAGTCATTCCCCAACCTGAAACAGTTTTTACTAATTCTTTTTGGGTTGAAAGTGCAATAGATACTGAACTAGGGGCCCCAGACGGAAATGTACCTAAACGCAAAGTTGAAGTATCTCTATATTTTTTCTTTTTAGATTCAAGCATGTCTTTATAATGTGTGTCGAAGCCGTGAACAATTGTAACTTTTTCTTTTTCAATAAGATCAAGGTTCTCAGATGCATCAAAGGTTTCAGTTAGTATTTGTTTTGCTCCAGTTAGCATTGAACAAATGGCGCCTTCTCCATAGGCATATAAATGAAATAGTGGTAAGCTATTAATTATTATATCATCTGATGTGATTTTGAGCCGAGAAATTCGATCGAGGGTATTTTTAATAAGGTGATGACAATGCATTACTCCTTTAGGTGCACCTGTAGTACCTGAAGTATATGCAATTAAGAAAATAGCATTAGAATTATCAGAATTTGTAGAAGCATCTAAGGTATCATCAGCTATCTCTTCACCAGATTGAATAAAATCATTCCANCCTATTATGCCCGAATCAGGGTTTCCTCCAAATACAACTACTTCACGTAGTTTTGGAAAATTTTTGTACAAATAAGTTGTTTCGTTTGTTTCAAATTTTTCATTTAGGTTTTCTCTAACCATATCATAATAATTAATAGGGCCAGATTGAGCCTGAAAAATCCATGCAACACTGTCAGATTGATTTATGGCGTAAGCAACATCTTTAGTGCGGTAGCGGGTATTGAGAGGAACTAGAATTGCTCCAATTTTTGCAACAGCATAATTTATAAATAACCATTCAGGTCGATTCATCATCCATAAGGAAACTTTTTCGCCTGGCTTAATCCCAATTGCTAATAAACTTCTAGCAATGTCATCTACTTTATCGGAAAACTCTTCGAAGTTCCAACGCTTGCCCTCAAAAATGAGTGCCTCAGTTTTACCAAATTGTTCTGCCGCAAGAGCGGGAAGGGTCCCAACCGTTTTTGCGTCTATAATACTCATAATTTTAATCAGCCCTTATTCTAATTTATATTATATNAAATGATGGTATATTTTTATTTCGTCCTTTTCATCAATTTTGCAGCTTTCTAACTCCAAAATTAGCCCCATTGATATATTCAATATAAAATCTTTGGTATCATAACAATACAATTTGTATAGATTTCTTTAAAAGGTAAAAGTGTTAGTTAGATATTTTATTAATATAGGAGCCAAGATATGCCTAAGGTAGAAGCAAACGGGATTAATATTTATTATGAGTTAATGGGGAAGGGAGACCCACTGGCATTAATTGGAGGCTCACTCTTCGGAAGACAAAACTTTGGTATGGTTTGGTCCGGCTTAGCTGAACATTTTCAACTGATTTCTTACGATCAAAGAGGTTATGGTTTATCAGATAGACCATTACAACCTTATGATATGGAACTTTGGGCTGATGACCTTGCTTCCTTACTAGATAAGTTGGGTATAGAAAAAACTCATGTAATGGGAACTTCAGCAGGTGGAATGATTGCGCTAAAATTTGCCTCTAAATATCCTGATCGTTGTATAGGAGTGGTTAGTGACTGCGCTTTCGCTAAGTGTGATACGATGCGGAAAATTATGTTTCGTACTTGGCGTCACATGGCTACAAGCTGGGGGTGTAGCCCAGAATTTGCCGATCATGTAGTAACTCAAGCCGTAGGCGCAGATTTCCTTGATGGACCTAACGGTGCTGGATTGATAGAAATGGTTAGAACTGTAGTAGGTCTAAATTCACCTGAAACAGTAGTTCAGGCATGCTTAGCAATGGAAAACATGGATCTTCGTAAAGATATAAAAAAGATAAAGAACCCTACCTTGATAATAACAGCAGCCAAAGACATGTTAACGCCTATGTATACTGGTCCTAAAGGTGCTGGGTCGAAGTGGGTTGCAGATAATATAAAAAATTGCGAATTGAAAGTATATAAAGATATTGGACATGCAGACCTAGTAGAGTGTCCGGAGAAAACTATTAGTACAACCATTAAGTTTTTGAAGAAAGCTAAGAAAAGTATTAATAGACCAAGTTAGTTTAACTAATTTAGGGGAGATATGTGGCATGGATTCTTTAGTTGGTAAAATTGCAGTTGTTACAGGGGGAGGCAGTGGTCTGGGTGAGGGCGTTGCAAAAGCTTTTTCCAGAGAAGGTGGAAAAGTTGCAATAATAGATGCAAATGGAGAGAGTGCTCAAAAGGTAGCAAATGCAATAAAAGAAAATGGTGGTTCAGCTATCTCTATTCAAGCAGATGTTGGTGATGAGGTTTCAGTGCCTAAGGCTTTTAAAGAGATTTCAAGTACATTTGGTGACCCTGATATACTTGTTAACAATGCTGGGATCGATACAACAGCGTTACTTGAAAATATGTCCTTAGAGCTTTGGGACGAAATGATAAGAGTTAACTTAAGATCTATGTTTCTGTGTACACGTGAAGTTATTGAGGGTATGAAGAAAAAGAAATGGGGGCGTATTATAAATTTTTCTTCTCAGTTGGCTCATAAAGGTGCCCCGACTATGGTTCATTATTGTGCTTCAAAGGGTGGTGTCCTTTCTTTTTCTAAAGCTCTTGCCTATGAGTTGGTAGAATATGGCATTACGGTTAATTCTATTTGTCCAGGCCCTATAGATACCCCTCTATATATGGCTATCCCTCAGGATTGGAGGCAGGCTAAAGAAAGTTCATTGCCTATTGGTCGTCCAGGCCGTGTCGAAGAGGTTGTTCCAACTGTGCTTTTACTAGCATCAGACCAAGGGTCAAATTATGTTGGAGCTTCTATGAATATGAATGGTGGCGATGTNATGATTTAAAGTTTNGTTAATCATNNTAAGTTATNAANNNCNTNNGTAATTAAGTGNTCTGCAACNAATGGATTAGATTTACGTTCTGCNCCAAANGTNGANAGNGGNCCGTGCCCTGGAATGAANGTTGTCTCATCACCNAGAGGCCAAAGTTTTTCAGATATTGATTTTATAAGAGTATNCATNTCTCCCNTNGGGAAGTCTGANCTACCAATCGAGCCTTGAAATAAAACATCTCCAACAACAGCTAAGCGAGATTCAGGGTGGTGAAATATAACATGACCTGGGGTATGTCCAGGGCAATGGTATACATCTAAAGATGCATTACCTACAGATACACAATCTCCGTCATTTAGCCACTTACTAGGACTAAATTCTTGCGCTTCTGGGATGCCATATTGTTGGCCTGCTTCCTCAATTTGGTCAATCCAGAATTGATCTTCGCGGTGGGGGCCATAAATAGGTAAATTCATTTCTTTTGATAGAGAGCCAGCACCTCCTGCATGGTCAACGTGAGCATGTGTAAGAAGTATTTTGGTTAGAGTGAGATTATTTTCATTAACAGCCGCAAGTATTTTTTCAACTTCGCCTCCAGGATCTACTACTGCAGCATCTTTTGAAGTAGTGCACCATAAAAGTGAGCAATTCTGTTGCAAAGGTGTAACTGGAATAATTCTTCCAGTTAATTCTGACTGAGGCATACTATTACTCCACCCATCTAGAAGCCTTGGTTAAAATATTTTTTATGAGGATTCTCGAATATTTATGTAATTAGCGATTATAATCAGGATTGCACCAACAGCCACCCAAATCTCAATTATTTCTGAGTATGCTAGATACCCTACTATTGCAATGATAGGTAGTCTTAAGAAATCAATAGGAACTACAGCTGAGGCATCAGCTAGCTGAAAGGCACGTGTCATACAATAATGTCCTGATAATGCTGAAGCTCCGACCATTNTGACCCAAAACCAGCTAGTTCCACTGTCAGGCCAGGACCAGTATTCTATAGCAAAAACGAAAGAGATAGGGGTTTGTATTACAACCATATAGAACAAAATTGTTAATGGACTATCCTTATCNGCAACTGATTTAGTTATTGCGTAAACAGCTGCATATCCTATAGCGGCACCTAGAACAGAAATTTCTCCATAGCTGGCTTCACTAAAACCCGGGCGAGTTACTATTAAAACGCCAGCAAAACCAAGACCAATGGCCATCCATCGCTTAAGGGTAATTCGTTCATTGAGAAAAATTGCAGCCATTAATGCAAGCCAAACTGGAGTTGTAAACTCAATAGCAAAAACTTTTGCTAAGGGGACAAAGCCGATAGCATAGAACCAGCCATATTGTGATGCGAAATGGCATAAATTACGAAAAAAATGACGTCCAACAAATTGTGTTTTTAAATTTCTTTCTTTGTTTAATAAAACCAAGGACATCACAATAATCACTCCAGAGGCACTACGCCAAAAAAGTATCTGAAATGTATTAAATTCACTGGCTAATTCGCGACCAGAAATAGCCATTAATGTAAAGGATATCAAAGTACCGCACATCCATAAGGCAGCACGATTATTTTTCTGGTGAGGTAAAAAAATCTATTTGGTTCCTATTTATAAAATTAAAATAATTTTATTTTGATCTAAATGAAAGTTTTAGTATTGCAAAGGAACTATTATATGTAACGCCAGCTAGAATTATAGCGGCACCTATAAACGTAAATAAATTTGGTAACTCCCCAAAACCTATCCAGACCCAGATAGGTGCTAACACTGCATCAATTAACACCACAAGTATTAATGTAGGAGCAGGTAAAAAACGTGCAGCTGTGAAATAAAGTATTAATGCAATTGCTAATGTGGTGATACCAAAAGCAGCAAGTATAAAAACATCTTTTATAGTGGTTTCAATTGGAAGGGCAAGTGGCAGTGATACAATGCCGGCAAGAGTTGCACCTATCAGAACAGAGGGTATCATTGAGGAGGATCTAAAGCGCCGAGCAATAAGAGTTTGAGCAGCAATGGCGAGAGCTATTGTAAAAGCTAAAATATTACCAACTAACTGACCAGTGCCAGCTGCTTCAAAAACCATTAATAGAATACCAGTAATACCAAAAATAACAGCTATCCAAGTACTCAATGGTACTCTTTCGCCTAATAATGGTCCAGAAAGAATAGGGACTATTATTGTTGCTGTCGCCATAAGGGCAAGGACATTGGCAACCAAAGTTGTTTGCATAGCAAGAACATAAGCAATAATCGCCCAAGCTGTAACTAATCCAATTAGTAGCCCAGGCCATCCAGCCTTCAATATTGTCTTTACGGTATTCCTGCGTTCAGTAAAAATTAGATATATTAATATGCCTAATCCAGCGAATAAGCAGCGGAAAAAAACAATTTCCCACTGGTCAATTGGCAATGATCTTACAAAAAAACCACCAGAGCTAAAACATAGACCAGCAAATAAAGCTAAGGAGCCACCTATGATTAATCTGCGGGTTTCATTCATTTTATTNGACCCCACAAATACTTAAATTAATCCTAGCGCTTACTGTTATATGGAATTAATTGATGCGATGAGGAATGTTAATCATCGCACCAATTAAGACTGCTCTGCTTTATTTATAATTTGGTATTGCTTTGTTTTTCTTCATTTTATTGAATGTGCCTTGATAACATTCCCAGCTATCAATTACTTCATGAAACCCATATTGTATACGTTTAACGTCTTCTAAGAGGGTATCCCAGGTTCTATTAAAGTTCCAATCAGCGAATTCCCATGAAATTTTATCATAGAGATCTGCTTTAAGTTTATATTTCTTCATAATGCGATTCCAGACTGGTCGCTTATCTTGCATAAATGTAGAAACTGGGAAAGGCATACATACGCCGGGAGTGCATCCAAAGTAGTTAGCAATATCATTCCATATATTAGCCCACCTAAACCCAGAGTCATTTGTCATATTGAAAGCTTGATTTGCACATTTAGGCTCTGTTGCCATCCAAAGCATTGACCTTCCAAGTAAATCAGCATCAGTATACCTATTCAATGCATTAAATGCTTCTTCTGGACCGGGAAAGTGAAGTGGAACTTTAAGTTCTCTGCACAAAGTTGCATAGATAGCTAAAATTGCAAAGAAGTTGAGAGGTATACCTTGGGCATAGCCTACTACTACCTCCGGTCTTACTAAAGCGTATGTCCAAGATTTTCCTCGTTGCATTCGAGCGAGAGCATCCTGTTGATCGTAGTAAAAATTAGGGGGCATGTGGCGGAGGTCAGTTTCAATTGAGGGGGTTTTGTGGTGCCCTAGATGACATCCATAATACTTTCCACCCTGACTTAATACTACCCTCTGAAGGTTAGGAGCAATTGCAGATATGGGTCCTACTGAATGTTTTACTAGGTTAACATTCCCTTCTACATTCTCTGCAGCAATACCTCCAGCCAGGGCAGAATAAAATATGTGAGTGGTTTTTGTGAGGTTAGATAACTTAGATTCTGCTTCTTTACGATTAAGAAGGTCTACCTGTATAGCTTTTGCTGTTGTTCGAAAATCTGGTTTTCGTCTAGACAATGTAGTGATGTTCCATCCTCCATCAGCCTCAAGTGCGGATATAACGTGTCGTCCTATAATACCTAGTCCGCCAACGACTACTGCATTCTTTCTGGTCATAACTTTTTGCCTCCCTTAGATATGTTATTGTTTCTTAATGAGTTAGCCAAATTTGTTTGTCTTTGGATTAGTTTGCTTTTTAATTACAAGACAAGTTTCCTATAATATTTATAGAGTTTTGAAAATAATATTGTTACTTGCACTATAAGGAAGGTAACGATGTTAGCAAGCGGCTAATATAAGAAATTTAACTCTATCTAGGCTAAGCAACAATTAAAGTAATTAAAGCAATATTTTTTAATCAAATTTCTTTACTTTCTGCTTTAGTATAGCAGAACACTAATACTGTTGTGAAAGGAGGCATAATGTCTGGTAAATGGATTGATTTGACTGTTGAAGACGGTGTTGTATTTAGCGGATACTTAGCCACTCCAAGTGAGGGAAGTGGTCCTGGTATTTTATTGTTTCAAGAAATTTTTGGGGTGAACGCAAGCATCCGAGCCATCGCAGATTTATATGCTGAAGAAGGTTACGTTGTTCTTGCACCAGACTTATTTTGGAGAAAAGAGTCTCGTGTAGACCTTGGCTATGACACTAAAAGCTTTAACCATGCTTTATCGCTTTATGCTGACTTCAATGAATTGAGGGCCCTTGAGGACATTTCAAAGTGTTATTCAGTTATTAAGAGTATTCCACAATGTATCGGGCGTGTTGGAGCTCTTGGTTTTTGCTTAGGTGGTAGACTTGTTCATTTGGCAGCTGAGAAAATAGATATTGATTGTGGTGTTTCATATTACGGAGTTGGAATAGAGAATAATTTGAACAACGTAANAAATATTAATTGTCCTATGGTTTATCATTTTGGTTCTTGTGATGAGCATGTATCAGAAAAAAATATTCAAGATATTACGGATGCGTTTTCAAATTCTGATAATATTTCTGTCTACAGCTATTCNGGAGCTAGTCATGGTTTTGCTAACTCTCAGCGTAAAGATTATAATAAACCGGCATCTCTAATGGCTCACTCTCGTTCAATTGAGATTTTCCGCAGCGTAATGGGTCCTTTTTATAACCTTTCTGACCTTTGGGATGAACATTGTAAGTATGAATTTGGTCTGCGTGATGTGGATAAAACCATGGATACAATGGTTGAGGAGCCATATGTTAATCATATACCTACTATGACAGGAGGAGTAGGGTCACAAGAACTAAGAAAGTTTTATACAGAACACTTTATTTTTTCTAATCCTTCGGATACTAAGCTGATTCCAATATCACGTACCGTTGGTTCAGATCGAGTAGTTGATGAGTTATTGTTCTCATTTACTCATAATACAGAAATAGATTGGATGTTACCTGGCATAGCCCCTACAGGAAAATTTGTAGAAATTCCTTTAGTAGCAATTGTATGCTTTCGAGGAGGTAAGTTATATAACGAGCATATATATTGGGATCAGGCTTCTGTGTTNTTGCAAATAGGGGTATTAAATGCGAATGGTCTTCCTGTGGCAGGAGTTGAATCAGCAAAAAAACTCATTAACGAAAATTTGCCATCAAACACTCTTATGAAAAATTGGAAGTAATTAAGCTTGATAAATTGAGATTGNGTATAAATGTATTTGTAAAATTTTAATTACTAAANATAGCTATCCTAGGAGNAGCAGAAGAATGAATAAGCAGGGNCCTGATGCATTAAAAAAAGCTGTTGAACGTATGCTATCGGAAGCAAATACTAGAATGCAAGCCGGCAAAAATCTGGATGCCGCTAGGTCTTATAAAAAAGCGGCACAGTTTGCAGAGCAATCTATAGAACTCCTTAGCGATGCGGATGAACGACGCGCTATGACATTACGAGCAACAGAGTATAAGCAACGCTCGAGATCTTTGGAGACAACGGGTCGTGCAGACTTGGGGCGAGTAAAACCTTCAGAAATGCCTGCGGATGAAATTGTTTATTCAGATGAAGATAGTGATCTACAAGAACAACAGATTCTTCTTCTTATTGATGATACCCCTCGAACTATTGAATGGGAAAGTATAGGGGGATTATTAGAACTTAAAGAAGAACTTAAATTTCATTATGGTCTTGCCATGGCAAAAGTCCCAGAAGGTATAGATGTAGAGGGTTGGCAGAATATTATGTTCTATGGACCTCCCGGAACTGGAAAGACATTATTAGCATGCGCAATTGCAAATAAATTAAATGCAACTTTTTTTAATGTGAAGGCAAGTCAAATAGTAAGTAAATGGGTTGGCGAAAGTGGCAAATTAATAAGTACGCTTTATAGGTTAGCAAGAAAATTTACAAAAGATGGGCGCCCATCAATAATATTTATTGATGAGTTTGATGCCCTTTGTAAAAGCCGAGGTTTTGAGGGTCAACTTTACCACCAGCAGATGTTAGCGGCAATTTTGTCTGAGATAGACGGGTTTGCAAACAAGGGTCAACGAAATTTAGTAATGACAATAGGAGCAACAAATAGACCTTGGGATCTTGATGCAGCAGTTCTATCAAGGTTTGAACGTAGAATTTTAATTACATTACCGGACGAAGCTGCACGTGCAGATATATTTCGTATTCATTTGGAGGGGCGGGGTCTAGCTGTTGATCATAGATCACTATCGTATGAGAAGCTTGCTAAAATGTCAGATAGACTTACTGGTCGAGAGGTGGCTCGTTTATGTAAGGAAGTGACTGCACGTATGCTGGCAGAAATGAACCCTGAAATACCAAAGCTAGTTGATGATGGTTTGCGCAGCATTCAGTCTTATGAAATTAAGGTTAGACCCTTAAGACACATTGACTTTGATCCATTTTTTTGTGACTTGGCGCCTGATACTAGTATCAAAGATTTACAAAATTATGATCAATGGGGTGTAAAAGTTAAAGAATCAGTACTATAGTTTTATTAGATTAAAATATGTTTTATTTTATTATTTTAATCTTAATTCCTACTTTTATTCCCGATAAACGAATGTGTAACTCGATATACTAAGCCTCCTAAAAGCATTCCTGAAATTGGTGCTAGAAGGTAAATCCAGTAATAGTTAAAACTACCTGAAGCTAAGTGTGGACCAAACGCCCGAGCCGGATTCATTGCAGCGCCAGATATTGGACCCATCAACATAACTTCTATAGCAACCACACCTCCTATTACGAAACCAGAAATTGGTTTATGAGCTCGTCTATCAAAGCCCGTAGCAGCAATCACAAGCATTAAAATAAATGCTAAAAAGAATTCAATAATAAAAGTGATTCCAATAGAAATATTGATTTCATGGTTTGGAAGGTTTGCGCCAATATTTTCATGATTACCAAGAACCCAGAGCAGACAATAACCAGCAAGGGCTGACCCTGCCATTTGTGCTATCAAATAACCAGAAAGTAATTTTTTGTCTAAGTATCCAAGAAAATAAGCTGTGATTGATAATGCGGGATTGATATGCGCTCCTGAGATGTCTGAGAATGTGTATATTANAGCTGCAACAATAATCCCTGAAATTAGACCGTTACCAATTGGTCCTAAGCTCCCATTAGTTAAACCATCTACCATTACAGCGCCAGCCGCAAAAATAACTAGAGTAAATGTGCCAATAAATTCGCACAAAAACTTTCTCATGTTATTGGTATTATATTTGAGTGATGGCTTAGAATTGATATTCATTAGGAGTATTTTTTCTTTTATTTAGTTGGAATAGTAAATTAACTTTTGTCATGAAAATAATAATAAAAGTTTTCATCTTACCTATTTATTNGTGACAAGATATACAATGATTTTAAGGCGGTGTAATTTCTTAAAAATGGAAAATTATGCTTTCCATAATAAAGTTCAATAATAATGTATAATTTTTATTTAAATGGGTAAAATATACTTTATGTGCGTTATAAGGTTTCTGTCATATTTATTTATGGTACTTTTGGTGTTTGTTCCCCAAGGGGGGGTAGGCGCTAGTACAATATCCATAGGTATATTAGTGGCTACATCTGGGACGTACCAGCCATTTGGTCAAGAGGCCATTAGAGGCGCTGAAATAGCATTAGCAGAGACAAAAAATAAGCTGGCTAATAGGTCAATAGAGTTAGTGATAGAAAATACAGATGGAACCTCAGATGGTTTAATCCAAGCTATTAGAAGGTTAGCCAAGAGGGATGATGTTCATGTGATTGTTGGACCATTAACTGGATATGAGGGTGTTCTTTTAAAAAATATTGCACTAAAGATGCCTAATATAACCTTTGTTAATGGTAGTTCTGCTTCCCCTGATATGACCTTGGATAATCCTGCAAATAATTTATTTNGATATTCAGCTGATATAACTCAATGGCTTGGTGGATTAGGAAGCTATGCATATAGAAATAAGGGATATAGAAAAATCATAACTTTAGGAGAAAAATATTCGTATCCATTCATGCAAGTTTTTTCTTTTTCTAAGGAGTTTTGTTCTGCTGGTGGGCATATAGTCTCATACCANTGGGTTTTACCATCTAGGGAAAGCTATCTAGAAATAGTAAATAAAATTAAAAGTANTGATGTTGATGCAATATTTTTGGCATTAGACGGAGATGATGCAGTTGATTTTGTAAAACTTTATAGGGAATCAGGCGGTGACCTTCCAATTGTTGGTGGACCTACTTCAATTAATACAANGTTTTTATCTTATGCTTCAAAAGTAACACGAAATAAATTAGATATATTGACCTCNGGACCAATNCCTTTGAAAAATGATCTAAAGAGTTNGTCTCAGTTTGTGGATTCNTATCGCAGTTTTTATAATTCAGAAAGTAAAGAACCTTCCATATTTAGCTACTCATATTATGTGAATCTGAAAGCTGTTTTAATAGCAATAGATAGTATTGAAGGTCAGCTTCCAGGTANCAACCAGGNTTTTAGGGAGGAATTATCAGAACTAGAGTTNATGACTCCTACAGGAGAAGTTACGCTTGATAAGAATCGTCAAGCAGTTGTTAACAACTATATATTTGAGCTCATTACCAATGACGAGGGTATTGCAAAGCGTTNATTAGTTCATACCTATGAAAATNTAGAGCAACGGTTGGGGTTTANTGAAGGTGAATGGCTTGTAAAAGAATCAAACTCTATCAATGAAAAAGGTTGTCATATAGTTAGATAAATTATTTATAATCATATAAAATCCATATAATTTNAACGAAGTTTCTTATAAAAAGTATTTTTAATTTATTTTCAATAGAGTGTAACTGAATGAAAAGAATTATTGTGGGTATCACCGGAGCAACAGGGGCTTCTATCGGTTTTAGGGTTATAGAGGTTTTAAACCAATTGGGTATAGAGACACATGTAATTGTAAGCCGATGGGGTTTGCAGACATTAGCTCAAGAGATGGACCTTTCTCTTGATGACATTAGAGCTTGTGCTCATACAATGTATCCTTCTGGAGATATGGGAGCAAAAATTTCTTCAGGGTCATTTCATGTAGATGGTATGTTCATTGTCCCATGCTCAATGCGTTCTCTTGCTGCAATATCTAGCGGTCTTGGAGATAATCTAATCCATAGGGCAGCANATGTAGCATTAAAAGAAAGACGTAAATTGGTATTAGTTCCACGAGAGACTCCATTAAGCACAATTCATTTAGAACATATGCTCAAACTAACTAGAATGGGTGTAGTAATGATGCCGCCTAATCCAGCTTACTATGCCCACCCTTCAAGCCTTAAAGATATTATAGATCAATTTGTTGGGCGTATGCTTGATCAAATGGGAATAAATTCTCCTCAAGTGGAGCGTTGGGGGGGGNTAAAAAAAATGAGTGCTAAGGTNGTNTCNCTCGACTCTGGTGATTGAAGAGCTNNAAAAACTTTTTCTTTATATTTTATAATTTAATAATTTANTCGATTAATTAATAACTCACTTTTATTTCTATTTAACAAAATAAATATGTTTTAAATTAAATTATTGCAATTTTTTTGTGTATTTTATATTAATATGCGTAATTTATATGTGCCAAAGAAAAGATAATTGTAATGAGATATTTTCCTGCATTTATAGACATCAAAGAAAAAGGTGTTGTAGTCATTGGACAGAACCCTGCAGCCATTGCAAAGGCTAAGCTTCTATCAAAAGCAGGTGGTAAAGTTTCTTTGTTTAAATCTCATTCAGGTCATGAAACCTATAAAGATATTAAAAATGAAAATTTTAATGTAGTAAAACGAAACTGGTCTTTAGAAGATCTTAAAGACGTATTTCTAATTGTTGCTTCTACTGAGAGCAGAACAGAGAATAAATTAATATCTAAATATGCAAAATCTCTTGGTGTTCTTATAAATTGCGTGGATCAACCATCAATTTCTAATTTTACTTTTCCGGCTATTGTAGAGAGGGGTGACGTAGTTATTGGAATATCAACTGGTGGTAAAGCCCCAGTGTTAGCAAGACGATTACGTGCTGCAATTGAGACTGTATTACCTCGAAACACTCGAGAGATTGCTGCTTTTATTGGCACCTTTAGGGACAGAATAAAAGAAAAATTACCTCAACTTGAAGACAGGAAGAGGTTCTGGGATAATTTGTTGGATGGTCACCTATCNGCCTNTNTAGAAAAAGGTGGAGNTTATTTAGCGCAGATAGAAATGGAGAGNGNTCTTAATCAATATAAAAAGAAATTAGGCACTGTATATCTTGTGGGAGCTGGACCTGGTGATCCAGAATTAATGACAATTAAAGCAACACAATTATTAAACAGAGCAGATGTAATTATATATGATCGATTAGTCTCACAAGAGATATTAGATACTGCCCGTAGAGATGCCAAATTAGTTTGTGTTGGTAAGGAAAAAGGGAGCGATTTATGGAAACAACTTGAAATTAACGAGCTCTTGTTTAATGAAGCCTCTGCGGGAAATTTAGTTGTNCGATTAAAGGGAGGGGACCCTTTCATTTTTGGNCGTGGTGGTGAAGAACTCGAATATCTCTCCACTCGTGGAATAACAGTATCAATTGTTCCTGGNATTACTGCTGCATTAGGTTGCGGTGGAGCTGCNGAAATACCGATGACTCACCGGAATTATTCAAGCTCTGTTACCTTTGTTACAGCTTATANAGCAGAAGGTAAGTCAGAGATTAATTGGCAATCTCTTGCTAGTNTTGGTGGAACTATAGTTTTTTATATGGGTGTTGAGAAAGCTGATAAAATTTCGAAAAAACTGCTAGGTGCAGGNCTATCGTTTCATCATCCAATTGCAGTTATTGAGAGNGGAACTACNCGAGCAGAGAGGNTTTTTCGTGGAACACTAGGNATACTTCCTGACATAATNAAAAGTAATAATATTTCACCCCCTTCNGTAATTATTNTTGGGNAAGTNGCAANACTAGGAAATAAANANACAAATAATTTTGAACTAATTGATTTTCCAATCGCTGTTTAGTTGGGGAAGGATTTATGATGGAAAGTATTATTTCAGCAAATAAGTTAGAGGATGGTTCTGTAGTATATTTAACTGNNGATCATGATTGGAGCCATGANATAGATCATGCGCGTGTNGCAATAGGAGAAGATGAAGCTGTTGAGGCATTAGGTGTGGGTGAAAATGCAGAGAATCAGGGGACAGTCATCGGAGTTTGTTTAGTAGACGTTGTAACTTCACCTTCAGGTATTCAAGCAAAAAGTATGAAACAAGTAATTAGGGCAGTGGGTCCTTCATGTACCCCGAGGGGGGNACCAGATGAATAATATTATTGGTATACTTTAAATGTATCGATATGACGAATTTGATCGAGCACTTGTATCCCAGAGGGTTGCGCAGTTTAGGNATCAAGTTGATCGCAGAGTTTCGGGGGNNTTAAGTGAAGATGAATTCCGCCCTTTGAGATTAATGAATGGCGTCTACCTACAANTACANGCCTANATGATTAGGGTAGCTATNCCNTATGGTGTGTTGTCTTCTATNCAAATGAAAAAGTTGGCTTATATCGCAAGAAAATATGATCGTGGATATGGACATTTCACTACAAGGCANAATATTCAGTTTAATTGGCCAAAGTTAGTTGATATTCCAAATATTCTTCAAGACTTGGCATCCGTAGATATGCATGCAATTCAGACAAGTGGTAATTGTATACGTAATGTAACAGCAGATCCATACGCTGGTGTTATAGACGGAGAGGTTGATGATCCTAGAATTTGGAGTGAAATAATTAGACAATGGTCAACTTTTCATCCTGAGTTTTCTTTTTTACCACGTAAATTTAAAATTGCAGTAACTGGATCAGATATAGACCGGGCAGCAACTAAGTTCCATGATATAGGATTACAACTACTTCATGATAAAGCTGGTAACACAGGTTTCAAAGTTATGGTTGGAGGTGGTCAGGGTCGTACTCCAATGATTGCAAAAACTATTAGAGAATTTTTACTAGCTGACCATCTTCTCTCATATCTAGAGGCAATACTAAGAGTCTATAATTTAATGGGTCGCAGAGATAATAAGTACAAGGCAAGAATTAAAATACTTGTTCATGAAATGGGAGAACATAATTTTTCTCAATCGGTAGAAAAAGAATGGGAAAGTTTAAAGAATGGATTTATAGACTTACCTTCCAATGAAGTAATGCGCATTAAAAAGTATTTTAAGAATCATAATTTAAAAAAATTACCAAAAGATTCAATCCTATTTGACGGTGCTAAGAATTCAGATGAGTACTTTGCGCGTTGGGTATCTAATAATGTTCTTAAGCACGTGAATTCAGGCTATTCTATAGTTAATGTTTCTCTTAAAAAACCTGGAGATATTCCTGGTGATGCTACTGCAGATCAAATGGATTTTATTGCAGAACTAGCTAAACAATACAGTGCGGATGAAGTAAGAGTTACATATGAGCAAAACTTAGTACTACCCTATGTTCCTCTTGATGATTTATTTACTGTTTGGAGCCACCTTAAATCTAAAGGTTTGGCAACCCCAAATATTGGTCGAATAAGTGACATGATTGTTTGCCCAGGTCTGGATTATTGTAGTTTAGCAAANGCAAGGTCAATTCCAATAGCTCAGGAAATAGCAGAAAAGTTCTCTGATACAGAGTTGCAAGAGAAAGTTGGTCAAATAAATTTAAAAATTTCAGGTTGTATAAATGCATGTGGGCATCATCACGCAGGTAATATTGGTATTNTGGGAGTAGATAAAAAAGGCGAAGAATACTATCAGATATTATTAGGGGGGTCTGGAAATGAAGATGCTCAAATNGCTAAAATCCTNGGACCTTCAATTGACAAAGATAATATTGTAAAAGCGATTGAGATAGTNATTGAAACATACNTCTCTTTACGTATAGATGTAGAAAGTTTCATTGATACCTATCGCAGGGTTGGCTCGAAACCGTTTAAGGAAGCTGTCTATGCCACTGATTAAAGATGGATCTTTAGCCGAGGATATTTGGATACAGATAGCTGACGATGACAAGTTATCTGATGAATATCCTAGTATAGTTTCTTTAAAGCGCTGGTTAGATGATCAGAAGGGTCTATTATCTCATAATGGCTTATTAGGTCTAAGATTAAAATCGCATGAAGGTTGTGAAAGCCTTGATCATAGTATTAGTAATTTAGATCTCATTACTCTGGAGTTTCCAGTTTTTACAGATGGACGGTCATACTCAATAGCAAGAATTTTAAGAGAAAAATTAGGTTTCGTAGGTGAGCTTAGAGCTATAGGAAATGTACTTCGAGACCAATTTTTATTTATGCATCGTTGCGGGTTTAATTCATTTGAAGTTAAGAGGGAGGAAACCGTTACTGATTGGCTGGCGGCTGTGACAGCTTTAAACATTTGGTATCAACCTACAGCTGATGAAAGAGTCTCTGCTCCATATNTACGATCATTAGAAAAATATAATGTGGAAGAAGNTNAAAAAATTAACTNGAAAGTAAATGACTTATGACTTCCGCATTTGTTTCAAGTCGTCNTAGTAGACAAAAAATGGAAACAGCTGAGGCACANGCAATTGAGTTTCAGTGTGAGTTTGGACAGCTTGATGCTTCTGAATTATTAGAGGTAATGATNAACCAGAAATTTTCTGGAAATATTGCCCTAGTTTCTTCTTTTGGAACGGAGGCTGCAGTTTTACTGGCTTTAATTGCAGAAATTGATCGCAATACACCTGTTATTTTTATTGAAACTGGTAAACATTTTCCTGAGACTCTAAGTTATCGTGATGAAATCAGCTCAATTCTAGGTTTAACTGATGTAAGGTCAATTAATCCATCACCAATTGATCTAAGTGCTCATGATCCTGATGGGCATCTATGGTCAAAGAATCCAAATCTCTGTTGTTACTTGCGTAAAGTTTTATCACTTGAAAAAGCATTATCAGGTTTTAAGAGTTGGGTAACAGGCAGAAAACAATACCAAGCTGGAGAAAGGGTTAAATTACCAAAGATTGAGGCATCAAATGGAAGAATAAAAATTAACCCTTTGGCAGAATGGGATCAATTTAGAATTAAGAATGAGTATGAGGCAAGAAAGCTCCCATTGCATCCATTGACTAAAGAGCAATACAAATCAATCGGATGTTTGCCTTGCACAAGACCTGTTAAGATTGGTGAGGGTGATAGGGATGGTCGTTGGTCTGGTATAGAAAAATCTGAGTGTGGAATTCATACAGATCCTAATAGCTCGAAGCGTATAGATATATAGGGTTCAAAATATCCTTTTTTAGGAACAATATTAATTAGAGATTTATCAAGGTTAATATTTTTATTCTAATGTTCTAATAAATTTTTTTCCTACACGTTTCAAAAGTGGTGTTTTTTTCCGGGGATCCTTTACCTCAAGCCATCTAGGTAACTCCTTTAAAACATAGCTAGTTATATCAGGAATAGGTAACTCTTGGGCCTTAATAGTTGATATCCATTGTATATCCCCAAGTTCCCCATTTCCTGAAATACTCCCTTGTGCTGCATTTGCAGAAGCAATAAAAAACCTTGCGTTAAAACGTCGCGGACGTCCCGGTGGTGTAATTGCTCTACAAACAAAATCTAATTCATCTAAGGATGGAGCATAATTATTCTTATGAAACTCTATCCAGGATTCTTGGATTTTTCCAGTTGGTCGTGTTGTTTTTTTAGCTAATCTTAGACCAGTTTCTTCCCATGTCTCACGTATTGCGGCAGCACCAAGAGCTTTTGCACGTGATCGAGAGCAATTTTTTTGTAAATTTGACCAAACATGAGATTTTAGCTCACTTGCAGGTTTTACAAAACGATCGGTATTATCAACTGCTCCTCCNGGGAAAACATATNGATTTGGCATNAAAGCATGTTTNCTGTGTCNGCAGCCCATAAGCACTTCAATATCNCNANTGTTTTGCCGATAAAGTACTAGTGTTGCCGCATCTTTTGGACGATATGATTTTATTTTTGTCATAATAATTACACTTTAGCGAATTTTCACAATAATGTAGTCCTTTAAAATTATATTAATTTCTTTTGGATGAAGCATAGATAGTACGGAGTTGATTATGAGACCAAAAATAAAAGTTTTTTCTCTCGGCGGTACAATAGCAAGTTCAGGAAGTGGTAAAGGAGTTGCACCAAGCTTAAATGCAGATGCATTAATCAATTCACTGCCAGACCTCTCTGATAAAGTCGAAATACAGGCAGAAAGTTTTAGACAACTCCCAAGCCCACACATATCTTTTGATGATATTTGGCAACTTGTTTCTGCTATTAATAGGGATATAGATTTAGGTGCTGATGGAATTGTAGTCACTCATGGAACAGATACTTTGGAGGAAAGTGCTTTTTTAATAGATCTTTTGTACAGAGGTCATGCGCCGATTATTTTGACTGGTGCAATGCGCAATCCAACTCTTCCAGGTGCAGATGGTCCCGCAAATTTATATGATGCAGTTATGGTAGCTTCCGATCCTGTATCAAGTGGACGTGGGGTGATGTTGGTATTTAATAGTGAGATCCACTCTGCTAGATATGTGCAGAAATGTCATACACAAAATGCTGCTGCATTCCAATCAAAGCCANTGGGTCCTATTGGTTGGGTCGCTGAAAACTCTGTAAGAATNTTTTCAAATATAACATCTCGATCATTTCTTGGACTTACACCAGACCAGTATTCAATGGGTAGAGTTGCATTACTTAAAACCTCTATGGCTGATGATGGTAGTTTAATTGAATCTGTCATATCTAAAAAGTATGACGGGCTAGTTTTAGAAGCTACCGGTGGTGGCCATGTTACTCCTCAAATGATTGAACCAATAACTAATGCAGTTGCTAGAATTCCTGTAGTGATGGTCTCCCGTACTGGTGATGGTGAAACTCTGAGAAATACTTATATGTTTCCTGGTTCAGAAATTGACTTACTAGAAAGAGGGGTATTAAACGGTGGTTGGTTAAGNAGCCTTAAAGCTCGTATNTTGCTTTCTGTAATGTTAGGAAGTGGAGNAGATTTTTTAANTATTAAAAAAGTGTTTTCCTCATGGCTTGAAGGNAATCCCCATGAATTNGGAGAAATGACNTAGTAGTTAAAAAGGTTTAGTTGTTTTAGGTATATTAAAGAAAANTGTTTATGATACTAATTTGTCCAGTTCTAGAGTGCGCTTTGCAGCNTCAACTACAGGGTAATCAACGAACTTACCATCTACTTGAATTGCNGCAGACCCCTTTTTTTCTGCCTTTTCAAAAGCCGATATAATGCGGCGTGCTTTTTTTACCTCATCAGCTGTAGGNGTGAATAATTGGTTNGCTAGTGATACTTGAATGGGGTGTATGCACAGTTTTCCNAAAAACCCCATACCGCGGGAACGATTTGTAATGAGACTAAACCCGTCTAGGTCGTCAAGGCGAATGTGGACTGTGTCAATAGGATGATTAAGACCAGCTGATACAGATGCTAAAGCTATACTGCTACGAACATAGTCTAGTTCAGCCTCACTTGATGACCATTCCATACGCATATCAGCGGTAAGATCAGCAGCACCAAAGGTAATACGACTTATACGAGTTTTAGCGGCAGCTTGTGNAATCAAATCTATTGAAGANAGACCTTTAGCAGTTTCAATTATTGGNAATATATCAATGCAACCNGATTGAAGACCTTTTTCATGCTCAATTTGGGAAACACACCATTCTATNGTGTGAATTTCTGATNCTGATTCAATTTTAGGAACTACAATTCCTGTTAACCATGGACCAATTACAGTTTTTAAGTCTCCTAGACAATATTCAGTATCAAGTGCATTTACTCTTACATAACCAGCTGGAGCATTAATTTTTTTTGATTGTTTCAATAGGGCTTTGACTACAGTATCCCTTGTTACTATTTTTTCAGTTTTAGCGACAGCATCTTCAAGATCTAGTATTATAGAGTCGGCTTCACTATCGAACACTTTTTCAACTTTTCGTGGATGATTCCCAGGGGTGAATAGTAGTGAACGTATAGGTGGGCGGGCAATTTTATTTTTCATGTAAATCTTCCTCCTGTACCCCATTTTTGCTCAAGTTCCATAGTATATGTAAACCTACCTGCAGGNTGTTCAATTATTGAGATCTCAAAATATGNACTTGGTGGGTTTGAATATCGTCTNGTTACAACTAAGGCTGGTGTTTCTGGCTTAACTTTGAGTTGATTTGCACCATTTGATGTTATTGTGTCTGCATATAATTCTATATCAACCTTACCAACAGGCTGATTAAAATGCTTTTCTATAAGAGAATATACTGGTGTATCATCTAGTCCAATATATCGCACAACATCAGAAAATTTAGGCTTAACATAAATTTCTACAAGGCAAATTGGTGTTTCATCTTTGGTTGTACGAACACACTGAATCCTTGACCATTTAATATGGGGTTTGCAACCAATTTTTCTTGCAAGTTTATTATCAGTGGTTACTTCTTCTACTTTTATTACCTTAAGTGAAGTATCAGGTGGATATTTTAGTAATTCCCCGACGTTGGATAATGTTTGTATATATTGTTTTGNAGGTTCTCTCATTTTAACAATTGTTCCAGAACCTCGACGGCGAGTTACCAAGCTTAATTCATCTAAGCGTCTTAGGGCCTCTCTAACCGTATATCGGCTAACCTTAAATCTTGAGCATAAAACTGCTTCAGTAGGAAGCTTTTCTCCTACGCAATAGCGCCCCTTAGAAATATCCAATATAAGGGTATCAATTATTTTCTGATAGCGTAGATTGACTCTGTTTTGTTTTGTTATTGGCTTTTTAATCATTATTTTCTCTTAAGTTTTTTACCAACACCAAGACAAATATAGATATNATTTGTTTATAGATTCTATAAATATTCNTCATTATTANTATAGTATAGTTAACCTTAAGTGAAATTAATATAAANCAAATGGTATAGCNGGATGAAACTAAATGGAATACGTGTACTAGATTTATCTCGTTTTTTACCAGGACCTCACTTAGCTATGATGATGGCTGACCACGGTGCTGATGTTATAAAGGTTGAAGATACCCAAGGTGGTGATCCTACCCGAAGTATTGGTCCAAAAGAAGGCGGTCAGACTGTCTATTTTCGCAATACAAATAGAGGTAAAAGATCCCTTGCTATTAATTTAAAAAANGAAGAAGGTCGCAGAATTTTTCTAGANCTATCTAAAACAACAGATGTAATAATAGAGACATTTCGTCCAGGTGTGGTAGATCGTTTGGGTATTGGTTATTCAGCGATTAAGCCTGTTTCACCTCAGGTTATCTATTGTTCTATTTCAGCATTTGGGCAGAGTGGTCCCTATAAAGACTCCCCAGCGCANGACTTAAGTGTTAATGCGCTTTCAGGAGTATTAAGTATGAGTAAAAATATTAATGGAGAGCCAAATATTCCCTGTTTGCCGCCTTCAGACCTTGCTGCATCTCTAATGGCATTATCTGGAATTCTTATGGCAATTATACGCCGAAATAGNACTGGCAAAGGTGATTATATCGATATGGGTATGTATGATGCCGTAATNTCATGGACTCCNCATATTATAGGAAAAGTTTTTGCAGAGGATAAAGCACCTGATCCATTTAGTGAACGAACACAGGGTGGTAGTGCTTTCTATGGAACTTATCAAACATCAGATAAAAAATGGATATCTCTTGGTGGTGGTGAAATTAAATTTGTAAAAAATTTCTTAGTCGAGATGGGAAGAGAAGATCTGATAAAGTATGGTGAACTTCCACCAGGNAATCAACAAGCACCATTAAGANACTATCTCACAAAAACTTTTTTAAGTAAGTCTCAAAAGGAATGGATTAAATGGTTNGAGGGCAAAGATATTTGTTTTGCCCCAGTCCTTGATATGAAGGAGGCAATGAGTATATCCCAACTCACTGCACGTAACATGATAATTTCAGATAAAGAAGGTAATCGCCATCTTGGAGTTCCAATAAAATTTGAAGATGAGCCAAGTCTTCCGCAGCTTAGAGCGCCAGAACTTGGTGAAGATAGTGCTGATATCCTTAAGGAGCTTGGATATAAAAATTCTTTGATTGAATCTATGGCTAAGCAAAAGGTTATAAAACTAGGGTAAATTTATTTCTTCTCCTTTGTCTCTGTTAAGCCTCCAGCTTCTTTCCAAGCCTCGAAACCACCTGCTATATGTGCAACAGGCTTTAGCCCCATGTCTTGAGCTGTTTTTGTTGCTAGAGCGGAGCGCAGTCCCCCAGCACAGAAAAAAACAAACTTTTCTTTTGTTGCAAACTTTTCTTTATGATAAGGGCTGTCAGGGTCAATCCAAAATTCTAACATCCCCCGTGGTGTGTGGAAAGCTCCTGGAATAGCTCCCTCTCTCCATAACTCACGTATATCTCTAATATCAACAAGTTGAATTTCATTATTCTTAAAAAGACTTATTGCTTCGGATGCTTCGATAGTTTCAATTTCTGCTTCTGCATCACTACATAGGCGCTTTATGCCTTTTGTGATCATTATGCTGGCCTCCATCCGTCTATTTTAATGCCTATGTTACTGTATTAATTAATTAGAAAGTGTATTGTTATAATTCATAATGTTTTTTTGGCAGCTAAGTTTATCAGCATAGAATACCATCAGTTAGTCTTTTCTGAATAGTGTAGAGGATAATAAAATGGAAGATGATTCGGGGAAGTTTAAAAAAAATAAAGATTTTAGTGATAGACAGCTCACACCAGAACAATATTATATTTGCAGGCAAAGTGGTACTGAACCAGCCTTTTCTGGTATATATAATGAAGAGAAAAGCCCAGGAATTTATTTATGTGTTTGCTGTGACGCTAAATTATTTAGTTCAGATGCAAAATATGACTCTGGTTCAGGGTGGCCAAGCTTTTATAAACCAATCAAAGCTGATGCAGTCAAAGAAATAGAAGACTATAGTCATGGAATGCGTAGGATAGAGGTCCAATGTAGGAAATGTAACTCTCATCTTGGACATGTGTTCCCAGATGGTCCAGAGCCTACAGGGATTCGCTATTGTATTAATTCAATTTCATTAAACTTAGATCTCGATAAAGGCTAGAATAATTTAGTTATTTATTGCCCTACAATTTAGAGAGAATTTTTTCTAATGCCTCTAAGACTTTAGAACCTAACATCATCGCTTTTTCTGGTGACCATCCATAATATGGATCAGGGTTTTTAGCGTTATCTTTAAATGGCTGTTCCAAAGTCATTGCGGGGCATCCAAAATGCTCTGCAACCCAATTTCCAGCAATCTGTAAATTAGCTTTTCCTGGTATGTTGGTTGGGTAACCGTATTTATCTTGAAAATCAATAGATTTTCCACAGAGCTCTTTTTCAAATAACTTGACTAAAGATATTTGTTCTTTTGTTAAAGAAGGTATGCCATCCGGACCAGCAATAAAATTGTATGGAATTGCTTCATCACCATGTACATCAAGAAAGAAGTTACATCCAGTCTCTAACATTAATGATCTTACTTGATGAACTTCAGGGCTTTTGTCGAGACTTGGGTTTTCCCACTCTCGATTTAAATTACAACCTACAGCATTAGTCCTTAGATGCCCTCGAAAGCTACCGTCGGGGTTCATGTTTGGAACTAAATAAAATACAGCAGAGTCTAAAAGACTACGAGCTAATTTATCAGGTTCTATGATCAAATTTTTAATCAGTCCTTCCATAAACCACGAAGCCATTGACTCACCGGGGTGTTGACGTGCAATAAACCAAAAAGTGGGTGTGCTTTTTTGTGCTGTTCCTATTTTTAGAATATCTATAGGTCGTTTTTCTATACTTTTATAATTTGTTATTATTTCAACGCCTTTTATTTGTTGGCATTTCGCAATTAGATTAGTGTGTCGCTCTAAAGAATATGGCGCAAAATAAGCATACCATTGAACATTTGATTGTGGTTTATGATTAATTGTAAGTATTCCGTTGGAATAATTAGTAGGTACTCTATACCAATTTTCTTGGTCTGAAGATGACACGGCCTCATATTCCTCCCAACCCTGAGGATATGAAGCTTGTCCTGCATTAGTAATTTTCATAGTTACATTGACGTTAGCAGCACCAGATAGTCTATAATGAAACCATTGGTAGAATTGNCCGCCTTTATCCGGNATTATCTCTAGCTCTATATNANTTGGGTTTNNGCAGCTTTTACAATTAATGTTCCCGCTATCNAAATTGCTATAAATTTCCATGGTTATGCCCTTTACGAGAATTCNCTTTATGTCTNNTTATAGAAAAAATTAATATAAATGCTTTAGCTTCTAAATTGGTATTTTAATAAGTTTTAGTTGTTTATTAGAAAAAACTGATCTTNAGGACTAATAAATGCAACCAAAGCTNAAATCTGAGATTAGAGTAAGGGCGCTGATCAGACAATGTGATATCAATATGATGCCTATTGNAATATTNCATCGNGGAGATTTAGATGCTGGTGCTATTTTATTAAAAATTAATTTTATGGATGGACAGTGCGTTTTATTAAGTCAAACCAGNGACCTTGAAGGAAACCTAGCTTGGTTGANTACTTTTGGTAAGGGGAAATTTTTGGAAANTAAAGTTGATGAATATATCAAACGTGAAATAACAGTAGATCCAGACTTATGGGTGATAGAAATAGAAGATATTAAAGCTGCATATATTCCTGTTGAGCCTATAATTTGATTNGCNAATTAATAAATTTAATNAAAAATTTANCNTTTATTTATTATCATTAGNGTTANCTCCTATAGNAATNCGAACTATTTGTTTTACTGTTAGCCCTTGGACCACTATAGAAAAGACTACTACTGCATACGTTGCGGCAAGAATTATTGGNTTTGAAGGTCCTTCNGGAAGTGAGAGAGCCAAAGCAACAGAAATTCCTCCACGAAGCCCTCCCCATGCTAGTATTGGTATCGTTCCCTTAGTAAACTCTTGCTTAATTTTTAAAATTGATAGTGGAAGGCTAACACTAATAAACCTTGCAGCTAGTGTGATAGGTATTGCAATTAAAGCAAATGTTACAATTTGCCCTGACCAGGTAAGAGATAAAATTTCAAAACCGATAAGTAAAAACAATACAGAGTTCATAATCTCATCTAATAGTGACCAAAATTTTGTGACATGATCCCTTGTAGTTTCACCCATCGCAAAAGTTTTTCCATGGTTCCCAATTAGTAGACCTGCGATTACTACAGCTATAGGTCCCGANAGNTGTAAAGCAGTNGCAATTCCATAGGTTCCCATNACCAATGCCAAAGTTATTAGAACTTCAAGGTTGTGTTCATTAACTGTTTTGAGAATTCTATATGCAACCCACCCAGTTAAGAATCCAAGAGCAGCTCCACCTAAAGCTTCCTGAGCAAATAACTTAATTACATCGATACTTGTCGGTGTTGCACTTTGTCCNGTAGAGTCAGTTAAGCTAATAGCNAAACTAACCATTATTANAAAAACAACTATTCCNACACCATCATTAAAGAGGCTTTCCCCGGCAATTTTTGTTTTGATTGATTTTGGAATTTTTACAGTTTTTAATATTCCAAGGACTGCGACAGGATCGGTGGGAGCAATTAATGATCCAAATACTAAACACCAAATAAATGGTATTTCNAGTCCAAGCAGGATAGATAAACCTAANATTGCAGANCCAACAAGAAATGTTGAAGTAAGCACCCCGATGGTCGCAAGGCTTCCTATAACCCACTTTTTTGATATTAGATCATCGAGGTTTATATGCAGTGCTCCGGCAAAAAGTAAAAAGCTAAGCATCCCCTCCATCAGTAGCTGGTAAAAATCAATATCAATAATAAATGCTCTTACAGAAGTTTCTATTCCTAGCCCTGGTGCAATTGCATCAACTCCTAATACCCCCAAAGATGTAAAGAGCGCAATAATTACAAGACCAATTGTATGAGGGAGTTTAAGAAACTTATAATTGCAATAGCCAAAGACTGCCGCTAATGAAATAATGATTGTAGCTATTGTAAATATAGAAGGCTGGTCCATAGTTATAAGTTCCTCAATTTTCATACTTAGGAAAGAAAATATTTATTGTATAATATTCTATAAAATTCACATTTCTTCTTATTTTAGAAGTGGTATGCCTGGGCGTTTGTGTCCAGTCTTTCCTTCATCAAAAACAACTTGACCATTTACAATAACTTTATGAATACCTATTGCAGGAGCCTTAGGGTTTTCATAGGTTGAAGCATCTTTAATAGTAGTTGGGTCAAATAATACTACATCAGCGTATGAACCTGGAGTTAACTCGCCTCGTTTTTTAATTTTAAAATAAGATGCACTTAGGCTAGTCATTTTTCTTATAGCTTCTTCCAAAGAGAAAATACCAATATCTCTTGCGTAGTGACCAATTACTCTAGGAAAGGTTCCCCAAAGACGTGGATGCGGATGGACATCATTTGGTAATCCATCGGAACCTATCATTGTATCAGGGTGCTTAAGAATATTTTGCACATCAGACTCACTCATTAAAAAATATATTGCTCCCCCAGGAATCAGAGCTGCAGCTGCTTCTTCTTTCCTACATTTCATCTTATTGGCTATATAATCTAAATCATGACCAGAAAAATCAGGGTGAGTATCTGACCAAGTAATGATTACTCGCTCAGAAATAGCAACCATCTCTGGTATAATAACAGTCGAGGCAGCTGTATATGGGTATGCATCAAGACCAACGGTATGCATCATTTTTGCATGGTTTATCCTTCCAAGTGTATCTGTGCTTCGTCCAAAATTAGATTTTCCCATACATTTATGATGTGAAATAATTACTGGAATACTGGTTCTTTGACCAATTAAAAAGGCTTCTTCCATTGCTTCATTAATATGCTCTCCTTCATCACGCATGTGGGTGGTATATATTCCATCATAGTCTGCTGCCACTTCTGTAACTGCAGTAATCTCGTCAAGACTTGCCGATTTATTAGGACCGTAAATTAAACCTGTTGAAATACCCATTCCGCCAGAATTCATACTCTCGGCTAGGAGGTACTGCATTTTATCAATTTCGGATGATTTTGCTGGTCTATTAGTGTCCGTCATTGAACAAATTCGCAAAGTTCCATGACCTGCTAAAAAACCAACATTTGTAGCAGGTGGGCGTTTTTCAATACTAGTTCTGTAATCTGCGAAAGTTGGATATATATAACTTTCTCTATCACCTAAAAGGTCTTGAGGGGGGGGTGGTACTTTATCTTTATTTAAGATAAGTGGTGCGAGACTAATACCACAGTTGCCAACTATAACTGAAGTTACACCTTGACTAGTTTTTGGCTTCATAGATCTATCATGAAATATTAAGTTATCATCATGAGTATGAACATCGATAAAGCCGGGTGATACAATTAAGTTTTTAGCATTAATAGTTTTCCTTGCCTTGGCGTGAGATAATTGGCCAATAGCTACAATTTTATCCTTTTCTATTCCTAGGTCACTTTTATAGCGGGGTGTACCTAACCCATCTATTAATTCACCGTCTTTGATCAGAATATCAAATACTCTATCAATCAAATTCTACCCCTATACAAATTTAAAATATTTTTACAGCAATGATAGTTGATTATATTTATTTATAAATATGACTTTTGCTCCATATACTTTAGTTATATTATATTAAAGGTAATAAAATTACTTCAGTGATACTAATTCTATTAATTTTTAACTTTTTGGGAAAGCAAACATGTCTGCAAGTAGTGAAGAAATAAAAAATGCATTGGAGGTTATTTTTGATGCTGATTCAAAAATTTATCAAACACGTGGCTTTCAAAGGCGTATAGGATTTGGCACTCGACCCGCATTATTAATTATTGACCTTGCAAACGCTTGGACCCAACCTGGATACCCTTTTACTTGTGACAATATGGAAGAAATTATTCCAGCAAATCAAATGCTACTTGAGGCGGCTCGAGCAAAGAATATTCCAATTATATACACTACTACTGCTTACCAGGACCCTAAAGGTCCAAATTCTGACACAGGACTTTGGCATATGAAAATTCCTGTGGAGACAGTCAGAGAAGGCACTGATGCTGCAAAAATTGATGAAAGAATCGCCCCTTTAGATGGAGAGCAAGTCATTTGTAAAAAGCGTGCAAGTGCATTTCATGGCACCTACTTAGCTGGCTACTTGAGGGCACATAGAGTCGATACACTAATAATAACAGGTGTCACAATGGCAGGTTGCGTTCGTCATAGTACTGAGGATGCAATCGCAGAAGGATTTAGACCTATAGTAGTTAGAGAAGGAGTAGGTGATCGTGTGCCTGGGGTCGTCGAGTGGAACCTTTTTGATATTGATGCAAAGTTTGGGGATGTTGAACCTGTGAAAAAGGTTGTATCTTACCTNGAGGAAATTGAANAGTTTTCTAACACTTAAATGACAAGATACTCAGCTCTCAAACTATTCCAGAAGGCTCAAGGTNGTCATAAAGGATGGTCAAAAGCCTGGCAAAAGCGTGCTCCAAAGCCAACGTATGATATTGTAATAATTGGTGGCGGAGGGCATGGGCTAGCAACAGCTTATTACCTTGCAAAACACCATGGAATTAAAAATATTGCCGTATTAGAAAAAGGGTGGATCGGAGGAGGTAATACTGGACGAAATACAACTATCATTCGTTCAAATTATTTNTGGGATGAAAGTGCTCATCTCTATGAACTTTCTCTAAAGTTATATGAGAAGTTAAGCCAAGAACTAAATTTTAATATTATGTTAAGTCAGAGAGGCGTGATTAACCTTGCTCATTCTCAAACTGAGATGCATGAAGTTTCNAGGCGGGTAAGTGCAATACGTGTTAATGGAATAGACTCAGAAGTATTAACTCCNAATCAAATTAAGTCTCTAGTCCCNATAGTTAATATATCTAAAAAAAGTCGGTATCCAATTTTGGGTGGGTCTATACAACGCCGTGGNGGNGTTGCTCGTCATGATGCAGTTGCATGGGGCTTTGCTAGGGCGGCTGATAAACTNGGTGTAGATATAATCGAAAATTGTGAAGTTCTCAGTTTTTCAATGAGTAATGGNTCTGTTAATTCAATAGANACTACTCGTGGGTCGATAAACGCTAAAAAGTTTGGACTAGTAGTATCGGGACATGCAAGTGTCTTAGCTGAAAAGGCAGGGTTTCGTCTTCCTATAGATAGCCAGCCTTTACAGGCATTAGTCTCTGAGCCCCTCAAACCATTTTTTGATGTTGTTTTAATGTCTGGAACTGTTCATGTGTATTTAAGTCAATCTGATAGAGGAGAATTAGTGCTAGGTGCTGGAACAGATCAATATAATTCATATTCTCAGCGTGGCAGCTTGTCTGTAATTGAACAGATGATGGGCGCGAGTGTTGAATTATTTCCTGTTTTAAGTCGTTTGAAAGTGATGAGAATGTGGGGGGGTATAGTTGATATTTGTCCTGATGCAAGTCCAATTATTGGAAGGTCACCTGTAGACAATGTATATATTAATTGTGGATGGGGTACTGGAGGTTTTAAAGCAACTCCAGGTTCTGGTTATGTGTTTGCACATACTATTGCATCAGATGAACCACACAGCCTAGCAGCTCCATTTTCTATTAATAGATTTTCAAAGGGGTGCCTTATAGATGAGCACGGTGCAGCTGCAGTTGCGCACTAATCAAATAGAAAAGGTTTTATTATGTTAAATATTCCTTGCCCATGGTGTGGATTAAGGTCTGAAATTGAGTTTTCTGCTGGTGGCGAGGCTGAAGTTATTAGACCAGAAGCTCCATTAGAAATAACAGATGAAGAATGGGCAGACTATTTATATAATAAGAAAAATATAAAAGGGTGGCACAGAGAAAGATGGTATCATACACATGGTTGCAGGAGATGGTTTAACCTAGAGCGAAACACCATTACCCATGAAATACGCTTGAGTTGGCCTGTTACAAATGATTACCCCGAGGCTGATCTACTCAGAGCAGATAATTCTGTGGAGGAATAGTATTGTCAAACCAGCCTTTCAGAGTTAGTGGATTTGGTCTTATAGACCGTGATCACCCAATAGAGTTTTCTTTTAATGGTCGCAATTATATTGGTTTTAAGGGTGATACTTTAGCCTCTGCTCTTCTTGCAAATGGGGTCCGGCTTTTTGCTAGAAGCTTCAAGTTCCATCGCCCTAGAGGAGTTTTTGGTAGTGGGTTTGATGAGCCTAATGCCCTTGTTCAGGTAGGGATAGAAGGTAAAAGCACACCAAATGAGCGTGCAACCATATTAGAAATATATCAGGGAATGTCAGCTTCTAGCGTAAATGTATGGCCAAGTGTGTTTTTTGATTTACTCTCAGTAAACAATATTTTTTCTAGTTTATTGCCAGCTGGTTTTTATTATAAAACTTTTATGTGGCCTGCTTCATTTTGGCCAATATACGAATTTTTTATTCGCAAATCAGCAGGTCTTGGTCGTGTTCCTATACATAAAGACCCAGACAGATACGATAAAAAACATATGCATTGTGATGTTTTGATAGTTGGTGCTGGAGTTTCTGGGCTAGCTTCAGCGCTCGTCTGTGCTAGATCAGGCGCAAGAGTTATCATTGTAGATCAGAGATCACGTTTAGGGGGAAGCAGGTTTAGTGACTTTGTATCTATTGATAATAAGTCAATTAAAAGCTGGGTTTCAGATATTGAGACGCAGTTATCTTTAATGAAGGACTGCCGTGTATTGAAAAATACTACAGCAGTAATCCACTCTGACCATAATTATGTAGTTTTAAGTGAAAAAGTTGCAGAAGATGATATAGAGAAAAAAAATTTATTTATACCAAGAGAGCGATTGTGGAAGGTCAGGGCTAAGAAAGTAATATATGCTACTGGTGCACTAGAGAGACCTATAGTTTTTCAAAATAATGATTTACCAGGTGTGATGTTAGTTAGTGCTGTTTCAGAATTAATTAATTGCTATGGGGTTTGCCCAGGAAAAAAAGTAGTTTTAGCTGGCAACAATGACTCAATTTATTCTCTTGCTAGAGATTTACAGGCATGTGGAGCTAAAATAGTAGCTCTGTTTGATGCTAGACAAAATTCTGACCTGAAGAACAAGTTTTTATCTGATTCTACATTTCCTATTTTCATGGGAAAAGCTCCTTTACGCGCATTTGGTAGAAGAAAAATTAGTTCCGTAACATACGGTTCAGTGAATAAAGATGGAATAATAATGAGAGAGGTTAATAGTAATAAGTTTAATTGTGATCTTCTTTGTATATCAGGAGGATATGANCCAAATCTAAACTTATTNTCTCAAGCAGGGGGTAATGTATCTTTTAANTNAAAGTTTAATGCACTGAGAGGGACNAGACCACCAAAGAATATATCAATTATTGGAGCTGCAGCTGGAGAGCTAAATTTANCAGATGCTCTTTCTAGCGCTTTTATGNAAGGGCTTAAGATTNTTAAGTCAATGGGGNTTAATGCCTCTTCAGTAAATAAGGTTGTAACTAAAGGAAGTNATGACCTAGGTGATATNACNCCNGTCTGGTGCGTAGATAATAAAAACTCACGNACAAAACAATTCGTTGATTTACATAATGATGTAACAGTCTCAGATATTGAGCTGGCTGCTCTGGAAGGATATGAGTCTATAGAACATTTTAAGCGATATACTACCTCAGGGATGGGACCAGATCAGGGTAAAACTGGTAACGTAAATGCATTAGCGTTACTAGCTAAAATCTTAANAGTATCTCCAGANTTATTAGGTACTACTTCCTTTNGACCCCCCTATATTCCCACAACATTTGGTGCCCTNGCTGGTCGTGAATTAGGNNATCTTGCTGAACCTATACGNATNACTGCACTTCATAACTGGCATCANGAAGCNGGNGCGNTTTTTGAAGATGTTGGTCAATGGAAACGTCCTTGGTATTACCCTAAANTTGATGAAAAATTTCATAATAGTGTTAATCGTGAGTGTCTTTCTGTGAGGACATCTGTAGGAATATTTGATGCGTCAACTTTGGGGAAAATTAACATTTATGGTCCTGATGCAGGAGAATTCTTAAATAGAATCTATGTAAACCGTTTTGACAATNTAAAGNTTGGTTCATGTAGATACGGCTTAATTTGTGGTGAAGACGGTATGATAATGGATGATGGTGTGACATCTCGGTTAGGANAAAAAGAATGGTTGATGAATACTACCACAGGTAATGCAAGCAAAGTATTCCATTGGCTAGATGATTGGNTACAATGTGAATGGCCTGAGCTAAAAGTTTTTTTGACATCAGTAAGTAGTCAGTGGTCGACAATAACAGTTGCTGGACCAAATGCTCGTAAAGTGATCAGTCAAATAGTTAAAGNTATTGATCTAAGTAATAATGCATTTCCGCACCTCACCTTTAAAAATGCTTTAATATTNGGAATCAATGTNCGGATATTAAGGGTNAGTTTTACTGGAGAACTTTCATATGAAATAAACATTCCATCCCGATATGCTCTATCTCTTTGGGAGAATTTGATGAATATAGGAAAGCCATATGATATTACGCCATTTGGTACTGAAGCACTACATACACTTCGAGCCGAGAAAGGGTATATTGCAATAGGTCACGAAACAGATGGTTCTGTGTCTCCAGAAGATATTGGCTTTNGCTGGATGATGAAAAATAGAAATAGTTTTTTAGGTTATCGCTCATTATTACTTGAAAACATCAAGCGTAAAAATAGAAAGCAGTTGGTGGGGCTGATGCCTGAAACTCATATCCCCGAAGGATCGCAGGTTCTCAGTGAACATTTATCAGAAAATAATACTAACACTAACATTGGTCATGTTACCTCAAGCTACTTTAGCCCATCATTAAAGCGCCCAATTGCATTAGCCTTAATTTCTGAAGGTCGGTCTAAGCTTGGAACTGAAGTGAAAGTTTTGGGTGCAACAAACACCAAAACTATCAATGCACAAGTTGTTGCACCTACCTTTTATGATATCAGTGGAGATCGTCTAAATGNCTAATAATGAGCTCGTACAAGGACCCATCTCAGGAATTGATCAGAAGTATATAAAATTTGGAGATAATGCAGTAAAGGTTAANTTAGATAGATTGTATGAAGCATTTAACCTGCGAGTAAAACTTGATGATATTAAATCAGTTTGTGCTGTAGAGTCACAATTAAATATCAAGCTACCTCGGTTACCAAATACAACAAAAGAGATTAAATCCCTTGAATCAAAAATTTTTTGGCTTGGTCCCGATGAGTGGTTAGTAATTTGTCATAATCAATCACCTTATTTAAAAGACAAAGTATCATTTGAAGAGGAGATATGCCAACATATCGGATGGGTAGATATAAGTGATTCNCGATCNCTTATATGTCTTTCTGGACCNAGTGCACATTCTGTTCTTGAAAAGGGTTGTCCACTTGATCTNCATNTAAATACATTTCCTGTTAACTCATGCTCCCAAAGTGTTATAGGGCAAGCAAGTGTTTTGATCCATCGACTTCAAGAACACACTACTATGAATGATTTATGGGAAATCTATGTTGATTTAAGTTTTACATCGTATCTATGGTCTTGGCTTTTAGACGCTGCGGCAGAGTATGAGCCAATTATTTAGATTGACTAACTATTTGATTAAGTGCTCGTAATGCAACGCAAGCTGCGCCATAACCGTTATCTAAGTTAACTACAGCTATTCCGGGTGAGCAGCTTGTAAGCATAGCATTTAAAGCTGTTCTCCCGCCTTCTGCAGCTCCATAACCAGTTGATGTAGGGAGTCCTATTATTATAGAGCTCATAAGACCACCTATGACACTTGCAAGCGCAGCATCCATACCAGCTGCTACAATAGCTATACGAAATGAACTAATATCATCAATTCTATCTAATAAACGCCAAATCCCCGCAACTCCGATATCAGTGACCTCTAATGGATCTTCACCGTGAAATTGAAGTGTACGTGCTGCTTCACGACTGGCTGGAGTATCGGATGTACCTGCTGTAACAATAACTACTTGAGGTGGAGATTTTACAACTGGGACTTTACCAAAGAAACCGGTTCGAGAAATTGAATCATAATCAATTTTTTTTTGAAATATGTCGGGGAGAGACTTTAAGATATTCTGTTCAAGTCGTGTAAGTAGGATTGGTCTATGTATTGAATTCTCAAGAGCTTCACCTATTTGTGATATGGACTTTCCTTCACATAGAATAGCTTCACTGATACCAATTCTTTTAGATCGATCGAAATCAAGGTTTACATCTTTCCCCGCCATTTTCTTTTTTTGCCTTACTTCTGGTTAGTCTTTACATTTTTCTCAGCGTTGCCTCTAGCTTTTATTCTAGCCTCATGATCTCCAAAAGTTTTTATATCGTCTATTTCAGCTTTTGCAGTAGTTTCTCCATTTGGACGAGTTGCTAGTTTTACCTTAACTCCAGTATTATAATCAGTTTTTATTACTCTTGATAGTACTGCACGTTTAGTAATGTGCCATCTAATACCTAATGTAGTTGTCTCTTGAAAACATATTTTAATTATAGATTCTCTTTGTTTAACTCTAGTTAAAACATTTATATTAAAAGCGACCCTACCTTTTTTTCCATAAACTTGTGATTGGTATATGTCCAAGACTCCTATAGTATTTCTAATGGTTTCAAGAGCTATCGATAGGTCTTCTGGTGTCTGATCATCAACAGTAAAATTTAACACTGTAATTTCTTCAGTCATAAAATCAGTTTTTACACTTGAGTCTGAAAATAAGACTACACGAAGTATATTACTTATATTTGGAAATATACTTTTTCCAAATCCAACCCCAGTTCCCTCTATTATTTCATTGTTATGATGAGTTGATTGGTCTGGTTTTAGATAAGCAATAATCGCAGCACCTGTAGGTGTAATACGCTCGCCAGATATTCCATCATCAAAAGTTTCAAATCCTTTTAATAATTCTGTGACTGCTGGAACTGGCACTGGAAGTTTTCCATGATGAGTGTCTATACGACCAGAGCCTAGTGGCAGAGAACTTGCTGACCATTTNACATGTGATAAACGATTAATTAGCCATGCNGAGGNAAGTATATCTGCTATAGAATCCCAAGCACCTAATTCATGAAAAGTAANATCTTCTGNTTTTACCCCATGAACCTTCGACTCTGCTAANGCTAATTCAGTAAAAATCTTTATTGCAATAGNTTTAGTTGAGTTTGGNAAATTTGATTTATCTATTCGAGAATGGATTTCCTGCCAAGTTGTGGAACGTTGATTTAAAGTTTTTGTATATTTGATAGTTATTTTTGAACCAGATAGTATGTTGTCGGTGTGAGAGTNTATTGAAATAATAAACTTATCCCTAAATTCTGAGCTGCTTATATCTTTTGTAAATTCATTTATTAACTCTGGCCAAACATCAAATAGAGNAGATAAAAACATATCACCTGAAATTCCACCTAAAAGGTCTAGATGAATTCGTGATATAAGTTTTAGTTTTAATGCCTTATCCAATTTTTATTCCTTGATAGTCTACATCCATTCACCACCGGCAATTGCAATAGCTTGGCCAGTAATGGACTCAGAGCCAGGCATGCAAAGCCACATAACTGTTGCAGCTATTTCCTCAGGTTCAATAATTCGTCCTTGAGGATTGATTTTTTCGAGTTCAGCACGAGCTTCTTCAGGGGTGCGACCTGTTTTTGAGGTAATAGAATTAATAGCCTGTTTCACCATGTCAGTCTCGACATAAGCAGGGCATAAAGCATTAACTGTTATAGGAAATTTAGCAAGTTCTGTTGCTAAAGACCTAGTGAGTCCAACAAGAGCGTGTTTTGATGCACAGTATGAAGTAAGATACGCTTGACCCTTTATTCCTGCTAAACTTGAAATATTAATTATACGTCCCCAGTTATTTTCAATCATTCCAGGAAGGGCTTTCTGAGAACAACTGATTTGCCCAATAAGGTTTACCTCCATTAATTTTCTAACTTCACTAGTTTTTGTTTTTAAAAAAGGCGCGCTTGCAGCTATACCTGCATTGTTTACTAAAATATCGATAAATCCATTATTTTTAATTGAAGAATCAAATGTATTATTAACTGAACTTTCGTCTGTAACATCCAATTCATAGATATTTGAATGGGGCATTAAATCTTGGGCTTTTGCCAATTTATCTTGGTCTCTACCCGTAATAGTAACAGTAGCACCGTTACTATATAAAGCCTTTGAAATTGCTCCACCAATTCCGTGGGCTCCTCCAGTTACAAATGCATGCTTACCACTCAATAAAGGTTTCATTATATTTACTATCTATAGAGAGGAGTTAATCTGGTTTATAAAAATCAAAACATAAGTGTGAATATAGGGANTTTAATTAATTCAAAAATCTGAAGCTGATGTATGATAAAGCTTAGTCAGCTAAATTGAGNNACGTTNGAAATTATGNGGTNATTAAAANTTANTCTGCAACCTCTCTTTTGTTAGCTATNCCACTAGTATCNCCATAAGTATCTATCCACTTGTCTTCATANCCATAATCAATTGTTGCTTTCTCTGCAGATACAAAACCTTCTAAAACATCTTCAACAACAGCCCTAGGGTCACGTTGTGAAGGGTCACCAAAACCACCTCCACCTGGTGCTTTTACTGAAACACGGTCTCCAGGTTTTACAGGAACATTTGAATATTTACTTGGGCTCACTTTTCCAAATGCCTCAGATATTGTTTGCCAGTTATTTCGTCCNGATTCTTGGTAAAGNGTAGCGCCACATATTCCATCTTGTCCACTGAATAGACCCCAGGCTTGTTTTTTATGTTTGTTAGTCATTTGACTAATTAGCATATCTCCACCAGTACAAAGCATAGTTTTGGAAATACTTAGACCACCTCTATGTTGACCAGCTCCTCCTGAGTCTTGGCGAAGCGCATACTCTTCTACAATCCAAGGAAATCTGGTTTCAAAAACTTCTGTGGGTGTATTGGCACAATTACCATTTATGGAATCTGTTGCATCATTTCCATCTGCAAAATCACGCCCCCCATACCCAACATATGTAAAGTCAAAGGCTCCAAAAGGTTGATCGTTATCTTCATCCCATCCTCCAAATACGAAGCANCCGTGGGTAGTACCTTCAGATGCCATAACTCTTTCAGGNGCAGCTTTTGANAGTGCNCCAAAAATGCAAGCAACTATCAGNGGGTGGGTNTCTGTATTNCCCCCAACTTCAGATCCAGGGTAGTTTACATTCATAATTGTGCCAGCAGGTGCAATGACACGAATAGGTCTAAAACAACCAGAATTTTTTGGGATAGACTCATCTGTTAGATTCAACATAGCATTAAAGGATGCAGAGTATGCAACGCCGAGTGTAGCGTTAATTGGACCTTTTGCTTGTGGCGATGACCCTGTGTAGTCTATTACTACTTCATCACCTTGGACAAATACGGTAACTTTTATAGTGTATTCCTTATCTTCAATGCCATCATCCTCAAGACCATCTTCAAACTCATATCTTCCGTCTGGAATAGATGAAATTTCAGAACGCATTCGACTCTCAGAATATTCCATCAAATCAGTTATAGTAGTTCGAAAAGTTTGTTTTCCATATTTTTGAATTAGGTCAACGAGTCTGCTCTCCCCTAAATCAACGGAGCTAATCATTGCTCGTAAATCACCATAATTACCTCTCGGAGTTCGAACGTTTGCAAGGAGTAGTTTCCAGACTTCTGGAACATCTTTACCACCACTGATAATTTTTACTGGAGGAACTCTAACTCCTTCATGAAAAATCTCTGTTGCTTCACCAGGAAATCCTCCAGGCACCATACCTCCAACTTCAACAAAATGACCAATAGTTACAGCAAACCCCATAAGTTCACTATCAACGAATATAGGTTTAAACATAGTATGTTCTGGAGTGTGCAACCCTCCCCGGTAAGGGTCATTATGAACAATTACATCTCCAGGTTTTATATTTGATAATGATATTTCTTTCACCATAGAGCGGACAAGAAGAGGAACCCCACCTATTTGAGCAGGACAATACTCGGCTACAGCTATCATTTCTCCCTCAGGACTAGCAAGTGCGCATGTAAAGTCTTCTGCTTCTGAGAATATTGTGGAATAGGCTGTTTTTTGTACATTCACTCCCATTTCACGACAAATGGCTACCATCGCGGACTCGATGATGTTCATTGTTACCATATCCATAAAATACGACTCCTATAGCGGTTTACTTCTTATAAGCTAAAAATAATATTCTAGCTCATTATCAATCAATATATTTAATTAGAAGTTGTAATCTGAAACAGCAGCCTTTTCAGATACAAAACCTTCATTAATATCTTCCTCTATGCGTTCTCGTTCTCTTTTCTCAGGTTTTCCATAACCACCTCCACCCGGTACAACTAGTTTAACTTTGTCTCCTGGCTTAATAGTTATATTCGAATATTTGCTACTTGAAGTTTTACCAAAAACCTCAGTAACAGGTCTCCAGTCATCNCTTCCAAAAGGTTGGACAAGTGTTGCACCATTCCCACCTTCCTTACCTCCAAGAAGTCCCCATGTACCTACACGATGACGATCTGTGCATTGACTTGCTGTAATTTCAGTACTTGTTGCGCGTAGAATTCTCTGGAAGCCTAAGCCACCTCTATACTGTCCAGCTCCACCAGAATCGGTAGTCATTGCAAAGTCTTCTACAATCCATGGAAAGCGTGTTTCAAAAACTTCAGTGGGATTAAAACGGCAGTTGCCATTCATACAAATTACACAGTCATTTCCATCAAAACCTTCTCTCCCACCCCAACCACCTGACATTATATCATAACATGCAAAATACTCATCATAATCTGGGTGGTGTCCTCCAAAAACAAAATTTACAGCAGTTCCACTCTCAGCTGCAAAGCCTCTTTCCGGCACTCCTGCTGATAAAGCCCCTACAACTAATGCAGCTAGTCTTGGATGCGTTTCAGTGTTTCCTGCAACCTCAGGAGCAGGGTAATTTACGTTTGCTACAGTCCCTGGTGCAGCCAACACCCGAATGGGTTTAAAACATCCCGAGTTTTTTGGGATTGAAGGGTCTGTTAAGTGGAATAAAGCATTATATGTAGCACTCCAAGTCACCCCCAGTGTGGCATTTATCGGTCCTTTTGCTTGTAGGTCAGAACCACTAAAGTCTGCTACAACTTCATCACCTTGGACATACACCTCAACCCTAATGAAAAATGGATCAGACCCATTCCCATCGTTTTCAATTTCATCTTCAAAGGTGTAACGTCCGTCGGGGAAAGCTTCAATTTCCGCACGCATTCTTTTTTCAGAATATAATGCTAAATCTGCATTTGTTTTTTGGAAATCTTTTTTTCCATACTTATTTAATACTTCACTTAGCCTTCGTGACCCAACTTCTAAGGCTCCTATCATGGCCATTAGATCACCGTAATTATAACGGGGTGTTCTAACATTTGCGAGCATCAATTTCCAAACTTCTGGAACATCTACTCCAGCTTTCCTAATTTTTACTGGAGGTACACGAAATCCTTCATGAAATATTTCAGTCGCTTCTCCAGCAAACCCTCCTGGCACCATACCACCTACTTCTGCAACATGACCAATCGCAACGAGGTATCCAAGTGGTTCTCCATTATAAAAAAATGGCATGAACAGAGTATGTTCCGGTACATGTAGTCCACCGCGATATGGATCATTATGGATAATAACGTCACCTTCAGAAAGACTATCTAACGGTATTTCTTGTGAACAGGTTTTAATCAGTAGTGGCATTCCGCCAATTTGGGCTGGACAATATTCAGCCACAGATATCATATCCCCATTGGTGTCAGCTATAGCGCAGGTAAAGTCTAATCCTTCATTAAAAATTGTGGAATATGATGTTTTCATCAACGTGATACCCATTTCGCGACAAATTGAAACCAACGTTGAATCCAATATATTCATAGTGACTAGGTCCATATCCTAATCCTTTTATTTAATGACTTAATTAATTTTAATTTATGCTGTTTCATGAATGCCCTCTCTTGGTAATGGAATCTTAGGCTCTTCTATTCCATTTGCTCTTGCTGTAGCCCACTGTGTACACCAATCAGAGCAAAATAATTTCTCGATACCTAAGATTTCGGCTTTTTGACCTTCATCATAAATTAACATTCCGCAGTTATCGCACTTAACGTAACGTTCAATATAGTAGCCATTATCAGAAAAACGCATGATTTTTAGTTCCTTCTAATAGTCAGTTTGCAAAAAGTATTATTACTTAGTTAAAGCAATTTTTCCAAGTAATAGGTGTCCGTAATCATCAACCCTTACGTTTTGTTTCGGACGGACAACAGTAACAGAAGCTGGTTCCTCTATGACCGCTGGGCCTACAAAAGTGTGTCCTGCTTGTAGTTGGCTGCGGTCAAAGATATTTGTTTCATAAGTTCCATCATCAAAAGTTACTGGTCTAGAACCAATAGGTCTTGGTTCATCCATAGAGTTCAGTATTTTGGGGAGATTTGGGCGTTCAGTGACTGCTACTGCAGTTAGCTTTACGCTTATTAATTCAATGAGCTCACCAGGGATATCAAAATTAAACCGATCGCGGTGAGTGCTATGAAAAAGCTCCCAGGAAGACTCAATCGTAATATCATTAAATTCCTCAAATATTATTGGGACTTCAAGTTCATGATTTTGACCAAAATAGCGCATTTCAAGAGAACGATAGAGGTGAATTTCACCAGTATGTCCTTGCTGATTTAATGAAGCAACTGCTTCATTGGATAACTCCTTTAATACCCTGTTTGCATGTTCTCTATTAAATACTTTTGAAGTCATCTGGGTTGTGCGCTCAAGATCTATTCGGGCATCAGTCATAGTAAAACCGAAGGCGGAGAATTGCCCTGGGTGGTTGGGTATAACTCCACTAGGTATTCCAGCATGATGCATGAGATCTGATACGTGAACAGGACCTGCGCCACCAAAGCCCAAAAGAGTAAAGTCCCTAGGGTCTAGACCCCTCTCAGTCAATACAGAACGTAGTGCCCCGATCATGTTATTATTTGCAATTTGAACAATGGCCAGTGCTGTTTCGTTAATGTCTTTATCTATAGCAGTGGCAATTTTTTTAACAGTTTCGGTTGCTGCTTCAGCATTTAATTGCATTGAGCCACCTAAAAAATTGTTAGGACTTATACGCCCTAAAACTACATTTGCATCAGTTACCGTAGCTTGATCGCCACCTTGGTTGTAGCAGGCAGGACCTGGTTGTGCGCCTGCACTTTGAGGTCCGACTCTGAGCATTCCCCCTTTATCCATCCAAGCCAGAGATCCACCACCAGCTCCCATTGTTCGGATATCAATCATTGGTATTTGTATAGGAACACCAAATTCTATTTCAAAACTTGTTGTAAAACTTTCTCTGCCATTCACAACAGTTGATACATCTGTAGATGTACCCCCCATATCTAGGGTNACTAAATGTTCTACTCCTACCAAACTAGAAATATGCTTGGCACCNACTACGCCACCTGTTGGACCTGAAAGAGTCATCTGTATTGGTGCGTTTGTNGCTGCATCTAGGCTCATTTCACCACCGTTAGATTTAATGACTGCTACACGTTTGCCAAGACCCCTTTGAGCAAACTGTTCCTCTATGCGCCCAATATGATGGCTAACTAATGGTCTTATATATGCATCGGCGATTGTAGTTGAAGCTCGCTCATATTCTTTCCATTTAGGTAAGACTGAATAAGAAATAGATATAGGTTTATTCGAACATTCTTCAGCAAATAGCTCTGCAACTCGACGTTCATGCGAGGGGTTTACATATGAAAATAAAAGGCAAACAGCAATAGCTTTGATGTTATTATTTTTTGNTATATCTCTAGCAAGATTNCGAATTTCTTTTTCATCANGTGGTTCATATTCTTCACCTCGTGCAGTAATACGCCCGCCTATCTCATAACAATACCTACGTTTTGCTAGAGGCTTAGATTTAATCCAAGTAAGATCATAGTGACTTTTTCGTTTCCCTCTTTGAATAAATGGAACGTCACGGAAGCCTTTTGTTGTGACATAAGCTACAACGGATCCTTTTCTCTCAAGAATTGCATTAGTTGCAATTGTCGTACCTAAGCGGAGATGTTCTACAGNTTCAATNGCATTAGAGTCGTAATTTTCTAGCCCACNAAGTATTCCCTCAATAGGNTCATTGGGGGTAGAAAGTGTTTTCCAAACTGCTAAATTTTGATTTTCGGGATCAAATGCAACAAAGTCAGTAAATGTTCCTCCTACATCAATTCCGACTAAATGCCTNATCTTTTAGCTCCTTTAAATACAAAATTATCTTTTATTTAAACTATACTGCTATTGTAGAGCCCCATAGGCAACGCTATTTATGGNTATTTTTGTAAATATGGGATTATTTTTTTATACCTGCAGTTTGTCCTTTGAAAGGAGACAGACCGGCTGGAGCAAAACTAGCTAGAAATTTNGTNAAACGTCCTGGGTTTTGACCTTCATCTTCTGCTTTATCCTTCTTTGCAACTGCATTTCTGACTATTTTACCTCCAAAATATCTTATAGGTTCAGGAGGAAAATCTCGTCCAAGTTCACGAACTAACGCACACCTAGACCATTCATCATGTTTNCCGAGAGCTAGAGATGCAATTATGCGCCCACCTATGTATGTTGGACCAACTCCATTACCNGAATACCCAGCNCCATAAATTATATCTTCTCTTCCCCCTAGATTTCCAAAAAAGGGTAAACCATTTTTAGAGCGGTCAATTGGTCCTGTCCAACTNGTATCTATTTTTACATTTCCTAGGTTAGGGTAAGTCCACTTAAGCCAATCAGATACATTATCACGAAGACTTGATGGACCGTCGAGCATCTTTCCAAGGTTCCCTCCATAGGGTGTTAGACCGTTCATTCCTCCTTTACCAAAGGCAAGTCGACCATCCAATGTTGTTCTATAGTAGTGTACTAGCATTCTACTATCAGATATAGTTAGCCCATCGTCATATCCTATCTCTGCCAACTTATCTGGNATGGGTGCTGTGGCAACTATATCGCTTGATACAACAACAAGAGATTTTCTAAGTTCTCTAAAACCGATACTCCAAGCATTTATTGCTAATACAACTTTTTGAGCTGTGATAATACCTTTTGGAGTATGCACTTTGGGAGGCTTGTTTTTTACTAACCTAGTCAAAGGTGTTTGCTCATAGATTCTAACACCTTTTTCTAAAGCTACTCTGCGAAGGCCTCTAGCCAATTTTGCGGGTTGAACGCTGGCGGGGATGTTTTCATATACACCTGCTATATGTCGTTCTGAGCCACTTCTGTTTATCACTTGCTCAGGTGTCCATCGCTCAAAAGGATATTCTTGATATTTTTCAGCTGCAGTAAGAGTTGGCTCCCATGAATCNATTTGGGCAGTATTGGTNGCTGCCCAAAGCCATCCATCCTGCCTAAAGCCTGCNTTAATGTTATTTTCAGAGCAGAATTTCCCNATTTTNGNTACAGCGTCTGCAGATGCTTTGGCTAGGCGTACTGCTTCTTCTCCACCACACAGTTTTTCTAAGGTTAGAAATTTACCCCACCAACTTAAAACAAATCCACCATTGCGTCCGCTAGGTCCTGCACCACATGTATCTTTCTCTATAATAACTATGTCCAGGGAAGGATCATCCTCTTTNAGGTGAATTGCAGTCCAAAGNCCTGTGAATCCGCCNCCAATGATACAAATATCTGCNTTTGTATCNCCAACTAATAATGGGGTTTCNANATCATTATTGTTTAGAGCTTCATTTAGCCAATGACTATTTTTTTTATACTCTTTCATGAGTTTTTATCTCGATTTAGAATTTATTTACACAGATTATCTATATACTTTGAACTATAAGTTAATCACTTAAAGCTACATTAACCTTTTTTTCTAGATATATTATTATTTCATATAGCATCAAGAATTGCCTGACCCATTTCACTAGTTTTGGCATTCCCCCCAAGGTCTTTAGTCTTTACATCTCCATTGCTAAGTACATCTATAATAGCAGCTTCAATTGCGTTTGCTGCGTCTACTAGACCAAAGTGGTCTAACATCATTGCCCCTGTCCATATTTGTGCTATTGGGTTAGCAATAGCTTTCCCTGCTATATCTGGCGCTGATCCATGGACCGGTTCAAACATAGATGGATAATTTAGATCTGGATTAATATTAGCTGCAGGAGCCAGCCCCATACCTCCAGCAACTGCAGCTCCTAGGTCTGATAGGATATCGCCAAATAAATTTGAACCTACTACTACGTCAAACCATTCAGGATGCTGAACAAAATGAGCACTAAGAATATCTATATGGAANTGATTTGTTTCTANATCAGGATAAAAACTTTTGATATCATCAAATCTTTCGTCCCAGTAAGGCATCGTATGAATNATTCCATTGGATTTAGTTGCAGAAGTTAAAATTTTATTACGTTCTTGAGCCTTTTTGAAGGCATAATGCATTACTCTGTCTACACCAAAACGAGTAAATACACTTTCTTGAACAACCATTTCTTGTTCAGTTCCCTCATAAATACGACCACCCATCTCTGAATATTCACCTTCATTATTTTCTCTTATAATAACGAAATCTATATCTTTTGATGTTCTACCACTTAGNGGTGAAGTAACACCTGGTAATAGTTTAATTGGTCTAACATTTACATATTGATTAAAAGCTCTACGTATTGGTATTAGTAGNCCCCATAGGGAAATATGATCCGCNACTCCAGGNAAACCAACAGCTCCAAGGAAAATACTGTCAAATNGTCTTAGCTGCTCAATGCCATTTTNAGGCATCATACGACCAGTTTTTGTATATGACTCACATGACCAATCAAAGCTTTCCCATTCAAAACTTGCACCGAATTTAGCTCCTGCCTTTTCAACAGCCGCTATACCTTCCGGCAAGACTTCTTTTCCAATGCCATCNCCAGGAATGGCAGCAATACGGTATGAGCTCATTTATAATTATCTCCAAGTTTGATATTCTATAGAATATGAAGTTGAAACATTATAGTGAAGTNTTTTATATTTAATGAGTTTTGCGTGTATAAAATTATTTTTTTCTANTTAAAAANTTAAACATAAACCAAANAAGNAAACACAAAATTNANGANTTTTTAGTTATTTATATCATATCCTAAATTTGGGGAGAGCCACCTCTCAATTTCAGAAGCTGGTTTCTGTTTACGTTTTGCATAATCTTTTACCTGATCAAAACCAATTTTACCTACTCCAAAATATCTACTTTTAGGATGTGCAAAATATAGACCTGAAACTGTCGATGCAGGAAGCATAGCAAAATTTTCTGTTAGCTTAACACCTGTTAGATTGGTTGCGTCAAGTAATTGAAATAAGATATTTTTTTCAGTGTGGTCAGGACAAGCTGGGTAGCCTGGTGCAGGTCTAATCCCTGAATATTGCTCAGCTATAAGTGCTTCATTATTAAGGTTTTCCATCTTTTGATAACCCCATATTTCCTTGCGAACTTTTAGGTGCATTTGTTCTGCAAATGCCTCTGCAAGTCGGTCACCAAGAGCCTTAACCATAATTGCAGAATAATCGTCATGCTTCTTTTCAAATANTTTTGCTTTTGTATCTGGACCATCACCCATGGTTACAACAAATCCTCCTAGCCAATCGGCAATTCCAGCATCAGTAGGGGCGATAAAATCTGCTAGAGATAAATTATATTTTTGGTTATCTCTTAACATCTGTTGTCTAAGCATNTGAAATGTTGCAATTGGTTTATCACGAAATTCATTAGCATAAATTATGATATCGTCATNATNAATCCGGTTAGCAGGCCAAATATCGACAACTGCTTTNGGTTCAAACCAATTTTCAAAAGTAATTTTATCGAGCATTTCTTGAGCATCATTATGNAGTTGAGTCGCTGCCATTCCTACTTTTTTATCATTAAGTATNGNGGGGTACTTTCCTTTCAAATCCCAAGTCTTAAAAAATGGAGTCCAATCTATAAAACTAGCTAATTTTTCTAAAGAGAAGGTATTAAATACATGTCTACCAGGTTGGATTGGTTTAACAGGTGGCTCAGAAGAAAAATTAAGATTCAGTCTATTGTCTC
>PAWF01000020.1 GCA_002714015.1 Gammaproteobacteria bacterium | reverse complement strand
GCAATAGTACCAATAATGATTGCCGCTGCGTGCTTTGGAGTAATTTCATATTTTGTTGGCAATGCAGTTTTTAGTGACTACCTGCAACTTCACTACGTTCCAGGCACAGGTGAACTTGCTGTATTTTGTGGAGCACTAGTTGGGGCAGGNTTAGGTTTTCTATGGTTTAACGCTCCTCCTGCAATGGTTTTTATGGGNGATACTGGTTCCCTCTCAGCCGGTGCAGCTCTTGGTGCAATTGCGGTAATGACTAAACATGAGCTNGTTCTTGGCATTGTTGGTGGACTATTTGTTCTAGAAACCATCTCTGTAATAGTACAAGTAGGAAGTTACAAATTATTTGGNCGCCGTGTATTTCAGATGGCCCCACTACATCATCACTTTGAAAGGAAAGGTATAGCAGAACCAACGATAGTTATAAGGTTTTGGATTATCTCAGTAATTTTAGCTCTCATCGGGCTAGCTACATTAAAGCTTAGGTGAGNAAATGATACCATTAGAAAAATATTCAAATAAAGGGATAGCTATCCTTGGCTTAGGAAAAACTGGTCAAGCTGCTCTTAGTGCATTTAGTCAAGCAGGAGCAAGTCCTCTTCTNGTATGGGATGACAATCCCTTAAAATTAATAGATCTAGNTCATGGTATTGAGGTTCAAAATCACAATCAAATCAAGTGGGAAGAAATCGAGCTTCTTATTCCATCTCCTGGNGTGCCNGNAGATCACCCAATGACTNAATCTGCAAGAACNGCTGGATGTAAGATTAAAAGTGATATTGAGATTCTCTGGGAAAGTTTACCCNATGCAAAATACATAGGTGTAACTGGTACAAATGGAAAATCAACAACAACTGAACTCATTTCTCATATTCTTAGTTTTAGCAATATAGTTTCTGCTGCAGGGGGAAATCTTGGAAAACCAGCCCTTGCTCTTCCACCTCTTCCTAATTACGCAACCTATGCTCTGGAGATTTCATCTTATCAATTAGCTATAAGTCAAAATTTAGGTTTTGATATAGCAGTTCTTTTAAATGTCTCTGAAGACCACATTGAAAGACATGGCTCGTTTGAAATATATCTCAATCTTAAGAAAAGTATCTTCAAACATGAACGTGTATCTACAGCAGTAATTTGTATTGATGACGAATACTGCAATTCAGCATTTAATGAAATATCAAAAAATAAAGGGATTAAAGTAACCCCAGTTACAACCTTAAAAATAATCGAAAATGGNATCTCTATAATAAATGGTATACTTTATGAAAATGGAAAGGCTATTTGTGATTTAAATATTAATCCTGCTTTAAAAGGCTTTCACAACTGGCAGAACGCAGGAGCTGCATGGGCAACAGCACGTGCAATGAAAATTCCAAAGTATTTAATTCAAAAAGCATTATTAACTTTTAAGGGACTTCCTCATCGCATGGAGGTGCTTGCAACAATTGATGAAGTAACTTTTGTAAACGACAGTAAGTCTACTAACTTTGATGCTGCCATAAAAGCACTATCAACCTTTAATAATATCTATTGGATAGCTGGCGGAAGATCAAAGCAAGGAAGCTCTAATCTCCTAAATACTCATTTAAATAATGTTAGATCAGCTTTTGTCTACGGAGAATCGGCCGACCAACTTTGTAATAAAATTAAAGCCAAAATATCAGTTACAAAGTTTACCTACTTAAAGGATGCCTTCATAGCAGCAACAGAACATGCCGCAAAAGAAAAAATTAAAGGAGCAGTTATACTTCTTTCTCCAGCTTGTTCATCTTTTGACCAATTTGATAATTTTGAAGCCCGAGGAGAGCATTTTAACTATTGTGTAAAAAATCATATTAAATTAGCAACAGAGGCTGCAAGGAGGATAGAAACTTGAGCAGCTTTAGTCGTGCAGATCTTAGTGTTATAGGTCGATGGTGGTGGACCATTGACCGATGGACACTAGTAGCTCTACTGCTTTTAGTTGCAACCGGGGCAGTACTTACAATGGCGGCATCACCAGGTGCTGCCGAGAGAATTGGACTAGATCCATTTCATTTCGTTCGCAATCAATTTGTTTTTTTAGCTCCTGCTATTATCGGTATGTTAATAGTCTCAATGCTAACCCCCTTGGGAGTTCGGAGGCTTGCAGTAGTAGGACTTACTTTAACACTAATCTTGATGGTCATAACACTATTCGCTGGTCTAGAGGCAAAAGGGGCCAGTCGCTGGCTTAGCTTTGGCGGCTTTACCATACAGCCTTCTGAATTTCTAAAGCCATGCTTTGCAGTAGTAGTAGCTTGGATGTTTTCAGCTCAGAAGAGTGANCCCAAATTTCCNGGNAAAACTGTNGCCTCTATTTTNTTCATTTCTGTAGCAGGTCTGCTAATTTTACAACCAGATTTTGGAATGACAATAACAGTAACAGCAGTCTGGTTTATTCAATTTTTTCTTGCAGGTCTTCCAATGTTTTGGGTAGCAGTTGGATTAATTGGTGGTCTTGGACTAATAGTTGCAGCATACACTGCACTTCCACACGTAGCTGACCGTATTGACAGATTTACAAATCCCGCTGCCGGGGATCAATATCAGGTCAACACCTCTCTTCGTGCATTTGAAAATGGTGGATTATTTGGGCTTGGTCCGGGAGAAGGGCTTGTTAAAGAAGACCTACCTGACAGTCATACAGATTTTATTTTTGCAGTGGCTGGAGAAGAATTTGGAGCTCTTGCTTGTTTATTAGTTGTAGCCTTATTTGCATTTATAGTTTTANGAGGGTTCTCAAGAGTTCTTAGAGATGCAAATCTATTTATATTACTTGCTGTTGCAGGTCTTCTTACTCAATTTGGTCTTCAAGCGCTAATCAACATGGGAGTAGCTGTTAGACTCCTGCCCGCAAAGGGAATGACACTCCCATTTGTAAGTTATGGTGGNTCTTCTTTGATTGCNACTGCAATCGGNATGGGCATGGTTCTAGCATTAACACGCACAAACCATCTAAAACGTGAGCAAATGCCATGAGCTTACAACCTAGAAATCAAAGTCTAATTATACTTGCAGCGGGTGGAACTGGTGGTCATATTTTCCCCGCAGAAGCATTAGCTAGAAAACTAACAGAACGNGGGCATAGACTTGCATTATTAACTGACACAAGAACACACGCATATAACGGTGTCCTTGGATCACTTGATACTCACTTTGTATATTCTAGGTATTCTTGGAGCCTAAGTTTTCTTTCTAACCTTATGGAGAGTGGTCTGACACTCTCACGAATCTTTCGTGCATATAGAATTATAAAAATGCTGGCTCCAAAATTAGTTATTGGTTTTGGTGGATACCCATCATTCCCAACTGTTCTTGCTGCAAGACTTAATCGAGTTAAAGCAATTATTCATGAGCAAAATGCTGTGATTGGAAGAGCTAATAAATTATTAGCTCCTTTTAGTGATCTAGTGGCAACTTCATATTTAGAAACTCAGGGGCTAAGTAAAGATGTTGATAAGGTAATCCACACAGGAAATCCAGTCCGGTTAGAAATGAATGAATTCAGAGAATCAAGATATAAAGCTCCTTCAAATAGTGAAATAATTAAAATTTTAGTAATAGGAGGCAGCCAAGGCGCAAACTTTTTAGACAACACTATTCCAGAAGTATTCTCAAAAATGCCTGAGGCTTTGATTTCAAGAATTCAACTTACGCAACAATGCAGACCTGAAAACTTATCTAAGATACGTTTGCAAGTTTCTAAATACCCTATCGATGCAAAAGTTGAATCATTTTTTCTTAATATTGGAGCCCTTATGGCGGAAGCTCATCTTGTAATAGCCCGTGCCGGTGCATCTACACTTTCTGAAATTGCCGTCATTGGACGACCAGCATTACTAATTCCATATCCCCACGCCACTAACAACCATCAGTATGAAAACGCTCTTCAATTCTCTTTGGAAGGGGGCGCTGAAATAGTGAAGGAAGAAAATTGCAACGTAAACAAGTTAGCTACCAAGATAACAGAGTTGTTACTAAATAAACAAAAATTAGAAATTATGGCCCAAGCATCCAGAAATTCTGGGAGACCAAATGCATCAAATTCTCTTGCTGATATTGCAGAGTCAATTGTTTCAAAGAACCAAGATAATGACCTTATTAAAGCTCACTTCAAAAGGGATAACAAATGAAATCGCTTCCACTCAGCATTGGCTGCCTTCACTTTATTGGGATAGGTGGGATTGGAATGAGCGGTATTGCTGAGGTTATGCATAATCTTGGTTATAAAGTCCAAGGCTCTGACCTAGTAGCTAGCACTAGTGTTAATAGGTTACAAGCTATGGGAATTGAAATAAGAATTGGTCATACTGANAGTAATATTAATAANGCGGAGGTAATTGTAGTATCCTCCGCAATATCAAAAAACAATCCAGAGGTTGCTGCGGCAAGGGAACGTTTTATACCTATTGTCCAACGAGCTGAAATGCTNGCAGAACTCATGCGATTAAAATGGTCTATTGCGGTCGCAGGAACACATGGAAAGACTACAACCACTTCAATTATTGCGTCAGTTCTAGATGCTGTAGGGCTCGACCCAACTGTAATAAATGGGGGAATAATAAATGCATATGGAACCAATGCAAGACTAGGTGATGGTGAATGGATGGTTGTCGAGTCTGATGAATCAGATGGTAGTTTTGTTAAATTACCCGCAACTGTTGCAGTAATTACAAATATTGACCCGGAACATATGGAATTTTACGGTGACTTTGATTCAGTTAGAAAAGCATATCGTAATTTTGTAGAAAGTATTCCATTNTATGGTTTTGCAACGTTATGCATTGACCATCCTGAGGTTCAGGCTCTAATAGGAAAAGTATGGGATAGGCGTATAGTAACTTATGGGCTTAGCCCACAAGCTGATATTCGTGCCTCTAATATCTCAAGTGATGCGTTTGGCTCAGTTTTTAATGTCTCAATAACAGATCGTAATAAAAAGACTTCAAATACTCTTAAAAAAGTAAGACTGCCAATGCTTGGGACACATAATGTTCTTAATGCCCTTGCTGCAATCTCAATCGCTCATGAGATGGGCATTGACCACAAAATAATTTGTAGCGCTTTGAATGAATTTTCAGGAGTAAAACGCAGGTTTACTCGCACTGGAACAATTGATGGGATAGTGGTCATTGATGATTATGGACATCACCCTGTCGAAATCAGTGCCGTACTTGAGTCTGCGAGAGGAGCATATAAAGGAAAAATTGTAGCCGTTGTTCAACCACATAGATTTAGTAGACTAAAAAACTTATTTGAGGATTTCTGTGCTTGTTTTAATGATGCAGACATAGTTGTAGTAAGCGATGTTTATGCTGCTGGAGAANCACCTGANCTAGGGGTAAATAGAGATTCTTTGATTGAGGGTCTTAGAGCAAGAGGTCATAAAAATGTCATTGGATTGGACCAACCTACTAAACTTGCAGAGCTTATTAATCCATTTTTAAAACCTGGCGACATAGTGGTTTGTCTGGGAGCTGGGAGCATAACACAATGGGCAAATGCCCTACCGAATGCTCTAGCTAAATTGCGAAATAGCGATGACATTAATACAGAACAAGCTTTAGTCGGGCATNCAGAATGAGTAGTTCAGAAATAGATAACTTCCTTAAATATGCCCCCCCACTTAGAGGGCGAGTAACAAGACGTGCTGAAATTTCCAATAGTACTTGGTTCCGTACAGGAGGGTGTGCTGAGTTTTTGTTTAAACCAAAAGATTNCACTGACCTATCAAATTTCTTAAATTCAAAACCAAAGAGCCTAGAACATACAATACTAGGCGTAGGCTCAAATGTTTTGGTTCGCGACGGGGGAATTCCAGGAGTAACTATAAAATTGCGTAGAGGTTTTTCTCATATATCNATTGAGNAAAATCATGGGGAAATAATAATTAATGTNGGCGCAGCAACTCTGGATAGTAATGTAGCAAAGATAGCAGCAGATAGCGGTTTAGAGGGCTTAGAGTTTCTATCCGGGGTTCCAGGCACTATCGGAGGNGCTTTACGTATGAATGCAGGTGCATTTGGCAGAGAAATGTCTGATATAGTGGTATCAGCAATAGTATTAACATCTGATGGTTCGAAAAAATTTCTATTAAATAAAGATTTAGGCTTTGAATACAGAAAATGCTCAGTTCCAAAAGACTGGATATTTATAGAGGCAACGCTATGCGCACATAAAGGTGACCCTAAAGTTATAGCGAAAAATATGTCTCAAATTTCAGAATACCGCATAAGGTCGCAACCTATTCGTGCCCTTACTGGTGGTAGTACTTTTAAAAATCCGAATGGTCAAAAGGCTTGGAAACTTATTGAAGATGCTGGGTGTAGGGGTTTGCAAGTTGGTGAAGCTGAAATTTCAAAAAAACACTGTAATTTTATAATAAATAAAAATAATGCAACTGCTTCAGATATTGAGGACTTAGGGGAAGAAGTTCGCGCTCGAGTTGAGAGTAATTCTGGAATTAAACTTGAGTGGGAAATAAAACGAATTGGCAATCGAATCGAATCTTTTAGCGGGGCTGGATAGCAATGGCTGATAACCTACCCCACATAGCAGTCTTGATGGGAGGACAATCAGCTGAAAGAGATGTTTCTCTGATGACAGGAAATGCCGTCAAAGATGCTTTATTATTCGAAGGCTATAAAACNACNACTATAGATGCATGTAGCGACTTACCAAGAAAAATACAAAAAGTTAAACCTGATATAATTTTTAATGCCCTACATGGTCGTTGGGGGGAAGACGGTTGTGTTCAGGGCTTTCTAGAACTTTTGGGNATACCTTATACCCACTCAGGGGTTTTAGCTTCAGCAGTTGCAATGAATAAACCACTAGCTAACAGAATTTTTTCAGCAGCAGGAATACTCTGCCCAGAGGGTAATGTAGTTAAAAGGAATAACGTAATAGCAGGAAAAACAATAGCACCACCTTTTGTGGTAAAGCCAATTAATGAGGGTTCCAGTGTAGGTGTAATTATTGTTTTTGATGAGAGCGACTTGACGCCCCTTAAAAGCCCAGATTGGAAATGGGGAGATGAAGTATTAATAGAACGTTATATTCCTGGACGTGACATACAAGTTGCTGTTATGGGAGGGGAAGCATTAGGTGCAATTGAGATTCGTCCTAATGGTAGATTTTATGATTACGAGTCAAAATATACTGCTGGTAAAGCTATACATATTATGCCCGCGCCAATTCATTCTAATGCTTATGAAGAAGCTCTAAATATGGCAATTCTAGCTCATAGGTCCCTTGGTTGTCGCGGTGTGACCCGTGCAGACTTACGGTATGATGACAGTGAAGGGGAACCAGGTAAATTATATATTCTAGAGATTAATACTCAGCCTGGATTAACACCTTTTTCATTAGTTCCTGAGATCGCAGCTGATTATGGAATGAGTTTTAATAAACTAATTTGCTGGATGGTTGAGGAGGCAAGATGCGACAACTAAGTTTTGATGACCGCCTCCATAATGAGACTCAACAAGTCCAAACTAATAAACGGAGACTTATTTGGTCTGCCTTAAGAAAGAAGCTTAAGCTTCGTAGACGGTCTATATCCATTTTCTTATTTATAGCCATTATAACACTTGGTCTGGGTATTTGGCTTAGTCAACCAGGAACTATCACCCTAATAGATCATAAATTTTATACTAGTACACAAAAATTATCTGTCTTACTGGGTCTTAAAGTAAATAATGTATATGCAGAGGGCAGATCAAAAACAAAATTAAATGATCTGCTAAAAGCAATTAATGTAAAACGTGGAGATCCAATAATTAACTTCGACGTCGCGGAAGCAAAGGTTAGAGTTGAATCCTTAGGCTGGGTTAGCACGGCTCATATTACACGAAACCTTCCAGATAGCATCCACGTTAAGATTACTGAAAGAAAGCCATTTGCCTTATGGCAAAATAAAGGAAAAATTGTTCTTATTGACCGCAATGGTGCAATCATCTCTGATTCACAAGCACAAAATTTTAACCANCTNCCTCGTATTGTAGGTCAAGACGCAAGAGAAACGGCACCTAGGTTATTCGAATCATTGGCTGAAGAACCAAAACTATATAACCGAGTATTAGCTGCAGTTCGCGTGGGTAAAAGGCGCTGGGANATAGTTTTTTATGGGGGTCTAAGNGTTCATCTTCCAGAAAAAAACTTACGCAATGCTTGGTCACGCTTAGCAATTGCAAACGTTGAAAACAATTTTTTTGATAGTGATATCACACTTATAGATCTCAGATTACCAGATAGAATGATCCTNCGTATTAATAAAAATACAATCAATAATGGAGAAACGACTTAATGGGCAAACGATGACTCAAACTATTGCAGTCCTTGATGCTGGNACAACCAGAGTAACCTGCTTTATCGCAGAACTTAATGTNGGCGGTGAAATACAAATCACTGGCATTGGGCATGAAGTAGCATCTGGGATAAGTAAGGGCACTATTGTNGATATGGATTCTGCANCTAATGCAATACGTAGATCCGTGCATAGAGCAGAAACTATGGCAGGGACAAGAGTTGATTCTGTTTTTGCAGGATTATCTGGAAATGCAGTNAGTTCTGCTTACGCTAGCGCATCTATTAAAGTAAAAGGGCGAATGATTGATGATGAGGATATTCAAAATGCATTTGATTCAGCTGGTCTTGATCAGGNCGTATTAGACCAAGCACTCCTTCACGCGATCCCAATTAGCTTTGATTTAGACAATGTTTCAGGAATACGTGACCCTCGAGGAATGCAAGGTAGCGAACTATCAATTCGNTTACATTTAGTAAGTGTGGCAGANAGTGGATTAAGAAATTTAATTGCCTGCGTTAACCGTTGTGATTTAACAGTTACTGCCCCAGTAAATAGTGCATATGCGGCTGGCTTAGCCTGCCTTGTACAAGATGAAATGGATCTTGGCGTTACACTAATTGACCTAGGTGGGGGGACAACAAACATCTCAACATTCTCTGAAGGCGAGCTAACTTGGGTTACTTCTATTCCTATTGGTGCACAACACATAACAAATGATATTGCGAAAGGTCTTTCAACACCAGTTGCAAGTGCAGAACGCATGAAACGGTTTTTTGCAGATGCAATAGGAGGATCTCCAGATGATAGAGANATGGTTGAGGTTCCCATGCTTGGTGAAACGGATTCATCCGCAGTTAAACAAGTACCAAGAGCACTTCTTGCAGGCATAGTTNGACCTAGACTNGAAGAAACATTTGAAATAGTACGGGATGTTCTTGACCAATCCCCAGCTGTTTCACTTAGTGATCGTAGAGTGGTCCTAACAGGAGGTGGAAGTGAATTNGCAGGAGTCGCTGATCTTGCCNGCCAAGTTATGGATAAGCAAGTAAGATTAGCTAAACCNCTTCCTATACCAGGNCTTGCTGAAGCAGCTGCTGGNCCAGATTGTGCCACTACTGCAGGCCTATTGATNTACGCTGCTACTAAACATAGCGCAAGCAACAGCCGGCCGTCACATGGGCGTCCCCCCCCTTGGATAACAGAAACAGCAATAGGAAGGATTGGTCAATGGCTAAGACAAAATTTCTAAAACCCCCCTCACATGCCGCCGTTGCAGGTGAAGGCGGGGAAACCGCATGGGAGATAACGGCAATCACGCTTTTAACGTTCGTTTCTGGAGGTTCTCATGACTATTGATTTTAAACCACAGTCTCTTGATGAAGCAAAACCACAAATTACCGTATTCGGTGTAGGCGGAGCAGGTGGTAATGCAGTAAACAATATGATTAATGGAAAATTAGAAGGAGTTGATTTTGTAGTAGCAAATACCGACTCACAATCACTTGTACAATCACTTGCAGAGCATAGAGTTCAACTTGGTGTTAATATCACTAATGGTCTTGGTGCAGGAGCTAGGCCAGATATTGGAAAAGTTGCAGCAGAAGAAGCCCTCGATGACATACAAAGGTACCTTGATGGCAACAATATGGTGTTTATTGCTGCAGGTATGGGTGGTGGAACTGGTACTGGTGCCGCACCTGTAATAGCTAGAGCAGCTAGAGAACAAGGTATCCTAACAGTTGGAGTAGTAACAAAACCATTCCAATTTGAAGGGCTCCAAAGAATGACTTTAGCTGACTCGGGTATCCAGGAGTTACAAAGCTATGTAGATACCCTAATTGTAATTCCAAATCAGAACCTTTTTAGAATAGCAAATGAACACACTGGGTTTGCTGAAGCATTTAAATTAGCAGATGATGTTCTTCATGCCGGAGTAAGAGGAGTTACCGATTTAATGATTAATCCTGGACTCATAAACCTTGATTTTGCCGATATAAGAACAGTTATGGGTGAAATGGGTAAAGCAATGATGGGCACAGGAGAGGCAGAAGGTGCAGCGCGAGCTGTAGAGGCTGCCGAAGCAGCAATTAACAACCCATTACTAGATAACGCATCTATTGAGGGAGCTCAAGGCGTACTGATAAATATTACAGGGTCAACAGATATGACTTTGCATGAAGTAGATGAAGCTGCCACACGAATCTGTCGCGAAGTTGATGAACATGCCAACATAATCTTCGGCACAAGTATAGATGAAAGTCTTGATGGCTCAATGCGGGTAGCTGTGATAGCTACAGGAATTGATGCTGATACTGTTCGAGCTCCAGTTCCAGAAGTCCCAGATAACGTTCATGTTCTGGGTATCTCATCCACTAGTAGCACAGGAACTGGACCAAGTGCGGAACAATCGACTCAAGAAGTTAAATTAGAGGAAAATTACAACACTGAAAATAATACTAAAACTTATGAAGATTCCTCTATAAAAGAACCTTTAGCTAATACTGAGAAAAATTTAAATATAACAGTACAAAATAAAGAAGAAGAAAATAACAAACTTTATACAAACGACTTAATCCCTGAAGAAAAGGTTACGCCAACTAAAAGTAAAAGCGTATCTGCTTCAGTTGGTGGCGGAGTAGCTGCAAAAGCAACTATCTCAAGCAGTAAGCCTCAAACACAAGCGTATATTCCAAATCATACGCGGAAATTAGAACAAGCAAATCAAACTGAGGCTGCTTTTATTCCTCCTGCTCCTGTAGACCCTGAAGTGCCTGACCTTGAAATTTCAGAGACAAAATCTGTAGATATTATTTCAGAAGCAGATTTATTGAATGCAGGTAAGACAACTAAACGACGCGCACCATCTCTTTTTGAAAGGATGACAGGAACGGGACGTGCGAGGCATGAAGCAGATCTAACAACTCAACAAATAACTCCATCTAATGAAACATCAAGAAAAAAAGAAAAACAAAAAATTGAGAGTGAAATAAAAACTTCAGAACCAAAACTTGAAATTACCAAAAAGCCAGAAAAAACTATTACAGTTACCGAACAAGCATCAGAAGAAGATGATCCACTTGAGATTCCAGCATTTCTCAGGAGGCAAGCAAACTAAGAAAAAAACATACAGAAAAAGACGTAACATTTTGTAACAAAGCGTGATTTGTGTATCCCAGAGTGTCCTGCTAACAACACTCTGGGAAAGTTGGACTCGATTCGGTTATACACACAATTGCTACTTTGTATTAGCAAAAATATGTTTCTAAATGAATGAAAGTGTCAAAAAATTTCTCAATTAAGGCGCTGAAAGCATAACTCTAAGAGAAGGCAACTTTATAAGTGAACCATTCAGACAATTCTGGTGACCAATCAACTCAGTTCCAGACTACTCTAAGCAAACCTATAAGTTGCTCAGGTATAGGTATACATTCTAATGCCAACGTCTCACTTACTATTTCTCCAGCTCATGCAAATACAGGCATTGTATTTAAGCGCATAGATCTAGGAACAAACGCTATAATTCCAGCTTTAGCTCAAAACGTTATAGATACTAAACTTTGCACAGTCTTAGGAAGACCTGGATACGGAGAACAGTTAAGAGTTGCAACAGTTGAGCATCTCATGGCGGCACTATTTGGTGCAGGTATTGATAACGCCCTTATAGAAATAGATGGTGCAGAAGTTCCAGTAATGGATGGAAGTGCCGCACAGTTTTTGTTTCTTCTAGAATGCGCCGGTAAACGCACTTTGGATATACCACGAAAAGTAATAGAAATTACTGAAGAGATTTTGATAAAGGATGGTAATCGAATAGCCCGGATAACTCCTTCAGATCATTTTAGCATAACATGTACAATCGATTTTGATCACCAACTAATTGGCAACCAAATTGTTCATTATTCAGCTAGGGATGATTTTAAAAGTGAATTGAGTAGTGCTAGAACCTTTTGCCNTGAATCTGAGGTGCTNAAAATGAGAGCAGCAGGACTNGCATTAGGTGGGTCACTNAGTAATGCGGTAGTATTTTCTGANAATAAGGTTTTGAATAANGGTGGACTAAGATTCCAAGATGAACCAGNANGACATAAAGCTCTTGATTTAATTGGGGATCTATTTCTAGCAGGCGTACCTATTATTGGACACGTTGAAACTCTGCGGGCAGGACANACNATGAATCATCAACTTGTTAGTGCTATTTTGCAAAAGGAAAATTCNTGGNGCCTAATTGACTGCCCTAAAATTAATATAGAGCCTGACCTNCCTATTGAAGCAGCTGCAAGCGTAGCATAGAAATCCCTCCATAAAAGACTTCAAATAAATAATTATACTTGGGTGACTGGTAGCGGATCATCCAAGTGTTATAATTTTATTTTAAATGTAATAAGCTGCAACATGTNAGCTTATTAAATAACCTTGAACTAGGGTCATTAATATGGTCGCGCACAAAATTAGAAATCTAAANAAAATTTTTTNTGGTAGGNCTCTCANAGGTTTATTAGCTCTAACAATATTTTTTTTAGCAACNTCATGTTCTACAAAAGATAATACAGACTATGTCGAAAGGTCTGTTGAACAAATCTATAACGCGGCTATGGATTTAATGTATTCAGGTGACTATGAACTGGCAGCAGAGCAGTTTGATGAAGTTGAACGCCAACANCCTTACTCAACATGGGCAACTAAAGCACAAATCATGTCAGCTTATAATCATTACCAAACTAGTTCATATGACGAAGCTATAATTGCAGCAGAAAGATTTATAGAGTTACATCCTGGGAATAAAGATGCTGGATATGCTCACTATCTTATAGCTGTATCCTATTATGAGCAAATTTCTGATGTGGGTCGTGATCAACGTATTACTCAACTTGCATTAATATCTCTCGATGAAGTTGTAAGACGTTTNCCTGGAACTTCATATGCCAGAGATGCCAAGCTTAAAACTGACCTAGCTCGTGATCATCTTGCAGGTAAAGAGATGTCAATTGGGCGTTATTATTTAAAACAAGGGCATTTTGTTGCTGCTCTNAATCGTTTTAGGAATGTTGTTGAACGCTATCAAACTACTAGTCATGTACCTGAAGCATTACATAGGCTTGTAGANTCTTATCTTTCCCTAGGAGTTNCGAATGAAGCACAAGCTGCTGCAGCTGTCTTAGGCTATAACTATCCAGGTAGCAAATGGTACAGAGACTCGTACGGACTTTTAGCAGAAAAAGACTTACGTCCAGAAAAAAATGATAAATCGTGGATTAACAAAGCTTTTAATGCCGTTTTCTAGAAATAAGCCATATACTAAAGAATTATAATGCTACGCCATTTAAATATTCAAAATTTGATATTAATAGATTCACTTGACCTGACCTTTGATAATGGACTCTGTGTTCTAACTGGGGAGACTGGAGCGGGNAAATCTATTTTGCTTGATGCACTTGGNTGTGTATTAGGTGCCCGNACAAACATTGGAATAATAAAAGATAATTCTCTACCAACAAGTGTGACAGCTGGTTTTGAAATATCACCGGAACATCCTGTGCANAAGGTTATTTCTGAACATGGTNTAACTCTAGATGGAAAAAATTTACTGTTAAAACGGATTATAAATAAATCTGGNAAATCTCGATCATTTATTAATGATCAGCCCNTAACAGTAGCATTTTTACGNCATGTAGGCGAAAAGCTTNTNGAAATTGAAAGCCAGTCTGGAAATATTGGTATTCTTAACCCAACAACACACATGGATATTTTAGACAAGTTTGGAAATTATAAANAAACTCTATTAATAGCATCCAAAAAGTATAAAGATTGGCAAAAGAAATCTGCAAAACTTCAAACAACATTAACTGAACTGGATTCAGCAAAAAATAATGAAGAATTTTTGCACCATGTCACCTCAGAGCTCGAGGTCCTAGACCCGCAAAATGGTGAGGAAGAAAAACTTGATGCAGAACGTTTGAGATTAAGACATGGTCATAAAGTCATAGAGGAACTTAAAAAGGCATCATCAGAATTTTCTGGTGAAAGAGGAATTATATCCAAGTTACAAACTACAATTAAGTCTATGGAGCGAATAGCTAACATGACACCAGACACAGCAAATGCTTGTTTAGCTCCGCTTAACCAAAGTCTGTTTGAAGCTATGGAAGCTGAAGACCAACTCTCACTATGGCTCCAAAAGATAGATTTAAACCCAGAAAGNCTTGAAAAGGTTGAAGAAAGACTATTTGCCCTGCGTGCAACTGCTCGTAAACATAATGTAAGCCCAGATGAACTCCAAAAATTATACTATGACCTTAGCACTCAGCTAGAAANTATTAANAAAGGAAAGGTANCAATTAACTCACTTAAAAAAGAGGAAGAAACCTCAAGGGGTGTCTATAATAATGCAGCAGAGTCCCTCAGTAAAAAACGCATAATTGCTGCTAAAAAGTTAGATTCTGCTATTAAATCTGAATTGCCATCTTTAAAACTAGGGAAAGCCCTTTTTAAAACTGTAATAGAAACGGTTAAGGACGGTCTACCGCATATTAATGGAATAGACTCAATACGTTTCAAAATTAAAACTAATACCAGTAGTCATTTCGGTCCACTTGATCAAATAGCTTCTGGAGGAGAGCGTTCGCGCTTCTTACTAGCACTGAAGGTTTGCCTTGCTGATAATGGTGATATGAGATCCCTAATATTTGACGAAATTGATAATGGTGTTGGCGGAGCTGTAGCAGATGCTATAGGTAAGCGGTTAGCTGAACTATCAAATTCACAACAAGTGATAGTTGTAACCCATTCACCTCAAGTTGCGGCAAGAGCAAAACAACATTTTGTTGTAACNAAGGNAGATGAAAACGGTTCAACTGAAACAACTGTAGACCTTGTAGAAGATAAAGATAGACAGGAAGAAATTGCCAGAATGCTCTCAGGCGCAAGCGTTACTNAAGAAGCTCGTGCTGCAGCTAAAAGTTTAATAAATGGCGCATTAAAATGATTGAAAAGAATCCTCGTAAGGTGCCTGTAAAATNACTTACTGAATCAGAAGCTAAAGAAGAACTTTATTCTCTTGCCAAAGANATAAAATACAATGATCAACTATATTATAATCACTCTAAACCAGAAATAAGTGATTATGAATATGACCAACTAAGAAGNAGAAACGCNGAAATAGAAGCTCGTTTCGATAATTTAACTCTTTCTTCAAGCCCATCTTTTAGCATTGGAGCCCCACCATCAAAAGGTTTTAAGAAAGTAAAGCATGCGCGTACAATGCTATCATTAGCTAATGCATTTTCATCAGAAGACATGAATGATTTTACAGATCGAATTAGAAAGTTTTTAGGGCTAAGTGAAAGAACCATAATACCTCTAATTGGAGAACCTAAAATAGATGGACTTTCTGCCTCACTAAAATATGAAAGAGGTAANTTAGTTATTGCNGCAACCCGTGGGGACGGNATTATGGGAGAAAATGTTACTGCAAACGCACTCACTATAAAGGATATCCCTAGAAAACTCGCAGGAAAAAANCTGCCGGAAATTATTGAGATACGTGGTGAAGTCTATATGAAAATTTCTGACTTTCACGAACTAAATCAANACAGAAAAAAAGATGGCGAAAAACTTTTTGTAAACCCTCGTAATGCTGCATCAGGTGCATTCAGNCAGCTNGATTCAGAGATGACGGCNAGCAGGAAACTCNATTTCTTTGCCTATGGCTATGGTAAAACCAGCAAGCCATTTCCTACTTATCATCAAAACTTTATAGATAGATTAAAAAATTGGGGATTCCAAGTGAACCCAATGACAGCAAGATGTGAAAATTCTGAAGATGTAAAAAAATTATANAAATCAATTAGTGAGATAAGGGAAACCTTAGATTATGATATTGATGGAGTTGTTTTTAAAGTTGATGATATTGAATGGCAAAACCGCCTAGGTGCNGCAGGACGTGANCCGCGCTGGGCAATTGCTTGGAAATTCCCNGCAGCACAAGCAACAACTACTCTTCAAAANATTACTATTCAAGTTGGTCGGACAGGTACATTAACTCCTGTTGCACATCTTAAACCCGTCCATGTAGGTGGAGTTAATGTTAGTCGTGCAAGTCTNCACAACGAAGATGAAATTATNCGAAAAGATATTCGTGAAGGNGATAGCGTAGTTGTTCAACGTGCGGGAGATGTAATACCTCAGATTGTCTATGTTCTTAAACAAAAAAGATCAGAACAAAGCGCTCCTTTTATCTTCCCAACTAATTGTCCTGAGTGTGGCAATGCCGCTATTAGGTNGGATAAAGAAGCNGCAAGAAGATGTATAGGAGGTTTAGTNTGTCCTGCCCAAGCGGTCGAACACNTGAAGCATTTTGTTAGTCGTGATGCTCTTGACATAGAAGGTTTAGGCGAAAAACAAATAAAATTATTTTGGGATGCNGGAAGNCTAAAAAAACCNAGTGATATTTTTAAATTAAAGAAACAGGAAGAGTATGCCACAACTCCTTTAACTAATTATGATGGTTGGGGCGAAAAATCTGTAAAAAATTTATTTATAGCAATTGAAAAATCCAGGGATTTAACTCTTGAAAGATTTTTATACTCACTTGGTATTAGGCATGTTGGTAAGGCAACAGCAAAACTATTAGCTCGCAAATACCAAGATTTGAATACACTAAGAAAAGCGATGCAAAATGCCCAATCATATAATGGGGAATATTGGCATGACTTAGAAAGTATAGATGGTATAGGACCTGTGGCAGCACGTGCAATAGTAGACTTCTTTATACAACGTGATAATTATAATGAAATTAATGCACTTCAATCAGAACTTAAAATTAAGCCTTTTTCCGTTGTAAATAAACAATCTATAATCACAGGAAAAACAATAGTTTTTACAGGCACACTAGAAAAAATGAGCCGAGCTGAAGCTAAAGCCCTTGCTGAATCACTTGATGCTAAAGTCTCAGGATCAATATCTAAAAAAACAGATTATCTTGTTGCGGGCGCAACTGCAGGATCAAAGTTAACAAAAGCAAAGGCAGCGGGGATAAAGGTTCTAGATGAAACTGCTTGGATTTCACTACTTTCTAATAAAAGAGAAACAAATTGAACACTAGAATATAAGGACCAATTTATCTTTGACCTTCTCCTAACTACATTTATATAAATATATAATTATTCAAAAATTTGTAATGCAAGAAACACTGCCATACCAACTGTTACACCAGTTAAAAGGCTACGTTTCGCTATGTAAAATACTATAATNGCANTAGTTCCGGCAAGAAGGCGATGCCATAAAATAGTATCTTCTAATGGTCCACTCGGAAATACAACCATTNTTGCAACTAAAGCTGCTAACAGCGCATAAGCTACAGATTGTATCCAAAGAAATATTGGTCCTTGTGGGTTAATCTTTCCTGANACNGCAACACCGGCTATTCGCCAACTAAAACTAACTAGAACTCCAAGAATTAGGGCTACCCATAGCATCCATTCTGACATTAGCTATTCCTAGCTTTCTGAAATTTTCCAAGTATAAAAAATGCAATTGTCCCACCAATAAGACCAGCTAAAAGAATGCCCCAATCATTACTTAGAGCATGAAATAATGGNCCAGCAATAGCGCCNCACAAAACAGAAANTAAAGCGNTTGAATTTCTAATATCTGCNAGCATTACNATGAAATAAACTACCAAGAGATAGACTAAACCTAACATAATACCAGATGGTAAAAACTNAGAGACAAAATAACCAAGGACAGTACCAATTAATCCACTAATGTAGCAAACACACCCAAATCCAAGAAAATACCAAACTCGCTGATCCTCTCTAAATTCAGGGAANCGCCTAACAACCCATANCCAACTATTAAAAGTGATAAAATGTGAAAGAGGATATAACCANAACTTTCTTTTCACTCCTNGGCTAAAGAGAGGTACCATTGTTGCTGTCATAGGAAAAAANCTTGCGTTTGCCATAGCTACTGCAAGAACTGNGGCTAATAATGTAGCCCCTGCTGAGTGAAGCTCTACAAGAGCAATTTGCCCCGGCAAAGCCCACATTAAAGCACTAGAAGCAATAGCAAAACTGAAGTCCAGTCCACTCTCGCGGACTAAGGATGCATATGACATCATACTTNTAATGAGTGCTATTGAAGGAATCTTACTNGCGTCAATAACACCAAGGTTAATTGCATGTCGATTATTTTTTATNATTTTGAGAAAAGTCACTGTTTAAGNAAGCTAGCTTTTTACTATTGTTCTATTTTCCGTTTAGGTATCTAGAAAACTCCTTAATTTTCTAGATCGGCTCGGATGTTTAAGTTTTCTTAAAGCTTTAGCTTCAATTTGTCTAATTCGTTCTCTTGTTACAGAGAACTGCTGTCCAACCTCTTCCAGAGTNTGATCTGTATTCATGCCAATTCCAAAACGCATACGAAGCACACGTTCCTCTCTTGGAGTTAAAGATGCTAAAACTCGGGTTGTTGTCTCTCTAAGATTTGTCTGAATTGCTGCTTCTACTGGTAGAACTGCATTTTTATCCTCGATAAAATCACCTAAATGACTATCTTCTTCATCTCCTATTGGCGTTTCAAGACTTATAGGCTCTTTAGCAATCTTTAATACTTTTCTAACCTTATCTAAAGGCATTGATAGCCTCTCAGCCACTTCCTCTGGNGTTGGCTCACGACCAATTTCATGAAGCATTTGNCGTGATGTACGCACTAACTTGTTAATTGTCTCTATCATATGTACTGGTATACGAATTGTTCGAGCTTGATCTGCNATAGAACGAGTAATTGCTTGCCTTATCCACCAAGTAGCATATGTAGAAAACTTATACCCCCTACGGTATTCAAACTTATCTACTGCCTTCATCAAACCAATATTACCTTCTTGAATAAGATCCAAAAATTGTAATCCCCTATTCGTATATTTCTTTGCAATTGATATAACCAATCTTAAATTGGCCTCAACCATTTCTTTTTTTGCCTGACTNGCTTCTCTTTCACCTTTTTGAACANTAGCAACAATTTTTTTAAACTCACCTGGNAATAANCCGCTCATGTCACTNACTTCAGCAATACCAGACCTTATTTCATTTATGCGCTGTTTTTCTTCCTTAGCAAAGTGTTTCCAACCCCTGCCAGCTAGGCGACCTACCCGCCCACCCCAACGGGGTTCAAGCTCATTACCAAGATATTGTTTGAGAAAATCCTCACGTTTTACGCCTTTTTTAACAGCTAACCTAAGAAGCTGACCTTCTAAACCAAGTACACGTTTGTTCAGACCATATAATTCGTCAACCAAATACTCTAGTCTTACATTATTGAGATTGATTTCAGAAATTAATGAACTAAGTTCATCACGAAGTTTTTCATAACGCTTTTTTTGTGCACTACTAAAATCATTGCCTTCAAGGGAAAGCTCTATTCTCTGGTCCTGTATGCGTTTGAACTTTTTGTATGTNACCGCTATTATCTTTAATCGCGACATAACATCATCATGAACAGCTTCCTCCATTGCAGCCAGAGAAACTGTCCCCTCTTCAAAATCTTCATCCGAGTCTTCTTCCGGATTAGATTCACTTGAGTTATCTATTTCATCTTCATCTTCATCCGAGTCTTCTTCCAGATTAGATTCACTTGAGTTATCTATTTCATCTTCATCTTCAGAGATAGCATCATTTAAGATAACTTTTTTTCCATTATTACTTGGATTGTCAGTATCTTCATCAATATGGTTTTCAGGTGGTGTAAAAGGTAAAACTTCCCCGCCATTATGATTGGTAGGTGCATTATTAGCACCATAAGTTGCGTCAAGATCAATAATTTCTCTCAGAAGGGCATCACCTTCCTTAAGAGCATCATACCATTCGACTACCGCTGAAAGAGTTAAGGGACTCTGGCAAATCCCTCCTATCATACCTTGACGTCCAGCCTCTATCCGCTTTGCTATAGCAATTTCNCCCTCNCGGGATAGCAACTCAACGCTACCCATTTCACGNAGNTACATTCTAACGGGGTCGTCTGTGCGACCTAAATCCTCATCTGCTGCATTAGAAACACGTGCCGCCTTTTCATCTGCATTACCCGTTGAACTGGANTCTGACGATTCCTCAGCTTCNTCACTCTCAATAAGATTAATTCCCATTTCTGAGAGTGTAGCCATAGTATCTTCAATTTGCTCCGAACTCACCTCATCTTGGGGAAGGGCTAAATTAAACTCATCATAAGTTACATAGCCACGTTCTTTGCCAAACGTTAGGAGTTTTTTTACAGATGCAGTTAGAGAGTCAAGAAGAGGTCCATCCACTTGGTCATCTCTAGAATCACTACTTTCTGCCTTTGCATTTTTTATAGCCATTAAGCGACTTATCTCCCGTGCAACCGACTCAGGTTAACTTTTTTAAACAATTTTATATCTTTATGCCCCACAGGATCAATACTACCCTAATTGATCTACAACATGAGTTAGACAGAAAAATATCTATATTAAGTCCAAATGGCATCAATAACATAAAGGTTCAAGGCTAAAATTTATGAAGTAGGTAATTTCAGTTGCCTTNGCTGTCAAGCGNGAGTTCCTATTCCTTTATATTCTTTTTATTTTTATTTTTCTCTAGCAACTGCTCTTCAATNCCAGGGGCCTCCTGCAAAGAGCTTAGNGCGCCCANTAATTTATCCCAATTTTCTTCAGACATATTTGCGGCAAANGCTTCTGTTGCTTCTTTTTTAAAGACCTCAAGCCCTACTAATCTGTGATGTAAATCAAAAAGATGTCTAATCTGCAAGCGAGCTTTTTCATGCTGATCAATAGATTCCGAATCACTGAGTNTATTNTCATAATTAAAANCTANTGTGCTATCTTCATTTAATTCTGAGAAAAATTCATGTAAATTCTCTGCTTTAATCTCTCTCGTTAGTGCACTTTTAGCTAATTTTTGAGCTTTTTCTTCAGAATCAAAATCTTCTTTTGCAACATTCTGAATAGCATTAATTATTGTATCGCGCATATGACAATATTTAGGAATACTAAATGGAAATCGTTCTAATTCTTCATGAAATTCCTCAGCTAGAAATGGAAANGTAATAAAAACTCTNAATAAGGATTTTTGTCTACCTANGGCAGAATCAGCTTTACTGCTTAGTGATGCCGAAACAGGGATAGACCTAGAAATAGCTTTAAACCCNCTAAAATCGCTATAGCGTCCTTGACTCCTTTCATTATGACTGTCCCTTGAAGGCTTTGAATTGTCCGTTTGTGACCGCCAAGAAAATAACTTCTCCCTGTAATATTTACGAAAAAATTTCCGAGTATCATCGTCCCGTAACCTTAGTAGTAGCGCATCGATTTTTTTTGAAACTGAAAGTTGGCTTTCTGGAGTGTCTAGATTTTCTTCACCACCAGCAACACGCCATAGCATTGTAGATAAAGGCTCAGATCCAGAAATCAAAGACCTAAATGATTGAGAGCCAACCGATTGAATCAAACTATCTGGATCCTCTCCATCCGCTAAAGTTATAAAACGTAAACTTTTTCCTGCTTTAAGCTGACCCAAAGCCCTATCTAAAGCTCTACTCGCAGCTCTTTGTCCTGCTTGATCACCATCAAAGCATAAAATTGGCTCATCTACAATTCTCCATAACTCCTCCAATTGCACCTCAGTTAAAGCTGTNCCTAGCGGTGCNGCAACTTCAGTTATCCCCGCCTGGTTGAGAGATATTACATCTGTATATCCCTCAACTATTATAAGGTTTCCGTTATTCNTTGCAGTCTTTTGGGCTATATTTAAACCGTATAGAAGGAACCCTTTATGAAAAATTTGTGTTTCCGGTGAATTTANATATTTTGGCTGGNTATCNCCGAGTGATCTTCCACCAAANCCGACTAATCTTCCTCTGCGATCAGAAATAGGNAAAATTATNCTATTACGAAATTTATCAAACGTATTATCTCCATTTGAGGACTTTGNAAGCAANCCTGCGGCCAGAGAAAGACTCTCACTTATTCCCTTTTTCTCTAGTTCTTTTTTTAATGAATCTCTTTCTTCTGGTGCGTATCCTAACCTGAAAGTTTTAATTACATCATTTTTAAAACCCCTACGTGCTAGNTATGAGCGTGCTGTTTGACCTATGTTGCTAGCTAATTGAACCTCAAACCATTTACATGCGACCTCTATAATTGGATATAGTGAGTCCTGCTGTTTTTGTTTTTGCCTTTCGGTTGCACTGACTAGTGGAATTTTAAGACCTGCTTCGCCTGCTAAATTTTTTACAGCATCTGGGAAAGATAATCCTTCATCACGCATTACAAACGCTATTACATCACCATGAACTCCACATCCAAAACAATGAAAAAAGCCCTTTTCCTCGTTCACAGTAAACGAAGGTGTCTTTTCATTATGAAAAGGACATAGNCCTGTATACTCCTGACCTCTTTTTGATAAACGTACACGTTTTCCAACGACCTGAACTAAAGGCAGACGTATGCGTATTTCATCCAAAAACTCAGTAGCAAACTGCATCCGCAATCTCACTTTTTAAAAACAAATGTCTATCAATATAATAGACTGCTGTTATATAAATATCACTACAGCTAGTTAGTGTTAAAAGATTAAACTTTTTTAAACACCTAATAATATAGATAAAGATCAGTTTAATAAATTGCGAACAACNCCTGAGGCCTTAGAAAAATCCATTTGACCTGCAAATTTTTNTTTAAGTTTATTCATGGTTCTTCCCATATCTTTAATTCCCTTAGCACCAATTTCGTCAACTACTAATCGAATTTCATTTAGCATCTCCTCCCCCTCTATTTGTGGAGGTAAAAACCCTTCAATAATAGAAATTTCTTTTTTTTCTCTATCTGCCAGATCAATACGACCCCCAGATTCGTAAAGTTTGATGCTGTCTCTACGTTGACGAATCATAGTGTTAAATAACTGAAATATATCAGTATCGGTGATACCATCCTCTATCCCCTTGGTGCGAGCAGCTATATCACGGTCTTTAAGCGCTGCAAGAATCAAACGAATAGTGGACACAGCTAAAGCTTCTCTAGCTTTTAAGGCTGTTTTTAACGAGTCGTTTAGTTGTTGTCTAAGTATTGACATTTTATCACAAAGTTATTGTTAAGGCGGCGCACTATAACGTGCTGAGAAACTCAATCAAGAGGGTTACTTGACATTAGTGCAATGAAACTAGATGTTCAGGTAGTCTTGACGGAGGATAAAAGGCAACCTAACTTCCGCAAAATTTATATATTAACTTGATTTAGACCTAATATCTCCATGGTATAATTAAACCGCCATCGAAAATAGTATTCAAACGGCGGGTGTTTTTGGAAAATTTCGGAAGATGCCTATGTCAAACCTTGCATCAGTTTCCAAGAATGCGGCACTTGCTCTTGCCGATGGGACAGTATTCCTTGGTAAAAGCATTGGTGCTCAAAGCCTTGCTATTGGCGAAATTTGTTTTAACACCTCAATGACGGGCTATCAGGAAATTATGTCAGACCCCTCATATGCAGGACAAATTATTACATTCACTTTTCCTCACGTTGGCAACGTTGGTACAAACAACTTTGACCTAGAATCTAAGAAACCTGTCGCAAGCGGAGTTATTCTTAATTCAAAAATTACAAGCCCCTCTAGCTGGCGCTCTACTATGTATTTAGACGCCTGGCTAAAAAACAATAATATCGTAGGTATTACAGGCTTGGACACACGCAGATTGACACGACATTTAAGGCGTTACTCAGCCCAAAATGGCGCAATCAAATGTATGGCTAATATAGAACAAAAAAATTTACAGATATTAATAGATAAGGCAAAAAGCTGGCCTACACTTGACGGCATGGATCTTGCAAAGCAAGTAACATGCAAAGAAAGCTATGTTTGGAGAGAGGCTGAATGGAACTTTAATAAGCAAGGCGGTTCATATAGCTCTATTTCAACCGGAAAATATAAGGTTGTAGCTATAGACTTTGGTGCTAAGAGCAATATGCTGAGGTTATTAGCATCCCATAATTGTAATATTACCGTCGTGCCGGCAACTGCAAGTATAGAAAATATACTTCAACACAATCCTGACGGAATCTTTCTTTCAAACGGACCTGGAGACCCAGCCGCAACAATTAAGTATACAGAACCAACTATTAAGGCATTAATTGATTATGGAAAACCAATATTTGGCATCTGTCTTGGACATCAGCTACTGAGTTTAGCGCTTGGTGCAAAAACAAAAAAAATGCCCTTTGGACATAGGGGTGCAAATCATCCTGTAAAAGATCTTGAAACTGGAAAAGTAGAAATAACCAGCCAAAATCATGGTTTTGAAGTTATGCGTGACTCTTTACCAAATGGTGTAACTGCCACACATATATCTCTTTTTGATGGATCACTTGAAGGGTTAAAAGTCGTTGGAAAACCAATTTTTTCTGTACAATACCATCCGGAAGCTTCCCCTGGTCCGCAAGATTCCGCATACCTCTTTAATAGATTTATAGGTCTTATGGATTCGGATAACTGAGATATGCCAAAAAAAACCGATATAGAAAGTATACTTATTATTGGGGCTGGTCCTATAATTATTGGTCAGGCTTGTGAGTTTGATTATTCAGGAACACAGGCATGTAAGGCTCTTAGAGAAGAGGGTTATAGAGTAATCCTCGTAAACTCAAACCCTGCAACAATCATGACAGATCCTGAGTTTGCAGACTCCACCTATATAGAGCCTGTTACCCCAGAAATAGTTGAAAAAATTATAGCTGCTGAAAAGCCAGACGCTGTTTTACCTACAATGGGAGGTCAAACAGCTCTGAACACTGCTTTAGCCCTAAATGAGTCAGGTGTTCTTGAACGCTATGGAGTTAAACTTATTGGGGCCTCACCTCAGGCAATCAAAGTAGCTGAGGATAGAAAACTTTTTAGAGAAGCTATGGACGAGATTGGGCTTGATTCTCCAAAAAGCCGGATTACTCGTAGTATTGAAGACGCTTGGACAGCCTTGGAAGAAGTTGGTCTTCCAGCAATTATACGCCCCTCTTTTACACTTGGTGGAACAGGGGGTGGAATTGCATATAATAGAGAAGAGTTTCAATCCATAGTCCTTGGGGGACTCGATGCCTCCCCAGTTAATGAGGTCCTAGTAGAGGAATCTGTTCTTGGTTGGAAAGAATATGAGATGGAGGTCGTTAGAGACACAGCAGATAACTGCATTATAGTCTGTTCAATTGAGAACCTTGATCCAATGGGTATTCATACTGGTGATTCTATAACAGTTGCTCCAGCATTAACTTTGACTGACAAAGAGTATCAACGACTAAGGAATGCATCTATTGATGTTCTTCGGAAAGTAGGTGTCGAAACTGGAGGATCGAATGTACAATTTGCAATAAATCCAGAGGACGGCAAATTAGTTATAATAGAGATGAACCCTAGGGTTTCAAGATCCTCTGCATTAGCATCTAAAGCTACTGGATTCCCTATTGCCAAGGTGGCTGCAAAACTAGCTGTAGGATATACTTTAGATGAAATACAGAATGACATTACAGGAACAACCCCAGCATCATTTGAACCTACTATAGATTATGTCGTTACAAAGATACCCCGTTTTACTTTTGAAAAATTCCCAGGTACTGAACCATTACTTACTACCTCTATGAAGTCAGTTGGTGAAGCAATGGCTGTGGGTCGTACATTTCAAGAGTCTCTTCAAAAAGCTCTTAGGTCAATGGAAACAGGACTTACTGGACTAGATGAATTAAATATTTCCTTAAACAATGATAGCAATGATAAAAAAGCAATAATAGCCTCGCTTGGGCAACCTCGCCCCGATAGACTTTTAGTCGTTGCAGAAGCTTTACGTGCTGGTCTAACAATAGAAATGATTCAGAGTGCATGTAAGTTTGATAAATGGTTTTTAGAACAAATAAGTGAGCTTGTATTTGCAGAAGAAGATATAAAAAGAAATGGCCTTCCTAAAAATAAAAAAGATCTACATAGCTTAAAAAGTATGGGCTTTGGNGATGANCGATTGGCAAAACTCTCATCCANANATAGCACAGAAGTAGCCAACCTAAGACAAAGACTTGGCGTGCTCCCTGTTTTCAAGAGAATTGATACCTGTGCAGCAGAATTTGATGCCAATACTCCTTATATGTATTCCTGTTACGAATCGGGCACGGAAAATCTCCCACCAGAATGCGAGTCAGACCCTACAGAAAAGAAAAAAGTCATAATTTTAGGAGGTGGACCAAACCGTATTGGACAAGGTATTGAATTTGATTACTGTTGCGTTCATGCAGCTTTTGCACTTTCACAAGCTGGCTATGAGACAATTATGGTTAATTGTAACCCAGAAACAGTCTCAACAGACTATGATACATCAGATCGTCTATATTTTGAGCCACTAACAATCGAAACAGTCCTAGATATTGTGAATGTTGAATCTAGTCGTGGTGAGTTGGTTGGGTTAAACGTTCAATTCGGTGGTCAAACGCCATTAAAACTAGCAAAAGCACTTAGCTCAGCCGGGGTTCCTATTCTTGGGACTGACCCAGATGCTATAGACTTGGCAGAAGATCGCGATCGCTTTCGTACTTTATTGCAAAATTTAAACCTTAAGCAACCTGCAAACGCGACATGTATGTCAGAAGCGGAAGCCATAGTTATAGCTAAAAAAATTGGATANCCCGTTGTAGTTAGACCATCCTATGTTCTTGGTGGGAGAGCTATGGAGATTATCTCTGATGAAGAAAATCTTTCGCGTTATATGTCTGAAGCATTACGTGTTTCAGGGGATAGTCCTATTTTAATTGATAGTTTTCTTCAGGATGCTAGCGAAGTTGATGTCGATGCTATTTCAGATGGGGAATCAGTGTATGTTGCTGGTATAATGGAACACATTGAAGAAGCTGGCATTCATTCAGGTGATAGTGCTTGCTCACTACCTCCACACTCATTAAGTNTAGATACTGTTGCTGAAATTTGCTCTCAAACAGAGTCTTTAGCCAAAGCCTTAAAAGTTCAAGGTTTGATGAATGTNCAATATGCTGTTAAAAATGATGAGGTATACATAATAGAGGTAAACCCCCGAGCCAGCCGAACTGTTCCTTTTGTTGCAAAAGCAATTGGTATGCCGGTTGCAAGAGTGGCCTCATTAGTTATGGCAGGTGCAAAATTANATGAATTTAACTTATTAAAACAACCNACAAAACATATTGCTGTAAAAGAAGCTGTATTTCCTTTCGCTAGGTTTCCTGGTGTTGACTTATTGTTAGGTCCAGAAATGAAGTCTACAGGTGAAGTGATGGGTATCGATAGTGATTTTGGGCTTGCTTATGCAAAAGCTCAATTAGGCGCNGGCATGGCTCTACCCCTTAATGGAAAAGCTTTTATTTCTGTTAGAGATCAAGACAAAAGTGATATAGTAGAAGTCGCGAAACAGCTGGTTAAAGTAGGGTTCAAGCTTATGGCAACTCAAGGTACTGCTAATGCCTTAAAGTCTGCGGGACTTAATGTAGAATCTGTGAATAAGGTTTATGAAGGACGCCCACATTGTGTTGACGCTATAAAGAATGGAGATATCCAAATTGTAGTAAATACTGTTGAAGGTTCTCACGCAATATCAGATAGTTATACCCTGCGCCGTGCAACTTTAGAATANAAACTCCCATATTTCACAACAGTCTCAGCTTCACGTGCTATGGCTAAGGCNCTGACAGCANTAAATAACCAAGAACTAGGTGTACGTCCATTACAACTATATTGAAATCCGTTGAAACCAAGTGAAAGCAGCATTATTCTAGTTTNTNCANANTTTAACATGTTAAAATTTTGAGACATCAAAAATTATCANAGTAACTTTGGTCATAAAAGATGCNTGTGTTATTATTTATTATAGCTAATTATAAAAACANGAANTTTATAAATACATAAGNATAATCGAGTTATAACTGCCGGAAGATAATCATGGAACGACTACCGATGACTCCAAAAGGACACGCTAAGCTCAAGGAAGAGCTTCTGCGATTAAAGGAAGAGCGTCCTCGGNTAATTCAAGAAATTGCTGCTGCAAGAGAACATGGAGATATTTCAGAAAATGCGGAATATCANGCTGCAAAAGAACGTCAAGGAATGATCGAAGCTAGAGTGAATGAATTNGANACAAAAATTGCACTTGCTGAAGTAATTGANATCTCAAACCTCACTGGAGATCGNATCCAATTTGGTGCAATAGTGACACTAGTTGATGAAGAAACTGATAAACAAAGTACGTATCAGATAGTTGGAGCAGATGAGGCCGAAGTGAATGAAGGACGTCTTTNAATAGCGTCCCCCCTAGCACGCTCACTTATTGGTAAACAGGTTGGAGAAGCAATCGAAATAACTACTCCAAACGGTGTGCATGGCTATGAAATTTTAGAAATTAAGTTTGGATAGTAATATCTCAGTTGTTTTTACTAATATAAGCAGCTTATCTCATCAAAACCCAGTTAATCTGAAGATATGAAACTATATTACTAAAAAGAGTTTTTTAAACTCTTTAATACTTAGGGGAGAGATAAAACCATGGTCGAAAATTATCCATTAATGGTACCCGGAACAAAGTCTAAAGCCAAGCCGGTTGATGTTTTATCTCCGTTTAACAGAAAAAAAATTGGAAGGGCTGCTCGTGCTGATATGCCTACAGTTATGCATGCCTTAGATACGGCAAATAACCTATATCGAAATAAAGCTAAGTGGCTTCCAGCATGGCAGCGCATTGATATTCTTGAACGCACAGTAAAAATCATGGAAACAAAGTTTGACTACCTTGCTATAGAGTCCGCTAGAGAAGGAGGGAAACCCTTAGTTGATTCAAAACATGAGGTATCTCGTGCAATAGATGGCGTGAAGTTATGTATAGAGACTCTCCGCACTCAATCTGGGAGTGAAATCCCTATGGGAATTTCTCGTTCCTCAACACACCGTATGGCTTTTACTAGTCATGAGCCTATCGGAGTAGTAGTAGCAGTAAGTGCATTTAATCATCCACTTAATCTTATTATTCATCAGGTTGGACCAGCAATTGCAGCTGGCTGCCCAGTTATAGTAAAGCCCAGCGAAGATACACCTTTATCTTGCTTGAGATTTGTAAAAATTTTACGATCTGCAGGTTTACCCGATGAGTGGTGTCAACCCGTAATAACAGAAGGTCGAGATGTATCCACAGCCCTTGTAACTGATAGTCGAGTTGGTTTTTTTAGTTTCATAGGAAGCGCACCAGTAGGTTGGTATCTTCGCTCAAAACTAGCTCCTGGAACACGGTGTGCTTTAGAGCATGGAGGGGTAGCACCAGTTATTGTGACAAAGAGCGCAGATTTACAAAAGGCAGTGCCATTACTATCAAAGGGTAGTTTTTATCATGCAGGGCAAGTTTGCGTTTCCGTTCAAAGAATATTCGCACATTACTCCATTGCTGAAAAACTTGCTAAAGCACTTGCAAAAGAAGCTAAATCTATGAAAGTTGGAGACCCTACTAAAATTTCAACTGATGTAGGACCACTAATACGACCCCGCGAAGTTGATCGAGTAGCTGAATGGGTCGAAGAAGCAAAAATTGGCGGTGCAAAAGTTTTATCAGGAGGCTATCGCATATCAAAAACCTGCTATGCACCTACAGTTCTCTTCAACCCCCCCAACAAAGCACGTGTAAGTATACAAGAAGTGTTTGGTCCAATAGTTTGCATATACCCCTATAGAAGCATAAAACAAGCTATTTCTAGAGCAAACTCACTAGACGTAGCTTTTCAAGCTGCAGTATTCACAAGTGATATTGATACAGCTACCTACTGCTACAAACAACTTGATGCCGCAGCTGTGATGGTAAATGACCATACAGCCTTTCGGGTTGACTGGATGCCCTTCGCTGGCCTTAGGCATTCCGGTCATGGAGTAGGTGGGATACATCATACTATGCAAGATATGCAGATAGAAAAAATGATGGTTATAAATTCTCAATCACTTTAATGATTTATTACAAATTAGAGTATTGCCAATTAATTAAAAATTTAATGTTAATCTCAGGCATTAACATCAATAACTACTCTCCCCTGAATTTGACCTTTTAAAATTTGTGGAGCTAGGGTCGACAAAGCTCTAATGGGTTCAACGACTGTTAATGATTCCAATTTTTCCCTAGGCATATCATTAGCTAGCCTTGCCCAAGCTTTTTGCCTTAACAACTTGGGACACATTACAGAGTCAACTCCCATAATTTTTATTCCTCTTAAAATAAATGGTAGTACTGTCGTATTAAGTTTAGGACCTCCAGCCAAACCACAAACTGCAGCTGCAGAACCATACTTTAGCCGACTTAAAAGACGAGATAATATATCACCACCAACAACATCAACTGCTCCTGCCCATGTTTCTGACATAAGGGGTTTGCTCGGATCAGAGGTTAGCTCTTCACGCGAGATAATTTTACCAGCTCCTAGACTCTTAAGAAAATTGTGGCTGGAAGTTCTGCCAGTTACTGCACAAACCTCATAGCCAAGGCTATCTAATATTGATACTGCAATACTACCCACTCCACCAGCTGCTCCAGTAACAATAATAGGTCCAGCATCTGGTTTACTTCCAACGCTTTCTAGCGCCAAGATACATAACATTGATGTCAAGCCTGCAGTCCCTATTGCCATTGCATTTTTTGCATCTAGCCCATCAGGTAACTTTTCTAGCCAGCCACTATTAACCCTTGCTAACTGTGCAAACCCCCCTGGGTGTCTCTCTCCAACTCCCCANCCTGTCAAAACTACCTGATCACCCAATGAAAACTCTGTGGTTTCAGAATTCTCCACTNTACCTGCAAAATCTATACCTGCTGTCATGGGAAAGTTACGTATTACAGGNGCAGATCCNGTGATAGCTAAACCATCCTTGTAGTTGAGACTAGACCATGAAATACGGACTGTTACATTCCCCTCTGGTAAATCAGAAGATTTAAGCTGGACAACATCTCCNGACGTACCAGTATCTCTATTTTCAACTACAAACGCTCTATACATTTTCATTACACCCATTTAGACTTTTTCTATATCAATACTTGAACCACATTACTAAAGCAAAAAGATAAATTTAAATTTTATAGTATTAAAACTCTTTTCACCCCGGAGTAAATACTCTTTGATAGTTGGTTGTATTCTTTTTTATCTAGGGTGTTGACGATTGAAAAAATGCCCCGGATACTCTCATCTCATATAANTTATAAGGGAGATAATGCAATGAAAGCTTCAGATCTTTTCGTGAAGTGTTTAGAGAACGAAGGAGTAACACATATATTTGGAATACCTGGAGAAGAAAATGCTGATGTAATGATCTCACTTATGGATTCCAAAATAAAATTTATACTCTGTAGGCATGAACAAGCAGCTGCATTCATGGCAGATGCATATGGACGTCTCACTGGAAAGGCTGGAGTTTGTCTNGGAACACTAGGACCTGGAGCAACTAATTTAGTTACTGGAGTAGCCGATGCCAACATGGATCGAGCACCCCTAGTTTGTTTGATTGGTCAAGCTGACACAGAAAGATTGCATAAAGAGAGCCACCAAAACATGGACTCTATAGCCATGTTTAGACCTATAACCAAATGGGCTCAATCAGTTTATCATCCTGACAATATTCCAGAAATTATTCGTAAAGCCTTTAAGGTTGCAGAAACTGAGAAACCTGGAGCAGTTTTAATNGAATTNCCTGAAGATATCGCTGAACACAAAAGCATAGAAAGACCTATTAAACCCTATGTAACACGCAGGCCAGGAGCAGACCATAAAGCAATAGCAAAAGCTGTTGATATAGTTATGCGAGCCAAAAACCCTCTCATACTGGCTGGAAACGGAGCTGTCAGAAAAAGAGCTTCTGAGCAATTACGTCGATTCTCAGAGATTACAGGAATAGGTGTTGTTAATACTTTTATGGGCAAAGGTGCTATTCCACGATCAGACAAACACTCTCTTTTCACAGTAGGATTGCAGGGTAAAGATCACATAATAGGGGCCATGCGAGAAGCAGATGTGATTATTTCTGCTGGCTACGATTTAGTAGAATATGCTCCAGCATTTTGGAATGCTGGATCAAAAAAGAAAATAATTCATATGGACTTTTGGCCTGCAGAAGTAGATGACCATTATCGACCTGCAGTAGATGTTGCAGGCGACATAGCAGATGCATTGTGGCAAATGAATGAAGAAATAAACAAACGTGCAAAGAAAAGAAATATTGCTTTACCATTATTTGATATTAATTCTAGAGCCTTATTAAGAAAAACAATTAAGTCCGACCTTGAAAAAGAAAAACGATCTAAAGCCTTTCCAATGAAACCGCAAAAAGTATTATACGATGTTCGCGATTTTTTAGACCCGCAAGATATATTACTTTCAGATGTAGGTGCCCATAAAATGTGGGTTTCACGTTATTATCAATGTGATGAACCAAATACTTGTCTAATTTCTAACGGGTTCTGCACTATGGGCTTTGCTTTTCCTGGCTCAATAGGTGCAAAAATTGCTTGTCCAGATCGAAAAGTCCTCTCAATTAATGGAGACGCAGGGTTTCATATGAATGCCCAAGATATTGAAACAGCTGTGCGATACAAATTAAATGTTGTTGCGTTAGTCTGGATGGATGGAGAGTACGGTTTAATAAAATGGAAACAACAGAATTCCTTCAACGGGCGCCATAGTGACCTGAAATTCTCTAACCCAAACATTGAGCTTTGGGCTAAATCTTTTGGAGCTTGGGGAAAAACTCTCAAAAATACCAGTGAATTTCTACCAGCTCTTAAAAAAGCCTTTCAACAAGAAGGACCTGCTGTAATTGGCATACCTATAGATTATCGGGAAAATATGAAACTTTCTGCTAGATTGGGGAAAATTGAGTTTCCTATATAATTAAGTAAAGAAAAGGACTATTAGTTAAAAACAAACAAAACTGATAATTATACACCTAAATTAATGATTTCTGATGTATAAACCCCTAAATTTAGAGTTTATTTCGTAATTTGGTTGTTTTTATGAAACTAAAAGGATTATACAAAAACAAATAGTTTATTAAACTTGCACTAGTGCATGCTTAATNGCTTGATGTACTGTNTAGAATCGCGCANTATAGNNGTATATATTGGGGAATATTCAGTTGGGGAGAGCACCGATGTTCTCATTAAAAAAATTCTTAGTGGTTTCGGCACTAGCTTTGGTCTTTACGATCCTTGCAGGTGGAGCATTTAATTCGGAAACACTGATGGCAGAACCCTTTAATCAAGGGCCAAAAAAATGTGCCGAATGTCATAAAGCAGAGTTTGAGATATGGGAAGCTACCAAACACGCTAGCTCATTCAAAAAGGTTCATAAGAGCAAAGCTGCAAAAGCTCTTGCTAAGGCTACCGGCAATAAAAGCATGAAAAAAAATGAAACATGCGTCCAGTGTCATTATACTTTAGTGGCAAAAGATGCAGCCTCTGCTGATAAAGCGAAACCAAAAGCAGGTCCTTCATGTGAAAGCTGCCATGGAGCATCGTCTGACTGGTTCCCAATTCACAATAATAAATCAATACCAAAGGAAGAGAGAATTGCTGCAGCTACAGCGGCTGGAATGCGTTGGTCTTTTGACCGCTATGGCATCGCAGAAAATTGTAATGAGTGTCATGGTTTAGCAAATGCAAATGTAGATCCAGAAAAATTGGCAATAATGTTTGAAAATGGTCATCCCGCAAAGTCAGATTGGGAATACGTAAAGTATAGCCAAGGTAGCATAAGACATCGCTTTTACCCTCCAGATATGACAAAAAATGCAGAAATGACTCNGGCTGAAATGAGCCGTGCGTTTATANTAGGNCAAGCNGCAAAGTTAGTTTCTGCAACANTNGCTATAGAAAGAGCTGGATCTGCAAAGTTTGTNGAATTTCAGGAAGCACGTGCTTCTGCAGCACGTGAGGCTCTAGCTGGGGTTGCCGAAGCAAAAACGCTGCTAGACAACCCAAGTAGAGAAAATGCAGTTGCATTAACAGAAGCAATCAAAGATCAAGACCTATCAGGAGCGGTTGGAGGTTTATTACCCACTGAGTTTAAATAAATNAAAGCGAGAGGCGACTGNTATCAATAAATATGAATATTCCGCTGACTTAAAGCAGACCCAACCTTTTGGTTAAGTTTGCTTTTTCTGTATATAGCTAACTAAAGAACCAATGGCGTGTCTGTTACTTTATTAGCCATGCCAGCAGTAGCGACTTGTTAGAGTTTAGAGGGGGGGAGAAAAGTTGACCACTGTCGCAATGATGGCGCGCCCACAGCGTTGGGAGGCTCCGTTTGGTCCTAATATGACTGAAGCGGAGGTGAAAAGACTACTTGAACTGCCCGAATTTAGAGCAATAGATGCAGCAAGTTTTCCTAAACACACCCCACTTTCTGGAATACTTGAGAATGACACCAGAGTAATCCGCTATCGTCCAGGAGATATCGTAGTTCGCGAGGGAGACTACGGAAACTCAGCCTTTTTAGTAATTAAGGGAAAAGTTAGAGTAGTCATAAGTCCAAGCTTACCTAGGGAATTGATAGGAAGAGAGTCAAGTAAAAAACTTAATTTTCTTGAGGCTTTCAGTCAACTATGGACAAATTCATCAGAGCCAGAACTACGCGACGTATCACGATATGGATCTCAGTCAGTACGAGAAACTGGTTCTGGAGACCCAACCTCATCCCATGTTTTTATTCAGGACATCCCCGCAGTCCTTGATAGCCATAACACTGCTGAACTTGGAACTGGAGCGCTATTTGGAGAATTAGCAGCATTAGGTCGTGTCCCCCGCACAGCTAGTATTTTTGCGGAAGATGATGCGGAACTTCTTGAAATTCGATGGCAAGGTCTTCGTGAAATTAGAAAATATGATAGCGAATGGCGCCGCAAGATTGATGAACGCTATAGAGAAAATGCGCTTAAGGTCCACCTCAAAGAAACCCCATTGTTTTCTAATTTAGAACCCAAAGAACTCGAAGAGGTAGCAAATGCAACTCTCTTTGAAACTTTTGGCAGCTTTGATTGGAACGTTTCTTATAAACGAATGCGCGAACAAGGAAAAACTGCTGATGAGCCAATTATTGCCAAGCAAGGAAACTATCCCGACGGACTTTTAATGATCCGTGCTGGATTTGCTAGAGTTTCTGTAAAAATGGGTACTGGACAGCGTACTTTAACATATTTAGGGGCTGGTGATTATTTTGGTTTTGACGAGCTTTGGGCAAGCAAAAATGAGGGGGGGGAATCACTTCAAACATCTTTGTCTGCACTAGGCTACGTTGATATACTGAGGGTTCCGGCGCCAATTATAGAAAAATATGTATTTCCAAATATAAGCACCCCCCCCAAAGCACTTTTAAAAACTTCTCTTTTAAAATCAATGGAAGCAGATGCTCCTATGGAGTGGGCTTTAGAACAGCGCTACATAAACGGTACAATGGCTATGTTAATAGATCTTGAACGTTGTGTAAGATGCGATGACTGCGTTCGCGCTTGTGCTTCTACGCACGGCGGAAACCCAAGGTTTATTAGGCATGGAAGAACATTTGATAATTGGATGGTTACAAATGCATGCATGCATTGTGAGGANCCAGTTTGTATGATTGGGTGCCCTACCGGAGCAATCCACCGTTCACTAGATTCCGGAGCCGTTGTTATTAATGACGATACTTGTATAGGTTGTGGCACATGTGCCAATTCATGCCCTTATAATAATATCCGATTAGTCGAAATTCGCGATCAAAAAGGTACACCCTTAAGAGACCCANGTACACAAAAACCTATCAGTAAAGCAACAAAATGTGACCTCTGTGCAAATAATCCAGGAGGACCAGCATGTGTAAGAGCCTGCCCACATGATGCTCTTAAACGTGTCAATTTTCAGGGTGAAGAGACGTTTACGGGGACCACAGGATGAATGCGGTTACAATTAGATATGTCCTACTATGGATAATAAGCGCTGCCTTCTTGGCAGCATTTGCCTCATATGCCTCAGTGTCAACTGTAAACCTAGGTCGCCCAGAATTTATAACGGGGTATGTACTATTTGGTTTGATACTTGCTTTAGCTACCTTAAATGCCCGTAAAAAACTATCAATGGTTCCTTTGGGACGCTCCGCCTATTGGCTCGCAGCTCATGTTGTCGGTGGAGTAGCTGCATTAGGTTTATTTTTTGTNCATACAGGAAATNTATGGCCTACAGGTGCATACGAACAAGCANTAGCAATAATATTTTATCTAGTTACTGCTAGCGGAATTTTTGGATATATAATCCAAAAAGTTTACCCAAAACGCCTAGTCCAAACAGAGCTGGAAATAATTTATGAACGCATTCCAGCTGAACTTGCAGAAATCAGGGAAAAATCTGAAGCTATAATTATTGAATGCACAGAAAAAACAGGTAGCGATACCTTGTCACGCCACTATATAGAAACTTTAAGGTGGTATTTTCGTCGTCCTAGGTTTTTTATAAGCAATGCATTTGGGGGGGCTGCTGCCGAACACTGGTTAAATCAAAGTAGTCAAACTGTGTCACGTTATCTAAATACCGAGGAACATAANNATCTAGATAATCTAAANAAACTTGGTAAATATAAATTAAAAATTGATTTTCATTACTCTTGTCAATCNGTAATGAAGTATTGGCTACTTACTCATGTGCCCTTAGCTGCTGGTATGCTGGGATTAATTTTCTGGCATGTCATTGTCGTGAATGTGTATGCAGTATGATGGATCCAAATAAATTTAGGCACGATATAAGCCCTTATGAAAGACCAAATCGAAAATTTCGATGTGGAAGAGCTGCTGAATGGGATAAACCATGTGAATTTGGTCCAGATAATCGAGGTAAATGCGGAGGAATACACGAGTGCCAACCAGCAAAAGTTGGTGACCGCTATGAATGTAGACGTTCTTCTTTGTTTGGTGGACCATGCGAAAGTGGTCCTGGATCTGACGGAGGGTGCTCACAACAACGTCCATCATGCAAACCTAGGAGAACAATTAGAAGTCTTAGAGGTCTTATGACTATAACTGCATTCACAATCGTGATTGCGGTTATAGCATTGATGTTAACACTTGATAGGGGTGAATCTGGTCAGGATAAAATTCTTTCTGCAGGACCACTCACAGGTGGTCATGCAAACTTTACNGCATCNACNGGGTGTGTAGCTTGTCACGAACCTCATGGNGAAGACGCAGGGACTTGGTTTTTNGCAGCATTTCAAGAAAATGATATTTCAAAAAACTGCATAGATTGTCATACTTTTGGTGGTGATCCTTTTCTTGCTCATAATGCCTCNTTTCATGGAATTGACGAAAAACAAAAAAACATAAATTTTGGATGTATTTCNTGCCATTCNGAGCATAAGGGCGAAAATTTTGATATCACGGCAATGTCTGATGCAAAATGCAACACATGTCATGAAAAAGAAATTGAATCTTTTGCTAGCAACCATCCAAACTTTGGATCAGATTTTCCTCATGATCGACGTACAGCAATANATTTTGATCATACGACTCATATTACACAACATTTTAAAGACCAAAGATTAGAAGAATTAGCCCCTAAAAACTGTACCTCCTGTCATGCAGTANACAATGCAATTCAATCGGTTAAACCTGTTGGCTTCGATCAAGCATGCTCTTCTTGCCATACTGACTCTATCCCCCGTCGTGAACTTGTTTTGCTGAGACTCCCTGAATTTGAGGAAAATTTGTTAGATTTAGAAGAAGTTTCTGAAATATGTGGACCAACACTTGAAGCTTGGGAGGAAATGCAAGACACCCTATCAGCTGTTCGCGAAGCAATAGAAGANGATGAACCAATTGAACTTGATGAAGAATACCTAGTGAATGACGATGAGGATTACGAAGCGGTATCAGTTGACGAACCAGCAGCAATTAGTGCATATCTTTTACGTACGTCAATTGATGACTCAGAGGATTACAGCGAACCCTTACAAACTTTGATAATGGAACTTACNGAAGACGGTCCTGCAGCACTTGGGGAGAAAATTGCTGAAGCCGTAGGTGATGAAAAATCACAGATAATGCTCTCTGGTTTAAGCCCTACCCTTATAAAGGAGGTAGCTTGTGCCTGGGCAGCTAATACAGAATATGAGTCACCATCAGATCCAGATTTTGGAGGTTGGTATGGTGAGGGTGTTGAACTAAAATATAAGCCTATGGGTCACGGTGATAAAGTAGCACGTGCTTGGGTTGATTTTGGTGCAATAAGTAATTTTGATGATGATGAAGATATTTTTGATGTTGCGGAAGCTATGAGAAAAGAGTTGCTAGATACTAAAGAAGGCATCGGGGCCTGTACAAAGTGTCATGCTGTTTCAAATACTGAAATATCAGGGTTTCATGTGGAATGGAATTTTGACACAGAAAAAAATCGACCTTATTCTTTCTATTCACATGGAGCTCATATAAACTTACTTAACCCAAGTGGGATAAATTTAGCTGATCCAGACGCAGGATGCCAAACTTGTCATAAGATAAATTTAGAGTCTAACTATAGCGAATCATTTAATGATAAAGATCCTCATACCTTTGAAAGTAACTTTGAGGCTATAAATAAGGTAACATGTACTGAATGNCATAATGAAGGTCAGGTAAGACAGGATTGCCAATTATGTCANGTTTACCATTTGGAACCGGGTTTTAATTTGAGAGTANNGANAGATGACTAAACAGCNAGAAATANATATGGAACATATTCTCACNAAGCGAGAAAAGNTTATGTATAGGATAAAATGNNNAAAAACTAAAATATNTTTTCTNGCNTNCTTTATCGCCATATTTGTATTTACTGCTAACTATAAAAATNANTCAGCAAATGCNGANGAAACTCTTGACGTTAACAAAATGCATGCTGAGGTCTTAAGTGAAGACTTGTTCCCAAGCGCATCTAAATGCAAATCATGCCATGAAGATATATATAGGGAGTGGGCATCATCAAATCATGCATACGCTTCTTTATCTCCAATGTTTCACAAATTTGAGAATGCAATTAATTCTTTAGCCCCTACAATCAATACATTTTGCGTANGATGCCATGCAACAGTNAGTACCCAAATGGGAGAAGCCAGAGAACTTCCAATGTGGGAACGCAAGCAAGTAAGTAGAGAAGGAATCACTTGTATAACTTGTCACCGTGTAAATACCGCTTATGGAAAGGCTAATGGCTCAAGAAATATTATTATGGGAGAAATTTTTGAGCCTGTATACGGTGTTTTAGGAGGTGATGGGGTTCAGGAAGTAGTTGAAAATGCTAGCTCTTGGAAAGTAGCTACAAATAAAGATGAGCGTGGCAATCAAATTCACAATGAAGCAAAAATATTTTCTCAACTAAACCAGTCTGAATTTTGTGTTTCTTGCCATCAAGTAGCTGTTAATTTAGGAATTAAACTTGAAGTTGTTTGGGATCAATACCGTGACTCGCCTGCCCATGCTCAGGGAGTTTCCTGCCAAGATTGCCACATGAGTTATAAACCTGGAGTAGCTGGACACTTTAAAACTGGTCCTGCTGCGGTAGTTGATGGTAGGGCGGTAAACCCAGACCGTATAAGACATAGCCATGCATTTGCTGGACCAGGATACCCAATTGCCCATCCTGGTATTTTTCCACACAACCCAGACGCAGAAAATTGGACAATGGAAGAATGGCTGCAGTTTAACTACCGTGCTCCATGGGGAGAAGAAGAGTGGGAAGACCAATATGAGGAATTAGTTGATTCTGAAGAAATAGAAGAATATGAATTCCCAGAGGTTTGGGAAGATCGCTTTGACAGAGAAGAAGCAAGGGAAATTATAAATTATAATATTGGACTAATTGAAGAAAAGCGAGAATTGAGAAGACAAGTTATGGAAAATGGCTCCCATATTGATGGACCGTTTTTCGATGATGACCCCAAAACAGGTCAAAGTCTTGATTTTACTTACACAATATCAAATACAAACTCAGGTCATAATCTACCTTCTGGCTCACTTGGTGCTCAACCAGAACTATGGGTGAATGTTGCTCTTGTAGGACCTGATGGAAACAATATCTGGGAATCCGGGTATACAGACTCAGCAGGTGATATGGCAGACCTCCATAGTTCTGACGTTTTATCCGGGAAAATTCCTCATGATGATCAATTAGTAAATTTACAAACTAAGTTCCTTACCACAAACGTAAAAGGAACAGATCGTGAGATGTATTTACCAGTCAATTTCGATATTGATCAGTTACCCTTCTTAAGACCAGCTTCTCAGCCCACTACTGTTATAAACCACCCACCTTTTGTCAGGATGGAGGGTCGGAGTCTGCCCCCACTTTCTAGTCGGGATGCTGATTATTCTGTTCCTGGAGAATTAATAACAAAACCAGGAACCTATAAACTTGCTATACGAATGAGAAGCAGGGCTGAACCAATATATTTTATGAGATTTGTTGGGGCCACAAAAGAAATGGAGCGAGCTATGAATGAATGGATGCTCGACATTGATGCTTACACGGTTGAGTTTGAAGTGAAAGGATAATTGAGCCGTGATAAAAAAATTAAAAAATATTTCAAAGTGCGGACTTTTAACATTTTGTTTTATAGCTGTAATAATATTTTCAATGTCTATAGACCAAAGCCTTAGTTTTAGTGCTGAAATAAAAACTGACTCACGCTCCAAAATTGTAGAGCACGATGTAAATGTTTTTAGTGCTGGACCAAGTTACCCTGAAGAAGAATATGATATTGAGGCACAACTTGAAATATATGGCGGAAAGTCAGCTTACCCAGTTACTAGACCCCTTCTTGAACTTGGCAACCCGCTATATTCTGGTGGACCATTAACTGAAGGTGGCACTGCCTTAGGAGAATTGAATCCTACCTTTACTGAATTATACGTTTATGGAGACTGGCGTAGTGCTATTGCATTTAATGATAATGGCAATGTTGAAGTTGGACAAATAGCAACACGACTCAATATTGATGTAGATTATCGGTTCACAGGAACAGAGAGAATTCATGCAATTTTTAGACCACTGGATGGACAAGGAGAATTTAGCCGTTGCGAATTTTTTGGTGACGATGCCCCAAACAATGATCCAGATAAAAAATGTGATGCACAGATAGACGGTAATCTTGATGCGCTCTTTTTTGAGGGAGATGCCGGATCACTCTATGCAGGTTTTAGTGGAGAATATTCAAGCCTTGATATTCCCTTCTCATTCGGTCTTATGCCAATGTTATTCCAAAATGGAATATGGGTTGAAGATGCATTTACAGGGGTAGCNACTGCGATTCCATCGCTAAACAGCCCAATTTTTGATATAACAAACATGGATATTTCATTCTTTATTGGAATTGATAAGGTTACCAACCAAGCCTTTAAGGATGACCAAAATGCNAACGCTGATCACAATGTAAATATATTTGGTATTGCTACATTTATTGAAGCTATGCAAGCTTATTGGGAGGCNGGNTTTGCAAGATTAGATGGCGAAGGAGGCTTTAATGATGAGTCATATAATAGTGTTACAATGGCCCANACAAAGCGATATGGGGCATGGCTTGCAAATAGTATCCGGGCGATATGGTCCTTCGGTCAAGACAGGGANAACAACCTTCAAGATACAGCCGATGGCTTAATCTTATTANTAGAAAACTCATTAATTACAAATTTGCCTTCTACGNTTGTTCCTTATGGTAATTTTTTTATAGGTATTGACCGACCACAATCTGCAGCACGGGCAGATGGGCTATTAAAAAATACTGGAATTAATTTTGAAACCGATGGACTAACGGGTTTCCCTAAACTTAATGANACGGGGCANAATGCATTTGGAGGTGCAATAGGTATCAGTTACCTGTTCAATTTAGATCGCCAAATTGTCGTAGAAGCAGCAACTAACCAGGTAATTGAAGGAGANAATGAAGCCGGCAGAGCGCTNCGCGGAGATGAATACGCAATAGGGTTACGTTATCAACAAAATATCAACGAGGCTTGGTTATTCCGAGCTGATGCTATGCATGGCTGGAGAACAGAGGAAGAAAACCTATCTGGTACACGTTTTGAAATACGTCGTAAGTTTTAAATTTCCTATACCGATTAGAGGTCAAGGTAATTAAAGGTCACAAGACCATATGTAAATAATGAGTTATCGGCTTTAGGGAGGGTCGAGAAAGATGGAAATTGCCATCCAGATTGTCGCTTTAATCTTTCTGGCGATATTAGTATCTACACTTTTCTTNGCCNGTTTAGGAAACTTTAGGCGTGAAGCAGTTCTAGCNCGNAGCTCAGAACAACAAGATNAAATATTTCGTGCAGAAATAGATAGGATTATGGACCGTAGACGGTTCGAAAAAGAGTCTGAGGAACTCTCTTGGAACGGCTTTCGAAAATTTNAGGTTAAACGCAAAGTTTTAGAAGGTGGCGATATTTGTTCATTCTATTTTTCTCCCCACGACGGNAAACCTCTACCACCATTTAATCCTGGTCAATATTTNACGTTTGGTCTTGATATACCCGGAGAGAAAAANCAGGTAATTAGATGCTACTCTCTCTCTGATAGTCCAAACCATCCAGACTATTATAGNTCTTCAATCAAACGTGTTCCCCCACCGCGTGATGAGCCCGANGCCCCTCCTGGTCTATCATCAAATTTTTTCCACGACCATGTAAATGAAGGTGATATTCTTAATATCAAAGCTCCTGGTGGTCATTTTTTTCTNGATACTACTAAACAAACACCTGTAGTTTTGATTGGTGGAGGTATAGGTCTTACCCCAGTTCTCTCAATGTTGAATGATATTGTGGAATCTGGCTCTAAACGGGAAACTTGGTTCTTCTATGGAGTTCGAAATAGTAGAGAAGCTGTAATGGCTGAACATTTAAAACAAATAGGTAAGGAAAATGAGAATATTAGAATGTGTATTTGTTTTTCAAAGCCAGACGAGGGAGACAAAGAAGGTGAGGATTTTGCTTATGCAGAACGTGTGTCGGTAGAGCTTTTCAAAAAAGTCTTACCATCAAGTAATTATGATTTTTATATGTGTGGGCCACCTCCAATGATGAATACAGTTGTTCCTGACCTTGAAGCATGGGGCGTTCCAGATAAGCATATTCACTTTGAAGCATTTGGACCAGCTACTGTAAAAAAGACAAAGTCTGAGACTAATAAAGAAGCTACAGAAGCATCGCAATCTAATGCAGGTGTAAAACTTACATTTGCAAAATCAGGAAAAACAATAGATTGGGATCCAGATGCAGGAGCTATTCTAGACTTTGCTGAAGATCATGATATAGACATTGATTTTGGCTGTAGAGCAGGTAATTGCGGTACTTGTATTACTGCAATTAAAGAAGGAGAAGTTGANTATCTTAATCCTCCNGGAGCAGAGCCAGAGGCAGGCTCATGTCTTGCTTGCATCGCAATTCCTAAAGGAAATTTAACTCTTGATGCCTAGAGTATTTACATATGGNAGTTANAAATTGGCTTACTTGGTAATATCTGTGTAATTTAATATACTCAACACCCTTGTGAAATATAAACGATCTGCTAAATTTCGGCATGTTGAAGTATGATTCTGGCACCTAATCAAGATATATTAATTTAGTTTAAGGGTGAAGTGGAGAAAATTTATGAAGCAGCTGATTCATAGAACAGTTTGGCTAAGCTTACTAGCTGTATCCGCCTCACTGGTATTTATAAATACCTCAATTGGTGAAACTCTTGAGGAAGAACTAAAAGAACTTTTAGAAAACCATCCTCAAATTAAAGCTGCCGAAGCCGGAGTATCTTCAGCAGAAGAAGGAGTTAAGTCTGCTTTTGCGGAATATCTACCAACAGTGCAGGCTACNGGAAATTTNGGATATGAGCGGATTAATAGCCCTGGNCGCAGATCGGGGGAACCAGACCAAGGTCCCTTTACAACTGGGCAAGCTAGAAATGCAAAAATAACGATCACACANGTTCTATTCAACGGCTTTAGAAATGATGCTAACAATGAAACAGCTGAGGCTGGAAAGATAGCTGCAGAACTCTCAGCAGAAACTAGTAAACAAGGTATTCTGTTTGAAGCTATNTCTGTTTACCTAGAAGTAATGCGAAACTTTAAGCTATTTCGACTTGCTGGTAATAATGAAGAGACTATTAGGCGACAGCTGGAATTAGAGGATGAGAGAGTCCGAAGAGGCGCAGGTATAGCTGTTGATGTATTGCAATCTAAATCAACACTGCAGGTGGCAAAAGAACGTCGTGTATCATTTGAAGGTCAACTAGAAGATTCTATTAGCCGCTATGAACAAGTTTTCGGTCATGCTCCTTACCCACAAAAACTAGTAATGCCTACTCCCCCATTAGGGCTCATACCAGAATCTGTAGAAGANTTAATAGACATAGCCCTAGCTGAAAATCCCGCCATATTAAGCGCCGATTCGCAAGTTACAATTGCCAACTCGGCTAAACGAAGCGCTAGAGCTGACTATTTTCCTACAATAGATGTCACTGGGGAATGGAATTATGAAGATGATTTGAGTGGAACTCGGGGAACTAGGAGAGACTATAAGGCCAAAGTCAATGCTTCTTGGACTCTTTTTAATGGCTTTGCAACCCGCGCAGGNTCTGCACAGGCTGCTTATAACTATCGGGCAACAATTGATTCTGGAAATTTTGTTCGTAGAAAAATTACGGAAGAATCACGCCTTGNATGGTCAGGCCTAAAAACTGCGAGAGAAAGAGTTTCATTACTACAAAATGCAGTGAACATTGCAGCTGAAGTTTTTGACGCAAGACAAAAATTACGTGATGCCGGAAANGAAACTGTAATCAATGTATTAGGTGCTGAAAGTGAGTTATTTAATGCAAGAATNAATCTAGTTTCGGCTCAACACGATGCAAGAGTTGCAGTTTACCGTCTTATGATTGNAATGGGTCGGCTATCCATAGAAACATCTACAAACTTANCTGCACTCCCAAAAGTAAATAAAATTGTCTCCAGGAATCAANAGTCAAANAAAANTTTGGTCAAGCTAGAAGANAAACAAATATCTGAAAAACCAGCTATTACAAAGACTGTAGNAACCTCTNCCTCNAGTANCCAACAAACAAAATCANGACTAAATNCAAAACAAATAGCTAGACAAGNAACTAAAGAAAATAATCCAGTTAGAGTAATTCTGCCTCAAAAGGAGGTGAAGCTAGTATTAAATAAACCCTTAAAGGCAGTAATTGAAGAAACAANTATTAAACAAACTATAACAAGCAAAAAGCAGTTGATCAGTGTTAATCAAGATGAAAATTTTGTTCGCCTATGGCCATATGAATGATTTATTTCTAAAGGCAGAATGAAGCTCTTAATCTTAGTTCTTATAAANACCTATATCTAGAAAATCATTTTGAAGTAGCAATAAATGCTCCATCCCAGCCTTCACCCGGAGGGTTTTCTTGATAGTATTCAATTCTCTTTCTATAGAGTTCGCAAAGCACTTCTAGTTCCTTATTTTCATCAGCCTCTTGTAATTCTATAATTTTTGTACTAGCTAATTTCCATTCTTGGGAACGATAAGCAGATATCATTTGTGTCCCTAATGCTTTTAAAATTTTAAATTTTGAACTTTGAGCNCGTTTTTCATCTCCTAGAACACAGAATATATCGACAGGAACAGTTTTTCCTTTTACTTGAATACGGTCTAANTCCAAGACANGCAAANTCCTGAACTGCTTCATAGGTACTTTGCCCTAAGACTATGTTAACACCATAAGTTTTTGATTGTCCCTCTAATCGAGCAGCAAGGTTTACATCATCACCTAAGACTGAATAATCAAAACGCATATCAGAGCCCATATTTCCAACACAACAAATACCTGTGTTGAGACCAGCTCCAATACGAAGCGGTATATATTTTCTACCTTCTTGTTCTGCTTCAATCTTTAGTACTTCATTCATTTTATCACTCTCATCAAACATTGCGAGTGCTGAACGAACGCCATTTTTTGCATGATCTGGGTCATCAATAGGAGCATTCCAAAATGCCATNATACAATCACCCATATACTTATCTATAGTCCCTTGTCGTTCTANAATTACCTGTGTCATNGGTGTTAAGTAGCGATTGATAAAACGAGTAAGNCCTTCAGCATCAAATTGCTCACTAATAGTTGTAAANCCTCTTATATCAGCAAACAATAGAGTCATTTCCTTCATCTCCCCACCTAGGGTTAATCGGCTTGGGTCATCTGCTAATTGATTAACTAAATCTGGGGATAAATAATGACTGAATTGTCCTCTTACCTGTCTTCTTTCTCTTTCCTCCCTCATATAATTCAAGAATGTTAGGACTACATATATTAAGAACACTGAAAATGCTGCATAAATTAAATCTAAAAGCATGCCTGCAGACTGATATGCCCACCATGTAATAGCCACNAGTCCAATAATGGAGGTTGCACCAATCAGAAGTGTCCATAACGAACCTAAAAATGGNACAAGACCAATTAGTAATAGTCCTGACAACGCAAGTGCAATAACTTCTGCACCAATNGCCCAACCTGGNCGATTCAAGTANATCTTATCCATTATATTTTGAAGTAATTGAGCATGAACCTCAACTCCAGGAATTGCNGGGTCTACTGGAGTAGCTTTAATATCAAGAAGTCCTGCTGCAGATGTACCGAGAAACAAAAGATGTCCNGCTANTTGATCTGTTGGAACAGTTTTATTNAGAATATCNTTTGCTGAGATATATAAATTGCGGTCATGTTTTGCAAATTTCATCCAAACTTGCCCATTACTGTCCGTAGGTATTTCTAATCCCGCAACAACAACAGATTGCAAACCTGCCTGATTAGCCTTTACTACAAATGTTTTTTGTTTTGTAGCTACACGCAAAAGCTCCATAGATAGAGTTGGNTATACGCGCTTTCCTACTCTAACTACTAGAGGTACTTGTCTGACAATTCCATCAACTGCAGGTTTAAAAGTAAACACTCCAATACCAGGTGCTGATTTCTCAAGTACTTCTANATTTCTTGTAAGACCCGGATAAGCAAGCATAAAGTTTTTTGCTTTTACACCCTTTGGTTGTTTATATCCAAACGTAGCCTTTAAAGATTTTCTGTTTGTTGTTTTAAGATCTCTATTAATTGTTGCTTGCCCTAATACAACTGGGCTTCGTTTAATTATTCTTGCAAAAGTATCATCATTACTTGGTAAACGCTCAAGCTCCTGTTGAGCTTTTTTTCCAAGCCCACGTATACTTTTAGCAATTAGATTCGGGGATGTACGATCAGGTTCAGCAAAAACTATATCAAATGCTATTCCCGCTGCACCAAGTTTTCTTAAATTATTAACTAATCTCGCTAGTGTTGTCCTAGGCCATGGCCACTGCCCAATCTCATTCAAACTTTCTTCATCTAAGTCAATTATAGCAACTGGTTGTCGACTAACCTCACGAGGCTCAATCTGTTGATAAAAATCAAAGACCTTGGATCGTAAAAGTTGCAAAGGGGCAGGGTCTGCAGCTCTTAGGACAATAAGGGCAGCTAATAAACCGAGTGTGATGAGATGAACCCATCCAAATCTACGAAAAATACGTCTTAACAAACTCACGTTTTTAATTATCCTAAGCGATTTTAAAACTTTTACTACTCGTGAATATATGCTTAGACCATATAAATGGCTGAATATATTACTTGATCTCTACCTCGACAAAAATAATTTCATTCTCCTTACTTGGGTTTATAACGTCGTGCTCTACACCCTCATTCCTGAAGTATGGAACTCCAGTTTCAATTCGAACAACACGATCACCATCTGGTTCTTTCAATAGCAGATCTCCAGTAGTAGTTGGAACAACTACATAATCAAATTCATGCCTGTGATAGCCTGTTGACTCTCCAGGCTGAAATTTCCACTCTGTAACTCTAACTCTATCGTTATCAATCAATTGTGTAGGTGTTGCTGACCCCATTAAAACTCTCCCAAAGTAAAGTAGACATTAAATAGTAAATTTACTCTAATATGCCCTCATAATTTCATTAATCATATGACTTATACACTATACATGCTCTCGACCTTCAACTGCTACTGTCTTTATAAGAGCAAAAACCTCCATACCAACATGAATATTTAATTCAGATAAAGATTTTGCGGTTATCTGGGCCCTTAATGATACTTTTGCATCAAGNACAACATCAACGGCAGCTCCTCGAGTTAACCCAATAGAAAGAACACGGACGGGTAGAACATTTAATACTGAAATTGATTCTGGTTTTGAAATTGCTAAAGCAACATCACGAGAGCGAATTCTTACTCGTATTCGTGTCCCTTTAGGCGAATTTATTCTTGGAACTAGAAGTGTACCTCCNGGAAATGCTAAACGAGTCAATTCAAATGTCTTTTCTTGGCTCTCTATTATTGTATCAACTATAGTCCCTCCAGCACCCCCTAACACAAAAGGCTCAAGGTCTGGTCTGCCCATTACTTCAGNAGGCACTCCNGATGCTTGGACTTTACCNTCACTTATTAAGATTACTTGATCTGCCAGTCTTAAAACCTCATCCGCTGAATGCGTTACATAAACTATCGGTAACGATGTTATANTTTTTANACGTGCTATATATTTAATAACTTCATTTTTACGTGAAGGGTCTAAGGATGCCAATGGTTCGTCCATAAGTAATATATCAGGAGCTCTGAGCAGCGCCCTTCCAATTGCAACTCTTTGCATTTCCCCACCAGAAAGTGTAGCAGGAAATCTTTCTAGTATTTCTAAAATACCTAGTAGTTCAACAACTGCATCATAATCAGGAACATGCCCAAGTGAAGATGAAAAGCGACGTCCATAAAGTAAGTTTCTACGAACAGTTAGGTGAGGAAATAGCCTAGCATCCTGGAAAACATATCCAAGTCCTCTTTTCTCTGGCTTGAGATTAATTCCTGACGCACTATCATAAAATACCTTACCACCTAAGCTAATTCTACCACTGGTTAATTTTCCAAGACCCGCTATTGCCTCAATAATTGTTGTCTTTCCTGCACCTGAGCGACCAAATAAAACTGTTACCTGACTACCTGCAGCTTTAAACTCAGCATCAAGATTAAATTTGCCTAGTTTAGTTTTTGCGCAAACTTCAAGATTATTCAACTTTTTATACTCCCAAATTTTCTTCGTGATCTCCTAGCAAGAAACTCTGATATAAAAAGGGAAATTATTGCTAGTGCAATTGAGATTAGCATNAGTCTCAAAGCAGCCGCCTCTCCTCCAGGGAGCTCAATAAGAGTATATAAAGCCAAGGGTAGTGTTCGCGTTTCTCCTGGGATATTGGATGCAAATGTTATNGTTGCTCCAAACTCCCCAACACATCTAGCAAAAGCTAAGGTTACTCCCGCCAATATTCCTGGCCAAATCAAAGGGAGGCTAACAGTAATAAACGTCCAGATTGGTCCAGCTCCCAGTGTCCTAGCTGCTCTCTCTAATCCAGGATCCAAACTTTCAACTGATAATCTTATAGCTCTCACTAATAATGGAAAGGATACAATAGCAGATGCTAAAGAAGCACCTTCCCATGTAAATACCAAGGTTATACCAAACCANTTTTCTAAAATCTCTCCAACAGGACCGGTTCTTCCAAACANAACTAGTAATATATAACCTAGTGCCACTGGNGGTATTACTAACGGAGCATTAACAAGCGCATCTAAAATACTTTTTCCAGGAAAAGAGNATCGTGCAAGTAACCATGCAATGCCAATGCCAAAAGGAAGACTTAATAAAACTGCCCAAAATGATACTCTAAGACTTAGCTGTATTGCTTCCCATTCCAACGGAGTTAACATCTTAATCCCANTGCACTTAATCCTTAGATGAAGGTGGNAGAAAACCATTTTCTTTAAATATTNCTTGTGCCTTATTACNCANNANATANCTTAAAAACTTATAAGCCNCAGNTGGCGCCCCAACAGTAACTGCACCTGGATACAATATNGTTTGGTGTTCAANTTGTGGTATNTCAGCAATAACTTTTACTTTATCACTTGCCATTGTATCACTATGNTAAACNATACCTAAGGGTGCCTCTGCACGCTCTACGACTGACAATACAGAACGAACATTAGGCATTGGAGCTATTTTTTTAGCAACATTTTCCCAAAGCCCAAGATTCAATAATGCTTCTCGAGCATACTCACCAGCTGGTACGTAATCTGGATCGCCCATAGCTAAGCGTCCATTCTTTAACTCTTCAAAAATACTACTGTTAGAATAAAGGTAATGGTTGCCTCCATTTATATTGTTTTGNATTATTTTNTTATTACTATTGTTTCTAATATCATTCTCTCTCAATGGTGCAATTATAACCAGCTTATTACTTGCAACTGGGACTCGGCTTTCTTCCACTAAAAGCCCCTTACTTTCTAAATAATCCATCCACTTAAGGTTAGCTGAAATAAAAACATGTGCAGGGGCGCCAAATTGTATCTGCATAGCTAGACGTGAGGATGCTGCATAAACAGTGACCACCNTACTACCATATCTACTGGTAAATTCAGCTGCTATCTTTTCTGTTACATTTATCATACTCGCAGCAGCAAAAACTGTTATNTTTCCNTTATCTTCATTACTNTCAGCCAAGATAAGNCGAGAATTAAAAAATAAAAANATTANGACTAATATTAGCATTAAAATTATGTTANATAGCCAATACNTTNTTNNNTTGGCACATNTATTTACTTCCATTAATTCCACANAAGGTCTCCAATAAGTCTATGAGATGTTTAAATGGNTCCATAAAGAGTTAGCGCAAAATAGGATGGCACTTACCATTTTNAAGAACGCNTCACTTTCTAATAGGTAATCAATAACCTTTATAAGGAATTGTCTAATTCCTNTTTTCNAAATTTTTCTAAAATACTAGTTTTAAAGCTCTACAANGNCTAAGTAATCATANGTANGGACATAGCTTACTGCAACCCAACACTGGTCANATCCCAGTTTTCTTATACAGACATTTAATGGCTAAAATTATGAATCTAAAAAATATAGCTATAATCGCGCATGTAGATCATGGCAAAACTACACTTGTCGACAGTATGTTGTTTGAAAGTGGAACATTAAGAAAAAATGAGAGAGTTTCTGAAAGAGCAATGGACTCTGGTGATTTAGAGAAAGAGAGAGGAATCACTATCTTATCTAAATGCACGTCTATAACTTGGCAAGAAACTCGCATCAATATTGTTGATACACCTGGACATGCAGATTTTGGTGGTGAAGTTGAACGTATTTTAGATATGGTTGANGGAGTAATAATATTAGTAGATGCAGCAGAAGGACCAATGCCTCAAACAAAATTTGTACTTGATAAAGCTCTTAAACTAAACTTGAGACCTATAGTTGTATTAAATAAAGTAGATCGACCTGATGCTCGAAGTATTGCTGTTTTAAATGAGATTTTTGATTTATTCGACGCCCTAGGCGCAAATGAAAATCAACTAGACTTTCCAGTTCTATATGCAAGTGGCAGAGATGGGTGGGCTAAGAATGATTTAGATTCAACTAATAATGATCTTAAGCCTCTATTTGAATTAATAATCCAACATGTTCCTGATCCAAAGGTAGAGCGAGAAAAACCTTTTNAGCTTCTNGTATCTATTCAAGAGGGAGACCCNTACCTAGGAAGAATCCTTACAGGTCGNATNTACAGCGGNTCAATNATAGAAGGNGATAGCATTATTGCCCTNAATCGNGANGGTAAAATAGTAGAAAANNTTCGTGTAAATAAATTATTTTCNTACCGCGGTCTCAAAAGAGTTTNTGTTCCNATGGCNAATGCNGGAGATATANTAGCTATTGCTGGCTGNACAAAAGCATCTGTNTCCTGNACGTTNGCTGCTCCAAGTNTTATACANCCNATAGAATCGCCCCCTATTGATCCCCCAACNATGTCAGTTATCGTTTCTATAAATGACTCACCCCTATCTGGCAAAGAAGGNGCATACGTTACCTCACGTGTAATAGGGGACCGCCTAAACAGAGAATCAGAACATAATGTTGCTATATCTGTTGCTNCCTCNGAGAGAACTGGANCATATACTGTCTCTGGTCGAGGAGAACTTCAACTAGGAATACTTTTTGAGACTATGAGAAGAGAAGGATATGANTTTTCAGTAAGTCGTCCCGAAGTTATTGAGCGGGTAAATTCATTGACCAACAAAAGGGAGGAACCTATAGAAGAAATATTAATAGATTTAGATGACGAATTTGTTGGCACTGTAGTCGAGGGACTTGGAAAAAGAAAAGGACAACTCTTAAATATGATACCTTCTGGTAAAGGTAAGACTCGCCTGACCTTTCAAGCCCCCTCAAGAGGTCTAATTGGTTACCATGGTGAATTCCTCACTGTTACTCGCGGAACAGGAATACTTCACCGTCTCTTCTGTGGCTACGAATCATATTTTGGAGAAATACAAGTTCGCCAATCTGGAGTGCTTATCTCCATCTCAGATGGTTTAGCCATACCTTTTGCACTTTCAAACCTTGAAGAACGAGGTGTATTATTTGTGTCACCTGGAGATAGCGTATACAATGGAATGATTTTAGGAGAGCATTCTCGAGGAAATGATTTAGAGGTAAACCCAATAAAGACAAAACAATTAACAAATATTCGTGCCTCAGGAAAAGATGACGCCGTTAGGTTAACTCCCCCTAAAAAATTCTCATTAGAAACAGCAATAGCTTATATTTCAGAGGATGAATTAGTTGAAGTAACTCCAAAATCAATTCGACTAAGAAAGTCTCTACTGAAACAAAGCGATCGTAAACGTGCAGCAAGAAAAAAATGAATTTGAAACTTTAGAGAATAATTTAAGTTTATAGTGACTCTAAGTATTTTAATAATGCAACTCTATGCTCTTCAGACATTAATCTAAAGTATTCTTTTGAGTGAATGGCTTCTCCATCATGCCATAAGATTGCTTCAGCAAAACCTCTAGCTCTACCATCATGTAATAAGTGCAACTCACCATATGGGGGATTAAGTTTACCAAGCCCAACTAATGGAGGAGTCCGCCACTCTTTACCACTAGCTTCAGCCTCACTCCTATGATCTGCCAAACCTTCCCCCATGTCATGCAGTAACAAGTCTGAATACAAGGCAACTAATTCACCACTTTTATTTCTTAGATAGGGTGTATGGCATTGATCACACTTACTCTTTTTAAAAAGTGATTCGCCAAGCTTTATAATACTAGAATCTTTGATTTCTGTATCATTACTTTTGCTTGCTTCCCCAATCATAGAGGTATAATGCACTAGAGCAGATAAACCTGCATCATCAAGCTCAATAATAGGTTGATTATTTTTTTTTCTAAAACATTTAATTTCAACAGGGGGACAAATTTGGTTGGGGTGAATTGTAGTCGTGATTCCCATATCTTCAATTAGTGCAATGGCTACTTGCTGTTTAAGACTATATTGCCCCGCTTTCCAACCGAATCGTCCAACTTTCATAGTATTACTATCTTTTGCCTCTATAAGGTTTGGGCGACCAGAAATATTATCTTCATCCATATCATATGGATCTGCAGAGGATAATATTGAAATATCTGCAATCTGTTCTATTTTCCCTGATACATCGAGATGTGGAGGGATTCTTGCAGACCGAAGTACAAATCTATCTATTGGTCCATATGCCAGTTCAGAAAATAGCAAGACTGGGCGACGTAATTGCCAGCTTTTACCATCACCATAAACACCATCAATTCCCTCCCATGATAAATAGACCGAACCATCTTTAGGTGCACCTGCTAGTGAAAAGGTGCTTATTTGTGAGCCATATTCTGGATGTGGGATTTCATTTTTTTGATCATTTNTAATTGAAANACGNATTAATAGCTCNAGTGCTTTNTCACCTTCAAANCTTGGNGGACCACCGCGACTGTTAATTGGATGGCAAGAGATACAACTAGACGCATTATANAGAGGACCAAGACCTTCACCTAGTTTGGAATCATTAGAAAATTCAGTCCAAACAAGGTTAAATAACTTTTTCCCTAACTCTTGGCTTTCCTGAGTGTTTGCATCTCTATGACCGTATATAAATACAACTATAAATATTAATGCACAATTAAAGAACCAAATCATTTGAATAAGCCGGAAAATATTGTCTAGTAATAAATAGGAAATAATCTTTAAATTAGCCACTTTCTAAGTATTTAATTTATTAGGGAATATTAATATTTGGAGAGAAAAGTATCTGACCGCCAATTTTATATTCTGCAATAATTTTTTGTGCCTCACTACCAACAAGCCAATCATAAAAAAGCTTGGCTTCTCTAGCCTTTGTGTGTGGGTGTTTATTTTTATTTATTAATACTACTCCATACGGATTATGAAGTATGTCNNTATCTTCTACCATTANTTTATGACCACGCTTGTTNTCAAATGCAATCCAAGTACCNCGNTCNGTAATAGTATANGCTCCCATACCTATAGCTATGTTTAACGTTTGACCCATACCNGCACCNACTTCNTTATACCATTNAGCAGAGTTTTTATCCCAAGGNACATCNTCAGTTAGNCTCCTCCATAACCTNTGTTCTGCTTTATGGGTCCCACTTTCGTCTCCACGTGAAATAAATAGAGCAGAACTCTTATAAATTTTATTTAGTGCTTTAACCGCATCAAGCCCACCATTAATTTTCGCAGGATCTTCCCTTGGGCCAACAATTATAAAATCATTAGACATAATTTCTCTCCGAGAAACCCCAAAGCCATCTTCAATAAATTTTTTCTCTTCTAAACTGTCATGTACTAACAAGATGTCTGCATCACCGTCTCTTCCCATTTTAATTGCCTGTCCGGTTCCTACTGCAATCACAAGAACCTTTATATTTTCACGGTTTTCAAATACAGGTAAAAGCCTCTCAAGAAGTCCGGAATTTTCTGTAGAGGTTGTTGTAGCAAGTTTAATTTTCGTATCCGCTAAAACATCATTAAATNCTAATAATAGTCCTGATATTACTACAGCAAGTGCATACAGAATATTTACCCAACGCACAATCTTAGTCTCTTATTTGTTGAAGACTCTGGCCACAATATCTCACCTGCCAAAAAAGCTTGGGCTTCTGGACTTTTTGGACTTAAAAAGAAAGCTTTAGCATCATTAACTTCCACAGCTTTNCCATTGTGAAAAAATATGACTCTATCGGCTAACCTTCTTGCTTGGGATAAATCCTGTGTAGTAAGAACAACTGTAGTTCCTGCACTACTTACAAATTCAACAAGGCGTTCAATTGCCTTAGTAGAACCAGGGTCAAGGCTTGCAGTCGGTTCATCAAGAAATAATATCTCTGGACCTAATGCCCAAGCTCTAGCTATTGCCACCCTCTGTTGCTCTCCNGNAGATAAAAGNCGAGCTGACCTATTAGCCAAGGTATTNAGTCCTGTGACCTCAAGGACTTCAACAACTCNCTCTTGNCTTTGTCTTCTTGAAAGACCAGTAAATTTTAATCCATATGCAATATTTGCACGCACTGAACGTCTCAACATTATTGGTCTTTGAAAAACCATTGCCTGACGCCTAGATCTCATACCAGCCTGAGGGCCACACCAACGCACTTCACCACTATCCGCGCTTATCAGTCCATGACAAAGGCGTAATAGCGTAGTCTTACCAGCTCCATTTGGACCAAGCACTATAGTTCGTTGATGTGGTAAAATATCCAGTGTCACACTATCAAGAACAGTCCTGCCATCAAGCGATAAAGAAACATTATAAAATGAAAGAGGTAAAACGCCTGAAACATTCATATGCTATTAGCCCCCTTGCCTAACAGTGATNGCNNTTGCAAAAGAAACCCCAAGATTAACAAAAATTGATAGAAGCAGCAGAATCAAACCAAGACCCAGTGCTAATGATAAGTTGCCTTTACTAGTCTCCAAAGTAATAGCAGTTGTCATTACACGGGTATAATGATCTATATTGCCACCTACAATCATAACTGCCCCAACTTCAGCAATCGCTCTTCCAAAACCAGCTAATACCACCGTTATTAGATTTACTCGCCCCTCCCAAAGTAATGTTGGGACTGCCCGCCATCGATTTGAACCAAGAGAACGGAGTTGATCTCCGTATTCTTCCCATAAATCAACAAAATGTTGCCTGGAAAGTGCTGCAATAATAGGCAAAACTAGAAGAAGTTGTGCTATTATCATAACTGTCGGTGAATAAAGTAGTCCAAAAACGCCAAGAGGTCCTGCTCGAGAAAAAATTATATAAACTATTAAGCCAATTACTACTGGCGGCAACCCCATCAGGGCATTAACACCCACTATAGCAAGGCTTCTCCCTGGGAAACGGTATAAAGCAAGAAAGGCTCCCAATGGTAGACCGAAAAAAATTGCAAGAGCAACTGCACTTCCGCTTACCTCCAAGGATAATAATACAACTTCTCCCAGACCTGGGTCTGCGCCAAGTATCATCGTAAGGGCTGACATAAACGCATCACTAAACTGCTGCAAAACTTAACCTCTATTTCTGAACCTATAAATTATAAATAAACTTGTCATTTATATCCCAGACGCTCAGATATAAACAAAGTAGCGGTAAAATTAAACATTTCTGATAACATGAGATGGATTAGATAAAGTTTTTGGATCTGGCAAAAGCACAACAAAAATAGCTATAGCTAGAGCACTGAATCCAAGAACTATATATAACCAAACAAAACTACCGTCTGAACCATGAAGTAAAGCAACTAAAATTGGAGCAAGAGAAGCTGGAGCAAGAGCTAAAAGAAATTTAATTCCAAAAACTCTCGACCTCCATGCATCAACAGTATACCTAGTAATTAAAACATCCTGTACAGGCACCTCACCAATTATAAGCACCATCATAGCCAATGAAACAGCAAGCATTCCAGCTTCACTGACAAAACTCATTAAAGCCATAAATGGTAATTGAGCAATCACAAGAATTACCCATATAAGCTTTGGTGAATACCGGTCTACAAGCCATCCAATCCCAATTTGGGCAAATGCAGCTAATGCAATCACCGCAGAAACTAAAATTCCAGTATCCATATCAGTCTTAGTCAATTCCCCTAGACCAACATCAAAGATCTTTGGTAAAGCTATTAATATGCCCTGATAAATTACACCAGACAATACAACACAAAATGTCATAAGAAGGAGTATTCGTATAATTATTCTGCGTCTAACCTCTTTATTTTCAGGCTTAATATCAATTTCCTGAAATTTTTGTCTAGGCTCATAGGGATATTTGCAAATATGCCAAATATAAATTATTCCAACCAAAAAAGCTGCAGCACCAGGAACAATAAACGCTACCCGCCAGCTTACTAAATCCATTAGAACTGCAGCCACTAAAGCAGCACCTGCTACTCCAAAATTTCCGAAAACACCGTTTACACCGAGTAACCGTCCAACTTTATCTTTACCCTCAACAAGTATAGAGTATCCAATTGGGTGATAAATTGATGCAAATATCCCTATTAACCCTAGACCTGCTGCAATTTGCCATGTGTTCTGTGCAAAGCCAGTAAGAATTGTAGCTATTCCGATACCTATAAAAAATATGGCCATCATTCCACTCCGACTCCAGCGATCACCTAACCAACCAGCAGGAAGGGTTCCTGCAGCAAAAGCCACAAAACCAGGAATAGAAAGTGAAATCAGCTCTCCATAGGGTCGGTTAAACTCATCTTCCAAACCAAGAACAATTGTTGGGAACAAAAGCATTAATAGATGATCAAAGCTATGCCCTACATTCAAAAATAATAATCTTTGCCGCTCAAGATTCACTAGTAAATTTCCTTAAACTTTTGGTTCACGTGATAGTTTCATGCTTCTCTAGTTATTGGAGCGAGAGAAGGGAATTTAACCCTAGTCTCAAGCTTGGGTAGCTTATGCTCTAAAATTGAGCTAAGCCCACTTTAAAAAGTTATACTAGTGAGCACTATAGAACCGACGTAACATGACCGGCAAGAATGCGTCCAAAACAACTGCGTGTAAATAGCTAAATTATTCCTATATTAACGTCTAAAGTCTAATATTAAGTAGGTATCTCAATGGCAACAAACTACAAATCTGTTTTTACAGATAACCTAAGTGCTTCATTCCCTAGGGCTCAGTATGACGACCCAGTGAGCACCTCAAATGGTTCTCCACGCGCCAAAGTTAGTTTTGAAAACCTTAAAACACTTTGGGTTAATACTGGAACTTTGTGTAATTTATCATGCCCCCATTGCTATATCTCATCTAGTCCCACCAATGATCGGCTTTTATACCCGAGTTTAGCAGATATCACTCCCTATTTTGATGAAATCAAAGAGCATAACATGCCTACTGAAGAGATTGGTTTTACTGGTGGGGAACCATTCATGAATCCACATATAATACCACTAATAGAAGAGTCACTTAAAAGAGGCTTTAATTGCCTAATTTTAACGAATGCAATGCAACCAATGATGAAACGAAGTAAACAATTGTTATTTCTTAAAACAAAATTTGGTAACCAACTAAGATTAAGGGTATCAGTTGATCACTATTCTGAGAAAAAATTCTCAGAAGAAAGAGGAGTTCGTGCCTGGAAGCCTATGTGCTTAGGGTTAAATTGGCTAAAATTAAATGGATTTAATTTCAATATTGCAGCAAGAAAACTTTGGGATGAACCAGAGACAGAAATCAGAACAGAATTTCAACTTCTATTTAAGGAATTAGACTTAAGCCTTGATGCATTTAANCTTAACCACCTAGTNATATTTCCTGAAATGGAGGAAGGCAAAGCAACAACTGAGATCACAGAAAGTTGTTGGGATATTCTTGGTGTNTCTCCAAATCAGATAATGTGTTCTAACTCTAGAATGATAATTAAACGTAAAGGAACAAATAAAACATCTGTAATGCCATGTACATTGATACCATACGAAAAATCTTTCGAGTTAGGGTCAACACTCCAAGAAGCCAAGAAAACTATCCACCTTAATCACCCAAATTGTTCTAATTTCTGCGTATTAGGTGGTGGGTCATGCAGTAAATAAGTGAACCAAAAAAAATTCTTGTTTTTCTTATACTTGACTGACGAGAACATAAATGCTTCATACATATGGTGGCGATTTGAGTCGACCGGCTTGCGGCCACGTAAAAAAAACGGCTAAAAGGTTGGGGAATTTTTTTAAGCTCTGACTTTTAAGTCAGAGCTTTTTTTTTAGCTATACTTTTTTACGGAGAAATATGTCATGGGAGATAGAAAAGAGTATTGTGAAAAAAACTGGCGTACAGCAACAAAAGCTGTTCGTAGTGGTCTAGATCGTTCTAAATTCGGTGAAACAGCTGAAGCAATATACACAACTTCTGGCTTTGTTTATGAAAACGCAGAAACTGCAGAGGCGCGGTTTTCTGGTGAAAGTGAAGGCTTTATATATTCGCGTTTTGGCAACCCTTCCGTTCGTGTTTTTGAAAACCGTCTTGCTACAATTGAAGGTGCTGATGATTGCCGGGCTACAGCTACTGGAATGGCTGCAGTATTTGCATCGCTTATGTGTCAATTAAGGACTGGAGATCATATTGTTTCCTCTAGAGCTTTATTTGGCAGCTGCCATTACGTTGTAACTGAATTACTTCCAAGATATGGAATTGAAGTTACTTTAGTTGATGGGCGCTCTATAGATCAATGGCAAGCTGCAATAANAAATAATACNAGATGTATATTTTTTGAAAGCCCNTCAAATCCTATGCTTGAAATCGTNGATATCTCNGCAGTAGCAGATATAGCCCACTCAGTTGGTGCAAAAGTAGTCATTGATAATGTATTTTCNTCTCCAGCACTTCAACGTCCTCTCGAGTTGGGGGCTGATATTATTGTCTACTNAACTACAAAGCATATTGATGGACAAGGTCGCTGCCTAGGTGGAGCAATTCTAGGTAACTCTGAATGGATGTCTGATCATTTAATGCCCTTTTATAGACATACTGGACCTGCAATGAGCCCATTTAACGCGTGGGTTATGACAAAAGGACTAGAAACACTCCATCTTAGAGTAAAACATATGTGTGAAAATACAGAAATAATTGCCAAATTTCTAAATGAGTTAGAGATTGTNAAAAAAGTAATATACCCAGGTCTANATAGTCACCCNCAATACCAACTCGCAAAAAAACAAATGTCTAACAGCGGAACTATTGTATCTTTTGAACTACATGGTGGACGTAAAGAGGTATTTAATATGCTTAATTCTCTTCAACTCATTGATATTTCAAATAACNTAGGTGACTCTAAAAGTTTAATTACACACCCTGCTACAACTACACACCAACGCTTAAANAATGAAGAAAGAAACTTACTNGGTATTTCTCAATCAATAGTTAGACTTTCAGTTGGNTTAGAAGACTCCAATGACTTGATTGATGACCTAAGACAAGCAATAAATTACTTGTAAGTACAAAATAATTAGCCAAATAGACAAAATAGGCTGTTTTACATTTGATTTATCTATTGAGAAAGTGATGTTTAAACCCGATGTATTATGCAACGACTCAGGAAATAGAGGTCTCTGTTGAGCCATTTTATTTAGAAGATCAATCTGATCCAGAGGAAGGACACTTTGCCTTTGCCTACCATGTNAGAATNGAAAANCATGGCATACGTACCGTTCAGTTGATAAATAGGCGTTGGCANATAACAGATGCATTAGGTCGCATACAAGAAGTTCGTGGTCCAGGAGTGGTTGGGGAACAGCCTGTTTTGGAACCAGGAGAAACATTTGAATATACCAGCGGTTGTCCGCTAGCAACACCCAGCGGAATAATGGCTGGTGCATATGAAATGGAGGCCACTAACGGTGATCGTTTTGATGTAGAAATTCCTGTTTTTTCGCTCGACAGCCCAAATGTGCGTACCCATATTAATTAGGTTAATGAATTTTTCCATCTTGCATTCAAGACTATTGCGAGTTAGACAATCGCGGCTATAGAATAACAGTGTTTTACTAATCATTGTTGTTCTACAATCAGGAGAGTTATCTTGACTAAAGACAATACTGAGCATAGAGAAAAACTAAATTCAAAAACTTCACGACCAAGTCGTGAAGAAGCTGAAGAAGCAGTAAAAACTCTTATACGATGGGCTGGCGAAAACCCTAATAGGGAGGGACTTTTAGGTACACCTGCACGTGTAACAAGAGCCTATGAAGAGTTCTTTGCGGGCTATAACTTAGACCCAATAACTATCCTAGGAGCAACTTTTGAGGAAATATCAGACTATGACAATATGGTAGTCCTCAAGGATATACGCCTTGAATCCCATTGCGAACATCATATTGTACCTATTCTTGGCGTAGTACATATTGGTTATCTTCCAGATAGACGTGTTGTAGGCATCTCAAAGCTTGCACGTTTAGTTGAAGTATTTGCCAAACGCATGCAAATACAAGAAGCTCTTACGGCTCAGATTGCCGACACCATTAATGATGTACTTAAGCCAAAAGGAGTTGCTGTCGTAATTGAAGCTGCTCACCAATGTATGACCACACGTGGTATAAGAAAACCAGGAGTAAGTATGGTGACNAGTCGAATGCTAGGAAGTTTTAGTAGTNANCCCACAACTCGCCANGAATTTCTCAATATGATTGGAAATAGTAAATGTGTAGGATAGAAATACTAAATGCATGCCGTTTAACGGCAAAGCATAAACTAATGTAGGGAAAAAGGAGCCCCATGATGGGCTCTGTTCGCGATTTTCGACCCGTATTTCTAGTAATCGGCATTTTGCTGGTAACCCTTGCGCTCGCGATGATGATACCGGCAATTGCAGACCGCATAGCAGATAACCCTGATTGGCAAGTTTTTCTAGCAGCTGCACTTTTCACACTTTTTTTAGGTGGCTGCCTTACTTTAGTTAGCAGAACAAANAAAACTGCAATTTCAGTTAGACAGGCNTTTGTTCTAACTACATTTAGTTGGATAATCATACCTGCCTTTGCAGCTCTACCATTCGTTTTCAGTGACTTAGATCTTAGCTATTCTGATGCCTATTTTGAGGCTATGAGTGGTTTAACAACTACTGGATCGACGGTAATATCCGCTTTAGACCAAGCTCCGCCTGGAATTTTATTATGGCGAGCACTCCTACAATGGTTAGGAGGAATTGGTATCATAGTAACAGCAATAGCGATCCTGCCTGTTCTTCAAGTTGGAGGGATGCAACTTTTTCGCACTGAAAGCTCTGATCAATCAGAAAAGGTATTACCAAGAGCTGCTGCATTAGCTGGTGCTATATTTATGGTTTATTTTGGTCTCACAGTAATAAACTGCATTGCNTATTGGGGGGCAGGTATGACTCTCTTCCAATCAATTTGTCATGCAATGACTACTATTTCAACTGGAGGATTTTCTACGTTAGATGATTCTATNGGACACTTTGATAGTTCAACTATCGANGGAATTTCTACATTCTTTATGGTTTTAGGTTCACTTCCTTTTGTTCTTTATCTCCAAGCGGTAAGAGGTGGATTCAAAGCCTTATTAAAGGATACACAGGTAAGATGGTTCCTCGGCATAGCGATTGGGACAATACTTGCTCTGACTGGTTGGTTATCAGNAGAGGGAGGTGAAAGTCTTGGTCATGCCNTAAGACTTGCTAGTTTTAATGCTATCTCCGTAATGACTGGNACAGGNTACTCTTCTACAGATTTTAACCTTTGGGGCGCGTTTGTTTTNCCGTTGTTTACTCTAATTATGTTGGTTGGGGGCTGTACTGGAGCTACCACAGGAGGAATAAAAGTTTTTCGTATTCACGTATTATATGCAACTGCAAGAGTCCAGATGCTCAAATTAATTCAACCTCACGGAATGTTTACTATGAAGTTTAATGGTCGCCCAGTGCCAGAAGGAGTTCCTGGAGCTGTCATGGGGTTCTTTTTTCTATTTATATTGAGTTTTGGCACAGTAGCCATGGCATTGTCTCTTATGGGTCTAGATTTTGTTACTAGTGTATCTGGTGCTGCCACAGCAATTGCAAATGTGGGTCCAGGGCTTGGAGAAATTATTGGTCCATCTGGTAACTTTCAACCACTCCCTGACGCTGCAAAGTGGCTATTATCATTTGCAATGCTGATAGGGAGATTAGAATTATTCACAGCCCTGATCTTACTTGTTCCACATTTTTGGCGCGACTAAGCAAACTCGCTAGATCAGCACGAATAGCTAACAACGCTGGAACTATTATTAAAACAATAAAAGTTGATCCAATAAGCCCAAAAACTATAGTAACTGCCATAGGCTTCAAGAACTGAGCCTGCAAACTGGATTCAAATAATAATGGTAATAAACCAAATATAGTTGTCACTGAAGTCAAAAAGACAGCTCTAAGTCGATCACGGGCACCTTTTATCAGAGCTTCATGAAGAGAATTACCCTCTTTAAGTCGATCCTGAAAAGCACGAACAAGAATTATCGAATCATTTACTACAATTCCAGAAAGTCCTAATAGCCCCACCATTGATAATATAGTTATATCATGCCCTAAAATTAGGTGNCCTAAAATAGCTCCTATTACACCAAAAGGGATTACAGACATAACAAAAAATGGTATTGAGTAACTAGAAAATAGTGCAGCAAGTATCAGATAAATTGCAGCTAAACCAACTAATCCTCCNATTTTCATGTCAGCCATAGTAGTCGCCTGCTCTTCTGCCTTACCCTTAAAATTTATCTCAACATTGTGCACCCTAGATATATTTTTAAGACCAGCCTGGCGTAAACTAGCTATCACCTCATCTGTGTTACTTATATTTTCGTCTATTTCGCCTGCTATAGATACTGTCCTAGATCCATCTTCTCTCTTAATTGTTGAAAAACCTAGAGAGTCACGAAACCTTACTATTTCCGAAATTGATACTGAGTCTCCACTTGGAGCCTTTAGAAACAACTCACGCAGATCACCTTCTCCACGCTCACTTTGAGGTAGCCTAACCCGTACTATGATTTCCTCATCATCACTTGAGAACCTTGTTGCTATTGTTCCTTCGAAGGCATTCCTTACTTGACGCCCCACTTCCTCCGTTGAAAAACCTAATAACTTTCCCCTATTTGTAACCTCCATGACCGTTTCTGTTTTNCCATAGGGCAAATCATCNTTGATATCACTTACTCCNGGGAACCTACTTATTAATTCTTTAACTTCAGTGGCTGCCTTTTTTAATGATGTAAGATTCCCACCTGTTATTCGAATATCAATCTCTCGACCTGGTGGACCGGCCTGTTCCTCAACTATAGAAAATGAATCTATACCAGACATCAGAATTATTTCTGCACGCCATGCGTCAACAAACTCCTTAGTACGAACTTCCCTAGAGTCAGAAGGTACTAGCTCTACCCTCATTCCTGCAACATGATCGCCATAAGTCATAACAGGATTATCAGCTCGGCCTACAGATTGACCAATCTGTCCAAAACTCATAACTATCAATTCACCTGATTTTGCGCCAAAACTTTTCTCAACCGCAGATAAGGATCTATCAAATTCGATCATCATTTCTTTTGTTCGTTCACGACTAGTTCCTTCTGCAAATAAAACATTGGCATAAACAGTATCTGACTCAGGAGATGGGAAAAAAACAAAATCTAATCGCCCGCCAGCAATTAGTCCTAAAACAAAAATTCCTAGACCCAGTGCAATAGAGATTGTCAGATACCGCCATTTTATACATGACCTTACTACACGGTCGAATACTCCATCACGAAACGAATTAAATTTAGGATTAA
>PAWF01000019.1 GCA_002714015.1 Gammaproteobacteria bacterium | reverse complement strand
CAATACTGGCGCGGAGCTCCGGAGATTAAGAAGATTATATATCTCGTAGTTCCAGAATCAGCAAATCGTGTTGCCTTATTACAGCAAGGTAAAGTTCATATGGCTGAAGGTCTAACTCCTGATGAAATTTTGTCACTAGATTCTTCAGACAAAGCTCGGGGTGTTGCAGTACGTGGAAACCAGTCAATGTGGGTAGTTATTAATAATACCTTACCACCTTATGATAACGTTAAAGTTCGTAGGGCTATTAACCACTTGATCGACCGTAAAGCAATTGCTGGTAATATTTATCACGGGATGATGAATGTTTGGCAGGGTGTTATGCCTAGCACATATCCTGGATATGATGAATGGTTGAAGTATGACTATAATATAGAGAAGGCTAAAGCTCTGCTTGCTGAGGCTGGATTTGCTGACGGGTTCGATGCCGAATTTGCATTTAGCGCAGCTGAAGCAACACAAGAGTCCATAGCTATATTGTTACAGAGTGCTTTTAAGGCAGCTGGTATTAACCTAACACTTAAAAAACTACCAGTTGCAGCCCATTCAGACCTTATCATGAGTAAAAAGGCTTCTTTGGGTCTCTGGACAGATATGCCTATTCAACCAGATATTAACTATGCATTAAAGTTGGTTTGGCCAACAAATGCTTTGGTTAATTATCATAACTTCAGTGATGAGAAGGTGGATGCAACACTCAAGAAGTGTGAAGGTGTTGTTGATCCAGCAGCTCGGATCGAATGTCATGCTGGGATTCAGGAGCACATACATGATCTTGCTCCACTAGGATGGATTGGTGAGCAGTATTTTGCTGTAGGCTTATCCAGAGCAGTCAGCGGCTTCCGTTGGTATACAACTCAGTATTATCACGTTAATGAAATGTCTATTGCCGAATAATTCGGGCCGTTAATAGACACAAAACTTAGTGAAGTGGCGGCGTACATTTAAGTACGTCGCCATTCCACACTAACTTGGTTGGCATTTATGCGCATACTTCTATACATTGGTCGTCGCTTGCTATTTTTAGTTCCGCAAGTGCTCTTGATATCCTTTATTACTTTTGCGCTAGTACGCATGTTGCCAGGCAACCCTGCTCGCATGTCATTGGGTCCGCTTGCCCCTGAGTCAGCCATTGAGGCTTTAAACGCAAAACTATTTTATGATAGACCAATTCCTGAACAATATTGGATTTGGTTACAAAATATCTTTACTGACTTTGATTTAGGAGAATCTTGGGTCAATGGGTCGATGGTCATTGATGATATGGTTCAGCGTATCCCTGTTACCCTAGAGATTATGGTTCTTGCGCTCATTATGGTGGCAATAATCCTAGTTCCATTGGCGATTGTCACCGCTGCAAAAACAAAAAATCGTATAGTAGTATTTTTCCAAAATATTACATTTGGATATGGTATGCTCGCTGGTGCTTTACCAGATTTTCTCTTAGGACTGCTCTTAATTTTCATCTTATTTACCAATGCCGGAATTATGCCTGGACCAGAAGGTCGATTGGGAATCCTAGAGTTTGAGCCTCCGTTTGTGACGGGGTCAATTTTGCTTGATTCAATTTTTGCAGGTGATTGGGAACTTTTTTGGAGTGGAGCATGGCACCTTGCAATGCCAGTATTTACCTTAGCATTTGTCTATGGGGCTCCGATTTTTAAAATGTTGAGAAGTCAGATGGAGGGAGCACTCCAATCTGATTATACAACATATGGAGAAGCTATAGGTTTGAAATCTAGAACTATTTTTGTACGCGCTGCCAGAGTTGCATCTGGACCTACTCTGGTAATCACTGGAGTTGTAGTTATGTTTTTATTAGGTGGAGCAGTTTTAGTTGAAACAGTTTTTAATCTGAGTGGTTTAGGGCAATATGCAGTGCAGGCTATTGTGACTGCAGACTATGCACCCATTCAGGCCTTCGTATCTTTCGCAGCTATTTTTACAATGTTAGTCTATCTTGCAGTTGATCTTGCGCATTTTGCTATGGATCCAAGGATCAAGATAGGCGGCACAGACACGTGATGTATTTGCTATGTGGCTTCGCTTAAAAGTAACTCTTAGAGATTTGCCTAAATGGCAGATGGCTGTAATAATTATGTGGCTTGGGTTTATATTCCTAACCATTTTTGGTCCCTATATTGCTCCCTTTCCAACAGAGACAGCGGATCCAACTAATCGACTTGTTCCACCTGGAGGAACGCATTGGTTTGGCACGGATGAGAATGGAATTGACATATTTTCAAGGGTATTAGCTGCTCCTAGAACAGATATTGTTATTGCCGTCGTTGCTACAGCATTGTCAGTATTAATAGGCTCTCCACTCGGCGTTATAGTGGCACTTTATGAGAGCCGAAAGGGGGCAATTTCAACTGCTGGAGCCGATATTTTCATGAGGTTGTTAGAAGTTATTCAGTCGTTTCCAGTATTTGTATTTGCCATGGTTTTAGTTGCAGTATTTAGCGGAAGCCTTGTAAATATTATAATAGCCATAGCTTTTGTGAACATGCCAGTCTTTGTACGTCTAGTGAGGTCTGAAGTTCTGTCTCTTGTACAAAGACCTTTTTCTGAAGCCGCTCGAGCAGTTGGCAATACAGAAATGAGGCTCGGTTTTAAACATATACTCCCAAATGCAACACCTACGGTTGTTGTCCAGGTTTCTGTAACAGTTGGTTTTGCTATACTTTTGACAGCTGGATTAAGTTTTGTTGGAGCTGGTGTTAAGCCTCCAACTCCAGAATTAGGTGCCATGATAGCAAGTGGATCTAAATATTTGATAATTGGGCAATGGTGGCCTGCACTATTTCCAGGAGTTGCATTGGGATTAATTGTTTTTTCTTTTGGGATTGTTGGAGAAGTCATAAATAAGGTTTTAGACCCTAGAGTTGTTAGAGATGGAAGTGATCGACGACGTAAATTATCTGTTGAAAAAACCTCTAGTAGTAATCTTTCAGATGATATTCCTCTACAAGTTATGTCTACTGCAGAGAAACCTATTTTAGAGGTTAACAATATTTCTGTTAAGGCAGGTGAAAATGATGATCAAGGTATTCTAAATGATGTGAGTTTTTCCATAGGTCCAGGAGAAAGTGTTGCTATAGTTGGTGAGTCAGGTGCAGGTAAGACAATCCTTCTTAAAGCAGTTCTTAAATTATTGCCTTTTCCTCTTGAAATTCATACTGGCTCAGTCAAATTTGAGTCTAGTGATCTTTTAGCTATGGACCGAGAAAAAATTAGACCAATGCGCTCTCGGGAGATAGCTGCAATTCTTCCAAATGCAAAATCACAGTTGCATCCTCTCACAAATGTTGGAGATATGATAATTACTGCTTTGCAGGCTCACGAAAAAATTAAGAAAAAAGAAGCGGAGAAGCGAGCAATAGAGTTACTAACGGTAGTAGGTATAACTGATCCAGAAAGCAGGTTAAAGGCTTACCCACACGAATTAAGCGGTGGTATGGCACAGCGTATATGTTTAGCTATATCATTAATGTATAAACCAAAAATATTAGTTGCAGACGAACCAACAGCAGGGCTGGATGTAACTATCCAGCGACAGGTCTTAGATCTAACAGCTAACCTTGCTAAGGAATCTAATACAGCAAGGTTAATAATAACTGGCGACCTAGGTATTGCTGCCCACTACTGTGATCGAGTTGCTGTTATGCAAGCAGGAAAAATAGTTGAGGCTAATTTTACGAAGTAATTGTTTGCAAATCCTAAGCATCCACATACCAAACGCTTACTTGGCTCAGTTCAGTCTTAAGAGTAAGCAAATAGAAAGTTACATACTGGATCTTATTTTTTCTGTTTCTTTAATATCGACTTCAAGATTGTCATCTTGTCTAGATCCTTTGAGGGCTACTCCGTAAACAGATCGAGCTATTTCTTCGCTTACGACATAGTTCTCAACATCACGGAGAACTCTCTCAGGCTCTCTTTCTACTGGTAGACCGTATCCTCCACCTCCTTGATCCCGAGCGAGAAGTAATTCACCCTCTTCAAGGTCGCATACCATAACAGCAGGATAAGGATGTTCCTTACCATCACGGTCAATGCGAATATTTTCTCCAAGCTTAGAACCAGTACCTCCACGAACACCAATAGGAGCGCTTTCAAGTCCATTACAGATATGTAAAATATGTATAGGGTCCTTACGTGGACCCATGATTACCTCAGTTCCTTGACCACCACGCCTACGACCATGACCCATCGAGTCTTCCATAAGCTGCATCTTCTTAACAAGAACAGGAAACCTTTGTTCATCAACTTCTATACTATCTCTATACATTAGTCCTGCAGTCACAGGGATAAACAAATAGTGCATGCCATCAGTTTCTGATGAGGCGGGACCTCCTCCACCCATCATAAATATTTGATTAACGTAAGGTTCTCCTCCCCTACGCCAGTCTGTTCCAGAAGCAACTCCTGCTGCTGCTGTATTACAATAATTACCATGAGCATAGCCCTGTCCATCGCCAAGGTCAGCAAAGGAGGACTGTGTTACATTGATGATAATATCAGTAAGGTTTGTCGTAGCTACAGAGCAACTATGTGGAAACTTTGGTATGCCAACAACACAATTTTCACGCAGCAGGACTTTAATCCTACGCATAATACCCTGGTTTGTAGGTAGATCATGACCAAGGCATGATAGAACACCGTGAGCTGCCGCCATTGTTGACGTGCATTCTGTTAAGTTTAAGCCTGCATCTATGCAGTCTATATTATCCCTCAGGTCAACTGTGACCATCGCTTCATCTGGGTCAATATCAATCTTAACATTTACGGGAATACCTTCTGGAACCCAAGGTTCAATGGGGTCGTGTGATTGATTTGCTTCGAGCTTGCCTTTTGGGAGCTTCTTTATAGCTTCAATACATCGACGTTCGGAGTAGTCTAGCCACTCTTTTACAAAATTACGAACAGTATCCTTCCCATATTTTTCAACAAACTTTTTGAGACTACGTTCACCAATTCTTNCAGCTCCTATAGCAGCAAGAAAGTCCCCATACCATTGATCAGGAACTCGAATGCGTCGTCGACACATTCGTACAATATCTTCTACATTCTCATAATTTTCCTGAACCTTAACAGCAGGGAAGATAAGCGTTCCTTCATGGTATACATCGCCTGCTTGTGCCATATAGGTTGTAGGTAAGCTATTCCCAGTATCTGCTTGGTGAGCTTTTACAGCGGTAGTGAAGAAATGTTCTCCTTCAAAGAAAACGGGTACGAGNATGGTATGATCCGCAGCATGACTATTTCCGTCATAAGGGTCATTATGTAAAAAAGCATCGCCTTCTTTGAAATTTGGATGGTTTTTTCTCATGCNNGCTGTTTGCAGGTTGCTTCCCCAGACATGNANNGGNANANCTTCAGCTGCTGCAAGTACTTCATCTTCCGAGGTAACAATTGAAACAGAAAAATCTCTTGCTACTCCCAAGACTGATGACCGAGCTGTGAGTAACATTGTATTTGTCATCTCACGGCAAACGGCATCCATTCTATTGGACATAATTGAGAGTTGGACAGGCGTTAACATTATAGTCTTTTCCCCTAATTTTCTTTTTTAGTTCATTTTAAATGCTCTAGTTATTTAGCTGGTGTAAGCAAGTAATGACCATTTGAAGTTACTAAAGCACTTGTTCTAGGATAGACAACAACTGTAGTTGTTGGTTCTTCAATAATTGCAGGGCCTTGAATCTTTGATTGAGCAGGTAATTGAGATCCAATATAAACTGGTGTTTTAGCCTCACCATGATCAGAGAAATATGCTGAGACTTCACGATCTGGCTTTGTAGATTCTAATGTCTTTATATCTGCTTGTGCATGAGGTGGTTTTTTCATTTCTGCTATTAAGCGCCCTTTCCAATTTATACATTCTATAGTTCCGCCATCTTCCTTAACTGCATAGCGCCGAAAATGCACATCATGGAATTCATTGATTAGGTCCTCAACATCCTGAGGGTTTTCAATTTTGAGCATAGGTATTTTGAATTCCATCTCCCATTGCTGATTAAGATATCTTGCTTCAACAAAAAACTCTCGCGTAAAATTAGTTACTCCTCTAGTTCTTAAAGAAGTTTCTTCTGAATCAAGTTTTGCGTTTAGTGTTGAAAATATTTTAGCAACTCCATCAAAGTCAAAGTTGTCTGTTGCTGAATACCTGCTGGCACTATATTCAGACACAATATCTGAATATTGTCCTCCGCATGCACTTAATGCCCCAGCCGTTTTGGGCAANAGAACTTTTGAACAACCTAGTGATTGAGCTATAGGAAGAATATTCAAACCTGCAGCTCCACCACCTGCAACCAAAATACTTTCTGCAGGATTAACACCGTCTTGGACAGTTATTTCTTGAATAGCTTTAATCATTTGCTCGCCCGCAATTTCTAAAATACCTGCTGCCGTCTCTTCAAGATTCATTTTAAGTTCAGTCGCTACTCCACCTATTACATCTTTTGCAGCACTAACATTCAGCGCCATACGTCCACCTAGAAAGTGATCAGGATCTATATAACCCAATAATACTGCTGCATCTGTGACAGTAGGTCTGTTACCACCTTTTCCATAACAAGCCGGTCCTGGGTCTGCGCCAGCACTATCTGGACCAACACGTAGTAGACCACCAGAGTCAATCCAAGCTATGGAACCACCACCAGCACCCACACTTCTGATGTCAACGGAGGATAATCCTAGGTTGTGCCCAATCCACTCCCCATTTAACCATGTATCACGCGTATACTTAATCTCACCAGCGCGAATTAAACTGACATCAAATGTAGTCCCACCTGTGTCAACAATAATCACATCGTTACCAAGGTTTTCTGCCGCAGCATAAGCAATCCCTGCGAGAGGAGCCATTGCTGGCCCAGACTTGACAGTAAAAATTGGTTTTTCTATGACATCATTTACATGTTTTATTCCACCGGATGAAGTTCCTATTAAAACNTCTCCTTCATACCCAGCATTACGAAGTTCCTCCTCTAGTTCTATGAAATGCTTTTGCATTAGCGGTTTGAGTGAAGCATCGATTGCAGTAGAAGAAGTTCTTGGAAACTCACGGATGATCGGGTTGAGCTGATGGGATAGCGTATAAGGAATACCAGGAAGTATTTTTTCAATTAGTTTTCCAACTTGTAATTCATGTTCAGGATTCATAATTGACCATAAAAAACTAACAGCTATAGCCTCAACATTTTTTTGTTTAAGGGACTCAATGACTTCTGATGCTTGGTTAATATCTAGGGGAGTTTCGATTCCACCCTCAGAATTTACTCTTTCCCTGATCTCCTCGGTTAGTCGCCTTGGTATGTAAGGTTCCGGAAATTCCATCTTAAGGTTTAATGGCTCACGTTTTCCACCATGACGGTANGTGAGAGTATCTGGAAAGCCCTCCGTAGTAAGCAGAACTGTTTTTGCAGCAGAAGACGTTACAATTGCATTTGTAGAACGTGTTGTACCATAAATAAGTACACCTGTTTTTTGTAAAACCTCTTCTATAGAGGTGTTAAGAGAGGCAGCGGCGTTTTGTAAAGCCCCAGAAAAGCCAGTGAATACTCTGTCAGGTGTTGTTAGAGCCTTTCCGACCATTAATTTTCCATGCTCATCTGCAACAACTACGTCAGTAAATGTACCTCCGGTGTCAACCGAAATTCTAAATTTCATTGTTTATTTTGCCCCCATTTTTACTTATTTTTATTAGAGTTTCACCAAGCTTTGCGCAAAAGTTCTATAACTTCTTGTTCTGACTCAACCATTCTAGGATTACTTGCGACAATTAAATCTTCCATAGCATCTTTTGCAATGCCAGGGAAATCTTCTTCATTGACTCCAACGTCCCTTAATCGCCAAGGCAAGCCTAAATCATCACGGATAAGCTTTTGTATTTCATCTCGCGCNATAGAAGCTGCTTCTTCAACTGACTTGTTGTTTGTATCAAGNCCTAAAGCCTCNGCAACAATTGCTTGTTGTTGTGCATTTACTGAGCCGTTAAATTCAAGAACTTTCGGCAGCATCACTGCTGAGGTTTCACCGTGAGCAACATCGCATCTTGCTCCAAGCTGGTGACCAATCCCATGGCTAAGTCCCAAGGTTACATTTGCTAATCCGCATACTGACATCCACGCCGCTACCATGCACTGGCCTCGTGCGGCTAAGTCATCAGGATTTTTCTTTGTTTCTCTCAGGTAGGTTGCCAACATATTAAGAGCGCGAAAGGAAAGAGCATCTGTAAAGGGTTGGTGTGTTTTGCTGCATAAAGCTTCTACACAATGGTCCACTGCCCTAATCCCGGTGCCTAGCCAGAGACGCTCTGGTGTAGCTAAAGTAAGNTCAGGGTCTAAGAAAACAGCTTTAGCAGTTATACGTGGATCTAAATATAGGTCTTTAACTTTTCTCTCTTCATCTGTCATACCTACAAAGAAAGTAAATTCACCTGCTGAGAGTGTTGTTGGTATAGCAAACATAGGAAGAGGATCATTAGTAAGAGATGGAATCTCTACCTTATCCGGGTATTCAAACTTTATACGAAAATTATCTAACTGTTTTTTTTCTGTGATATTTTCTGCTAGACAAATTAATACTGCTTTTGCTGTATCATTTGGTGTTCCTCCACCAAAGCTAATGATACAATCTGCGCCTTTTTCCCTAGAAAAGGCTGCAGCATTAATTACTGAATCTCTGTGGACATGCTGAATAGTATTTGAAAATACTCCAGCACAACGATTGCCTAATGTATGTTTTAACTTTTCTACAAGATCAGTTTTTGTCGCAAGAGAATTACCAGTAATTACTACTGCATTCTTGACACCAGCCTTGTCCAGCTCTTCGCTAATTTGTTTATAACTACCAGGACCAAAATGAACTATATCCATTGGCAAATTAGAATATTGCCCCGCTAAGTTTTCTTTAGGGAAGGTTTGCATTTTATTCTCCCAAACAATGCTTCTATATTGTTCTATTATAGCCTAACCAATGCNTATAAATGCAAATTTTTTCTTGCAAAAATTAACTTTCTTNAGGCTAAGATAGATTATGAGGCTATAAATGGGTTTAAGGGACAAATACGACATAAGTATTGCTATTTCTGCATTTCAGAAGGGTGATTTTGCCGCTGCTGAAAATGTTTGCAAGAAAATTCTTTCGTGCGATTACTCTAATGGTGGCGCAAACTATATTTTAGCCCTAATTGCGAGCCAAAAAGGGTCNAGTAATCTAGCTATAAGATATTTTAGAAAAGCTATTTCTTTTGCGCCAAACTATTTAAATTATAGAATCGCTCTTTCATCTCATTATTTGGAAACTGATAAACCATGGGCAGCAATAAAAGAGCTCGAGATTGTACTTTATAATGAACCTAACTCAATAGCTGCCCATACAAATATAGGAACTGCATTTAAGAAAATAGGAAGCCTTGAGCAGGCTATNTACCATTTTGACAAAGCTTGCNTGTTACTTCGTAAACCTTCAGCGGAAAGTTCTGGAAATCAAGAAAACCAANTAAAAAGTCAGCAAACTTTTTTTGTATCACGTCANTCAAAGTTAGAGCATGACCTTCAACAATTAGAATTTCTTTATAACAAATATCCGNATAANAAAGACTTCAAAAAATATGCAGAAAAATTAAAAGATATTCTTTTAACGTTTAGTAAGCGTAATAAGAACAATAATTTAGCGCCCTTTTCAGATTTAGAATACGCAAAAGTTTCATATTTTTATAATAAGTTACTCCATAGACCAGTTATAAATAATCAAAAGTCTATACTTGGTGAACATAAATTTGACATAAACCTAAATAAAAAAATCCAATCTCACAAAAACGATATAATGATAATTGATGATTTTTTAAGTAAGGATACTCTGGCAAATGCACAACAATATTGTCTAGAATCCACTGTTTGGTTCGATACTAAAAATAATTCACGTTATTTAGGCGCATATTTGCATGATGGTTTTATTCCTGACTTTACCCTAGGCATAAATTCGGCTTTAAAGGAAAAATGGGGGGATTTATTTGCAGGTAGAGTTTTAAAGCAATTGTGGGCCTTTAAGTATGATTCTGAAGGGGGAGGTACAGCCTTTCATGCAGATGATGCATCTTTGAATATTAATCTTTGGATTACTCCAGATACCAGTTGTCTTGATCCAGAAAATTCTGGTTTAACAATTTATCCTGTTACTATACCTGATGGCATGCCGTTTTCTGATTATAATAATGATATTAGCCGCCTAAAAGATTTGATTTCTGCAGGTTCTAATGAAGAACTAAAAATACCTTATAAATGTAATCGGGCAGTAATCTTTAGATCTAAATTTATTCATAAAACCTCTGATTACAAATTTATTTCAGGGTATAGACATAGACGCATCAATATAACTTTTCTATTTGATTAATGACTATTCTAAATAATAGTCATCTAAAGTAGGCTCTTGAGTCATTTCCCAATAATCGACAAGTCTCCATGGCATAATTGAGACGACACGACCTGATGCATTCCGATACCATGTATTCATATTTGGTGTGGTCCAAATAAGACCTTCATGCTCTGCATCTAGCTTTTGATTATATGTATCATAGACCTCTCTTTTGCATTCAAGAGAATTAACCTCATTTTCAATTGCGTGCATTAATAATTTTGTTAAATAGCGGACTTGGCATTCTGCGATGAAAATAATACTCCCACCATGTCCAAGGTTTGTATTTGGTCCATACAATGCAAAGAAATTTGGAAACCCTGGAATAGTCATTCCTAAATATGCACGTGAGTCATCATTCCCCCATTCATCCTCAAGGTTTGCACCGTCTTTACCGGTAAGCTTATAACTGGCTAGTAATCTACTAGTTTGAAAACCAGTAGCGAATAGAAGGGCATCAAGGGGAATAAACTCCCCAGATTGCATTTTTATTCCTTTTTCTTCAACTTTCTCTACTTTTTCAGTGTATAGGTCAACGTTATCTTTTTTAACAGTTTCGTACCATCTATTATCTACTAGTATTCGTTTTAGGTAAGGTGGGTAGTTTGGGGTCACTTTCTCTAATAGCTCTGTTCGATCACCAATCTGCTTTTTTATATAATCAATCAGGCGTTGTCTGTGGCGATCGTTTCTCTTATTGACAGATTTACCGTCAGATTCCCACTCAGGGTCACGACGAACAGTATGTAAGAGATGATCACCCATACGCCAAGCTAAATTGAATCTATACCAGCCAGCATAAAATGGTACATTTTCTAACAGCCATTTTTTTTCATCTGATACCTCTCTGTGATAATCAGGACTAGGAATAGCCCATTGTGCTGTTCGCTGGAATATAGATAGGGTTTTAGCTTCATCTGCAATTGCTGGAATTAATTGCATACCGCTGGCACCNGTTCCAACTACACCTACACGTTTGCCTCGAAGATCTGTATTTTTATCCCATTTTGCAGTATGAGCAGAAAGCCCCTTAAAACTGTCTAATCCTGGAATTTTGGGGTAAGCTGGTATATTAAGCTGACCAGTAGCTGATATTACTATATGAGCAGTTAATTCAGTTTCTATACCTGAATCGCTGATTGTTTTTATTTGCCATTTATTTGTATTAGTTTGAAACTCGCATGCCGTTACTTTGGTATTAAAAATAGTATTTTCATAGACACAGTGTTTTTTTGCAAAAGAGCGTAGATACTTAGCAATATCTTCTCCGTGCGAATAATAGTTTGGCCAGTTGTTATTCCNCTCAAAAGAAAAAGAGTAGTAATGGTTTGGTACATCACATCTTACACCAGGATATGTATTCTCAAACCAAGTGCCACCTATATCATTGTTCTTCTCTAATATAACAAAAGGTATCCCTGCTTCGTGGAGTTTGACCCCCATCAACATACCTGAAACACCTGCTCCAATGATCACCACATTTTTTCCTGATAGAGTATTAGGGGTAGGTTTCTTCTTCCAGGAGCCATACCTCTCTTTAAGCTGCATTTCTTCAAGCATCATACTCAAATATTCTTTAGGAACGTCTTCTCCCACACAGGTTGACATCATTTGTAGATAAGTTTCGTCAGAAATTTTGATATCAGGAAGTTTTTCTGATGAAATATAATTTTCCAATACCAATACTGCCGTATTTCGAACCTCATTTTGAAGTTCAATATCTAGTCCCCCTGATTCATGGGCGAAAAATGAAAAATCTAATACTGGCTTGAAGGGTGGTTCTATCCATTTTTTATCACCTGTTAGATGGTGAAGGACCATCAAAAGGATGGGTACATCAGCCTTCTCTATAGCCCATTGAATCTTTTCTAATGTATTGCTCACTTATATTTGTCCAGATTTTTTCTATAGGGTTAAAAATATTATTATATTAAATATGTTATTGAACTGTATTAGGTAAAAGTATAATTCAATTTTGACAAGAACTTATTATTTATTAGTTTTGTAACGTCTTGATACAAACTAAATATTATCAATTTTTTTTATCCAGATACCAATTTCTCCAAAAGCGTCAAGATATTGACTTAAAGCTTTTGGCATACCTAAAAACCCATGAAGCATATCAGGATAATGTGAATGGGTAACTGAAACAGAACTTTTTCTTAATTTTTTTACAAAGTCTAGACCTTCATCTCTTAGTGGATCAAGNCCAGCTGTCATAACAAATGTATTTGGACTTTTATGAAGTTTAGGTGAAAGAATTATTGAAATATCTGGATTATCTCTAGATGAGTTTGAACAGTAAGATTCTATAAACCAATCCATTACAGACGTATCGAGTAGGAACTTATCACCAAATTCTTCATAAGACTTTCTTTTTTTAGAAGCGTCAATTACAGGGTATATTAATATTTGACCTTTTGGCTGTTTATCAGCTGGAAGTGAAACTGATGCAGATGCAATCAAGTTACCTCCTGCACTATCACCAGCTCCAATTATTGAACTTGGCTTGATATTATGGTTGAGTTTTATTTGGTCTAAGGACAAAAAAACATTCAATACATCATCAAAGGCAGCGGGGTGAGGATTCTCGGGCGCGAGTCTATAACCAATAGATATTATGTTACATTCTCCAGATTTTGCTAATCTTCTGCAAAAACTGTCATAATCTTCAAGTCCACCAAGAACCCAGCCTCCTCCATGTGCAAAAATTACTAGGGGGATATTGTTATCTTCGGAGTATTGATATAAGCGACAAGGTATTGTTAATGTTTTAGTATTAACTTTAAATTCGATAACTTTATATATTTGCTCGCCTTCAGTTTCTAAGACACGCAACCGTCTACTAAATTCAACCCGGGCATCACTAGGGTCATAGCTTTCTATACTAGGTAATTTAGCCTCCTCAACACGTTTTAGAAGATTTTCAACCTCAGAATTTAATTTGTTCACAGCGTGATCTTTCTTAAAATTGGCAAAACTTCTGATCCAAATATCTCTGCTTGTTCATTTCGTTCATTTTCTGGACCTGCAAAGTCAATTACAAAATTGCGGACACCAGCTTGAATGAATTCATAAAAATAATTAGCAACATTTTCTTTAGAACCGAGAGCTACGTATTTTTTTGTCGCTTTTCTAAAATCCATTCCATAACGTTCACTAAGTTGCTCTCCTGCAAGCTCAAAAGACTTTTCATAGTTGTTATCTAGACGAACAAATATGTGATGGGCAGTGTCGAAGGATTTAAATTTTGAATTATTTAGGTCAGAAAACTCCTCAATAATTTTTAAAGACTCCGCAAACATTTCAGGGGTTACCACATAAGAGATATATCCATCACATAATTGTGCGGCTCGCTTAAGGGCTGCTTTTGAACGTCCTCCTGCCCAAATAGGCGGATTTTTAAGGTTATGCGGTGTAGGTTCTAGTTCGACACTTTCAAAATTAGCACTAATTCCAGAGTGATCAACAGGTTTTCCAGACCAAAGTTTTCTAATTACTTGAAGGGAATCAGTAAGGCGCGCACCCCTCTCCGAAACTTTAACCCCACATGCTTCAAACTCTTTTTCATATTCCCCACCAACGCCGACACCAAATGTAAATTTTCCTCCACATATTTGGTCTAAACATGCAACTTGTTTAGCTACTGGAACAGGGTGTCTAAGTGGGAGAAGGTATATAGCTGTACCAAATTCTAAACTTGGAGCTTTTGCTGCAGCCCATGCAATTAAGGTCAAAGGATCTACAATCGGACTTACGAATGCTATATGATCGCCTGACCAAAATGAATCAAAGTTATAATTTTCTAGAATTTTAAGTAAATCAGAACAATTTTGAAGGTCAGGTTCCCAATTAATATGTGCGGTTTCTCTGGAGATACACATACCCTGCACACCAAATTTGATTGTATTACCAAGTTTCAAAGACATTTTTTATCTCCGGGTGTTGCTGCGTTGCAAGCGTGGGGTTACAAGGATAGGCTGGAATATATATTTGAACTACCATAAACAATAATACCTTATAAACTAAATTTTATCTGTGACTGGAGAAAAATATGCCGGAGCCTTTGCTTAGAAAAGTTGAAGAAGCTAATATGGACCCAGATTTAGCAGTCAATTACCGAAAAATTCGCAGTTTGCAAGAAAAAAAAGGTGGTGATGCAACATTATATGAAGTAGGGGCTAATGCACCCGAATTAATGAAGTGGTATGGGGAACAATTCTACGAAAAAATATTTTATGGTGGTCGCGTAGATGTTGCAACTAAAGAACTTCTGAGGTTTAGGTTATCTAATATCCATGGCTGCGCATTTTGTAATAAAGGTAATATAGAAGATGCTCGTCGTGCAGGAATCTCTGAGGAAAAACTTATTAGAATAATGAATGAAGATAGTGAAGTTTTTAATAATAAGGAACGAGCTGTATTAAGATTGGCAAGTGAGGTTGTTTTCAGCAATATGTCAGGAACACTAAATAAGGATCTTTATGGGGATTTATCTCAATATTTTGATGATGGGCAAATCTTTGAGCTTGGTATGGTGGGAGGGTTCTTGACAGGTATGGCTAAATTTTTATTTACTTTTGACTTAGTAGAAAAAGAGGCAAATTGTCCAATTCAAATATAGCACTAAAATAGTGTACCTATTTTTTTCTTAAATATATCTTTAAATTTTATAAAAAAATATTGCGACGAATGGGGGGTAAGATGCGGCTAATTGATTTTTTTGAGCGGGGGTTACGATATTGGTCTGAAACCCCTTGCTTAGTAGACTCAACTGGTAGCCTTACATACGCTGAGGTGAGTTTAAGGAGCCACCAGACTGCTTCAGCTTTGACCTCAAATGGTTTAAAGCCCGGTGATATAGTGGCAATACTGAGTCAAAACTGTTCAAAAGCTTTTGAGGCATGGATTGGTGCTGCCAGAGCTGATGGGGTATGGGTTGGACTTGCTGCTTTAAATTCTGTATCTGAAAATACCTATATTTTAAATCACCGCCATGCAAAGTGGTTGTTCATTCATAGTGATTTTAAGAAACAAATTCCACAAATTCAAAAAGAATGCCCAGAGCTTGAAAATATTATTTGTCTTGATGAGAAAATTGATGATTATCTCACATTTGAAGAGTTCATTGATAACCATTCCGATAATTTTCCACCAATTCCATATGACCGAGGTTCAATAATTAGCCATTTTTCGTCAGGTGGAACTACTGGTCAGCCAAAAGGTGCTATGTGGACTAGCTTGATTTGGCAAGCTTGGTCTGCAAATGTTTTAGCCCATTTACCCATGAAAAAAAGACCAGTTCATCTTGTAGCCTCCTCCATGGCCCATGGAGCTGGAATCTTTGTTTGGCCTATAATGGCATTTGGTGGAACTATTGTTTCAATATCAAGAGCAGACCCACAATCTGTGTTAGGGGCTATTCAAGAGCATGGTGTTACTCATACTTTTCTTCCTCCTACTGTAATTTACATGATGTTGTCTCATCCAGATGCGAAAGAATACGATTGTAGCTCGATGGACTACCTAGTTTATGGTGGGGCACCAATGTCAGCAGATAAAGTAAAAGAAGCCATAGAAGTTTTTGGCCCATGTATGACGCAAATTTATGGTCAAGCGGAGTGTCCAGTAACAATCGGTATCTTAAGTCCTGAAGAACATATTGAGGCTATCGAAGATCCAGATAAAGAGCATAGGTTATTAAGTTGTGGTCGTGCACCAGTATTTGTGCAAACTGAGATTATGAGTGATGAAGGTCACCTTGTTGAAGAAGGAGAATGGGGAGAAATAGTTGTTCGTGGCGAGATCGTCTCATTAGGTTACTATGGTGACCCAGAGGCAACTGCTGAAATTCAAGAATATGGTTGGCATCATACAGGAGATGTTGGCTATAAAGATAACGATGGTTTTATTTACATAGTGGATAGAAAAAAGGATATGATAATATCGGGGGGACTTAATGTTTTCCCAATAGAGATAGAAAGGCTAATATGGTCTTTTGATCAAGTTCAAGATTGTGTTGTAATTGGTATACCTGACGAAAAGTGGGGAGAAGCAGTTAAGGCTGTTGTTGAATTAAAAAGTGGGGAAATACTTCAGGAAGAAGATGTGATAAAGTTATGTAAAGCAGAGTTGGCAGCTTATAAGGTTCCAAAAACAGTTGAGTTTTGGGAAGAGTTGCCTAGAAGCCCAGTCGGTAAAGTTTTAAAGAAAGAAGTTCGAAAAAAGTTTTGGGTGGGGATTGATCGGAAAATTTAGATTATTTGGGTGTTTGGGGATGTCTGAAATTTTAAAAGTAGAAAACCTTACGAAGGTATTCAATGTAGGCAAAGATGCGGATTTGTACGCAGTCAATAACGTTTCCTTTACTTTGGGTAAGGGAGAGACGCTTGGTCTTGTTGGAGAAAGTGGATCAGGAAAAACGACTGTTGGTCGATGTGTTTTGAGACTAATTGAGCCGACAACAGGCAAGGTATTTTTAAATGGGGTTGACATTACAAACCTTAAAGATAAGGAATTACGTAAACTTAGATCTGAAATGCAATTAGTTTTTCAAGATCCTTTTGGATCACTTAACCCGCGTTTAACAGTTACTCAGGTAATTAATGAGCCACTTTTTTTACACGGTGAACAAAAGCAAGCTAGACAGAAACGTGTAGATGAAATGATGGAGCTAGTTGGTTTAGAGACCGATGTTGGAAATTATTACCCTGCAGATCTAACTGCTAGTGAGCAGCAGAGAGTTGGCATTGCGAGGGCTTTGGCTACAAAGCCAGCCTTCGTGGTGTTAGATGAGCCGACCTCAATGCTTGATCCTTCAGCGCGATTAGAATTAATAGACGTTTTAAAAGATATTCAAACAGAGTTAGGTACGTCTTTTATATTCATTTCACATGACCTTACATCTGTAGCGAGAATTAGTCATAGAGTTGCTATCATGTATTTAGGACACATCATTGAGGTTGCTCCAACTGAAGCTATTCTTGAAACTCAAAAACACCCCTACAGCAAGGCGTTACTGTCCGCAGTATTGTTCCCAGATCCATCCAAAAAATTAGATCCCTTCGTTATAGAAGGCGAGATACCGACAGCAATCAATCCAAAGCCTGGATGTCCTCTAGCGGGACGATGCCCTTATCATCAGGAGAAATGCGATGGGGTTACTCCTGACCTATTGGCAGTTGCTGAAAATCATCTTTCGCGTTGTATTTACTGGGATAATATAAATTAGATTTTTTAGTTAATTAATTTAGCGCATTCTCCAATTAATTTAATGCTTCGTTCTACCTGCTCATGTTTTAGTCCTGGCCATTGAATACGGCAGATTAGATGAGTAATTCCGAAATTTAGTTTATAGTCTAACATGGCTTTTGTAATAGACTCAGGACCACCTATGAGAAATCTATTAGAGCAGAACGATTTGAAATTTTCTTCAATAGATACAAGTGAATCTGAACTTTCTTCCTGCCCCCATGATGCATAGGTTTTATATTTTTTTAGTAAGTGAGGTGAAACTTCTTTGTATGCCTCCTCATCATTGCTTGAAATATAAACTTCACGCATGAGAGGTTGCTCATAAGGGCTTTCTTTTTTTACTAACTTTCGCTGTTCTTTAAAATAATTTAGCTTATTCATGAGCTCCTGATTATCGGGGATAGGTAAGGGGATCCATGCGTCTCCGATAGTTGCTGCACGTTTTACTGAAGCTTCAACTTCGCCCGCGATCCATATTTTTGGTCCATTCTTTTGGTATGGATGAAGGCTTGGACCAATGTCTGACATATTGAAAAAGTCACCATGAAAAGTAACTTTTTCAGATTTCCACCAAAGTCTTAAAAGCTCAATAGCTTCGGTAAAGCGTTTTGCCCTTGTTGATTTATGGTGTCCAGTCGAAACAAATTCATCATCTCTATAGCCAATACCAGCACCAAAAATGACTCTACCTTTTGTTAGCCAATCAAGAGTTGATATTTCTTCTGCTACGCGAACAGGACTTTGCATACTTAGTAAAGATATAGCAGTACCTATTTGCATTTCGCCAGATATTGCAGCAATTCGGCATAGAATTGGCATCATTTGAAACATTTTTACTGGTCCAGTTGCAAAATGTTGACCTGCCCAAACAGAGTCTAGACCTGCTACTTTAGCTACTTCTACTTGTTGTAAGATTGAATCTATTGATTGTGTAAGATTCTCTCCTTCTTCAAACTGTGTAGTTAAGAAAATTCCGACTTTCATTTCTTCATTCCTAATAAGTTAACTATATATTACGTCCAAGTTTCTCAGCTTCATATATTACTTGTGCTGGGCGTCTTGGGGCCATTGCATCACCTATAAGCTTGCGGTCAATATCATTCAGTTTTTTGGAATAAAATAAACTGTTGTTAGACTCACGAAAGGTTGAAAAAATAACTGAGTCTATATTTTCAATTGTATTTGTTTTCGTTCCCCATATTGATCTCAGCAGTATGTTATTTTTCTCAATAGATTCTATATTGGTTTCTGTATAAATATTTATACCAAGCGACTCTAATTCAGGCATTATCTTCATTAGTTCTAATGTTTTATAAGCTTCATTTCCAACTCTTGGCTCTGGAGTAACCATAAAGACTTCTGTCTTGTTCTCTAAAAGAATTTTTGCAACAGCAAGAGCTAGGTATCCACCACTCTCATCAACCATAACTATACTTTTCCCTATAGAATTTTTATCTTTTAAAATTAATGACAATGCAGTTTCTATGTCATAAACATTATTTTGGTTATGTCCTGGAATCGACTCTGAGCCTGGTCGATATGGTGTTCTCCCGTCCTTACGCCACTTTGCACCAGTCGCTACAATTAATGTATCTAGGTCGATATCAAGTATTTTTTCTTCATCAAGTTTTACATTACACTTAATTTCTACTCCATTCTTCAAACAACGGTTTTGCACATCTTCTATTAAGTGAAGCCAACGTTCCTTTCCGTCAAGACAGGCATAGTTAAGTATATGACCGCCAATTTGTGAGGTTTTTTCATAAACTTTAATTTTATGTCCTCGTTCTGAAGCTGTCGCTGCAAAGTGAAGACCTCCAATTCCTCCCCCAACAACAACAATTGATTTTCTATTTGAATTCAATATGGGCTCTGTTTTTGTGTGTGTCCAAAAACTTGTTCGCTCCCTTCCTGTGGAAGGGTTTACTAAGCATGCTGCTGGGCGTTGATCAAATATCCGAGAGATACATTCATTAGCGCCAATGCATCTGCGGATTTCTGTTTCTCGTCCTTCTTTTGTCTTATTTACTAAATGTGGGTCTGCAAAATTAGCTCGTGTAAGGGCAACCATGTCAGCAGCATTTTCTGTAAGTATTTCTTCTGCTTCATTTAGATTTGTTACTCGTCCTGCTAAAAACACTTTTGCCTTATTCCCAACCACACGTTTTGCAACAGCACCTAATGGCAAATTTATCTTGCTGGGGCTGCCCATTGGTGGAACTGCAGCTGCAAATGTATGATAACCCCCTGCTGAAATATTAATAAAATCAAAGAAACCACTTCTAGAAAATATTTCTACTTGTTCTTCGCCTTGCTCAGCGGTAGTGCCCGCAGAACCTAAATGTTCTTCAACTGATAATCTAACACCTAATGTAAAGTCCGACCCCACAGTTTCTCTAATTGTTTCAGCTGTTTCTAAAATAAAGCGACAGCGCTTTGCATTTGTTCCCCCATATTCATCTTTTCTATTGTTATACGTAGGGCTAAGAAATTGACCAAGCATATAGCTATGGGCTGCATGTAACTCTGCTCCGTCTAAACCCGCTATTTTTACATTTTTAGCAGATTTAGCAAAACCTCTCTGTAGATCTTTAATATCACTCTTATCTACAATATGGGGAACTTCTTTATGAAATATTGAAGGTATATCCGATACGCCCCAGAGGGGATGCCATTCATCAAAGATCATATTACCTTTATCATGAACACCAGCTGCAAATAATTGTGCAAAAATACGACCTTCATGATTGTGAACAGCGTCAGCAAGTTTTGCATATTGGGGGATTACACGTTCCTCCCAAGCTGTACATCCATCATAAAATGAACCTTTGCTGAGTTTATGTCCAGCTTGTTGCTCTGTAATTATTAATCCAACACCCCCTCGTGCTCGTTCCTCGTAGTAGTTTATATGCCTATCACTGAGTAGATTGTCTTCACCATAAAAAACGCCCATTGCGGTCATAAGTATTCTATTTTTTACTTGTGTATTGCCTATAGTGAGCGGTTCCCAAACACGTTGTAATGCTGTTGGTTTAGATAGATTACTCATTTGCTGCTATTCCCCCATAATTTATTAATATTGAATATTAAGCGGTTATTTTAGACCCGTCACTAATCGCCCCTGCTAGACCCCGAGGTGAGTCACAATCACCCACTAATGTACATTCTATACCAGCATTAACAACTGGCTCCAGAAGCTCATTATTAGGTTTTTTAGGTGTGGCAAATGTAAAATAAGTTACATTATTGATCTGATTAATATTTTTGTTGATTGGGTTTTTGATGGTTAGAATATTACCTTCGTAATTAGTTGGAATCGAAAAAGGAATTATTTCAATATTAAGATTTAATAGTCGCCTAAAAACACCAATCATAGAAATATAGTTAATTTTACTGCCTATTGTCGGCTTAGAAGTTAAAATAATGACTCTACTAAATCTTGATGCAAGGAGCTCAGCTGTTGCATAGCAGGCAGCTGTATGATCTTGATCGTATATTACGGCCGTTCCTTTTAATTCTGCATTTTTATCTAGTAATGGGTAAGTTGCCTCGACAATATTTTTTATAGTTTTTGATTTTGTTAGCGAAGTAGGCCATGTAAAGCTTGCTCCACATGCAAGCACAACGTGAGTTGGATCAAAGTTAAAAATAATTTCTGGAGTTACCTTGCAGTGTTTAACTTTAACTCCAAGTTCTCTGATCCGATTCTTTTTGAAACTTATTTCATCATTAATTATAGACCTACCTGGAAGTAAAGCTTCCCATTGTAGCTTCCCCCCAAGGTTTTCTGAGTTTGAAAGTAAATTCACCTCAGAAAAATATTGTGATGCCTTTGCTGCAGATTCCATTCCTGCTATGCCACCTCCAACTATTAGGACTCGATTCTTTATTTTAGGTTTATTTTTAATCATATTTGTATTGCTAATATTAAGTCTATCAGCTTTGTGAATGCACTTCATTCCACGTCCAGCATGTATTTCACCCCAACAAAAATTACAGTAAATACATGGGCGGATTGAGGACTCATTGTCTTGCTTTACTTTAGCTACAAATTCTGGGTCGCTTATTAAGGCTCTACTGAAACCAACTAAATCAGCCTTATTTTCTTTAATGATATTCTCAGCTGCTTCTGCAGACTCAATCTTTCCAACTGTTATTATTGGTATTGAAGGTAGAGCTAGTTTCAAATCAGCATGAATACTTTGAAAGGGTCGATTAGGAAAATTCATATCTGGCAGATGATCTTCAAGGCTCGGTGAGAAGTTACCTTGACTAAAGCAAAGGTAATCAATAGGCATAGAGTTATTAACAATACGACCTATTTCTTCCGCCTCTTCTTTATCGATGCCACCTTCTACGCCTTCATCACAAGGCATTTTCAGACCAATAATAAATTTTTCACCACATAAATCACGAACTTTATGTGAAATTTCATATATTATTCGAAGGCGTTTTTTAAGACTGCCTCCATAGCTATCTTTCCGTTTATTGGAAAATGGAGACATAAACTGAGTTAAAAGGTATCCATGAGCTCCATGGAGTTCTATACCTGAAAATCCAGCTTCGTGAAGAATCTGTGCTGAACCTATAAAACCGTTAATGACATCTTTTATGTCAGATAGGCTCATTTTGCGGGGTACAGTCCAACTTAAAGGGTCAGGCTCTGCCGATGCACTAAGAGGGGTTGATAGGGGATTCCAGAGCTGTTGGCGACCCACATGCCCGATTTGACCTATCAAGTGGCTACCTTCATCAGAGACTGCACTTGCCCATTTGGAAAATAACTTGCTATTTTTGGTGTCATAGGCACTTACCAAGAATGGATTTGCAATAGATGTCGAATGAACCGGCATTAGTTCAGTGACTATCATTGCAACTTCATTTGAAGCAAGTGTCTGATGATAATTAATGAGTTTTGGCGTTGGTGACGTGTCTGCGCCATAACCAGTTACGGTAGCCGTATGTACAAACCTGTTTTTTAATATTGTTTGTCCTATTTTTATCGGCTCAAATAGGTTTGGATATTTATTGTGCTTTTTCATTGTCCCCCCCTTCCGGGCATTGTAGAAGCCTCGGTTTGCCGATGTTAAGGTTAGCTGACAGGAGGTGCAAGTGGACACATTTGATTTTATAATAATTGGCGCAGGAACAGCCGGTTGTGTTCTTGCGAATCGTTTGAGCGAGAATGCTAGTTTTTCAGTTTTATTAATTGAGGCAGGCGGGTCTGATAAGCATCCTATACTGAAGCTACCAATTCTGGCTGGGTTAGCTTATAGCTATCCGCCAACCAACTGGGGTTATGTTGCTGAAGAAGGAGAACCTTTAGCTCATCGGCAAATACCATGGCCAAGAGGAAAAGTGCTAGGCGGGACATCTAGTATAAACGGAATGATGCATATTAGGGGTAATTGTGGTGACTTTGATCGTTGGGATTCTTCTGGGGTTACTGGCTGGTCTTATAAGGATGTTCTTCCTTATTTCCTTAAATCGGAAGGAAATCTTGATAGAAATGGTGACTACCATAATCAGAAGGGACCCTTTAAAGTTACAACTGCAAAGTCTAATAATCCTCTATATAAAAAATTTCTTAATGCATGTGTTTCTGCTGGTTACAAACAAAATCCAGATTTAAATGGTGAAACCCAGGAAGGTATTGGAAGACAGGACTTTAATATTTACAAAGGTCGAAGGGTTAGTGCATCAACAGCATATTTAAAGCCTATAAAATCACGTAAGAATATTCATATTCTAACAAATACAAATGTGTCTAAAATCATTTTTGAGGATACTAAGGCCATTGGAGTAGAATGTAATCAAGCCAATAATAAGATAATAAAATTTATGGCATCTAGGGAGGTTATTCTTAGTGCGGGTACAATTAATTCACCAAAGATTTTACAGTTATCTGGAGTAGGTAGTCCTCATTTATTGAGAAAACTAGATATCCCTATAGTTAAAGAGAATCCAAGTGTAGGTCAAAACCTACAAGACCATCTTGGTGCTTATGTCCAGGTTTCTTGTACAAAGAAAATCTCGCTTTATAACTTATTTAGAAAAGATCGTTTAGCGCTAGCTTTAGNTCGAGCTGTGCTATTTCGAACAGGTCCTGCTACTTCTATACCTCTTGAGGCNGGAGGATTTGTTAAGGCTGATAAGTCCTCAAAATTACCAGATTTCCAAATAACTTTTTGTCCAGGTTTATCATTAGATACAACATTAAAAGGTCAGGGTAGACATGGATATTTAGTCCATTACTATTTAGCTAGACCAAAAAGTCGTGGAATTATTGAAGTGGTGTCAAAGAATTCTAGTGTTTCTCCAAATATTAGGCCCAACTCTTTAGCAGATCCAAATGATATGCAACTAATGAGAGTTGGTTTGCAGTTAGCAAGAAAAATTTTAGAACAGAGTGCTTTTGATGATGTNCGGGGAGANGAAATTTCTCCTGGAGCAATTGTGTTCGGAAAAGAAGCAGAAGAGGAATGGATAAGAGAAAATGCAACAACAGTCTGGCATCCAACTAGTACTTGTAGAATGGGAGAGGATGCCTCAGCGGTAGTTAATTCAGAACTTAAAGTATTTGGAATAAAAAATTTAAGAGTTGTGGATGCTTCAATAATGCCAACTATAACAACAGGTAATACTGCAGCCCCTACTATTATGATAGCTGAAAAGGCATCTGACCTTATAAAAAAAGATCAAGGCATAGAACTATAGTTTTATTTATAAGTATTTTTGATATGTANTTGGATGGTTTAAATCTGGGCTAATAAAATTTATCTTGATATAGATACTTAGTGAGGGCACCTTCATAGAGTAGATTTGAATAAGGAGAGGGAAAGTGGCAGACCCTGATAAAAAAGATAAAAAAANTATGATACTTACTGGTGCNAGTCGNGGAATCGGCCATGCCACTGTTAAGCGATTTAGTGCTGCTGGTTGGAGAGTTATAACTTGTTCTCGTCAGCCNTTTTCTGAAGCCTGCCCATGGGAGGCGGGTGAGGAAGATCATATACAAGTAGATCTTCGGGACGCTCAAGATACTGAGCGTGGAATCACTGAAATGAGGAAGCGTCTTAAAGATGGAGTGCTTCACGCCCTTATAAATAATGCTGGTATCTCCCCAAAAGGCAACGATGGTAATCGCCTTGATAGTCTGGCAACAAGCCTTGATGTTTGGCATGAGGTATTCCAAGTAAATTTTTATGGACCGCTCATGCTTGCTAAGGGACTTAGGTCTGAACTTAAGGGTGGAAAAGGGTCAATAGTTAATGTTACCTCCATTGCAGGCGGACGTGTTCACCCATTTGCAGGTAGTGCATATGCGACTTCTAAGGCGGCGTTAGCCTCTTTGACGCGTGAAATGGCNGCTGATTTTGGAGCTTCGGGTGTCCGTGTAAATGCAATTGCACCGGGCGAAATTTCAACTCCTATCTTATCTCCAAAGGCTGAGGGTATGTTAGAAGAAATCCCAATGAATCGTCTGGGACAGCCCGCTGAGGTGGCATCTGCGATCTACTTTCTATGTGCAGAGAATTCAAGTTATATTACAGGTGGTGAATTGCACGTAAATGGTGGACAGCATGTTTGATATATAAATATGTTTTTATCTACTTGGGTNCTTATTATACTCTAAGCCTTAACAATTATATGTTTTGTCCATTTATGAATTCTCTGATTTGACATGCAAGCTCTTGTGCTTTTTCTATGCACGGAATATGCCCAGCTTCCTTTATAATTACAAATTTAGCATTAGGGATAAGTTCTGATGTTTCTTTGACTACTTCTACAGGCGTTGATCCATCTTCATCACCTACTAAGCAAAGAACAGGTAAATCGATTGCTTTAGAGGTCGAAGTAAAATCTGCGTCCCTTATGGCCGCACAGGTGCCTAAATATCCCTCAGTCGGTGTCCTGACAAACATATTTCGCGCACCTTCTAGATCAGTTTTATTTTCATTCCTAAATTTTTCAGAGAACCAGCGTTCCATAGTTGAATCAGCCAATATTTCGAGACCATTTTCTGATACAGTTGAGATTCTTGAATTCCATGTCTGATCATCAAGAATTTTATGTGCTGTATCACATAGAATTGCTGCTTTGAATAGACTTGGTCTCGATGCAATTAAACCTTGAGTGATTAGACCTCCAACAGAGAGACCAACCATGACTAGGTCTGATATTTGGAGAAAATCAATTAGATTGGAGATATCTTTTATATGGTCGTCAATTTTATATGGTGCAGGTGGGCAGGAGGATAAACCGTGACCACGATTATCATACCTAACAATACGAAAATCAGACGCTAGTCTTTTAGCTACGCTATCCCAAATTCGAAAGTCAGTACCAAGAGAGTTGGAAAAAACAATAGTCCTAGCTTTTCTAGGTCCTTCATCAAGATAGTGTATGACTATGTCATTTAATCTTACAAACGCCATTATTTTAACCCCGTTTTTATCTTTAGAGACGCTTTATTCAAAAATCAGTTAAAATAATCAAATATTCTTTATTTTCTTAGTCTGGGTGATAATGAGAAGAAAAGAGCTAAGCATCAAAAGTGTTGCAAGCCAAATCCATATGCTTGGTGACTCAGAGAAAAAGACCCAGCCCCAAAAGAATCCAAATATTACAGCAATTATGTTCATCATGGACCACAAGAATGCACCAGTAATTTGAATTGTTCCGTAAAATAACGGCCAAATGAGAGTATTAATACCAATTGCGGCTATAACTGCCCAACCACCACCTATATTTGATGATGCAAAAGGCGCCCAAATTTGTCCACTGGCAAGCATAAAGGGGAGTAAAATAAGAGAAGAGCAAAAGCAAATACCTAGAGATAGAGATGTTATCCCGGCTTTTGGANGGCTATATTTATCCACAAACACATTTAATGCTGCAAAACAAGCCGGTGATACTAATGCGAGTAAAGCCCAACCGACCATATGACTCTCGGGTAAGCCTCCGCTAGGTACTACTACTAATAAAACACCAATGACACCAAGAAGTAAACCCAAGACACTACGAAGACGTATTGTTTCCATGCGAAATAAAAGTGACCACACATAGGTGAAAACTGGTGTTAGTATAACAAACAATATAGCAATGCCTGAAGGAAGTTTTTCTGCAACAAAGGCAAAGATAGCAAAGGGGAATGCGAAACCTAAAAATGCACTTACTCCATGTGCTCTTAGGTATGGCCAACTTACAGGAAATTTTTCGCGTTTTATTACAGCAACTAATGCTAAAATTACAGACGTGCCAAGCGCATACCAAAATACATATGCAACAAATGGTACTGAGGTATTNCCTGCCCACTTATTTACAGAGAATANCAAACTAAAGTTTATACCAGCTGCAATGATTAGAATGAACTTTAGAAAAGTGGGGTGCTTATGTAATGTATTAAATTTCATTAAATTAAATTTTCAAAAATAAACTTTCAATTGTTTTAAATATTTAAAGATTATTGTTTAAGTTTTTAGATTATAAACACTAACATTTGATATTTTGACTTTTATTATTCTAAAAAATTAACATAGGAATGTGCAGTACAAGACATTATAAAAAATAGATAAATGAAATAAGAATATAAATATATCTGTGTTAGAAAATCCTATTATCGTTAAGGAGATGCGCTCTGATGCGTTGACCAAAGACCTCTGGATTCTTTGCGAGCCATTACCTCGTCACTAAGATACTCTTCTGTTACGCTAATTGCAGCCGTTGCCCAGCCCATTTTTACTAGATGTTTTGATAGGTCTAGACCATCTGCTAAGCAATGGGCTATGGTTAGNCCTTGTTTCATAGAAATTTTTTTCTCACANCTTACATTTCTATTTTTAATTTGCAGAGCTAGCTCTTCAGTGCNTGCAACCATGCAACTCATCTGTATACCTGCTCGCTCGCATTGGAGAAGAGGGGAGAGGGTTTCAATGCCGTATAACAAGACATACTCTGAATTAATATTTAGCCCAATTCCTCCTGCAGCTGTAGCTTCTCCCTCAAGTGTATCATTTTGGGGAGCTATATACATAATAACTGCAACCCCAAATATCACGAGCAATATTTTTTGACCTCTAGGTCCCTTAAACCAATTTCTAGCTTTTTTATAATTAATTGATCTCATCAAGTTTCACTAATCTAATAAATGATAAATAATAATATGCCTTTATTGGAGGTAAAAAATGTTATTATTTTTGAATAGTCTGCATTTTTATTTGTTTGATGCAATTAACACTTATAATTTACCCAATAAAAGCTTGCTGTGGTCAAAATGAATACAAGTTTGAAAAGAATACAGTCAATCATTGGATACTCTGATGACATGGTTTATGCAGAGCGCCTGGAGCAACTGCGCAAAGCTGATGCAATAGAGTATATTTCGCTCCGACCAATAGAAACAGCACGTCGCAGACTGCGTGTTAATACTTCAAAGGGCAGAGAGTGTGCGATAGCCTTGCCTCGAAATGTAGATCTTCGTGATGGAGCTATTTTGCTTCTTGAAGATAACTTAGCAATTGTAGTGCAACTGCAAGAAAGAAAATGGTTAAGGCTGAAACCAAAAAACCAAGCTGCTGCCCTAGAGCTGGGATATCACTGTGGTAACTTACATTGGAAAGTAGAATTTGATCACCCTGAATTAAGAATAGCTATAGAAGGTGAAGAATCATCATATTTAGCCCGAATTAGCAATTTTTTGGAGGACAACCGTGTCTACAAAGTCGAAGAATAGGGACATTGCTTCTTATTTAAGTTTTCTCCANCACGGAGACAGTTTTTTTCCTTCTGGAACACTTGCTTTTTCTTGCGGTTTAGAGTCATTAACCGCACAGCGAAAGGTAACTAAACTTGAGGAACTCGAAGAGTTTATTCGGTCTCAGTTATGGGGACGCTGGATAGGGCTAGATAGACCATGTTTGGTTGCAGCCCATGATGTTTCTGGAAGCAGGAAAGATATTTCTCGTCTAATTGAAATTGATCAAATTGTAAATGCAAATACACTTCCTTTGGAGTTGCGAATAGGGTCTATACGCGCGGGGCATGCTCTTTTAGGTGTTCACAAAAGAATGGGCACACCATATGCATCAGATTATCGTGAATTAATAGAGAACGNAAAAGCTCTTGGGCATNTACCGGTTATTCAAGGTATTTGCTGGGCAGGTTCGGGTTTGAATCTATTAGATGCACAACTAGTTGGGGTTCACACATTAATAGTAGGTTTATCAAGTGCAGCAATAAGATTGGGTATCATTGGTCATATTGATGCTCAAAACTTAATCAAATCACTTCAAGAGGATATTGNAAAAATTTTATCTGTGGATAGTGTAGAGCCAGAAGATTCATGGTGTTTTTCACCAATATCAGACATCGCTGTTATGCAGCATGAGTTTCAGGATACTCGGTTATTTACAAACTAAAGTATTACATAATTTTGAGTAAGGACGAGAGGTGCAAAGATGTTATTAACACCAACTGAGATGGAGCGTCTTGTAATTTTTACAGCTGCAGAGCTTGCCCGTAAGAGGCGAGCAAAAGGCTTGCAGCTAAATCACCCAGAATCAGTTGCTCTGATAAGTGATGAAATCCTAGAGGGTGCTAGGGAGGGAAGAACAGTGGCAGAACTCATTTCATATGGTTCAACGATATTGACGACTAATGATGTAATGCCTGGCGTCCCGCAAATGATGCATATGATTCAAGTAGAAGGTACTTTTCCNGATGGTACAAAATTAGTAACTGTACACGAGCCTATTCGTGAATCTTTAGATTCCTTAAAAGATAATGATACTGATTCTAACTCAAGCCAAGGGCATGCAGTTAGCCCCGGAGAGATTATTCCAGCTCAAGGTGATATTGAATTAAACGCAGGTAGAAAAAAAGAGTCTGTAACAGTAACAAATACTGGAGATAGGCCTATACAAATTGGTAGTCACTATCATTTTTTTGAAGTAAATCGTGCACTTGATTTTGATAGAAAGATAAGTTTTGGAATGCATTTGGATATACCTGCTGGTACTGCGGTTAGGTTTGAGCCTGGTGAAAGTAAAGAGGTAGATCTAGTTGACTTTGGTGGTACCGGGGAACTCTTTGGGCTAAATAACTTAACAAATGGATCTCTACATTCTGATGAGATTAGGGAAAAAGCGTTACAGTCCGCCCGTGAGCGCGGATTTAAGGGGGCTTAAGCTATGGTGAAAATGAGTCGTGCCCATTATGCGGCATTATATGGTCCAACTACAGGAGACTGTGTGAGGCTGGGTGATAGTTCTCTTTTAGCTGAAATTGAAAAAGATTATGGAAGTTACGGTGATGAGAGTTTGCATGGAGGGGGTAAAACNNTAAGAGATGGAATTGGGCTTGTAGCTGGTTTGGACAGCGCTAGTGGTTCATTAGACATGTTAATTTCTAATGCTGTAATTATTGACCCTGTTCACGGCGTAGTAAAGGGAGATATTGGTATTAAGGAAGGGGTGATAGCAGGTATTGGAAAAGCTGGGAACCCATCCATTATGGACGGAGTTGACAAGGATTTATTGTGTGGTGCAGCAACTACTGTTCGTGATGCAGAAGGACTTATTGCTACCCCAGGGGGTATTGATGTCCATGTTCACTTTGATAGCGCCCAATTATGTGAACACGCACTTTCTTCTGGCTTAACCACTATGATAGGCGGATCTTTAGGACCAATCACTGTGGGCATTGATTGTGGGGGCGCCTGGAATGTACAGAGGATGTTGGAGGCGTCAGAGCAATGGCCAATAAATTTTGGTTTTTTAGGAAGAGGTAATTCATCAAAACCCACATCCTTAGTTGATCAGATTACTGGTGGGGCTTGTGGGCTCAAAATTCATGAAGACTGGGGAGCTATGCCCGCAGCGATTGACACATGCTTGGGCGTAGCCGATGAAATGGATTTTCAAGTTCAGCTACACACAGATACCTTGAATGAAAGTGGTTTCGTAGAAGATACCCTAGCCGCAATAAATGGGCGGACAATTCATATGTATCATGCTGAAGGTGCTGGTGGTGGACATGCACCAGATATCATTAGTATAACAGGACAACCAAATTGTCTTCCTTCCTCGACAAATCCTACAAATCCATTCACACGAAATACCTTNGACGAACATCTTGATATGATCATGGTGTGCCATCATTTAAACCCTGCAGTACCAGAGGATGTTGCTTTTGCAGAAAGTAGGATTAGAGCTGAAACTATAGCTGCTGAAGACGTTTTGCACGATTTAGGNGCTATCTCAATGTTAGGCTCAGACAGTCAAGGTATGGGTCGAATAAATGAGGTAATTTGTAGAACATGGCAACTTGCATCAAAAATGCGAGATCAACGCGGTAGACTTANTGAGGAAAAGACAAGTCTTGGAGANAATGAGAGGATTAAGAGATATATAGCAAAATATACTATTAATGCTGCTCGAACATTTGGTATGGACAAGTGGATTGGTAGTCTTGAAAAGGGCAAGCTTGGTGACGTGGTTTTATGGAAACCAGAATTTTTTGGAATAAAGCCTGAACTAGTAATAAAAGGTGGCTTTATTGTATGGGCAGCAATGGGGGACTCAGCTGCATCACTAATGACATGTGAGCCACTAGCAATGCGCCCTCAATGGGGAGCATTTGGTCGTGCTAAGCAAGGTTTATCAATAGCGTTTGTATCAAAAGCAGCTGCAGATGCGGGTATTCGTGAAAACCTTGGTCTTTCTAAACGTGTTGAGCCTGTTAAAGGTACAAGAAAACTTANTAAAAAAGACATGTTNCATAATGAGNCNTGNCCAGATGTTACAGTTAATTCTGAGACATTTGAGGTCTTTGTTGATGGTNAACTTGCTACTTGCGAACCAGCTGATGAACTTCCGTTAGCTCAACGTTATATGCTTAGGTAAGTGATGAAAGCTTTGAGCAGAAATTCATTTCTAATTCAGATATTATAGTAAGTATTTACTATTTAGGAGTTGTGCCATTGAGTGTTTTTCATGCATCAGATCCAGGGCCAGCACGGGTAGGTATAGGTGGTCCTGTAGGCTCTGGAAAAACTGCTTTAATTGAAGCTTTAGTTCCAGAGCTTTTAAATTCTGGAATTGAGCTAGGGATTGTTACTAATGATCTAGTAACTCGTGAAGATGCAAATCGTTTAAAAGCGGGAGGTTTAGTTTCTCCTGATCATATAATTGGTGTAGAGTGTGGAGCTTGCCCTCACACTGTTATTAGGGAAGATCCTACATTAAATATTGAAGCAGTTGACTCTTTAGAAAGACAATTTCCTTCTTTAGGTTTGATTCTTCTTGAGTCCGGAGGAGATAACCTTGCATCTACATTTTCTCTTGATCTTGTTGATTGGTGGATGTTTGTAATAGATGTTGGAGCAGGAAACGATATTCCTAGAAAGCGTGGTCCTGGTGTTTTACAGTGTGATTTATTAGTCATTAATAAGGTGGATATTGCTCCGTATGTTGGAGTAGACCTTAATGCTTTAAAAAAAGAAGCTGAGGATATTCGTGGTAATTCTGCTGTAGCATATACTAATTGTCGCTCAGGAGAGGGGGTACAAGATGTACTTGGTGCAATTAAACGGCATGTATTATTGGAGGATAAGTGAAGGTTAATTCGCCAGCATCTTCATTGCGTGGGCCAGATGGCTGGCAGAAGGCAGAACTTAATTTCAATAAGTGTTCTGATGGACGTACTCGTTTAGGGAGACAATTTGTTCAGTACCCTTTTCATATTACTAAACCAGTTCATTTAGACGTGGACTGGCCTGAACTTGCTACACTTATTTTACAGTCAACTTCTGGTGGTTTATATCACGATGATCGCCTAAAGTTATCTATAAATTTTGGTGATGACTCGTGCGCACATGTCACCACTCAATCAGCAACAAAAGTGCACAGTATGGAGAGTGATGATTCTGCAAATTATCATATATCTATCTCTGTAGGATCAAATGCTCACGCAGAGTTTATAAATGATGCACTGATTTTATTTCCAGACTCACGGCTTGATAGTATCTTAGAAATATCAGTTGCAGAAGGTGGTAGTGCAATAGTTACCGATTCTGCATTATGGCATGAGCCGCGAGATGATTATATAAAATCTGGCGATCTTCAACCTTCATTTAGTTCTTTTCGTCAAACAATTAAGATCAATAGCTTACAAAACTCATACTTGGCAGTAAAAGAATGTCAGTGGAGCGGTAAGGATTCACCCGCAGGTTTAATTGCCTGGAAGGACTATAGAGCACAAGGTTCTATCTATATTATTTCGCCTGATGGTGATTTGAAAAAACTTTCTCAATCATGTCGAAGGAAGCTAAATAAATCTAATAGTGTTTATGGAGGTGTTACCGTTTTACCCTCTGATATTGGAGTAATAGTCAGGATATTAGGTAGAGATGGGGGTAGTGTTAGGAGAGCATTAGAGGAACAATGGCTTAATGCTCGTTTTATGCTTGCCGGTCGAGAAAATACTATAAAATGGAGGAAATAGAACAAAAACTACTCAGCAATAATGTTTTTGATTTGTGACTCTAAGATGGCACCCTCCCTTATTATTCTGACCTTAGATGAAGTTAAGTCTACTAGAGTTGAGGGTGTTATATTATGGCAAACTCCTGCATCTAGAATCAAATCTACCTTTGATCCAAATATATTCATAATGTCTTTAGCGTTGTCAGCAGGTTCTTCTCCTTCTAAGTTAGCGCTAGGACCTGTAATTGGTACAGACGTCTTAGATAGTAGATGAAGTGTTTTTTTACGGCTAGGAACCCGAATGGCAATTGTATCGCTAACTGGGTTTATCTCCTTAGCAATACAGCATATTTTTTGGCGCTGAAGTACAAGGGTTAGTGGACCAGGCCAAAAGGCTGCAGCAATTTGTTTTGCTTGGATGTTAAAAATACCAATTTCTTCTGCTGCTTCTATGCTTTCAACTAAGATCAGTAGTGGTTTAGTTTTATCTCTAGATTTAATTTTAAAGACCTTAGACACTGCTGAAACGTTTGTCGCATCTGCTCCTAAGCCGTATAGTGTATCTGTCAAATGGGCTATTATTCCACCTTTACGAATTATTTGTGCTGCATGACTGATATTATTATCTGTCTCACAGACAATGTTGACCTTAGGTGGATTCTTTTCCAAAATTTGCTCCTTTAGCAATAAAACTGGGGTTTAAATAACCAGGTTTGCCATATAACAGAGGTTTTTTATTAGTTTGGCTTATAGACCCCCCTGCTGCCTCTAGGATTGCATGACCTGCTGCGGTATCCCATTCCATAGTTGGACTAAACCTAGGGTAAATATCAGCTTTACCACTTGCCAAAAGAGAGAATTTTAGCGCACTTCCAGACTTTATTATGTTGTTTGGTTTTATCCCTTTAATCCAAACTTTTGTTTTTTCATTAATATGTGACCTACTAGCTAATACAACAGGACCAGAAATTGGAATTGTCCTCGCTTTAATTTGATTAATTTCACCTGTGTCTGACCAACTNGCTGCTCCAAGTCCATTTTCTCCAACATAGCAAATATGTTTTTCAGGAAGATACATAACACCAATAAATGGACTTCTATTTCTAATGAGACCTATATTAACAGTGAATTCTCCATTTTTTTTAATGAATTCTTTTGTGCCGTCTAAAGGGTCTACCAGCCAAAATAAACCACTATCTATATTAACTAAACTATTTTTAGGATTAGTATCAGTGCTTTCTTCTGATATTACTGGTATCTTTGGAAAATATTTTTTTAAACCGGTAGTAATTATATGATCTGAAGCTTCATCTGCGTCGGTAAGAGGCGATTTATCAGGTTTTTCACGATAAACAATATTATTAGAGTAGAACTTCATGATCTCAATTCCCGCTTCCACTGCAAGTAGTCGAGCCTTTTGAACATACTCTGAAAATATTGGAACAGAATTCATAATTAATCGGACCGTTTATAATTTTTGGATCTGCAGATAATTCATTTTGAAAATGTTGTTAAGTTATTTAGATATAGCTAGTCAACTATTAACCTCATCTTCTAAATTACTGTCTTTTATCACAGCTGCTAATTGAGTAAGCATCTCACTCGTACGATCACTTCCCACATGATTTGTTAACCAGCCTACGGCACCAACACAAATCGCTGAATGTAATCCTAATAGATCCATCCCGTCTTCTTTAGCTCGCTTAGAAATTTCTTCCAAAGACTGCTCTGCAAAACGTTGAATTTGGATAGCATCATTAGAACTAAAGTTTAAATCTTTATTCATTTCTGTATTNTTCCNAGTTATTTNTACTCAATAATNAAGGTTANNTTAATTTGTTTCGGCTTGAGGCTATTAATNCTACTTGATTCAGTGCGGAAAGTAAGCTGCCTACATTACCNAAGCCTTTACCTGAAATATCTAAGGCTGATCCATGGTCAGGTGATGTGCGAATGAATGGGAGGCCAAGTGTAGTATTTATGCCTCCCATAAAATCTATTGTTTTTAGAGGTATTAGTGCCTGATCATGATACATACATATGATCACATCATATTGCGTGCGCCGATCCTTGTGAAATAATGTATCTGCAGGGAAGGGACCACTAATATTTATACCAGAATCTTGTAATNTTTTTATCGCGGGNTAAATAATAGTTTTTTCTTCTATTCCAATAGTCTGGCTTTCTCCAGCATGAGGATTTAGTGCCGCTACACTAAGCTTTGGGTTTACAATTCCAAAGTCAGTTCTTAGACCTTTTTCTGTAATTTGACATGTTTCTATAATAGAATCAGAACTTAAAGAGTTAGAAACCTCAGATATGGGAATATGAATAGTAACAGGAACTACTCGGAGAGATTCGCAACTTAGCATCATTACTGGCTTAAGTGTTTTTTTTCCTGGCACAAGAGTTGCCAGAAACTCTGTCTGTCCAGGATATTGAAAGTTTGCTTTGTAAAGAGATGATTTATTTACAGGATTGGTTACAATTCCTGCAGCCTCCCCATTTAGAGAATAGGACACAGCCCTTGTTATCGAGTTGATAATTGCTGGTGCATTATCTTGATTTGGTTTCCCTGGAATAACCTCTGATTTTATTTCCTCTCGAATTACTGGTAATGCTTCAGAGAAAACAGCTGATGCTTCCCCCGGTGTTTTTATTTCTCGAATAGGAACATTTAAACCTAGTTTTCTAGCTATAATATTTAGATGCTTTGGGTCATCAATTACAAAGAAAGGTGGAGTTTCAGTTCGAGACAGCCATGCTTTTAGCGAGAGCTCACTTGCTATACCTGCGGGCTCACCCATTGTAAGGGCTATTGGGGCAACTTGTATCAAGGTAATGAGCTTTCATTGCCATTTCCAAGAGGTATAATTACTCCTGGATTCAGCCTGGATTCTGGATCGAGTGATTTTTTGACTGCCCCTAGAGAGTTATTGAAAAGTGATGGCTGTTGTCGCGCATACCATGGCATATGGTCTCTTCCGACGGCATGATGATGTGTAATTGTTCCTCCCGCCCTAATCAAGGCATTACTTGCAGCTGTTTTAATCTCACGCCATTGCTCAATTTCATGCCCCCTTTTCGTCTCCGCATGAAATGTAAAATATGGAGCAGTTCCATCTGGATAAGCATGTGTGAACCTGCAGGTTACATGTCCTGGCTTGCCGGTTGATTGAATTATTGCTTTTTCAGTCACTTGTTTAATATCATTATGAAAGTCAGCTAATTTATCCCAAGTAATGCTTGTCTCAAATGTATCATGCATTAAACCGCATGCAATTAAGCCTTCTCTTTTAAAAGGCGCATTAATAAATGCATTACGCCAAATATCTGCGGTTTCATCTCGGTCTCCTGCATCTTTGTAATTTCCTCCATAATCTTTCATGCACTCCAGTGCTTTATCCATCAATTCATTTACTGGGTACTTTGCACTCTCAAAACCAAGAACAACCATATGATATTCACCATCATTTACACCTGCTAGGCGACATTCTTCAGAATCGACAAAGCGAGCATTAGCTGGCCATAACCCAGCTTGTAAAAGAGCACGTATTGATTTCCCAGCGGATCCAATATCATTAAACTTTACAACTGCTGATTTTCTATACTTTGGTACAGAGTGCACTTTCATCCATGCTTCAGTTATTAATCCTAAAGCCCCTTCTGATCCAATTATTAAACGATCTGGGCTAGGACCAGCACCTGACCCAGGAAGTCGGCGACTCTCCATAATTCCATTAGGTGTAACAGTTACAAGTGCTTCAACTAACTCATCAATATGCGGATAGAGGGTGGCAAAGTGCCCGCCAGAGCGTGTAGCAATCCATCCCCCGAGAGTAGAAAATTCAAAGCTTTGAGGAAAATGTCTGAGTGTTAGCCCATTACTTTTTAGACCTGCTTCAAGTTGAGGTCCTAGAGCTCCGGCTTGGATTCGAGCAGCTCTACTTATTTTATCTACTTCTAAAACTTTGTTCATTTTTCTCATATCAATTGTAATGACACTTGAAAATTTTTTCCCAACTCTTGGTTCTATTCCGCCAACTACTGATGATCCACAACCAAAAGGTATTATAGCAGCATTTATTTCTGACCCCCATTCTAAGAGCTTTAGAATATCGTTAGCACTTTCTGGAAAGCAAACCCCGTCGGGAGAACATGAAAAATCTCTGTTAAAAGCTCTTATATAATCAGGGTAGGATTTACCATAGGTATGAGATGCTCTGTCATAATCTGTTTGGCTTACAAGATGAGATAATCTGTTTGGGACAGCAATACGTGTTTTTGGTAAAGAAATTTCGTTTAACTTTGGTGGTGTAAGATAAGTATTACCCTCTAAACCAGTTAGAGTTTTTAGACGTGACGCTATATTCAGGGACTCATTTTCTGATAAAGTATGGTCTTCATAGCCCCAACCCCAAAATTTCAGTCGTCTTTTAGTCATTTCTAATCCTAACAATAAAATTTGTATCTAGTAATCTTACCTATTTAGATAATCGTAAAATATAGCAACAAAGAATATTATAACATCAATTCAACGAGGCCCAATATCAATCAGTCTGAATCCAGTTANTATATTTTTATCACTTTTACTCATAGATTGTTGGGCAGCAGGACGGCAAACNCCNCATCCATAATTGTTCCANGCACCCCCTTTAATAATATAGCTATTTTTCTCTAAACTTGTTTTAGTCCATTCAAATACTTGCCCTGCCGTATCGAGAAGACCATAGGGGCTTGCTCCTTCGGGGTATTGCCCTACGGGAGTAGTATCATTTGGTCCTAAATCTGCACTATTTAGAAGCTTTGGGTCGTAAATCATACCCCATGGGAAATTTGCTCCGTTCACCCCTCTTGCAGCTTTTTCCCATTCTATCGCAGTTGGCAAGCGAAAATTTCTACCAGTTTTCTTCGAAAGCCACTCAGCATATTTTTCAGCGTCAGTCCAAGATACTAATACTACGGGATGATTATCACGATCTTGAGGAGGTGTATTATTTTTCCAAATATATAAATCAAGATCATTTGAAGTATTTTCAGGCTGATACATAGTAGATGTAATGTCGTCCATTTGTGGGACTTTGTATTTAGTATCGTCAATAAATGCGGCATATTGACTAATAGTTACTGTTGTTGACATGATTAAAAAACTATCCAAATGAATTTCTGTTCTATCTGGTTCTGTGTCATACTTATAAAGATTATTAATAATCTCATTAGAGTTAAAATTTCTATCTAAGACTTCAGCATTTTCACGTTCAGCTTTAGAAGATCCATAAATGAATTTTCCTTCTGGGACTAATATTAAAGGTGGATATGGAGCTGATGAAAATTCTTCACCAGAAAAACTTGCGAATAATGCACCCGCTACACCAGCAATAATTAGTAAGTTCAGGCGATTATTAGAAAAAAAAGAAATTTTAAACATAGTAAAATACTCGGTATTTGGGAATGTGCGATTATTATTTTCTTATATTAGGACAACTAAATATTATTTTCGAACTTTAAGAATGACGATTAAAAATTTTGGGATTGAATTGGACTCAAAGATGAACTTATTTTTTTTATAAAAGTATTCTTAGTTGTCTTTTAGTTAATAATTCTATTTGTTGTTTCTATGAAACTTATAATTTATATATCTTTAATTTTATCTGTTTACTTTTCTACCCCTAGTCCTGGTGTGCTAGCTGATAATAATTTGGAAACAGGTATTGATTTATTAAAAAGATGTAGTTCTTGTCATGCCCTTGGGGATATTTCTAATAATAAAGTTGGTCCTAGTTTATATGGTGTTTTTGGTAGGAGAGCAGGAAAAGTAGCTGGATATAAATACTCAAAAGCTCTAATAAATTCCAAGATTATTTGGGATGAAACCACAATTGATAAATATATTGCAAATCCGAAGGAATATATACCAGGTAACAAAATGGCATTCTGGGGAATTAAAAGTATAAAGGAAAGAGATGCGGTTATAAATTACCTTAAGATAGCTACAGAATAGATATATAATCTATTATAGAGCCATAATCTTTATTCGAATTTGTTAAATTTTTTTTAATAATTTTTTAATATAAAGTAATAATTAATGAACTTACGTGAGTATATTGGAGAGATTCCAGATTTTCCAAAACCTGGAATTCTATTTTATGACATTGCACCATTAGTAAGATCTACGCTTGCATGGAATTATGCGATGAATACTCTTAAGGAAGAAGTCCTTCCCCTAGGACCAGATGTTGTTGCAGGAATAGATGCACGTGGGTTTTTAGTTGGGGTAGGGTTGTCAGCAAAAATTAATCTTGGATTTTTGATGGTAAGAAAAAAAGGAAAATTACCAGGTAAAACCATTACTGAAAAATATGCTTTAGAATATCGTAATGATGAGTTAGAGATTCAATCAGGTATTTTAGAAAAAAATACTAAAGTAATTTTAGTTGATGATTTATTAGCAACAGGTGGAACAGCTGCTGCAAGTGTTAGGCTAATTGAAAAAAGTGGAGCCAAAGTAGTTGGGTGTGCATTTTTAGTTGAGCTCACGGATCTCAAAGGACGGAAAGCCTTGGGCGATGTGCCGATAATATCCTTACTAAAAGTTAAATAAGTAACTAAAGCTTAGCTTTAGATAACTTGTTATTTGGCTTAAAAATAATGTTTTTTAAATCTAAAATAATTACTCCACTTTCTTCCAATCTCCTGCTGGTTGGAAGGTTTTAGCAATTGGAATAATTTCCTCTCCGAACCTTTGTATTTGCTCAATCTGTTCAGAAAGGGAATCAGTTTTGCATTGGAGCATACAGATAATCATTGAATATCCGGCATTTGCATACTCATTAAGATCATACAAAATTTGATCAGCAGTTCCACCGCAGTTTCTTCTTGGTTTCCTTGTTGCCTCTTCCTGATCTTTGTCAGCTATTTGTGCTGTGGCAGCTCCTATCATTTGGAAGTCATGTATTCCTTTTCCCAAGTTTTCACGCTCTAATTTGATTATATCTTGCAAGGCGTTAAATCTATTAAATTGAACATGACTATCAAGGAACAGTGAGTAAAGTCCATCACAGTAACGCGCAGAACGTCTAGCTCCAGCAGGAGTATTAGCACCTAGAAAAATGGGTGGAGTAGGTTGTTGAATAGGTTTTGGGTCCATAGAGATATTTTTGAAATTATAAAAATCTCCAGGAAAAGATACATCACTCTGAGTCCATGCCCTTTTATAGATTTCTATACACTCTACTAATCTCTCGTTTCGTTCTGAATGTGCAATTCCAACAGAATCAAACTCCTCCTTCATCCATCCAGCACCAACTCCAAGCATTAACCTCCCATTGGAAAGCTGATCTACGGTCATAAATTGACGAGCATCTGAGAGTGGGTGTCGATATGGAGAAATCAGTACACTGGTGCCTAGTCGAATTCGTTTTGTTAATTGGGCTACTGCGCCCATAACAACGGCTGCATCAAGCATATTGTGATATGGTTGATATGCTCTCTGACCAGATTGATTTGCAGTGTGGAAACTTTCAGACCCTATTGGCATTGATACATGATCTGGATACCAGATTGAGTGAAAACCTGCAGCTTCAGCTGCGCAAGCTACCTTTAATGGCTGGGTTTGTTCGAGAGGAGAGTTTCGCAAATACATATTAGTGTCATCTCTGTAGCTGTTCCCATGAGTATTTGCATAAATTCCAATTTCCATAGCCGACTCCATTTTGCCATATGGCAGGTTGTCCTTATAAATGCTTATATTTATAAAACAATAATATATCTAAAAACAGGAAAATTAGGCTAACTAGTATATTTGAGCAATTGTTTTTATATGTTAAATATATCTATCCTCATTAATTGTTTTAGGTAATGGAGAATCCAATGACAACAGTATTGATTACGGGAGCTAATCGTGGACTTGGATTAGAATTTGTTCGTCAATATCAAAATGATGGAGCCGAGGTGATTGCATGTTGCCGTAACCCTGAAACTGCTGATGAATTAAAACGTTTAGCTACCTCTTCCCATGGCAGAACTACCTTATATCAAATGGATGTTTCAAAACCAGAAGAGATTTTATCGGTCTCCAAAGAATTAAATGACTGTAGTATTGACTATTTGATCAATAACGCTGGCATTCTTGGTACTAAATTTGAGGAACCAATGAAGGGTGCCTTTGGCAGCGTGGATTACGAATCTTGGGAAGAAACATTAAGGGTAAATGTTCTTGGACCTTTTAGAGTATGCGAGGCATTTGTGAATCAAGTTTCTCAATCTCAGAATCGTTTAATTGTATTCATATCAACCCACATGTCCTCGATCACAAGCCTTACAGAAGGAGGGTTTTACCCTTACAGATCATCAAAGGCAGCTCTAAACTTATTAGTTAAAGGTCTTTCAATTGATTTAAAAGAACACGACATCCGAACTCTTTCATTCCACCCAGGTTGGGTTAAAACAGATATGGGAACTAATGCTGCACCTGTAGAGATTGATGATAGTATATCCGGAATGCGTAAAGTTATAAGCGAATATACTCCTCCAAAGACTGGAGAATTCATTAATTATGATGGAACACCTTACCCATGGTGAATCACTTTATTGGGGTATTAGATCAGACAAGTCTGTGCCATTTACCATGATACTATTAGAGTTTATTTCGATAGTATAAGAATCCGATGAGTTCCGTGAATTTTCTTGAGGATCAGAATTTGAGAGCCCACGTAGCATCAATAAAATAGGTAAAGCAGGCATCATCTCAGGACTAGGGTTTGATTGGAACTCAGAAATTACACCATTTAGACCATCAATATTTATTTCTAGGTTTCCTATTATTCCAGTACTACTAGAAGGTTCAGGTTTTAGATTTCCCTTTATATCAATTGAAAACTTCTCACTTGAGACAAGAAACTTCGCAATTTTAATACTTATTAAGTCTTGTAATGGTCCTGAATCTATAAATATATCCTCAAATGTCAGTTCGCCTGAATAATCTATATTTTTTGCTTGAGCTGTAATGTCAAATCTCAAAAGATTTGGAATATATGGTAATGCAGTTTCAGGAATATCTTCGAATCCGGCTAGAATGAACTTCTCAATTTTTCCCGACATATCTATGCGGTTAATTTTATTGCGCTGTGGAACTGACCTACCAGAAATTAAAAGCCGTTCAAACTGAATATCACCTTCGGATGTCTCTATGTTTACATTTTTTAAAGATAATTCTTCATCAAGTTGAGAGGCCATTGAAACCAATGAGAAGTATGCAGTGTAGTCAAAGTTTGGAATAAAAGGTGGCCAGTTTTCCATATTTAAACTTATATCTGTATTTTCAAAATTCATTTCAGACTGTAATGAAAAATCTTCTATGAATATCTCTACCTCTGGAGACTCAAGGCTAAAGTCCTCTAGATTAGCGCTGTGGAAATAAGATTGTCTTGAGACCCTATGATCAAATTCTTGTTCAACTTCTAGTTTTTTAAATGCTAAAAATCCTTCTTTAGCCTGTATATCTAATTCTCTAGCTAGGATTTCTAGTTTGATTGGTTTAAGACCTTCCTCAAGAAAAATACCATTTACACTTATCTCATCTATTGAGCTGCTAGTAATTTCAGTTGTTTCATTTCCCACTACCTGTATTTCATCAGGAAAAATTATTTTATACTCCCAAGTTTCTCTATCCTTTACAAAATCAACTTCCATTGTATTGAATAAGGTCTCAAAAAATTTGACGTTTTTAGTTTTTGCAACGATCTCCCTATCGGGAGAACCATCAAGATAAATTGGATTTTGAAAATCTATAGTTGTTCCGTGTTCTCTTATTATATTTAGGGCTTTTCTAATTGCTTGTTGAGGTTTGTCAGTTGTCACCTCAGAAGCAGTTATAAAGGATGGATTAGTTATCTCTGTATCAACATTTATTTCGGATGAGTGATCTTTATTATCTATTTCAGAATTATGAGGTTCTAAAGGCTTAACTGCATTCTTTTGTTCTTGAAACTTACCCTCACTCCATAAACCTGTCTTAGTTTCACCAGTGGGTGAAAAGAGTGATCCATTTCCATTAAATTTGCCATCTTTCCAACTGCCAATATATCTTGATCCATCAGGCCATGTAGCAGTGCCTAAACCATTAAAGTTTCCATTAGAAAATTCGCCTACATAAATAAAGCCATTTGGTTTTTTATATGTGCCTTGTCCATTGGGGACATTATTCTCCCACTCTCCGGCATATTCTGAATTATCATCATAGGTGTAATAACCAAAACATGCATGCCAACGTGTATTTGTCTCATTTGGACAAGGTTCTACTGTGGCGGCCATTAGATTGGTAGGAATGAAAAAAAACAATCCCAAAGCTAGAAAATAATAAAAACTTTTATACATCAATCGCACATAAAAATTCCTTATAAGACTTTAATTCTTAATTATTTTAATAAGAATAGGTTTCGTTTTTAATTATTGAGTGGTGTTCCTGACGCTATTACATTAAGCATATCTTCCATTTCTTGAATATCTGAAACAAAAGATGGAAAGTCTAAAATTAACCGGGTCACCCCAAGTTCCTCGTATCTTGGTATGTCTCTAATAACACCTTCAGGAGTCCCGGCTATTACAACAACAGTTATTTCTATTGTTTTTGGATCTCTACCGTTTTCTTCAGACATCTTGTGTAGGACTGCTAGGGAACTCTCCAGATTACCTCCCTTGCTATATGTAAAGTCTGGACCCTCTGAAACAACTTGCCAACCGTCAGCTAAGTTGACTACACGCCTGAAACATGAGTTTCCATTACCACCTATAGTAATGGGAGGGTGAGGTTTTTGTAGTGGTTGGGGGCGACATTGGACGTTGGAAAAGCTAAAATAATCTCCTTCAAAATGTGGTTCTTCAGCTGTCCAAAGTTCTTTCCATATTCTTATATACTCGTCTGTACGAGGCCATTTTTGTTTAGGAGAAAGGTTTAAAGCTTCAAACTCTTCATTTAACCAACCTGCTCCCGTACCTACAATTAATCGACCATTTGATAAGACGTCAAGAGAGGCCATCTGTTTAGCTGTTTCTATCGGGTTACGGTAGGGTGCAATAAGCACCGTAAACCCAAGTCGTACATTTTTAGTATGTCCAGCTATAAATGCTAAACTTGTGAAGGGTTCCAGGTGTGCACCTTTAGGATCTGCTATATAATCAGCAGATTTTGTATAAGGGTAGGGGGTTTCAATTTTTGTTGGCATTACAATATGGTCGGGTGACCATACTGATTCAAATCCTTTGTCTTCAGCAAAGTGTGCCATGCGGATCATGTTTTCATGAGTTGCCATAACACCGAACATAGGTAGCATAAATCCAATTTTCATCAGTTTAATCTCCCAATGTTAACTAAAAGATATTCAATCGAAATTATTTGGTAGTTAATTTTATAAGTCTGCCACTACATTATAATAAAAGATAACATAAAATTATAAACATACGGAAACTTTAAGTGGGATAGTTTTTTTATGAAGGTTTAGTGTTCTGGAAATTTTCTAAATTTATTCCATAAGTATCAATAGCTTCTTCTCTTGAGATATAACCTAATACCAAGTCTCTTTTAATATCATGATCATTACGTTCTTCTGGTTTCCCGTATCCACCACCACCAGCTGTACATTGGCTAACAATATCTCCTTTTTTCAATGAAATTTGGGTGCCTTTGGATACAAATTTTGGAGAAGCGAGCTCTGAACCTTTACCGCGATTAACAAAGTAAGCACCAACCCCACCCTCTTTTCCACCATCAAGACCATTTGCCCCGTATATGCAACGATCAGCTACAAAAGAAAGTGATGCAGAATCTGCTAGTATTTCATAGTCTCGGTGTGTTCCTAATCCTCCTCGATGGCGTCCAGCACCCCCGGTATCCTGCCTTAGCTCGTACTTTAGTAATCTTATAGGTAATGAAAGTTCTAGGGCTTCAGCTGGCATATTCTTGCAATTCCCAACAATTGAAAAAAGTGCATTTTCTCCATCTTTTTTATCAAGTGCTCCCCAACCACCTTCTGGATATGAATAAAATACATTTGGTTCTTGATTTGGACCACTTGTAGTTGAGATTAGTAAGTTATTAGACGAGCCGTGATCTCCTGAAATAACTATAGGACCATAAGGTAATTCCGCAAAAGCCTTTTGAATAACATTAACTATACGATGTGATGTTTCATTACCTCCGGTACATGGAGCTGGAAATTTTGGATTAAGCACACATCCTTCTGGAGCGAAGATATTTATTGGGCGGTACGCACCATCATTTGCAGGTATGGTTGGGTCAACAGCAGCTTGAACCGCTAGGTAAGTGGCTGAGGCAGTCATCCCTCTTACAGAATTTACTGGACCCGTCACTTGTTTGTCTGAGCCACTAAAGTCAAACTCTAATTTATCATCTGCCACAGTAAGTGCTACGTGAATTTTTATAGGTTTGTTATTAATTCCATCATTATCAAGATAATCCTCAGCGAACCAGGTACCGTTAGGCCAATCTTTAATTTTACTAAGCATCCTTTTTTCAGATTGATTACATATTTCTTTGGCAGCATATTGAAGAGTTTGTAGAGAATATCGTTCACAAAGATTTATTGTACGTTTTACTGCTGTTCGGTTAGAGGAGAATTGGGCTTCTAGATCGCCACTCATTTCCCGAGGAACACGGACATTATTTAAAATTATTTCTTTTAAATCTTGATCTATTTTTCCTTTTCTAACAAATCGAACAGGCGGTATTCGCAATCCTTCCTGAAAGTTTTCTCGTGCTTCACTGTAAAAACTTCCAGGGACTGTTCCACCTATATCAGCGTGATGAGCGCGGTTTGCTGCAAAAGCGATTATTTCCCCCGAGAAGAAAATCGGAGTTATTGCGGTCAGGTCAGGTAGATGTGTACCTCCGCGATATGGGTCATTCAACAAAACTGCATCACCTTCCTCAAACGAAGAGATACCAACTTCTTCTATTGCTTCTCTTACAGCAAATTGAAGTGCTCCTAGGTGAATAGGTAAAAATTCTCCTTGTGCCCATAAACGCCCACTGCTATCGAAGACACCACATGAAAAATCC
>PAWF01000018.1 GCA_002714015.1 Gammaproteobacteria bacterium | reverse complement strand
TATCATGATAATGAAGTAAAAANCCATCACCTACTATAAGAAGTGGTGAAGGTGGATCATACTCTACGCGAATTTTACCAGGACGNCGGAGATAAAAAGTNCCCTCTGTATTCACACCTTCAGGTGATATTTGAAAAAACCTAGCTTTCANGGTTGAAATGCTGTTTAAATAATTTTCAACAAGCTGTAGTTTCTGNCTGTCTTCNTTACTTAAATCAAGTATCTTAATTTCTTGAGCGTTAACATTTACAAACATNNAGACATAAATAATTAATGCANAAAATGCATATAATAATGTGNATACAGGATTCTTGANCCTATAATTTATGGNGGATAAAAAAAACAATATTTTTTCCATATTTTAATATAAGTCGATAATANNAGATTCAATTTTTTANNGAATGATCACTGATTAAAACCTCACGTTTTCCAACATGATTTCCTTTGCTAATGATACCCTCAGATTCCATTCTCTCAACAATTCTAGCAGCACGATTGTAACCTATTTGAAGGTGACGTTGAACAAAACTTGTAGAAGCTTTCTGTTCTCTCGCAACTAAAGCTACTGCTTGATCGTATAATGGATCATCAATATTACTTTCCCGTATTAAGCCGTCACCTTGGTTTTCTTCTTCTATAATCTCCGATTTATATTCGGCTATTCCTTGTGAGCGGAGAAACTGAATAACTTTCTCTACTTCAGAATCAGTCACAAGTGGACCATGTACTCTTGTCAGGCGACCACCACCCTCTAGGAATAGCATGTCTCCCTGACCTAGAAGCTGCTCTGCACCTGCTTCACCAAGTATAGTTCGGCTATCAATTTTAGAGGTAACCTGAAAGCTTATTCTTGTTGGAAAGTTAGCCTTAATTGTNCCTGTGATTACATCCACGGATGGGCGTTGTGTGGCCATAATTAAGTGAATACCTGCAGCGCGAGCCATTTGAGCCAATCTTTGCACTGCTCCTTCAATATCCTTGCCAGCAACAAGCATTAGATCTGCCATTTCATCAACCACTACAACAATATATGGCATTGGGGACAAGTCNAGCTCTTGTTCNTCAAACAATGGTTGACCNGTATCGCCATCAAGACCTATTTGAACGCGCCTATGTAAGATTTCTCCACGTTTTCGGGCATCTTCTAATCTCTTATTATAGCCTGTGATATTTCTTACACCAAGTTTTGACATCCCCTGGTATCTATTTTCCATTTCTCTAACAACCCACTTTAGCGCAACTACAGCTTTACTTGGATCAGTTACTACAGGGGTTAGGAGGTGAGGAATATCATCATAAACTGATAGTTCTAGCATTTTNGGGTCAATTAAGATCAANCGACATTTTTCTGGNGGCAGTCTATATAATAGNGAAAGGATCATACTATTAACTGCAACAGATTTTCCTGAGCCAGTGGTTCCAGCNACTAAAACATGAGGCATACGGGCTAAGTCAGCAATCAATGGCTCACCAGAAATAGTTTTACCAAGTGCCAATGTTAAGCTTGCAGATGTATTTTCATAGGCCTCGCTATCTAATAATTCCCTGAGTAAAACTCCTTCTCTCTCAGAATTAGGTAGCTCNATGCCTATAACATTTTTNCCTGGTATTGTTGCAACTCTTACAGAAATAGCACTCATTGATCGTGCTATGTCGTCNGCCAAGCCAATTACTCTAGAGGTNCGAGTGCCNGCCTGTGGAACAAATTCATAAAGNGTTACCACAGGACCAGGATGTACTCGCTGCATTTCTCCATATACTCCAAAGTCCTCTAATACTGACAATAAAAGTTTAGCATTTTGCTCTAAAGCCTCTTCTGAGTGAATTTTAGTTGGTTTTTTTTGTTTTGACTCTGCTAGTAAGGAAAGAGCAGGAAGTTCATATTCAATATCCCCGNCTAGATCCAGATTACCTTGACCTTCTCTAGTTCCTCTTTTTCCTAGTTTTGGCGAGCCAACTTTTTGCTTAACTATTCCATAATTATTTCCACTTGTTGGGACATGTTTTTTCCTCGGATTATCCAAAGTGTTATCTGATTCTAAATTATTTTCGTAGAGTTGTGGCTCAGCTCTGAGAAAGCTAGAGGAACCTCGTTTAGTAAGTTGCCATATAGAAAATCTTTTTTTAGAGGGAGTCCCAACACTTTTGCCAGATAAAACTCCAGAGTTTAAACCCTCTTTTAATTTGGGATTTGAATCATTTTTTTGTGAATTATTTAACTGCATAGATTTACTATTACGGAAAATCCATCCAACAGAATATCGATTTGCATTTGCAATGAAACTTATAGATTTNNATGAAAACNTTATAATTTTNACCCACTCNGTCCATTTAAGACCAACAGACATAATAAAACTAGTTAATCCAAGAAAAATTGAAACGGAAGATAAGCCAGCCCTGGCTCCTAAAGAATTACCAATCATGTCTAACATTTGATTTGTAATCACGAGTCCGCCAACACCACCTAATCCTGCTGTTGTTGGCCAGCTAATAGCACCTCCAGCACTAGAAAGCCCTACTGCAAAAAGTATTAATGTTATGGGTGTTAGCGCTACTCTAAGCCATATCAATTGAAAATTTCTGTGTGATAGGAACGCCCAACTCCAAGCTAGTAAAATTAAAATTAAGAGACATACACCCAAACCAAAACCTTGAATTAAAAGGTCGGACAGATAAGCACCCGGTTTTCCAAGTACGTTACTTGCCGATATACTTGCTGCTGTATTAAAGGAGGAGTCATTAGCATTGTGTGAAGACAGTGCTATGCTGATAAGTATCGCTAATATTGCAACAATTATCCCACATAGCTCTATAGCCCTTTTTTTTAGGAAAAGACTTACTGCCTGAGGTAAGAAAGGCGCCCTCTTATTATCTTTTGTTCCTGTGACCATCAAATATATTTATAGCAATTTTACTATCATATTAAAAATCACCTTAAGTATGCCCAGCCTGAAAAATTTATGTAACTATAAATTTTTCTCTAAAACTTTTGAAATAATAAACATGTAAAAACACTTGTCGGTATAAATATAAAAAATTTGCATAAAAACTTTTCAAGTTTTAAGAATTCTTTCAATTGCNGCGGCAGTNCGCAATAACAATTCATCTTCACCCCAAGGAGCTAAAAACATNAGTCCAACAGGAATTCCATTATAATCTTTTCCACATGGCAATGTAATAGCACAACAATTTAAAAAGTTACCAAGCCTGGTATTTCTTAAAACTATACCATTTGCTTTTGTCCATAATTCAGTGTTGTATTCTAGGTCGCCTATTGCTGGTGGGCTTATTGGAACAGTAGGACAAATTAAAATGCCATTTTCCCTTATCCAAGCATGTAAAGCTCTAGCTGAAACCTTAAGCTTAAGCTTTGTTTTTTCTATTATGCTAGCATTCATTTGCCCTCCTAAACGTATCCGCTCCAGGATAGGCTGATAGACTAATTTTGGGTCAATTTCAATTTTTTCGCCCCATATAGCGTGACATTCTGATGCATGATACGGACCATAGTGATTTATAAGAGAGTCTATTTCCAATAATTCTTTTACTTCCTTATTATCAATAGAAACACCAGCATTAGAAATTTTGTCCACAGCAGCTCGTGTAACTGACTCGATATCAGGGCTTAAATCATCCCAAACAAACGTTTTTGGGCAAACCAATTTAATAAACTTTGGGGAAAGTCCGGAAATATCTACCCAAGATCTAGGGTTTGAAGCAGATCGACCATCTAAAATACTAAATATAGCAGCAGCATCTTCTACGTTACGTGTTAGCGGTCCAACCGTATCTAGAGTTTTTGAGAGAGGAAGAACTCCATCTAGAGGTAATCGTCCAAAGCTAGTTTTAAAACCGACAAGTCCATTCCAGGCAGAAGGTACTCTAACAGAGCCTCCAGTATCAGAACCTATTGCTGCTGCTGCTAATCCAGTTGATAAAGAAACAGCTCCGCCAGAAGTTGATCCACCTGGTAGACGTTTAGTTATTTTATCAAATGGATTTGAAGGTGTTCCAAAATGTGGATTTATACCAAGAATCGAAAAAGCATATTCTGTTTGATTAGTTTTTCCCAAACAAACTAGTCCTGCATGTTCAGCTCTTTCTACAACAACAGCATCTTTCTTTGCGACACGATCAAGTAGTATTGGTGAACCATGGCTAGTAATATCTCCTGCAGTTTCAAAAAGATCCTTCCATGATATGGGCACACCATCTAAAATTGAACGTCTAAGACCAGACTTAGAGCGAGAATAAGCTGTATTAGCACTGTTTCTTGCGCGATCAATGGTTGTTCGTAAGTAAACTAGATTTAGTGGATCAAGTTCATTTATACGTTCTAAAAAAAACTCAGTTAGTTCACGAGGATCAATGATCCCTTGTTCTATCTCAGAGCCAAGTTTCATAGCACTCATTTTATGCCAATTTTCACTCATAAAATCTCCCTAAAATGATTTGTTTATGATAACTATTTTTTAGAGTATTTCACTTGACTTTATTTTTGAGCTTAAAACATGACCAATAAATATGATGTAGCAATATGTGGTGGTGGTCTTGTTGGCCTTACACTTGGTTTGGCACTAGCTCGTTATGGTGTTGAAACTGCAATTATTGATTCTACGCCTCTTGATGACTTGTTAAGTAAAGACTTTGACGGTAGGGCTTCTTCAATTGCCCTCGGCTCCAAAAATGTTCTGTCTGCAATTGGTGTTTGGTCTTATTTAGAATCGGATGCTCAACCAATTTTACAAATAAGAGTATCTGATGGAAATTCGCCATTGTTTTTACATTACGACCACCTTGATTTAGGAGAAGAACCTCTAGGTTGGATGGTTGAAAACCGTATATTAAGAATAAGCCTATTAAAAGCATTAAAAAACTTCAATAATGTAAGCCATTTTGCCCCAGAATCAGTAAAATCATTTAATGTTTCTGATGATATTGCAATAATGAAGCTATCTAACGGGCGTATAATAGAATCTTCTTTAGCAGTTGCAGCAGATGGTCGTAATTCTTTTTTGCGATCAGAATCAGGTATTAAAAATATTGAGTTATCTTACAATCAGGTAGGCATAGTATGTACGGTAAAACATCAATTTCCACATCAAGGCATTGCACACGAAAAATTTTTACCCTCAGGTCCATTTGCTATTCTACCGTTAACCTCAAATCGTTCATCACTTGTTTGGACTGAAAACAGTGTATTAGCCCCAAAAATTTTAAGTCTCGATAAAGAGGATTTTTTACGCGAACTATTACATAGGTTTGGTGATTTTCTTGGTGAGATAGAGTTAGAAGGTCCTCGTTGGAGTTATCCACTTTCATTATCTTATGCCAAAGAATATATTGCTCAAAGAATTGCTTTGATTGGTGATTCTGCACACAGCATTCACCCGATCGCAGGTCAGGGATTCAATCTTGGAATACGTGATTGTGCTGCACTTGCGGAAGTTATTGTTGAAACCCGACGCTTAGGTTTAGATGTTGGTAGTGAAAATCTTTTAACACAATATCAGCGCTTTAGACGTTTTGATTCAGCCATGTTAACAGCAGTTACACATGGACTTAATCTCCTCTTTTCAAACCAAAATAGTTCATTGCAGATTATACGTAGATTTGGGCTTGCTGGGATAAATCAATCACCACCTATAAAAAGATTTTTTATGCGTCATGCAATGGGGCTCATTGGCGATTTGCCCCGATTAGTGCGCGGAGAGCAGATTTAATTTATACTAAGCACAAACNANCTAAGTTAGAAAGGTAGACTTAATGGATGTAACAACTTTTGGTGCAGGATGTTTCTGGAAACCAGAATTCTTATTAGGTAAGATTAATGGTGTTTTGAAAACAAGGGTAGGCTATATGGGCGGCAGCACAAAAAATCCTACTTATGAGCAAGTTTGTACAGGACAAACAGGGCATGCTGAAGTTGTACAGATTAATTATGATCCTAAATTATTAAATTATGAGTCACTGCTAGATTACTTCTGGGAAATGCATGATCCTACACAGTTAGATAGACAAGGCTTAGATGTAGGTAGTCAATATCGTTCAATAATCTTTTGTCACAGTAAGGACCAAGAAGAAAAAGCTTCTACAAGTCTTTTAAAAATTCAAGAATCAGGAAATTATTTGAGAAAAATTGTTACAGTAATTACAACAGATCAAACTTTCTGGCCAGCGGAAGATTATCATCAGAAATACTATGAAAAAAACCACCGATATTAGGCGTTTCTATAGGATTAATAATATTAGTAAAAGAAATTCATCTGTCTCTTTTCAAGTTATTTTCTGATAGGGCATTCAAATAAGTTGCCCAGATTTCATCGCGGTTATCACCTAGATATCGTAGATAGCTCCACGAATATATTCCGGTATTATGATCATCTTCGAAAGTTAGTCTTACAGCATAATTACCAACAGGTTGGATATCGACTATTGAGATATTTTGACACCCTGCCATGATTTTTTTTACACCATCATGTCCACGGATCTCAGCACTAGGAGACTCTACTCTGAGTAATTCTGATGTATAAGAATANGAAACTCCATCATCAAAATCNATCTCAAGTGTTTTTTGAGTCGACTTATATCGAATTTCTGTAGGCCAGTTTTGTGTTTTAAATGGTGATGAAGACATTTGATNTATTATATTTATTCGCTATTTTNAAGTTTTCTTGCTTCATCAATNAGCATTACTGGTATGCCATCTCTTACAGGATAAGCCAGCCNNGCCTTGTTACTAATGAGTTCNTTANGATTTTTATCATAGACTAGAGGCCCTTTNGTAAGCGGGCAAACCAAAATTTCTAGTAACTTTGGGTCAANATCNGATTCTGAATTACTATTCATTACAACTCCCATACGAGGGTTTAATTTATTCAAACACGTTTGTGATATAGTTAAATTAGTGGAAACTATTTCTTGAATTTGTATCATGCCGAGCCATTTCAATAAGTGCTACGAGCATATTTGCCCTAGATTCAGAAGTAACACACTCTAACAATGCTTGTTTTTCACTTGGAGAGAAAGGACAAATCATTGCTAGACTAGTTAGTAAATCAGTATCGTCAGATTTATTGATAGCATCCCAATTTGCAGAAAGCCCTTTTAGTTCAAAAAAATTTTTGAGGGCAGGCAATAATATGTCACGATTTAATTCTAGCTTTTCAGGTTTATCNAGATCTTTTCCAAAAGCTGTATAATTCACGTTAACCTGCCGGTATAGTAGACCATTAGCTGGCATTTCACGTATTATATTAAACCTAGCAAGACCAGTAAGTGTTACGAAGTATCGCTCATCCTCAGTTTCAGAAAAGCTTGTTATTTTACCCAAGCAACCCGTGGGATATATTTCTGGAAGAACATTTTTATCCATAGGGTTTACTGGTTGAGCCATGCCTATCATTCTATGCGATGACATAGCATCCTCTATCATTTGTAAATAACGAGGCTCAAAAATATTTAAAGGTAATTTTCCGTGGGGAAGTAGAAGTACTCCAGACAGAGGAAAGACAGGTACTATTGAAGGAAAATGTTCGAAAGTTGTATTTTGCAAGGAAATGGTGTTCCCCATATAAGTTTAAGAAAATAGAACCGTTGACAGTTTTCTTCTTCCATTGACAGTCACTGGGTCAGTTGGTCCAAGAGCTTCAAAAATCTTTAGAAGTTGTTCTCTTGCAGAATCTTCATTCCATTGTCGATCATGTTTAATTATTTCTACAAGATGTTCAATAGCATCTTCATGTTGCCCATCGCTTGAAAGTGCTAAAGCTAGATCATAGCGAGCTTGATGATCAGTTGGATTATTAGCTATTACACTTTGAAGTTTAGAAATATCGCTGGAAGTCTCAGAGCCTTGTTCCTTTAGTGTTAGGGCTGCAATTGCGCTAGCAACCTCTGGATGCGCAGAGGTCTCTTCATCAAGTGATCCAATAATTTCGCGNGCTTGATCAGTTTCTCCCATNCCAATATAACACTTTGTTAGTCCTGCTATCGCAGATGGTTCANCCTGATTATTTTGCATAACTTGTGCGAATAGATTNGCTGCAGTTTGAAAGTCNTCTTGGGAAAGAGCTTCTTTTGCCATACTAATTACTTCTTCAGATGGAGANGGTCCTACAGGACCTATTAGTTTTTCGATAAAGTCACGAATCTGACTCTCCGGAAGTGCTCCCATAAAACCATCAACTGGCTGTCCTTCCTTAAATGCGTATACCATAGGAATTGACTGTATTTGAAGTTGGGTTGCTAATTCCTNATTTTCATCAATATTTATCTTTACTAAGCGAATTTTACNTGATGAAGCTTTAACTAATTTTTCTAAAACAGGAGTAAGTTGTTTACAGGGACCACACCAAGGGGCCCAAAAATCAACTAGTATAGGAGTATCTGAAGATGCTTTAATCACATCATCAGCAAAGGTAGCTGTGGAGCTTTCCTTGATTAGGTCTAAATTCTCTGCCCCAGTGTCTCCAGGTTGACCAATTATTGATTCCATGGTTTGTTTTCCCAATCAAAGTTAGTACATTAAGTTAAACAATAGNTTACTTAAATTAAATGGCAGCAGTTGTTGCTAGTGGCAAGTNTATTTTTATAGTCTTTTAATAACACTTTTACTTATAATTTNNATTACTAAGCTAAATCTAGATCAATTATACGTAAAGTGTGTCCACAGTCAGCTATAAATAATTTAAGATCTGATGATTTTATAGTGGTAGTCATAGTATTTATTAGAGGATGAAAATTAGCTACATCGGACCTTATAATGCCCTCGTCTAGTACAGGTTTTACTCTTAGATTAACGTCGTTAATTAATGCAAACGGTGTAACAGAACCAGGATATACACCTAAAATTTCAAGCAATAAATCAGGTTTTCCAAAGGAAAGCCTTGCTGATCCTATAAGACCTTGTAGTTTTTTCATATTGAGACGACGATGATCCAACGAAATAATTAACCAAAGCTCTCCACGTTTATCTTTGAGAAACAAAGTTTTACAGTGTGCGCCAGGTAGGTCAGAACAGTATGTAGTAGCCTCCTCGGCCGTAAATACTGCAGGATGTTCTATTGTATCGGTCTTAATACCTAAAACATCTAGTTTTTTGAATAAAATATTTGGTTTTACGGGTATATTAATGACTTTTACTCCTAATCCGCTCTTGAAAGTAATTTATATCAGCGTAATATCGCCATGCGTTGGGGCGCGGGCGTAGCTCAGGGGTAGAGCATAACCTTGCCAAGGTTAGGGTCGTGAGTTCGAATCTCATCGCCCGCTCCATTTTTNTGTTATTGAGCTTAGGCTTTGTTATTTGNTATGTTTTAGCCTTGTTTTTTAGATAATTTGGTCAGACTATTTATTNTATAGNTATTCTATGCAACACATAATNTTTAGATAGTAGGTTGAAATTAAGAAAATTCANATATTTACTAGCATATATATAAAGTCACATGACTGATCAAGAAGTTGACCACCTTATATCCCTTTATAATAGTGGAAATTTAGCTGAGGCACAAAACACAGCCAATGAGCTAATAAAAAATAATCCAAATAATGCTATCTTACCCAATATTTTGGGTGCCTGTTATTTTGCGCTTGGAAATATTAATGAGGCAATTAATAGTTATAGGACTGCAATTAACATCTCCCCTAGCTATGTTGAGGCTCACAGTAATTTAGGGGTCGCTTTTTTAGCCCTTAATGACTTAGAAAATGCAATTTATTATTTGAAAAACGCAATAAGACTTAATAATAAACACGCTGATTCATATAGTAACCTTGGACTTGTGTATATCCAAAAAAATGAACTTAAACTGGCAGAACAAAATTTTCGTAAGGCTATAGATCTTAAGCCAGAACATGCCCAAGCACATAAAAATTTAGGAGATTTAAAATTAACCCTTAAAGCTTACGAGGAGGCAATATCAAGTTTCAACGCTGCAATAAAGTACCAGTCGAGACAATGGGAAGTTTATAATAATTTGGGTATATCTTTGATGAGCCTGGGAAGGGCTTCTGAAGCAGCTAAGGTCTTTCAAGAATCTTTGAAAATAAATCCAAAAAGTGCTGAAACACAAAATAATCTTGGTACAGCACTAGCTAAGCTTTCTAAACCGCAATTAGCTGTTGAATGCTTTCGTGAAGCTTTATCTATAAATCCTACCTACGCGCAAGCATATACTAATTTAGGAAAAACTTTTCTTGGAATGGCACAATACGATGAGGCAGAAGAATGTTTTCTACAGGCCTTGCAAGTTCAGCCGAATCACGTAGCAGCTTATTTTGCTCTTGGTAACTTATTTCGAAAACAAAATAAGGTTAAAGATGCAATAATAAGTTATGAGAAAGCAATTGAAATTAGACCTAATTATTTAGAGGCTTATAACAACCTTGGTAATTTACTAGTCAGCATTGGAAAGTTTAATGATGCAAGAACTAGTTATGAAGCCGCACTAAAAATTAAGCCTGATTATGCATTAGCTCATAGACACTTAAGTAATGTGAAAAAATATAATGCAAACGATTCACAGATAGAAATTTTACAGAAACTAATTCTAAACCCAAATACAAACAAAAAAGATAGAATTGCACTTTCATATGCGCTTGCTAAAGCGTTTGATGATTCTGGAAAATATGAAGATGCATTTTCATACTACAAGCTGGCAAACAGGGAGAATAACGAGTTAGTAGAATTCAATATTTTAGAAGAGAAGGAAGAATTTTCTAATATTAAAAATATATCAATTAAAAATAAGTTTATCTCTTTAACACAACAAAACTCAAGACCTATAAGTCACACACCAATTTTTATAATAGGCATGCCAAGATCAGGGACTACATTGGTAGAACAAATTTTGGCGAGTCATTCCAAAGTATTTGGTGCTGGGGAGCTGCCTTTTATGAATAAATTATGTAATTCAGTGTTTCAGGAGNTAAATTATAGAAAATCATTGAGTGAGAATAAAAACGTTTCACTNGAAAANNTTATATCAATACGAAATAAATATACTCAGTATTTAGATGACCTAAATGCTAATGAGGTTTTTATAACGGATAAATTACCAATAAATTTTAAGTGGATTGAATTGATAATCAATTCTATACCAGAGGCAAAAATTATTCATGTTAAACGTGATCCAAAAGCAACTTGTTGGTCAATCTATAAGACGTTTTTTTCTAAGGGTGGAAACAAATTTTCATACGATATNGATCATATAATAGCATTTTATAAAATGTATAAAGAATTAATGGAACTATGGGATACTTATTTTGGAGATAAGATTTATACAATTAAATATGANNATATNGTTAATGANCAAGCTAATCAAACTCGCCATCTACTCACATACTGTGACTTAAATTGGGAAGATAGGTGTCTTGAGTTTTATGAAACTGAGCGCACGGTTGAAACAGCTAGTCAAACACAGGTTCGTAGAAAAATATATGATGAGGGTATTAACTCATGGAAAAACTATAAACCATATATTCAGGAGTTGATATCTAGATTAGATATTGAATAACTACTATTATTTGAGATAATTTATTAGAATTTAAGGATTTGATTACTTAAACCTATGTTTTTATCAAGCTTATATGGTCTTGAATAATAAATTGAGATAGTTAAAAGTTTTATGAATNAGCCAAAAATGCTAGATCTTTTGNTTTAGAAGCTTGTTTTTTCTCTTCGCTTCCTCATTATTNGCGTATGAATAAGGATAACTTACCCTTAAGAACTATTTGGCGCACTTCGCATGGGCAAGTGAAAATCATTGATCAAACTCATCTACCTCATCATTTAATTATATCCGAGATAGATTCCCTTGAAGAAGCTGTAAAAGCAATCAAAGAGATGAAAGTTCGTGGTGCGCCATTGATAGGCGTTACGGCAAGTTTTGGACTCGCATTAGCAATGAGTGAAGATAGTTCTGATTCAGGATTATCTCAAGCCTATCAATACCTCCTTAAAACGAGACCAACTGCAATGAATTTAAGTTGGGCACTCGACCAGATGATGTCAATTCTTATAAAACTGCCTAATTCAGAGAGGAAAAAATCAGCTTTTTTGTTTGCTGAAGAAATGATACGCCGAGATGTCTTAACCTGCCGTAAAATTGGGGAACACGGTGCTGATTTGATATTAAAAACAAAGCAAAAGAGAAAAATTAATAGAACTATCAACATTCTTACTCATTGTAATGCGGGTTGGCTAGCAGCCATAGAATGGGGAACTGCACTAGCCCCAATATATGTTGCTAATGAGTTAGGATGTGATATTCATGTTTGGGTCGATGAGACACGACCGCGTAATCAAGGTTCAGCCCTTACTGCATGGGAATTATCACAAAAAAATATTCCACATACAATTATAGTGGATAATGCAGGCGGTCATCTCATTCAGGAAGGTTTGGTAGATATGTGTATTGTTGGAGCTGATAGAGTAAGTTCATCAGGGGATGTTTGCAATAAAATTGGCACGTATCTAAAGGCACTTGCAGCAAAAGACAATAAAGTACCATTTTATGCTGCGATACCATTTTCGACAGTTGATTGGTCGATTAGTAATGGTATGAGGGATATTCCAATTGAAGAAAGGGGACAGGATGAAGTCCTTAATATAGTTGGTCTATCAGATGATGGTAAAATTAGGCGAGTTGCCTTAGCTCCGGAGCAAAGTCAAGCGGCGAATTATAGTTTTGATGTCACACCAGCTCGTTTGTTAACCGGTTTAATAACAGAGGATGGTATATTTAGTGCATCGAAGAGTGGCTTGANTAATTTTCGAAAAGGGCACAAGTAGAGGTTTATGAAAAGTAAAAGTACATATTCAGAGCAAGCAGAATTAGTNGTAAATGCAGTTAAATATTTAGCATCACTTGGGATAAATGGACCAACATCAGGAAATATAAGCTTAAGAATAAATTCAGGATTTCTTATTACACCATCAGGAATAGATTATAAATATTTAAGACCTGAAAAAATAGTTATTCTAGACAATACAGGAGTTAATAAAAAGCCATTGGGTATAAAGCCATCCAGTGAATGGCGAATTCATAAGGACATATATGATGTAAGGCCTGAAGTATGCGCAATAGTACATACACACTCAGAAAAAGCCACGGCATTATCATGCTTGAGGCGNGAAATACCTTCATTTCATTATATGGTTGCCTTGGCAGGTGGCTACAATATTAGATGTGCTCCTTATGCGACTTTTGGGACTCAAAGGTTATCAGATCTTACTATAGAAGCCTTGGAAGACCGATATGCTTGTTTACTCTCAAATCATGGGACTTTAGCACTTGGTTTAACCCTTCCAAATGCAGTAAACATGGCTATTGAAGTAGAGTCGTTGGCAGCTCAATATTTAAGTGCCTTATCTATTTCAGAGCCAGAGTTGTTATCAAAAAAAGAAATGATAAATATTGTTGAAAGATTCAAACTATATAAAGATATCAAAGATCTTCCTGATATAGGCTGAGATACTACAACACTTCATTTTTTTTAAGCAAAGAAAATGGAGCCACCGAATTTTGGTGGCGCCTAATGCTTAAGATTATAACTTTTAGACGTGTCCGTATGCTAACATTGCATCAGCAACCTTAACAAATCCAGCAATATTCGATCCTGCTAGATAGTTNACATGACCATCATCTTGAGTGCCATACTGCACACAACTATCATGAATTTTCTGCATCATATTTTCTAATAGTGTGCGTAAATGATCATCTTCCCATGCTATACGTGCACTATTTTGACTCATTTCTAAACCTGATACTCCCACACCCCCGGCATTGACAGCCTTTGCAGGACCAAAAAGGATCTTAGCATCTTGAAACAAATCAACAGCCTTTTGTTCACTAGGCATGTTAGCGCCTTCTGCAACTGCTTTTATTCCGTTATTGAGCATTAGTTCTGCGTCAGCCCCACTGATTTCATTTTGTGTAGCACAGGGTGTAGCATAATCAGCTTCTACACCCCATGGCTTTTTGCCTTCATGAAATTCAATATTGTTAAACTCATCTGCAGCTTCAGAAATTCTTCCTCTTCGTAAGCCTTTTAGATCCTTAATCCAATTAATTTGCTCTTGATTAAACCCATCTGAACAATGTATGAAACCTCCAGAGTCTGATAGGGTTAAAGGTTGCCCACCAAGTTGTAAAACTTTCTCTGCTGCGTGAGTTGCAACGTTACCTGAGCCAGATATTATAACCCTTTTTCCATCCAAACTCTGTGACTGATGCTTGAGCATATTATTGAGAAAAAATATAGTGCCATATCCTGTTGCTTCGGTTCTCATTTTAGATCCACCAAATTCTAAACCTTTTCCTGTAAGAACCCCAACAAACCGATTAGTGATACGCTTATATTGACCAAACATATAACCTATTTCTCTACCACCAACACCGATATCGCCTGCAGGAACGTCAGTATCTTCTCCTATATGGCGGTATAGTTCTGTAACAAATGATTGGCAAAACCGCATGACTTCATTATTCGATTTACCCTTTGGATTAAAGTTTGCACCTCCTTTGCCTCCACCCATAGGCAAGCCAGTAAGACTATTTTTGAATGTTTGTTCAAACCCTAAGAATTTTAAAATACTTTGGTTAACACTTGGATGGAATCTAATACCACCTTTGTAAGGTCCAATTGCGCTATTAAACTGAACACGCCAACCCCTGTTTGTGCGTATGTTACCCTCATCATCGGTCCAAGGAACCCTGAATGAAATTACCCTTTCAGGTTCAGCCATTCGCTCAAGAATTTGCATTTCATGATATTGCGGTTTGTCAGCTATATAAGGAAAAATTGTTGAAGCAACTTCATATACTGCTTGTACAAATTCTGGTTCGCCAGGGTTTCGCTTTTTCACACCCTCCATATAACGATCAAGATATTCCATTGTTTTTGCCCCACTATGTGCTTTTGACATTTATGTCTCCCCGGCTTTTGAAATTTATTTTATTCGAATCATATATTTATCCTGATGTAATAGAATAAAGCAGATTTATATGTCTACTGTCTTCGTTTAAAAGACTATAACAAAACCAATATTGATGACGGTGAATAAAAACTGCATTATTAACAATTGTTAATAGTAATAAAGTAGCACAAACTAANNTTTAACAAGTATTAAATNACTTGTTTNTTTNTTNAGGATNGTAAAAAAAAGAATATATTACTNAATACATTNTTTAAATGGATAAATCTTAAATCAGAAAGTCTTCTATTAAGGCTGACCATTGAATCAAAACTGGCACAAAACNACCATTTTAAAGCAAGTTTTAGAATTATTGAAGCTTGAACCAAAGTCTATTCTAGAATCGCAAAGAGAACATTTTGTGCATTCATTTCTAGAATCTATTCCTGCAGCTGATATTGTAGGGCGAAAAAATACTGAAATTTTGAATATTTGCCTCTTACAATGGGGACTTATGCAGTCCCGGTCTGCTGGCAACATCGCAATATCAATATTTGATCCAAATCATGAGAACGCTGACTGGCATTCTAACCATAGTATAGTNGCANTAATAAACGATGACATGCCATTTCTTGTTGATTCAGCAACTGCTTATTTCAATGAGCAGGGCTTTTCTGTTCATCTGCTAGTTCACCCTATATTTGACGTACAAAGAAATCATAATGGAGATTTGATATCTATTAGTGATGTTAGCACCACCCTGAAGGGAGAAAGGGAGTCATGTATTTTATTTGAAGTAGATAGAATATCAGATGACCAAAGAAGAGAAAAACTTAAACATGGGCTTATAAAAGTTTTAACAGATGTTCGTTTAGCGGTAACTGACTGGCNCCCTATGTTAGAGCAGTTAAATTTTTCACTTGCTGAGTTGTCTGAATTTTCAGAATTCTTACCAGACGGTTTAGGGAACGAGGCGGCTGATTTTATTTCATGGATGTATGATAACAATTTTACATTTTTGGGTCATAGAAAATATGACATAGATATTTCTGATAATAACCAATTAAATTACACTATTGTTCCCAATTCAAGCCTTGGAGTATTACGCAATCAAANGCTAAAGCCACTGGGAAATACAACACGAAANGAAGAAACTNTTGATGAACTNACTAACTTTATAAGTTCTNCAGAACCATTAATGATTACAAAAGCTNACATTAANTCAACAGTTCACAGNCCNGTATTAATGGACTCGGTGGGGATAAAAAANTTTGATTTAGACGGGGCCGTAGTTGGTGAAACNCGCTTTGTAGGGCTATTCACATCAACTGCTTACAGTAGTCCTGTGAGCCAAATACCTCTCTTAAGAAGGAAAGTTAACACANTTTTAAATAATTCAGGATTTCAGCCTGGTGGACACGATTTTAAGGCTCTTGAACATGTATTACAGAGTCTTCCAAGAGATGAATTATTTCAAATCTCAGATTCTGAGTTAGAAATTATGGCTCTTGGTGTATTTGCCTTAGAAGAACGTCAGCGCCCCGGGTTACTTATCCGCCGTGACCCCCTTGAAAGGTTTATCTCTTGTTTAGTGTATATCCCTCGTGAGAGATATAATACTGATCTTCGNACTCGAATTCAGTGGATNCTTGAAGTTGCTTTAGGTGGTAAAATTGGGACTTANACAACGCAAATGTCAAGCTCTGCNTTAGCAAGGGTTCACTATATAATACAAACTAAACCTGGAAAAATACCACATTATAATATTGAAGATATTGAGGAGAGTATTGTTGACAATATTCGGTCATGGGATGATCGCCTCATTCATTTGATTGATAAAACCTATACACCTTTAGAAGTTTCCAAAATTGCTTCACGATATNCTANTGGNTTTTCAGCAGCCTATAGAGAAGATTTTTCTCCGAGTGTTGCAGCTCAAGATATACATTTTCTTGAAGCTGCAACATTGGGGGGAGATCTTTCTCTTTATCTATATAGACAGCTTGAGAGCAATTTAAGTGCTATAAATTTGAAAATATATAACTTAAGAGACCCACTTCCGCTTTCTGATATATTGCCTAAGTTAGAAAAAATGGGGCTAAGAGTNATTAGTGAACGTCCATACCGTGTTCGTGCNAGAAGCCAANATAAATCTAATGATAAAGAAACTATATGGATNCATGACTTACTNCTGCATGAAAAATCTAATATTGAAATAGATATAGANATTATCAGGGNTAATTTNGGTGANGCNTTAAAGCGAGTTTGGGCTGGTGATGCAGAGGANGATGGCTTTAATAGTTTAGTAGTTCGTGCTGGNTTNTCATGGAATGAAGTNGTNATATTTCGTGCAATTGCAAAGTATCTTCGCCAAGTAGGTGCACCCTTCAGTCAAGCGTATATGGAAGAAACACTATGTAAGCATGCAGATGTTACTTCCATGTTAACCCATTATTTTATTTCAAAATTTGATCCAAATAATTCAACTAGTACACATGAGGATAATCAAAGAAAACGTATTGAAATAATTACAAAACTTGATGATGTATTGAGCCTAGATGAGGACAGAATAATTAGAAGGTTTTTAAACGTAATAGATTCAACATTACGGACAAATTATTTTCAAAACCTAGGTGTAGATATTAATAAACCTTATTTATCGTTTAAACTTGATTCAGCTAGACTTGATCAGATGCCCCTGCCAAGACCTTATGTTNAAGTTTTTGTATATTCACCAAGATTTGAAGGTNTCCACCTGAGAGGNGGTAAGATTGCTCGCGGGGGAATTCGCTGGTCGGATAGACGCGAAGANTTTCGTACAGAGGTCTTNAATCTTATGAAAGCACAAATGGTTAAAAATGCAGTTATTGTCCCTGTAGGTGCTAAGGGTGGATTTGTAGTCAAAAGATTTTTAGATAACTCTGATCGAAATACATATGTTAATGAAGGTATGGAATGCTATTCAATGTTTATTTCCGCACTTCTTGAGCTCACTGATAATAATGTGGCTGGAGAGGTTGTTCCACCAAAAGACATAGTGGCTTATGACCAGACGGATTCTTATCTTGTTGTTGCAGCAGACAAAGGTACTGCCACTTTTTCTGATATTGCCAATGATATAGCGAATAAAAAGAATTTTTGGTTAGGAGATGCCTTTGCGTCGGGTGGCAAAGATGGTTACGACCATAAGAAAATGGGAATAACTGCAAGAGGTGCTTGGGAGTCAGTTAAGCGCCATTTTCGTGAGCTTGGAAAAAATATAGAGAATGATGTTTTCACTGTAATTGGTGTTGGAGATATGTCTGGGGATGTGTTTGGTAATGGGATGCTTCAAAGTAAGCATACTAAATTATTAGCAGCTTTTAATCATAACCATATTTTTATAGATCCAAACCCAGATCCAATTAAGAGCTTTAAAGAGCGTGAAAGATTATTCTATATGCCAAACTCAAATTGGGGTGACTACAATAAAGAAATATTATCGCCAGGAGGACAAATATTAGACCGTGCATCCAAATTTGTTAATCTTTCTCCTGAGGTTTGCAAACTTTTAAATCTAAATCAAAAGCGTTTGACTACAAATGATTTAATCAGATGTCTTCTTGTAGCCACTATAGATTTAATTTGGTTTGGAGGAATAGGTTGTTATGTTAAAGCTACTAAGGAAACCCATGAAGACACTGGTGATAGGGGAAATGACCTAGTCCGAGTTGATGCAAGCAAACTAAGCTGTAAAATTATTGGTGAGGGCGCCAATCTTGCCTTAACCCAACCCGGCAGGATAGAGTTTGCTCTAAACGGTGGGTGTATAAACACTGATGCTATTGACAATTCAGCAGGTGTAGACTGTTCTGATCATGAAGTAAATATAAAGATTTTACTTAATAATAAGTTATCAGAAGGTAGATTAAATCTTGAAAATAGAAATAACCTCCTAGAATCTATGACAAATGATATCGCTTCTTTAGTTACTAAAAATAATTATCTTCAAACTCAAGCATTAAGTGTAGAACTTACAAGCGCCTCGACTCGTTTTGATTCATACGAGCGTTTAATGCGTGCTTTAGAAAGNGCAGGTCATTTAAATAGAAAAGTTGAGTCTCTNCCAAGTGAAGAGCTTCTCTCTGAACGNCTAAAAAACGGTCTTTCACTAACCAGACCAGAGCTTGCAGTATTGCTTGCGTCTGCNAAAATAAGTGTTTNCTCCTCGCTAGTGGATACGGATATTTATAAAGATACATATCTAGCNCAAGATTTAGAGAGATANTTCCCTTCTGCAATTGTAGANCAACATNCTGAACTTATCCCGCAGCATACTTTGAAGAGAGAAATAATAGCAACTTCGGTTGCAAATTCCATGCTGAANAGAGCAGGCTGCTATTTTGTAAACGAAATGGTAGAGGCAACAAATCAACCAGTAAGTGAAATAGCACGTGCTTATGCAGCTGCAAGGCATGTATTTAGTCTCCGTGAGTTATGGATAGAAATAGAATCACTGGATAATAANNTTACTCCTCANTTACAAATGACTCTTTTGGCAGAAGCTNGGCGCCTCCTCGAGCATGGAACATTATGGTTTCTAGGCTCTCGAGAAAAATCCATAGATGTANCTCAAATAATAAATGATTTTTCAGATGGGGTAGCCTCTCTTGGNGAAGTGATTGAAGAAGTATTGTCACCCGAAAAAAGAGAAAAAGTATTTATAGAAAGAGAAGAGTTAGTAAGCTCTGGGGTGCCAGAGGGTGTTGCTAGAATGATTGCTGCCGTTGATCCACTCTTATCTGCTTGTGATATTGTCGAAATATCTGAAACAATTGGTATGGAANTAAAATCNGCTGCTGCAGCTTATTTTGCAGTAGGAGCAGAGTTCCGNATCGATTGGTTGAGAGATCAGATTGAAGAACTACACAATGATAATCACTGGCAACAACGTGCAGTAAAAACAATGGCTAAAGATTTATTTAGTCACCAAAGGTTATTATCTATAAAAATACTTCAAACATATTCAGATGAAACCTCTGTTGAAAATGCAATGAAAGNNTGGCGTGATAACAATAGTGAGATCTTAAATAAAACGTCTAAAGTTTTAGATGAGGTAAGNTCAAGTGGNAAAATTGATTTATCGATGCTTGCAATAGCNAATGCAGAGATAAGAATGTTGATAGGTAACTAAAGGCTCATNAACTTTATTTAATCTAATATTAGACGGGCAATATATTCAGGAAGAGCAAAAGCTGTATTATGCCATTCAGTATTATAGTGCTTTAGTTTGAGTTTGGAATTTTTAAAGCGGTTTAATATTATATTGCTTGAGGTTTTTCTTATATCTAAATTATCAGTGCCCCATCCAAAAGCCATTGGTCCACCTACATATGTTGGAATAGTTGCAATAAAGCATGAAGCATCTGAGAAAAGATTATTAAAAATCTTTAAAGTACTTGAAAGTTCTTTCCCCTGAAAAAAAGGAACTCCATTTTGAGTTACTAAAACACCCTCATTGTTTAAACATTTTTTACAATCAATATAAAAAGACTCAGAAAATAGTTCCTTAGCGGGACCTATAGGATCTGAGGAGTCAACAATTATAAGGTCATATTTTGGACCATAATAATTTTCCACATATGTTTTTGCATTACCAATTACTAAGTTAAGCCTCTCATCTTCAAATGCATCTTTGCATATAGACTTAAGATAAGTTCGAGAGGCTTCTATTATTATAGAATCAATCTCGACTAGAGTTACATGCTTTATTTCTGTGTGTTTTAAAACTTCTTCAGCTGTTCCACCATCACCACCACCAATAATTAAAACTCTTTCAATTCCACCATGGAAAAATATGGGTAAATGTGAAATTGATTCATGGTAAATATATTCATCTGCTTCTGTAGTTTGCACTACATTATCTATCAACATGATTCGACCAAAGAGGCGGTTTTCAATTATAATTAAGTGTTGAAAAGGTGTTTTTTTATCAACAAGAATCTTCTCTGCAAAAAAACCAGAGCGAAATTCATGGTGTAAGGTTTCATTTATCCAAGTTGTCAATCCCGAGAACCCCTAAGATGTGTAATGAAGTTTATTTTATCTGGCTCAAACGCTTCTTCTAATACCGCTATTACATTTGAAGGTTTAGCAGAGCCACAAGTAAAAATATCAAATGCCGCGTAATTCATCTCTGGCCAAGTGTGTATACTAATATGTGACTCGGCAAGTATTGCTAGACCTGAAATTCCACCGTTTAAGTTAAATTTGTGTGTATGGTAGTGTAATAATGTCGCTCCAGCAGCATTTACACAATTTTTAATAGTTTGTTCTATATATTTTGAATCTCTTAGTTTATGAGCACCCCACATATCAATAATTAAATGCGTACCTATGGAACTATTATCCTGTGCTTCTTCAAAAAAAGATGAGTTTTTGGCTTTTTCACCATTTGCAGTTGAAACTGTTGATTCTGTATGGCTAATTTCTTTTTCTGAGATTGCCTCGCTTGGTGACGAGGTAAGTGCTGAATTCATAGCACACCCTATTTAAATTTTATCTGATATAAATACATANTNCTAGAANTTTGGAAATACACATCGCTANAGCCNTTATTGCAAGAAAAAAATGCATTAATATAAACTTTATACATTAAAGAAAGTATAAAGTTTTTAATGGCGAAAATGNCTAAACCCTGAAAAGACCATAGCTATATTATTTTTATCTGCAGCAGAAATTACTTCTTCATCACGAACAGATCCACCAGGCTGAATGACAGCTGTAGCCCCTGCCTCAGCTGCAGCCAATAGACCATCAGCAAAAGGAAAAAATGCATCAGAGGCCACTACTGATGACTCAGCTTTATTTAGACCAGTATCTTGTCCAAATCCCGCTTTCCATGCGGCTATTTTCGAAGAGTCAACACGACTCATTTGTCCTGCCCCAATTCCAACAGTAGCCTGATTTTTTGCATAAACTATGGCATTAGATTTTGTATGTTTACACACTTTAAAGGCAAATATTAGGTCTTTAATTTCAGTTTCACTTGGTTCACGTTTAGATACAATTTTTANATTTTCTGGTATGACCATTTNAAAATCTCTCTCTTGTACTAGTAAACCTCCAGAGACTGAACGTATTACGTTGTTTTTTGAGTTTGGTTTAGGTAAATCACCAGTTATTAATATACGAAGATTTTTTTTCCTAGAGAGTACTTGTGCCGCTTCAATATCTATTTCAGGTGCTATTAATACTTCTACAAAGTTATCAACAATAAGTTTGGATATTTGTATATTAATAGGTCTATTTAAAGCAATTATCCCCCCGTATGCACTACTAGGATCACATTGTAGTGCNTGTTGATAAGCATCAGTTATTTTTGTGTTACTTGCAACTCCACAGGGGTTTGCATGTTTAATGATGGCAACTGTTGGTTCTTCAAATTCAGCAACAAGTTCAAAAGCTGAATCAGTATCATTTATNTTGTTATAGGATAGCTCTTTGCCTTGTATCTGTTTAGCNGTGGTTACCCCNGGTCGATTTGTTCCATCAGAATAAAATGCTGCAGAAAGATGTGGATTTTCTCCATACCTTAGCTTCTGTTGAAGTTCGCCCACAATATTAATTTGTACAGGCGTTGCTTCTAAGTTTTTATTTTGTAACCAGTTAGAAATAGCTGCGTCATAAGCTGCAGTANGAGAAAAAGCAGAAGTAGCAAGTTTTNCTCGGCAATTGAGGCTCACGTTTCCATTATTGGAGAGTATTTCGGTCTTCACTAATTCATAATCTGAAGGTTGAACAATAACTGTAACATCCATATGATTTTTTGCCGCAGCTCTGATCATAGCAGGGCCTCCGATGTCAATATTTTCTATACATTCATCATAATCAGCCTGACTGGAAATTGTTTCTTTGAATGGATATAAGTTTACAACTACAAGATCTATTTTAAGTATTTTTTGTTGTTCCATTTCCGTTAGATGCTNAGANTCCNAACTCTTACCGAGTATGCCCCCATGAATCAGTGGNTGAAGNGTTTTAACGCGTCCGCCAAGAATTTCTGGAAATAGAGTATAGTCAGANACTTCAGTNATTTCTAATCCAGCTCCACGAAGCTCATTTGATGTTCCCCCAGTTGAGAGTATCTCAACGCCCTGCTCATATAAAAATTTACAAAAAGNNAATATTTCNGTTTTGTCGTAGACTGAGACTAATGCACGCTTAATTTTCTTATCAGAAGTGCTATTTATCATTTTGTAAATCACCTGGACTCTGTCTTNGCTNATTATNCTTTAGTATTAACTTNTACTTTGTATTCAGGTACAAGNGAGTTAATTAATGTAATTGTTTCAATAGACTGTCCTTTTAAAGCAGCACTCTCTATTTGACTGATGATAGAGGATATATTGTTATAATTCCTTGGGCGAGTCTTTGCTTGTAAAACACCCGGTGTAGAGGTTGGTGTTGGTATTTCATCAGGGTGGAACAATTCTTCAAATAGTTTTTCGCCTGGTCTTAAGCCAGTAAAAATGACTTTAATATCAACATTAGGTATGTGCCCAGCTAATCTTATCATTTGTTGTGCTAGGTCATTAATATGTACTGGGTCGCCCATATCTAAAACATATATTCCACCACTCCCGACAATTTTATTATTTGCAGAGGCCTGAAGAACCAGTTGAACGGCTTCTCGAGTAGTCATAAAATATCTAGTTATTTCTTGGTGGGTAACAGTGACAGGACCGCCCTCTGATATTTGTTTTTGAAAAAGTGGAACAACAGACCCGGATGAACCAAGTACATTACCAAAGCGTACTGTCACAATTTTTAGAGAACCTTTATTGGCTTGTAAAGTCTGCCCCAATGCTTGACAATAACTCTCTGCAACCCGTTTTGTAGCTCCCATGATATTTGTAGGGTTAACAGCTTTATCTGTAGAGATTAATACCATAATCTTTACCTTAAACTCTACGCATGCGTCGGCTACATTCCGAGTTCCAATAACATTTGTTAAAACACCTTCATTAGGGTTTAATTCTACCATTGGAACGTGCTTGAGGGCTGCGGCATGAAAAACAACTTCTGGTAGCTCTTTTGAAAAAGTATCATCAATTCGTTTTCTATCACGTACATCTGCGAGATATAATTTTCTTGGAATTGAAGAATTAAGTTGCTCTAGACGTTTGTCTATAGAGTAAAGATTGTATTCGGAATTATCTATCAATATTAAATTTGAAGGGGCAAAGTCTGAGATTTGCTGGCAAAGTTCTGAGCCAATAGTGCCCCCAGCCCCTGTAACGCATACGTTTCGACCCCTTACTAATTTCTCAACAGAATCTAGATCAAGGGTCGCTTGAGGTCTTCCTAATAGATCTTCAATAGCAATTGGCTTAACTTCAATTGATTTAATATCACTATTTTGAAAGTCTGTTAATCTAGGGAGTCGAGATAATGGTAAACTAAGACCATCAGCTGCAGCTAGGAGTTTATTTAGACGATCTGGCTCAGTTATATCTGAAGTCAAGATAAGCCTTTGAGGTTGCAAACCTCGTTGCTTAAGGTTTTTAAAAATTTCTGCTAATTTATTAGAAGGTCCATAAATTTTTACATTACGTAGATACNGACCTAATTTGTCTAGGTCATCATCTATTATACCAACCACTCTATAATTAGAAGCAGCNCCACTTGATGTTGCCCTTATAAATAGCTCTGCATTATCACTTGCTCCGACCAAAATGACCGGAATTCTCTCAGCTATTGATGTGCGTTGTAGTATTCCACCTAAACTTCCATCAACAAATGCACGATAAAGAAGCCTAGGACCTAAAAGTAATACTAAAAGTATAAACCAATTAATAAATAGTGCGGACCTAGGAAATGCTTCCAGTCTTGTAGCTAAAAAAAGAATTGGAAGAAAAATCAGAATAGCTAGGCTAACAGCCCATGTAATATTAATTGCATCACGTAAAGATGCATACCTCCAAAAACCTCTGTAGGTACGAGTTCGCCAAAAAACTAATGCGCAAACGGTTGCAAAAAGAATCATACCTTCAAATAAAAAACCAATTGACTCATGGGCGAATGAATTTGGTCCCCAACGCAGAATTAAGGCAACTACAAAGGACAAAGCTCCCATAGCTACATCGTGAAAGGCTACAGCGTAAGTTCTATTTATTCGTATCATACGTTAATAAGTCGCATTTACTTGTTGGCAACCTTTTGTGTTTGAAGGTAATACACGAAAATTAAAACGAGGATGGTACCTAAACCTAGGCTTAGCCAGCGTAAGATTTCACTATCTGTTGCCAATAACGCTAGTCCAACTAGCAAAATACCAACAAGGCTAATCATAATAGAAACTTTAGCATGACTGTTACCGAATGTCACAGCAACTTGATATGCATGATCGCGATGGGCAACCCAAGGTTTTTTTCTATGAGCAAGACGTTTAACTAGCGTTATAGTTGTGTCAGCAAGGTAATAAGCTGGTAGTAATAATGCCTCAGCCCAATGCCCCTGTATGGCCAGATAAAGTAACAGCCATCCTATTAAGTAGCCTAAAGGAATACTGCCTACATCGCCTAGAAAAACTTTAGCCGGTTGCCAATTCCAGAATAAAAACCCTATTGCTACACTAGCTACACATAGTCCCGGCAGACCAATATTTACAACAGAATCAGATATTATACTTATTAAAAATATACCAAGACCTATGGTTACTGCTTTTGCACCAGATATACCGTCAATCCCATCCATAAAATTATACAAATTTGTAAACCACAACAAAGCTAAGCCTGCAATTAAGCGATCTATCCAAATTGGAACTAAGCCTTGAAATATCATTTCTTCTTTAGGTAGGAATGCTATGCTTAAAGATACTACTAAGAGCTGAACTAGCAGGCGGTATGTAGGAGAAATTCCTCCCTTACTGTCGTCAATCCATGAAATAAACCCTAACCCTAGGCTGCCAGCGACAACAACCCAAAAAATTGGGTGTTCATCAAAAGCATTCCCGCTTAGATACAAGGCAACCCAGGTAAATATAATTACAAGAATAACAGGTATACCACCACCTCTGGGAGTTGGATTTTTGTGGCTTGATCTCTCATTAGGGTGATCAAAAATATTTTTTCTTCGCAATATTTTTAAAAAAAGACCTGTCGCGATTGCTGTAGCAAACATCGGGATTAAACCAATAAGAATAGAGAGAAACCAACTCATTTTTCGGACTCGTCAGGCAGGTGAACTTCAGTTAGTCTAATAATACTCATATAATACTTTTGAGTAATAGCTTTTTGTTGCCATACTTAGGCTTATCGAAATGAATGTAGATGAAGATTTTCAGCAGCAATGGCATGCTTACTACAGCCATAAACGTATTGGTCATCAATGGCTTCAGGTCGATCTTCTTAAAGATCTTGATGTAAAAAACATACTTGAAATTGGTCCATATCTGGGACTTGTTACTGCCATGCTTGCAAGTGCAGGGTATTCTGTAACAACTTTAGACATTGATAGTACTTCTAAGGGTATCGGTGCAAAGTCTCATATCAACGGGGACATAAGTAGTATTCAAACTCACAAATTGAGCGGTTTTGATGCAGTGATATGTTGTGAAATGTTGGAGCATATTAAATGGCAGGATGTTGATAATGTACTTATACGTTTAGCCGAAACAGGCATACCATGGCTTATTTTGTCTGTTCCATATGAAGGGTTTCAGTTTGGTTTCTCTTTATACTTAAACCGCTTTCAAATAAGAAGAAGTAGTTTTTTTAGAAAGTTTCGCTTTCTTAAAAAATATCATATTCGTGGTAATGAAAAAAAATGGGAACCACATAAATGGGAAATTGGTTATAGAGGTTATTCACTTAATGCATTTTGCACTAAAATATCCTCTGCAGGTTACGTTATTGAAAGGAAAGAGTTTACTAGTGGATGCCGCTCTGTCTTTTTGATTTGTCGTAATAATAAAGATTTCTANAAATAATAAAACGATTAGGTTTTTTCAAGAATATATACCGCTCTTTCAGTAACCACTGCATCAACTCTTTGCTCCATTAAAGCTTTTGCACATTCTTCAGGGCGGTTAATTATAGGTTCCTCATGGGCGTTGAAGCTTGTGTTTATTAACACAGGTATTTCTGATAACGCAGTATATGACTTAAGAATATCATAATATAATGAATTAGTGTTTCTTTTTATTATTTGTGGTCGAGCTGTTCCATCAATATGGACTACTGCAGGTATTTTTTTTCTCCATTGTTTTTTTACTTTACAAGTAATAGTCATGAATTTAGCAGCATAAGAATTTGAATTATTAATATTAAATATCTCGCGGGCGTCTTCTTCTGTTACAACTGGTGCAAATGGCATGAATTCAGAGCGCTCAAGTCTACTATTAAGAGTATCATTGATTTCAGGATCAATTGGCGCTGCTAAAATACTACGTGCTCCAAGCGCACGTGGACCATATTCCATGCCTTTATTATATATTGCTACTATTTTTCCTGCATGGATTAGCTCAGCTGCTTTAATATTTGGGATACCGTCAAGTGGTTTAATCTTTGATTCTTTATGCATAAATTTATCAATGCTTGAGCCAAAATCTCTTCCATAATATAGGCTTTCCAGTGGATACCTATTTTTAAGCCAAGTTTTTAATCCGTCTCTTTCCAATAGGAATTGTAGCACACCTCCTGCTGGAAGACCTTGATCACTCATTGCGGGGTAAATAAAAATTTCATCTAAGCCTAATATTTCTAATATTTTTTGGTTTAGTCGAACATTGCCAAAAACACCCCCGGCTAAGCCGACCCTTACCTGTTTATATTTGTTGGCTAGGCGTTCAACTGATCTTATCATTCTATTTTCAAGGACACCTTGTATTGAAGCAGCCATATCTTCACTAGATATTTGTTTTGCTATATCGAAAATGAACTCACGCATTACACCGTTATCGGCAAAACCAGTTGTTATATTTCCGTTATCATCAATTTTAAAGTGTTTAACTATTTCTTCTTGAGCTATGGGTTTACCNTATGCTGCGAGTCCAGTTAACTTTCCCTCATGCCGATTAATCTGATAGCCTAAAGCTTGGGTAGCAAATCCATAGGCTAAGCCCAAGCTATCAATTCTCATTGGATTTTTNAGTTCAGAATCACCACCATATATAGTTGTTAAATGTTCTTCTTTAAAAACCCTNTGACTATATTGAACATTATCACCACCCCCATCTGCAGTAAAAAGTAATGAATCTTCCCAATTAGTATGGAATAGNGCAGGTAGTGAATGAGCTAAATGATGATTAAAAAACTTAACAGGAATATTTTTTCGAAAACCGTAGTCATCAAGGAACTTTTCAGAATAAAAGATAGATTCAGAATCATAATGTCCTTGTCTTATTAATTCACGCTCCATACTTTTATGTTTCTCTACTTTAAGAGCCTTTCTGACTAGACCCTCAGCAAGGCGTNNACCTTTAAAATGTTTAAAGTATGACCAAGGGAAGGATCCGCGTCCTAAAACTACTGCATCCACATCAGAGGACTTTAAATTTTGAATGCCCAAACATTCGTTTATAGCTTCTTTAGGAATTCTACCGCCATCAATTTTTTTTCTAGTCAACCTTTCTAGTGCTACAGCGCTGAGCATAGTATAATCATCATATAAACATACTGCTGCTTCGTGCTGGCCAGGATGAATCCCTAAAATAATCATTTGTAGCTCAGTTCGGTATGTAAAAGCTCGAAGAAATAATAACTATCTTTATGTCTATTTATTAATCAATTCTACCAGTTTATTTTTAATTTATATAACGTTACTGGTGCCGACGCGTCCAGGGTGGTAAATCAGAAGTGATGATTAGCATATATTTAATAATTTGGAAAAAAGTTGTTTGATATTACAAAAAGTAAGACGACAGATTACCAAAGTCCCTTTTCAACAGCGGGAGCAATTTTTATAGGTATTTCTGTGCCCCTTGTTGCTTCAAGCCCTACAGTAATGGCCATATCAGCATTATTAGGGTTTATATTCATCTTTTTATCACCTGGTCGGAAAGATTTATTAAGGCTTATGCTCACTAGAGCTTTGAAGCCTTTGACACTTGCAATCATCTGTTTATTTCTTGCCTGGCTCCCTGCTGTTTTTGATTCAATAGATATAGAAAAATCATTAAGCGTTTGGGCAAGAATGCTAGCTTTTTTGATTATTGCCTCAACGTTTTATTCTTTTCTTTTAGGTTCGTATTTAAGAAGGAAGAGTGCATTATATGGATTGATCACAGCAAGTACAATTTCTAGTTTGGTTGGATTAATAGCTATTTATTTTTATTCACCTATTCTTTCTCTCTATCGCCTTGAAAATTTTGAAGTAATTAACGCTGCACAAACATTAAAATATTATGGTTCAGCAGAAGGGTGCTTGAGTATTATTATTCTATGGGCAGGTTTTAAATTAGGTGGAATTTGGAGACCTGTTGCATTACTTAAGGCTTTATTTGGAATTATTCTAATTGTGTCTGTTGATAGCGACTCCGGTTTACTTGCATTAATCATAGGCATCGCATGCTCAATTATTGTAATGTTTGAATCTAAAATTATAAGCAAACGTATAACTGGTGTTAGTGTCCTGCTTTTTTCCATCTTATCTTTAATTGCCTTGTCTATTATTTTAGCTTACTTACCTTCAACACCAGACTTATCTAATCACAAATCTACAATATTCGATGGGTTATTGAGCCCAAATATTTCTACAGATATTCTAGATGTGCATAGACAGCACATTTGGGCATTTTCGTTAAATGAGGCACTAAAGTCTCCAATGATTGGTTACGGCATTGATATAAGTAATTATCTACCAGGAGCACAAGTTGTTGCCACTCAATTTAATCAAGCCTTTATTCCTGGTCACCCACACAGTTGGTTTATCGAAGTATTTTTAGAAAC
>PAWF01000017.1 GCA_002714015.1 Gammaproteobacteria bacterium | reverse complement strand
AAAACTTCCTGACGGAAACTGGGAGGGTATCGATTATGTTGACCAAGATCCAGCAGGGTCAGAAGGTTTAATTCCCATAAAAGTTAAATTATCGATTAAAGGCGATGAAGTTACATATGATTTCACTGGATCACATGCCACTATAGGTACACTATATAACTCAGCCTTTGGAACAACTTTCTCTGCCGTTGTAGCAAGTATGAAAACGTTTTTCCCAGACCTACCGCTTAACTCAGGCTTCTATAGACCTATTAACATCATTTCTCCTAAGAATACTATTGTTAGTGCTGAATGGCCAGTAGCAGTTACTGGTTTCTTAATGGTCTTTGAAAAAATTATGGCAATAATTTTTGAGTTATGGTCAGAGATTCTTCCTAACAGGGCCATAGCTGCGGCATATCAATTAGAATATCTTTTGACTGGAGGACGCGATATAAGGCAAGCCGGCGACCCTTATTTCATGTATTATGATTGGATGCCAGGAGGTTGGGGCGGACGAAAGGGTCTTGATGGATTAAATGTAACAAACTCGCCTTTCGGCGCTGGACTTCAATCCCAGCCAGTAGAAGGACAAGAACGACTATGTCCTATAATGGTAAATGGTTTCGAAATGGTTACTGACTCAGGAGGACCAGGTCAGTGGCGTGGAGGAATAGGTGCACGTAAAACAAGTATACTTAGAGAGGCTGAGGATACAGTTATATCCTATATATGTGATAGAGAACGTTCTGTAGCATTTGGCATACAAGGTGGTCTGCCATCAACACCTCACGGGCTATGGCTAAAAAGGAAAAATGCCCGTGCTGCAGAATGGCTTGGAGCTGTCTTTTCTGATGTTTCTATTAATTCAGGAGATACTTTTGAGAGAGCATCTGGGGGAGGAGGCGGACTAGGTGACCCTCTTGACCGTGACCCCACAGCAGTAATGAATGACGTAGAAGATGACTACGTCTCTCTGGAGCGTGCTGCAAAAGATTATGGTGTAATTTTAAGTCTTAAGGACAAAGATCGTGCAAAATATTCTATTGACTTAGAAAAAACTAATACTACTCGAAAAAAATTACGAAAAGAGCGGGTCAAGCGAATTAAAGAAGATCCAAAAAAGATTGCTTCAAGATATAAAAAAGGTGAACTAGACGAAATGGACCTTGTGCGACACTATGCCGTAATCGTAGATTGGGGTACAGGAGAACTACTTNCAAAAACTACAAAAGAATATAGAGCTATGTTCAAACGTAGAGTCGTCCCTTGGTGGTCCAAATCAAAAAAAATATAAAGAAGTAGACGCTTTTATAAATCAGCCTCATAACCATCCGCTAGTTTTCCCTCAAACTTATTACTCAGGACAAACTAATCATGAGATATAGTATTGAGAGTCGGTTATAACTATTCCTAACTTTAAAGACCTTTGCTTGATATATCTATAAAGGAAAGGCTTTCAGAAGAATTTGTTATAGGGAAGAAGGGTTATATGCAAAGGCACATTGAAAATCTNAGTCTGNTAATACTTAAAGTTTTTTTAATTATCACAATTTATAATGGTATTGCGAAGGCTGATGATAAAAAGGTTGAGTCTCATATAATTGAGTTTACCCAAGGACAGGTTGCAATAATAGGAAATTTACTGGGTGCTAGGGGAAACCTGACATCAGAAATGCATGAAAGATTTTGGTCAGACGTCTCAAAATATGCAATATCTAATGCAGGTGGTCTAAGCCTTTATGAGTATAAACTTCAATCAGACTTGATAAGACGTGTAGATCTTTTACATGAAATGTGGCGGAGTGCTAAGTTGAGNTGGATTGCCGGCGAAGATATAGAAACTTCTGAATTTCAAAGAGCTATAAAAAATCATCAGGAACATGCAAATAACAGTAATCGACTTGCAAAACTTGGTATGAGACAGGATATAAGTGTAATGATGGAAGTCATTCTCATAGCAGCTTCTAGCGGGGCGATGTCTCAAGCAGGTAAAGAACCAATCATAACGCTTGATGAAATTAATCTTAGCNTTAACGCACGTAATAANGGTATAAAACGAGCGAAGGCTCTAGCTTCTTCAACTTGGGCTGAAGCAGGTCAATAATTTGATCCCTATTTTTTAGAAAACAATTTTCCAAAAGCTCGACCGATCTCTTTTGCTGGATCGTCAGAGGCCGCTATTTGACCAACGCGTTCAGCGGCAGCATCTATTTTTTGGTCGGTTTTCTCAATAAACTCACCTGCTACACTGGACTTATCAATATTACGTACAGCTTTTTCAGCAGCTAAATCNATTTTTTTATCCACAACTTTTACAGCGTCTACAGCTTTTTGCTGTACATGCGGATTTGAAGCAGCTTTCTTCANGGCAGTCCAAGCTAGTTGTCGTAAAATCGGCATAACCTATCATATCAAATAATTTATTTTATTTAAAGCCAGTAGCATAANTAAAACAATTCTNTAAAAGTTTTATATGAACTTTATGTTACTAAAGTTCTAATATAAACATACTCAATAATCATGGCTTTCTCTTTGNACTCGCANTTCTAAACGATTTCTTAAGATCTCGGAACGTANTTCTTCCAAATGTATTAAGCTTATTTCCTTTTCTTTAGCTTTATCTAGCTCTCTAAGTTTTTTGGCTTCTAACTTTGCGCGTTTAAGTTCCTCTCTAGATTCTGCCCTGGACATAATCAACTCAGAAAGTTTTTCATTTTCTAAATGTTTTTTAGCAAGCCTTGCCTCGCTTTTATTTAATTCTAGTAAGGCTTTTTCTATTTTNATACCACCTTTAGCNATAATTATCTTTGCAATAGACCGATTCTTNTCGATTAAAATTTCAGCCTCTAACTGATTTTGANTACGTATATTTTTCATCTCAGCACTATTCCTANTNCGCTGACCGTAAGCTTCAACTNGATTTGTTATTCTTTCTCTTTTTTGATNAATCCGAGAAGTTGANCGAAGGAAATTAATTTTGTAATTATTCTNCTCACGCATATCTCGTGCTTGCAATTTATTNTTTTCCCTTAGTAATTCTACTTTTTCCTGTAGTGCCCCAGCTACAGTGATTTTAGAACCTTCATTTCCAGAAAATGCGATGCTAGCTGGCAAAAATATAGTTAGAACAAAAGTCAAGGTAAGTAGATGGATAAAGGGATATTTAGAACCTTTAAATCGGATCATAATAAAACTCCCGTAGACATATTAAATTCAATCGCAGATACACAAGTATATAATATTAAATCAAATTTTTGGATTCGTGCTGCGAATTAATCATATAACTCTAAACTATAATTTGATTATTTTCTTCATCATTAACATACAGGTATTTTTAAGATAATACTGTATTATAGATTTATAGGAGAAACCTAAAGTATGATTCTTGGATTTCCACTAATACCAGGGTTACAGCTTTTTGGTCGTTCACGTAGACTAGAAGAACTTTCAGGTGCCTTTAGAGCTTCTGGTGTACATCCAGATTTAATACCAGATGCAGTCTTATTAACAATAATAAAGTTGCTTAAGAGCACTTATGGTAAAGATATAAGTTCAGGAATATCTGATGCTTGCGACTTTTTTGCCTATCTCCTACTCGGGCAAGAAGCTCTAAAGTATAACTTACAAGATTCAAAAGTTTATGCTTTTGAAAAACGCCTAGAATCTGCTTTAGAAAACTCTAGTTGTCTGGATTATAAATTATTAGCTCTTTCCTACCATTCAGGTTTAATCAACCCANCAGTAAAAAAAGANTTTAAAATTTCAAACGAGTAACAAGAAATTNTACCGAATNGCAGATCTAAGAGATAAAAACCAAAAAATGAATCTACCCGTTATANACAAAAACAAAAGTANTTCANTAACCATNCAAAAAGCTAAAGAGGGCAANTCAGGACCAGGCTTCGAACACTCTAGTCCTATTTATGCTAATGTTCGAGTTGTTGCAGGTTTTTTGCTAATGACCCTTGGTACAGCCACAATGTATATAGGGATGGTGGGGCTGAAGCCAGTAGCTATGGAATTTGGAATAACGCGCTCACTCGGCACATTACCATATGCCTTGTTTATGATTGGATATGGTATTGGTGGAATTGTTTACGGACGTCTTGCAGATAAATTTGGTATTCTTTTACCACTACTTATTGGAAGCTTATGTGTTCCAATTGGAATATATCTAGCCAGCATTTCAGATCAATTCTGGCAATATATATTATCTCTATCAATATTAGCAGGGCTTCTGGGCTCTTCNGCAACCTTTGCTCCAGTTATATCCGACATATCTCATTGGTTCACTGCAAGACGTGGGCTTGCATTATCAATTGTAATATCTGGAAGTTATTTTTCTGGAGCCTTGTGGCCCCCCATACTGCAAATAATGTTTGATGCTTATGGTTGGCGTGAAGCTCTGCACTGGGTTGCATTAATCTCTTTATCAGCAATGCTACCTTTATCAATATTNTTTTGGCGTAAACCAATTCATTTACAGCAAAAAACTTCCAAAANTCGTGAGATACGATTTAAAAAACCACTAGGCTTTTCTCCAGCAATGCTACAGTTTGGTATATGCTGTGCAGGAATTGGTTGTTGTATAGCAATGTCNATGCCCCAAGCCCACATTGTATCNCACGCCACAGACCTTGGNTTTACAGCTCAAAGTGGCGCTGAAATGCTAAGCCTTATGTTTGGGTTTGGAATTATTTCCAGACTNGCATCTGGTCTCATCTGTGACAAAATAGGTGGTTTAAGAACAGTAATTCTTGGTTCTACACTTCAGTTGTGTGTTATCATAGCTTTTTTAGGCATAGATAGCTTAACAGGTCTTTATATAATATCTGCATGTTTCGGGCTTTCACAGGGAGGAATAGTTCCATCCTATGCTGTGATTATTCGNACATATTTCCCNCCTCGGGAGGCTGGCTGGAGAATAGGCTTAGCACTCTTTTCAACTATTACTGGAATGGCTATAGGCGCTTGGGCAGCCGGCATACTTTANGATATAACTGGCTCATATACANTAAGNTTTATTAACGCAGTNGCTTTTAATATTGTTAATCTCTTAATTATTGGATCATTGGTAATTCAATCTAGAAAAATCCAGAGTTCTGCATACTAATAAAGTAATTTANCTATTCTAATTAAGTAAAATTTNAACTTGTAAAATTATTTTTCCCTTTTAATAAAAATTTCAGAAACAATCTCATACGATCTAATTCTTGTCTGATGATCAAATATCTGTCCAGCTATCATTAATTCATCTACGTCNGTACAATTAATAAATTTTTCTATGCCATTCTTTATTGTATCTGGTCCACCTGCAACTGAGCATGCCAATACATCAGATAATATATTTTTTTCAACTTTTGATATTTTTTCCTCAAAGTTCTCAATTGGTGGGGGTAATTGAGCTGGATGTCCTTGTCTTAAGTTAAGAAACGCCTGTTGAGCCGAACTCATAATAAACTTTCCAGCCTTATCATTTTCAGCAGCAAAAACATTATAACCAGCCAATACATAAGGCCTATCAAGGTACGCAGAAGGTTTAAATGTTTCCCTATAAACCTTAAGTGCAGGCATGAGTGCTCCCGGAGCAAAATGTGAAGCAAAACCGTAGGGTAAACCCAAAGATGCAGCTAACTGAGCACCATATAGACTTGAACCTAAAATCCATATTGGAAGATTTAAACCACGTCCTGGGATTGTACATTTAGAAAATGTTCCAGGTTTAACAACAGACCGCCCAAGGTATGTTTGTAATTCGAGAACATCCTTAGGAAAATCGTTGATATCGTATGCAGAAGATCTTCGTAAAGCACGCATTGTTTGCTGATCAGTTCCTGGTGCGCGCCCTAAGGCAAGTTCAATTCGACCTGGATAAAGAGCAGCTAATGTGCCAAATTGTTCGGCAACAACAAGCGGAGAATGATTTGGTAACATTATTCCCCCTGCCCCTACTTTGATAGTTTTAGTAACCCCCGCAACATGACCAACAAGAACAGCAGTAGCAGCACAAGCGAGTCCTGGCATATTATGGTGCTCGGCAAGCCAGTAACGACTAAAACCTACTTTTTCAGCGAACTGTGCTAAATCACATGTGTTTGCAAAAGCCTCAGGCGCACAGCTTCCTTCTGGGATTGGGGAAAGGTCAAGAACAGAAAAAGTGACTTTTTTCATTATAGATACTAATAATGATTACTCGCTTAAAGAATATATAAAAGTATGAAATATTATTTTATGTAATTTTGAAGGTAAGTTTTTGTAGTGACTATTACTTGATAACACTTTTTGTTAAAAAAGTATTAATCAATTAATAAACTATAAGTAAAAATAAAACTTNCCTCAGCATAAGATTTACTGGAGTAACTGCAATGCCATCATTTGATATCGTTTCTAGGGTTCAACTTCCTGAGGTTGATAATGCTATTCAATCTGCAATGCGTGAGATAAACCAAAGGTACGACTTTAAAGGTTCGCATTGTACTATAGAGCGTACTGATGAAGTTTCTTTAGTTATTAATGCTGATGATGATTATAAACTTCAACAAGTGCATGAATTGTTTCGAGGACATCTAGCTAAACGTAAGGTTTCTAGTGCTTATTTNGAATTTAATAAAGCTGAAGATGCTGCAGGTGGAACAGTCAGACAACAAGGCACAATCAAAACTGGTATTGAAAGAGATTTAGCTCAAAAGATTATTAAAGAAATCAAAAGCTCTAAGATAAAAGTACAATCTTCTATCCAAGGTGATGAACTTCGTATTTCTGGAAAGAAAAGGGATGATCTGCAATCAATTATCGATTTAGTAAAAAANATGTCAATAAATCAACCTCTTCAATACCTTAACTTTCGAGACTAAGTCATAGGAAAAGTCATTTGTCGATATTAGCTATTTTTGATTTCTAAATNNAATTTTTCCTCAACATCAAGCCATTTAGCCTCTGCAAAAGATAACTCTTCACGTGCAACGGCTAACGTTTCAGTTAACCTAAGCATCTCATATGTTGAACCTTGATAAATTTCAGGATTAGCTAAAGATGCTTCTAACTCAGAAACCCTAATACTTGCTAACTCAAGCTTAACTTCTGCATCCTTTAAACTTTTACGTAAGTTAGNAGTATGCTTTCTCTCAGCTGCACGCTGCTGTCTCTTAATAAGCTTGGAGTTTTTAGAGTNTTTAATTGATTGTGAGTCAAAATCTTTTTTCTTATTTTTTGTAACNCCTCCAAGCATTATTTGACGATAATCATCTAGATCTCCATCAAATACTTTACAGGTTTTTTCACCTACAATCCATAATTGGTCTACAACTAAGTCAAGAATATGTATATCATGACTTACAAGAACAATTGCGCCCTGAAAATCGTTAAGAGCTTTTACCAGGGCTTGACGAGCATCAATATCTAAGTGGTTAGTTGGCTCGTCAAGAAGTAAAATGTGTGGCTGATCATAGCTAAGTAGACAAAAAAGTAATCTAGCTTTTTCTCCCCCTGAAAGCATTTTAACTTGCACATCACNTCGTGATCCCTGAAAGCCAAAGCTGCCNAGAAGGGCCCTCACACGTGATTCAGAATCATTTATCATTTTATTAGATAGGATTTGATAGGCTGTTTGATGTATTTCNAGTTCTTCNGTTTGATGTTGGGAAAAATATCCAATTCTAAGTTTTTTACTTCGATTCATTCCTCCAGATAATGGATTTATTCTTCCTGCCATGAGCTTAATTAATGTAGATTTACCATTTCCGTTAGCACCTAGAAGAGCTATACGATCATCCTGACCAATTTGTAGTTCTAAATTTTCTAGAACCGTAGTATCTCCGTAACCACATGCAATAGATTCCATATTTATTATTGGTGATGGCAAAGTTGTTTTTAGAGGAAAAGAAAACTTGTTCTCTCTCTCCCTTGAAAGTTCTGTGACTGGCTCCATCTTAGATAATTTTTTTAATCTACTTTGCGCTTGGCGGGCTTTTGTAGCTTTTGCTCGAAAACGATCTACAAAGCTTTGTATTCGTTCACGTTCTTTAATCTTTTTTCTATTACTTGCCTCTTGGAGCGCGTTTTCTAACGCCCTTGTTTTTTCAAACCTGTCATAGCTTCCAGAAAATAGTTTCAATGTTTTTTGTTCCAAAAGCATAATATGTTCTACAGAACGGTTTAATAAAGCTCTATCGTGGCTAATAATAAGTAATGTACCTGAGAATTTTTCAAGATAGTTTTCTAACCATAAACTAGACTCCAAATCTAAATGGTTTGTAGGTTCATCTAATAACAATAAATCTGGACGAGAAAANAAAGTAGCCGCAATNGCTACTCGCATCCGCCAACCACCTGAAAATGAGNCACATGAAAGCCCTTGCTGATCTTCAGAAAAACCTAGTCCTGCGAGAATCCGAGCTGCTCGAGCTTTTGCTGTGTGGGCTCCAATATCAGTAAGACGGAGTTGTATTTGTGCTATTTGAGANGGGTCTTGTNTTTTTTTAGCTTGNGATTCTAATTTAGTGAGCTCTTTATCAGCCTCTAANACTGTTTCAATAAGACTCTTTTCACNAGCTGGAGCTTCTTGTNAGACCCGACCTAGTCGACTTTTNCCTAGCAACTTGATATCNCCTGAATCTGGGGATAACTCATTAGCTATAAGCTGAAATAAAGTACTCTTTCCACTTCCATTTGGACCAACAACTCCAACTCTGTGACCTTTTGGTACGTGCACAGATGCATTATTAAAAATTACTCGCGAACCAAAGCGATGTGTCAGTNCATTAATATGCAGCATTGAGTGAAATATTTATATTACTTATTAGATAAAGAGGTAAATAATATTGGTTAACTTGGAGGATGGGGATACCATCTCATNGGCTCTGGACGTACCCACCCAGGTTCACGACTTATCAGCTCATATTGGGGCTGCGCTGGGTCANTACCTTCAAAATATGCCCACTTAACACCCCTCCAGCCACCTTCCTGTATTATCGTTTGACCATGTGAGATAAATGAATCGATAGTTTCCTTCCANCCTGTTTCAAAATCCTCNAGTAGAAAACCNATATNATGGACACCTCCTCTACCCCCAGTTTTTTCTANAAATTCTGAGTAAATATTGGGTCCNAAAAGNGGTTGAATGATTTCCCAATTCATCTCGCCCGTCCATGCCAANCCTATCTTCATTCCATGCTTAACAGGCGCCCCCCTGAAGGTAGTATCTTTTATATCAGGGGGGGTATATTCATTTATCCACCATGGACCAATACCTAAAGAATCNNCATAAGAACTAACCGTNNNGTCAAAGTCAGGAGTNACAATACAAATCTGCCTTGTAGCCCCAATAAAACTATTAGGTAAAGTAAGGTGCGTGTTAACTTTCNGGGTTTTCATTACTTATTCAATGCCTTTGCATTTGAAATTTATCCAGCCCATGGTGCTATAGGTGTTTCCCAATAATCTGTATGAGCAGGTCCATTGATCTTTAACTTAAGCTCCATGTGAGTAACACGCCAGGTACCATCATCTTCTTTTGCAAAGTCAGTCTCATACCAACCTGCAATAAGAGTATCTANNTTTCGTCCATCATCATTTGCAAACTTAGCAACTTCCCACAAATAATATTCAGCTTTTGCAACCTTNCCGTTTTCTTCAACATCTATCATGAAATTCATCATATAGTGAAAAGCCCANGGAATTACTGAAGTACATGTTTCATGTAGACCATCGACTACCTCATCATGCCCCTGCCAACCNCCAATGCCTTCACAATTCCAACTACTATTAGCAGCAAAAACATTGCCTAACATTTCACGGTTTCCATTATGGTCTACGGCTTTAGCATATGTTGCAACTACCTGTTTAATTGCTTCTATGTCTTCTAACCTCTGAATCCTCGCTTCAATATCCATATCTATTATCTCCCATACTTAATATTGATATAAGATTATAAAANCATGATAATATTTCATTCAATTAAATTACAAGTCTNCTGGCAAATGAAAAATGAAAATATAGAAATATCTATTTTTCAGCTTCCATACTCTTAAGCAAATTACTTAGTCGAAGACTGGCAGCAGCAGCAGNTTTTGCTGCAGCCGCTGCTCGCTCTGCTGATTTTANGGCTTTTTGGGTAGCTGCTTCGATTTCTNTACGAATATTAGAGAACTCTNTAGATATATTCNTAGAATANTCATTTACCTTAATANCTTCTGAAAGTGANATTTCTTTGCAAATTTTGTTTTCTGANGAATGATTACAATTATCACTCAATACATCAACCGCTGATAAATTTACAAATATAAGTGTAACCAATAATATAGAAACTATACAGATTCCCAATTTATGCATTACTAAAAAAAACACTTCTTATTTCCATGGTCCACAATGCTCAAAAGCTTGCGTGTCCTCATAAGCATCCCAAAATTCAATTAATCCATCATGNATNTAAAATACCCAAGCCCATTTTGCACGGTATTCTTTTCCTGAAATNCGNCTACGACCATGTTCCGTTCCAGTTACAGTAATACAATTTCTATCAACTATCCATTTTGTGATTTGGTGATCTAACATTTCTAATGCAGCAGGCATAACTGTAAAATATTCATATAGTTTCTCTTTNCCCTGCCAACGACCCGTCCAAGGAAAATCTGGTGTTCCTGCCATATCAATAGCACCATTATCAGAAAAACAATTTACTATTTCGTCCTTTGTACCGTTTGCTAAAAGACCTAAAAACCTCTCAACTATAACTTTTGGTTCATTAATAGTCATGTGATTTACTCTCTTTTAGTTGTAGATATTTTATGNAAAGCCTATCCTCTCTTCTTAAGCGTCCGTTCAGAAGTTAAAAAAATTTAACCTTCTACTCTATGGAGCTGCGCAATGACACATAGTAGACCAGTAGGCGTGTTTATCCTAGGAGATGTTCCCCCGGAAGACATCGTTCCTCTTAGTNAAAAAGTAGAATCCTGTGGTTTTGATGAACTTTGGTTCGCAGAAGATTACTTTATGATTTCTGGNTTTGCATCCGCCGCAATGGCATTACAAGCAACAACTCGAATTCATGTCGGGGTTGGAGTAGTTTCTTCAGTTGTAAGACATCCTGGTGTTACTGCTATGGAAACCTCAACAATTGCTCGAGCACACCCAGGACGTTTTACACTCGGGATAGGTCACGGAGTCCCTGCCTGGATCCGGCAAATGGACCTTTACCCTAAGTCAGTCCTAACCTCGATGCGTGAGAGTGTAACCAGTGTAAAAAGGCTCCTTTCAGGAAAAGAAATAACAGAAAAGGGTGAGTATTTTGGTTTTAACCACGTAGCTCTAACGCACCCTGCCCCTGAAGTTAAAGTCTTAACGGGGGTTGTAGGACCAAAATCTATTGATCTCTGTGCTGATATTGCTGATGGNATGGTTGTTTCTGTTCTTGGTGGNCCTAAATACGTAGAAACTGCGCACCAAAGAATAGCAAAGAGGCGAGGTAATACTAACTTTGAAATGGTTACATATGTGCTAGCATCCGTAGGAAGCGATACCCNACAGAAAAGAAAAGATGTTAGNGCAGCAACAGCATTCTATTTGAACGCAATGGGACCAACCTATATCTCAGATGTCTATAATATTAGTGAAGAGACAAAGTCAATTATAGATAAAGGTGGGGTTAGGGCATTAGAATCTGAAATGCCAGATGATTGGTTAGATTTTCTNACAATTGCTNGCACACCNAAAAATTGCATAAATGATATTGAAAAATTCTTTGATGCGGGATCTACATCTGTAATACTTTGTATCGTTCCATCTGAAGAACTACCAGAACAACTTGAACTTATTGGTCGTGAAGTTTTGCCACAAATATAGATAAATAAATAAACGGGTCTATTGAATGAAAAGTCCATGGCTAAAACAGGCCTTACTTTCTGAAAATNANGATACTGTCACACCTCTANATAGTGACCTTAAAGTTGATGTGGTTATTGTAGGTGGTGGATATACTGGACTTTGGACTGCTATTGAACTTAAGAACCGTGACCCTGAATTAGATATAGCTATTATAGAAAAAGATATTTGTGGGGCTGGAGCTAGCTCAGCAAATGCNGGCTTTGCTCTCCCAATGTGGCTCCAACTCCCGCTTCTTGAAAAAATGAGTAATACTTCCANGGCCATACACATCGGGCGGGCATCAATTGATGCCATTAATGATATTAAAAAGATAAGTTACGAAAATGGAATTGATACACAAATCAGTCAAGCAAACACTATTTGGGGCGCCACATGTGAAAAACAATCTGGTCATTGGGATAAAATGTTATCACTTATGGAAGCTTTTCAAGTTCATAGCTATCAATTACTAGATCAACAAAAGATTCAAGAAATGACAGGCTCTGATGCCTTAATTGCAGGTGTAATCGATACAGCAAGTGTCATGATTCACCCTGGAAACTTAGTACGTGGTCTGCGAAGAGTTGCACTCAATAAAGGCGTAAGAATTTATGAAAAAACACCTATGACCAAACTTGGTAGAACAACCCCACCTAAAGTCGAAACGCCTGCTGGAATAATCACCTCCAGAAAAGTTGTTCTTGCTATGTATGGCTNGTCACTAACTATACCCGAGCTAAGACGTTCCTCTATGGTCATGTTCACAGATGCAGCAATGACTGTACCTATACCTGAAAAACTTAGTGAAATTGGATTTGATAAAGCACCTGGATTTACTGACTCTAGAACTTTTATAGAGGCGATTCGACCAACTGCAGATGGGCGAGTTATGCTGACTAAATCTGGTGGGTGGCTACCCTTTGGAGATAGGCTTGATGCCTGCCCAAAAAATACCTACCGATCAGAAGACCAGCTTCGAAATATTTTAGCAGCTTATCACCCCTCTCTTAAGGATGTTGAGATTGAAGGGACATGGTGTGGACCAATAGATCGCACAATAGACGGACTGCCAACATTTGGTCGGCTTCCTAAGTGCCCAAACATTGTATTTGGTTATGGATATTCTGGGGCTGGGATAGTACCTTCTCGAGTAGGTAGCCATATTCTAGCTTCACTTGTTCAAGACCTTGAAGACGAGTGGACATCTTGTCCACTAGTTCGTCCTCTTAACAGAGACTTTCCAAATGAACCCTTTAGATGGATTGGTGGACATATGGTTAAAAGAGCTATCGAACGCAAAGATAGCTTTGACCATCAAGGTCGAACTGTTGGTCCAATTACAAAATTTTGGCTTCAGTTCACACCAAAAAGCTACAAACCAAGCTAGAATCTATATATTACTACAATAAAACAATTTTTTATAATAAATACGAGTATAAAGCTGTAATGTCTCAAAGTTATTTATAACCTAATAATAGCTAGAGTTTTTATAAAACTGTCATATTTAAAAACACACAACTTAGGAAATCATTATGTATTCAGAAAAAATAGAAATGTTAATTAATGGCCAGTGGTGCCTAGGTAGTGAAGGGAAAAGCCAACCCTTATTAAATCCTGCTACTGAAGAAATAATTGGAGAGGTCCCACATGCATCTAAATCTGACCTAGATAATGCCTTACAAGCTAGTGCAGAGGGTTTTGAGACATGGAAAAATGTAACACCTTTAGAACGACAAGCCATTATGGAAAAAGCGGCAAGACTGATGGAAGATCGCAAAGAAGATATAGCTAAAACCCTCACTATGGAGATGGGTAAGCCTTTAGCAGAGGCTAAAGTTGAATTAGGATTTGTTATTGATGTAACGCGATGGTACGGAGAAGAAGGGAAAAGAGCCTACGGTCGTCTCGTCCCGTCTCGTTTCCCTGGTGCAAGACAAATGGTAATTAAAGAACCAGTTGGACCTGCATGTGCTTTTGTTGCCTGGAACTTTCCTGGCACAAACTCAATACGAAAAATTGCAGGTGCACTAGGGGCAGGCTGCTCTATGCTTATAAAGCCTAGTGAGGAAACTCCTGGTACTGCAATTGCTTTAGCGCGATGTTTTCAAGATGCAGGCTTGCCAGATGGAGTACTTAATATTGTGTTTGGTGTTCCTGATGATGTTTCAAAGCATGTTCTTGGATCATGGATACCCCGTAAAATGTCCTTCACAGGGTCAATTCCTGTCGGTAAGCACCTTCAAAAACTAGCAGCTGATACAATGAAGCGCTGTACAATGGAACTAGGAGGTCATGCCCCAGTTATTGTTTTTGAAGATGCTGATATAGAAAATGCAATTAATGTCACCAGTGGGTTTAAATTCCGTAATGCTGGTCAAGTATGCATATCTCCAACAAGATTTTACATTCACGATAATGTATATAAGAAATTCTTAGAGGGATTCACAGAACGTACTAAGGCTATAAAGGTTGGTAATGGTCTTGATGACGGAATCCAAATGGGACCACTAATTGATTCCCGGCGTTTGCCAATAATGGAAGACTTTGTCACAGATGCTAAAGATCATGGAGCCAAGGTGGAAACTGGTGGTCATAGAATAGGAAATCAAGGATACTTTTATGCACCTACGGTTTTATCAGAGGTCCCGGACACAGCTAAAATTATGATAGAAGAGCCTTTTGGACCTTTGGCTCCAATGACAAACTTTAATAGCTTTGATGAAGTAGTTGAACGTGCGAATTCTCTACCTTTTGGTTTAGCATCATATGTTTTCACATCAAGTGGGGATAAGGCAGCCAAAATTGAGCAAGCTCTTGATACAGGTCTAGTAGGAATCAATCACCCTATGGTAGCCACACCTGAAACCCCATTTGGAGGAGTAAATGAGTCTGGATATGGTTCAGAAGGTGGGATAGAAGGTTTAGATGCTTTTATGAGAACTAAATTTGTAACAGAGGTTGGAGTATAAACAAAATTCTACTACGGTCTATTTTCATAGTGTGGGCGCATAGCTCAGTTGGCAGAGCAGCTGACTCTTAATCAGCGGGTCCAAGGTTCGAATCCTTGTGCGCCCACCACTCTATCATTTATAATCAATAACTTAGTCCCTTTATATGGGATGGGGACATTTTTATAGTTCATATCTTTTTCATGCTTATAATAAAAAATCTTCTCTTATGCCTTTTTCTTATCCTCTTCAATATTCTTTGGGGTTGCATATGGATTATAGGTACATCTGCCCCAGCACTTTGGTCTATTTTTAAGTTTGATCTTAATTATTGGGGNATGTTAATTTGGCCNGCAAATCTTCTTTTATTTTCTATNCCAATGATTTTATTCTCAAAAAAATATGTTTTTCCTATTAAAGATAAAGTTAAGAAATGGGCAACTGNAAAACCATTTAAAACCGATTAANAANCATNATCCATATCTTNACCTCACTGGTAGTNCGATAAAAATNAGTAATAAAGATTTTGAAATTTTAATATGATGCATATAAGCGTTAAAATATATTCNGATTATGTTTGCCCCTTTTGCTTCTTGGCTGAAAAGCCATTAAATCAGGCTATAGATTCATTGGAAAGCGCCGATATAAATGTAGAATGGATGCCATTTGAATTGCGTCCATANCCAACTCCCACATTGAAGCCAGAAGGTCAGTACCTCAAAGAAGCCTGGAAACATTCTGTATATCCCATGGCAAAATCCATGGGTATTCCNATTATTTTACCAGATGTATCNCCCCAGCCATATACAAGGCTTGCCTTCGAAGGAAGTATTGCTGCCTCAGCTCAAAAGAAAGCTAAAGAGTATAATCACAGGATATTTAGCGCTTTTTTTCAAGATGGCTTAGATATAGGAAAGCAAAGTATCTTAGAGTCATGTGCTGCTGATATAGGTATGGACCCTNATAAGTTNGGATTAGACTTAGCGTCCGGACGTTTCAAAAGTGAATGCGAGCGTCAACTCATAAGTGGACGAGAACTCTTCCAGATTTCATCTGTGCCAACATTTATAATAAATAACGACGTTAGAATAGCTGGAGTTGCATCTAAAGAAACATTGCAATCTATATTTGAAAAACAACTTGCCTNCTAGGGTGGACTATCCGTTTTATCAATAAACTAGGTATTGAAANTAGCTTGTAAGGCAAAGCAACCTAGGAGAGAATTAAATTAATAATTATGGCAGCAACTGCCATAATTGTCAGTAATAGNCGAATCTGCTTATACCAATGATATGATGGTGCATTAAAAAAACGTAAGTCTACTATTAAGCTTATAACAAGTCCTATAACTAAAGCTATAATGCCCCATTTTATTGGTAATGATAAAGCTAACCATCCGATTAATGAGGGGGAAACACCCCAAGCTAATTGTTTCCAATTAGTCTTTTCCCCTTTAACGAGTTGGACGCCCCAATGAACACCCCCTAAAAATGAAAGTATTACTGCACCATAAAAAACCTGAAGTTCCGTTACTAAATAGACGAGCGTATCATCAAAAATCGNAACTATAGATAGACCCCAAAATGGAATTAGTCCCCCAACCCCGAGAAAAAATATAAGATTATTTTTCTTTAATAAATTCATATTATTTTGTTAATTCTTAAATTATTCATCAAGATTAGAACAAGTGATTATATTTCTATAAAAATCTTTGCATTAACANTANATCTAAGTTGCTTAAAATATTTATAAATACAAATTGTGCTATAGATAGCAAATGTTTTAAACTTTAAGTCATGGAAATCCATTGCAAAACACTCCAAGAACAACATATTGAACCAGCATTTGAAATTGCTGCAAAAGTGTTCTGTTCATCAAGTACGATTCATCGTACGCTAGCAGTAGAACTAAATGAATATAAGAATTATTTGAGACCCTCATTTAGCGACATAGCTAGGGAAGGGCTCTCAGTATGTGCCATAGAGACAGTATCTAATAAGATTTTAGGCTGCCTAATGGTAACAGACTTTATGAAATATATTTACTCATTCAACAATAAAAGTTCAAACACCCTTGCACCCATTGTTGCAATTACAGAAAACTTGTGCCGCAAATACACAAAAAAACAAAGATTACATATCGGNGAGTTTGCTTTTGTTGATATGGGTGCGGTTGATCAAAACTTTTGTGGTAGGGGCATATATCAAGCTATGCGAAAATATGCTCACGACTTAGTAAAACTTAATGGCTTTAGTTACATAGTTGGTGAATTATCATCCTTAGAAACTCAATATGTTATACTCAGAAAGTTTCAACATAAGAAGGTGGCTGAAATAGTTTTTAAGGACTTTGTTTTTGATGGAACGAAGCCATTTATAAAAATCAAGAATCCAAGAAGTATTATTTTATCTGAAGGAAAGGTNACTTGATATTTATATAAACTTTGCTTTTAACGTTATAAAATAATAGGGTTATCAAAGTAAACTAAAATAGAGTTATAAGCGTATAAGTGTCTATTATGCGAAGAGTTTTTTTAATTTTCTGCACAGCATCCTTGTTAGCTGGCTGTTCTGTTGTCGGTATCAGATCTGGCTATGAACAACCCTCTTACGTAATCATCGATAAACTTAAAACACATATACAAATCCGTGAAATACCTCCCAAAATTGTTGTAGGAACAACGGTTGATATAGCTGACTATAATGAAGGTCGTAGAGTTGCTTTTAGACGACTCTTTGACTACATNTCAGGTGCTAATATAAGTAAAACCAGCTTAGATATGACTGTTCCTATTGAATCTACAGGTATATCGGAAAAAATTTCTATGACTGCTCCAGTTGAATCTGTGCGTAATAGCAAGGGACATATGGAAATGAGGTTTTTCTTGCCAAAATACCTTAGTCTAGAAAAAGCTCCTAGGCCAACAAACTCAGAAGTTTACCTATTAGAACAACCTGCAGAATTACAAGCAGTATTACGTTTCAATGGATCTACAAACGAACATATAGTTACTTTGAAGGGTATGGAATTGCTTCAAGAACTTGAGAGTTCTTCATGGGATGTCATCAGTAAGCCAACTACATATTCTTACGACCCTCCATGGACTCTGCCTATTTTTAGACGCAACGAAGTAGTAGTCACGGTCATGCCTAAAACTAATTAAAGTGTTAAAACACTAACTTATAAAAATAGGTAAATATAATGATAAATAAGCCTATGGTCTTACATCGAACGTGTGTAAAACCTGACTGGATAGACTACAATGGTCACATGAATGTAGCTTATTATGTAATGATCGGTGATCAAGCAACTGACAGTTTCTTTAAATATCTGGGTATGGGTGCTGCGTATATAAAAAAAGAAAATAGATCAAACTTTGCTCTTGATATGAGAGTTATTTTTTTACGTGAACTTCTTGAAGGAGATCCTGTTGTCGTAAATACACAATTACTAGACTACGACACAAAAAGACTCCACTTTCTTCATTACATAGACCATGAATCAAAAAACTTTACCGCTTGCCTAAATGAATCAGTGGGAATTCATGTAAATATTGACGAAAGAGAAACATCAAAGTTTTCCGATGAAATTTTAAGACGGATTGAAAGCCTTGCCGAAGTTCATTCAAAGATACCACGTCCTAAACAAATTATGAGGCAAATGGGTCTTAGGTGATACTTAAGCTCATAAATTTTTGAGAAATTTATGGCTTAGTTTTTATTTTTCTTTTTCTAGACCTTAAGTCTATGCAGCCATCTACCTTCCTTGGATCAACATTTTTGGGAAAAATTTTAACCTTAGTTACTTTCTGCGTATTAGTTACAGGTAAATTATCAACAAAAATGAAATATGCTGGTGCTTTAAAATAGGCCATTTCATTTAAACAACGATCTTGAATATCCATAGCTATTCCAATATCTCCAGTAATACCTTCCATTAAGATTATACAAGCCATGACCTCTTCTTGTCTCAAATCATCTGGAACAGATATCACTGCTGCCTGGGCAATGGCATCATCTGATTGAAGAAATGCTTCTATCTCTGCCGCAGCTATGTTCTCCCCGCTCCTTCTTATAATATTTTTGGAACGATCAACAAATGTAAGCATTCCATCTGCTGATTGAACTACAGTGTCACCGGTATGAAACCAACCTCCACGCCATGCATGACTAGTAGCATCATCATCTTTTAAATAACCTGAAAACAGACCCTGACGAGGGTTTTCACCAGTCATTCGTATTGTTAATTCACCCGGAGCTCCTGATGCTAGCTCTTTATCTTGGTCATCTACTATACGCACTTCACAACCTGAGAGAGCCCGACCAAAAGCACGTGTATCTATTAACCGGGGTTCATGACTTGCCCACGTAGGCATTGCAACCTCAGTCATACCCCAACCCTCTATCAAAGGAAAACCAAAGCGTTTTTCAAATATCTCATGGTGTTTTGGATCAATACCCGCGCCAGCTCCAAATTTAACTTTATGAGAGTTTTCAAAGGGTCCCTGCTTCTGATTGAGTAATAAAGGCGGCATTATTCCCAAATAATGTATAATAGTTGCTTGGGAATTCACGACATCCTCCCACCATGTTTTAGGGTGAAACCTATCAAGCATTGCAATACACCCTGCTGATGCAAACATCGCCATACTTCCTATCGCCATCGCATTTGCGTGATACATAGGCAGTGGATTCAGTAACCGTTCTTGACCATATTCAATGGTCATGCACCCTCCAGCTTCTAAATACCACTTAGCAGCATTTAAAAAATATCTGTTTGTTAAAATACAACCCTTAGGTTTTCCAGTTGTCCCAGAGGTATAAAGCAGTGCTGCCTCAGAATCTAATTCTTCCTGCACTTTAGTAGTCTTTGTTTTTGGGGCACGTAAAGTTTCATGAAAATTTGCAACATCTACAACTGGAAACTCAAACTCACATTTGTTTTTGATATCTACTAAGTCTGAGAATCTCTCTGGAATTGTAATCAATAGTGAAGATTCTGAATGATTGAGTAAGTAAATAATCTCATCTTCTCTATAATCCGGATTTATTGGTACAATACTGATACCTAGCCCATTCAAAGCTAACCAGTGAAGATGAAACTCAGGTCTATTTTCGAGAAGAACTGCGACCCGATGGTTATTTCCATAACCGCACTTACTATAAGTTTCCTGTAATGCTTTAACTGTTGAATAAGCAGTTTTGTAATCAATTTCAAAACCATCTGGGTAATAAGCACGACCCTTCATAGGAGGTACACAGAGACACGCACTTAATGGAGCTTTTAAGGAGGAATTCTCAAATAAAGAAAATATGTTGGAAAACATGTAAGATTATACTCTCGCTCAATCGAGTGTTGAATTATTTATCTCAGCCTTTTTCATTTTTGTTCTGCTTCTAAACTTATAAGCACCTGATTTTTTGCACCACTAATTATTTTCTCTGCAATGTCTCTATCTGGTGCAAGTGCATAAGTAGCATGAAATACAGCATGTAACATCCCATTTAAAACATGTGGGATTTGACCTTCATCATCCTTAATTTCTGGGATGATTTTATTTATAGTATCTACAAATGTTTGGTGACCAAGACTAAACCCATTGCTACTTTCGTTCATAATTAATACCCCATACTTAATACAATTTCTTAATAGTTTATTATTTAAAGTTAGTTTTTAATTCACTCTTCTTATACGCTTCTTTAAAATATGAAACGCCAGACTCGATTGCATCATCGAGCATCAATTTTTCCCACTGATGCATGAGACTCTTCTGAGCACGAATTGCTGAAGCACTTGCAGATACTATTGATCTTATCCATTCCTCTACAGCCCTATCAAGCTCTGAGGGACTTGCTAATTTCTCTACTAAACCAGATTTCATAGCCTCTTCTGCATTGAATGTTTTTCCCGTGAACAAAATTTCTGATGCTTTACCCCAGCCCACCAAACGCGGGAGTAAGGCAGCCTCAATCACTGAAGGGATGCCAACTTGAACTTCTGGCATGGAAAAAGTGGAAGTATCAGCAGCGCATCTCAGATCACAGCTAGCTGCTAATTCAAGTCCAGCACCAATACATGGCCCATGCACTTTAGCTATAACTGGAACTGGGCAATCGCGAATTGCCTGACAGGCCCCATGTAAATGACGAATAAATATCTCAGCATTTTTATAATTAAGATTTTTTAACTCATCAATATCAGCTCCAGCAGAGAATCCCTTACCAGCAGCAGATATTACAACGCATCGTAATGTATCCAAGCTAGAAATTTCTCTTATAACTTTGGTAAGGTTAGTAATTAATAGTTCTGATAAAGCATTTAATTTTTGGGGACGATTAAGTATAACTTCAACAGCACCATCATTTGATGCTGTCTTTATATATTCTAGCATACATAGCTCCCACCCTTAATAATCCCAATATTCAATAGTCAAAGAAATATAAAAAAACTTAATCACTAATTCTTTATAGTCTACTTTAAATATTGTTTTCTTTGACTCTTAGCTGTTACAAACCTATCAGCTAAATCGTTATCTAATAATTGTTTATTGCGTTTCCTTGGATTTCCATAGCCCCCGCCACCAGGTGCAAGAAGCAATAGTTGATCACCTTGGTTTAATGTGATGTTGATGAATTTTGTTGGACTTACAGTGTTAAATTCATCCACAAACGAACGGAATTTCGGACTTTTTAGTGTTTTAACTAGAATGGCTGCCGGAGCCCCTGACAATCCCCCAAGAAGTCCCCATGGTCCTTCCTCTGTCCTATCCAGTAATGCACTTAATGTAATACTGGGGGCTGTAACCTCGAATAATCTCCTTACACCTAATCCCCCTCTAAACTTCCCTGCACCACCCGAGTCATTTCTTAGAGAGTATTCCAACACTCGCAAAGGATATCTAGTTTCAAAAACCTCTGAAGGAGTACTTCTGATCGTAGAGCCGTGTGGAATGCATTGTGCGTTGTTACCATCTCTGTCAGGACGTCCACCCCATCCACCTCCATCAAGTTGATAATGAGCCCAGAAATCACCAGTATCCGGGTGAATCCCACCCATTAAAAGATTACAAGCTGTTCCACCTTCAGCAGCACCCACTTCTCCTGGTAAAGCTTTAGCCATAGCCATTTGAACACAGGAAATAATTCGTGGTTGACCTTCTGTATTACCAGCAACACTTGGAGCTGGGAAGATTGGATTTACGATTGTTCCAGGTGGGGCAATAACTTTTATAGGCTTAAATACCCCTGAGTTTAATGGAACACCCTTAGTTTTTATACTCTGTAATACTGCTGTGCACCCTGCTGCCGCCGTAGCAACGTAAGTAACATTAATTGGACCAAGTGCCTGTTTGTCTGACTTCGATAAGTCAATCACTATATCTCTGTCTGATACATGCACTTCTGACCGAAAATAATACCTCTTTCTTACTACACCATCATCTTCAAAATAATCTTGTCCGGTATAAGTCCCATTTGGTATACGTTTGATCTGGTTGCGCATCCACTTATCTGCATGATCTATTAAAGTATCACAGATTTTTTCAAATTTCTGTAACCCATATCTATTTATAAGACCTTGAAGTCGATCTTCAGCAGTATTTAAAGAACCAAGAATTGCATGGAAATCTCCCCAAGTTGCATCAGGAGTACGATGATTTGCCATCATGATACGCCAGACTTCTTTGACGTATTTACCTTCAGACATTAATTTTACTGGAGGAATACGAAGACCTTCTTGAAAAACCTCAGTAGCTGTAGAAGCAAAAGATCCAATAGCCATGCCACCTATTTCACCAATATGTGCTATATTGCCCGCGAATCCAACTAGTTCTTTTGCTAAAAAAACAGGCTTAAGTAGCAGATGCTCAGGCATATGACATTGTCCACGATAAGGGTCATTATGAACAACCACATCCCCTGGGAAAAAATTATCCTTTCCTACTTCTTCAATACAATGAGGGACGGTATGCAAACCTGCGCACATTATCGCTGGATTCATTTCAGCTTGTCCTATCATCCGACCAAAACGATCAAATAAAAGACAAGAGAAATCTCTGGACTCGCTGAATATAGGAGAATAAGCCGTACGTATCATCGCACTGCCCATCTCATCACAAATATTTCTTAAAGCATTGTCAACTACTGTTAGAGTTGCAGGATCTTTAGCACTAAAAATATCCTTATTACGGATTGTATTACCAACAAATACTTTTGAGTGGGTTATTAATAGAGATCCATCTACTCCAATCTGTAGTGAACAACCGGGATGAACGAGAGTTGTAGAATCCATCTCCTCAATAATAGCAGGTCCTTTTATCTTTTTACCTAAACCAATAGTTTCCCTTCTGTATACAGGTGTATCTATAAAACCTTCAGATTCAAAATATACTTCCCTAGTAGAAAATTTTCTTAAAGGTTTCTTTTTCGGAGCTGACAAACTGGCCACGACAGACTTTCCCCCAAGTAAGATGACTCTTAACTCAGTTATCTCAACTACTCTATCCTCCATTGAGTAACCGTACAGTTCCATATGTTTTGAATTCATATCACGGACTGCTTTTTGCATAGTACGATTGTTAATTCGTATACCCGTAATAGGAATAAGCTCACCAAAGTTTTGACCCAGATAACGCATATTCAGATAAGCTACAGCATCTACATTGCCTGTATTGCCATCACGTTTAATTTCATCCTTTGCTTCGTCTACTAATGACGTTAGTTGGGTCGATATATTTTCTAGGTTTAAATTATCAGTACGATGATAAACCGTTCGAGCTCTATCAACCCTAAGATCTGTTAAAACAGTTCCAAGAGCTGAACATAATCCAGGATGTGGCGGGATAACCACTTTCCCGATACCAAGCACCTTAGCCACTTCCGAGGCATGCAAAGGACCTGCGCCTCCAAAAGAGATCAGGGAAAAATTCCTTGCATCTAGACCTCTATCAACTGTGAGTAACCTGATCGCATCTGCCATGTTTGCTGCCGCAGTACTAAGAATAGCTAATGCAGTATTATAGACATCAAGCCCTATCTTACGTCCTAATTTTTCGATAGCACGCATAGATAATTCTGGTTCTAGATTAACTTCTCCTCCTAGAAAAAAATTTGGATCTAGTCTTCCAAGAACTACATTAGCATCAGTTACAGTTGGTTCTCGTCCGCCGTTTCCATAACAGGCTGGTCCAGGGTAAGCACCTGCGCTTTCAGGACCAACCTTAAGTAACCCACCACTATCAATACTTGCTATTGAGCCTCCACCGGCTCCAATAGTTTTGTAATCAATAAATAAGGCATTTACGGGCACTCCCCATTCTATTTCGTACTCACTAGTTGAACGATAATCACCATTCTCAATAAGTCCAACGTCAGCGCTTGTCCCACCCATATCAAGTGTAATTGAGTTTCCATTTGAATGATCAATTGAAAACCTCTTTCCCGCTATGACACCGCCAGCCAGTCCAGATAAAAGCATCTGAACTGGAACATCTGAAATTTTATCAGTTGCCGCATGCCCACCATTTGATTTCATTAATGAAAGTGGAGACTTAAAACCTATTTGTCTTACTTCTTCTTCAATTTCTCTACTAAATTCTCCAATTACCTTTTTGATAAAAGCATCAGTAATAACTGTTGTTGCCCGATCATATTCACGCCAAATTGGAGCCACAATATGTGAAATTGAGATCGGTATGTTAGGGAATCTTTTAGATAAATATTTACCTATTCGCTTTTCATGAACAGGATTAAGATAAGAAAAAAGAAAATTTATTGCTAAAGCCCAGTCTTGTGATTTGTCAGAAAGTATAATTTTTTCTACCCAATCACCTATACGGATTAACTCATCTCTACCTAGTTTTTTTAAAACATTACCCTTATGATCTATTCTTTCATCCACCCCCATTGTATGTCTACGTAGAACACCCGCGTCAGGCTTAGGCCAGGCAGGGTTAAAAGCTTCTTTCCTGTCAGTTCTTGCAATTAAAGGTACATCTTGGTGTCCAGATGTACCAAGATAAATTACAGTTGAACCATGTTTCTGCAATCGAGCATTCGTCGCAATAGTTGTTCCTATAACAATACGTTCAACGTTGTCTGGTTTTACTCTAGATTTTTTAAGTGCAACTAAGGGTGCTTCGGATGGACGGTCCGGAGTTGATGGCACTTTGATAACTGACAAATTGCCACTCTGAGTATCCAAAGAGACCAAATCTGTAAAAGTTCCCCCGGTATCAATACCTATTAACTCCATAATTGATTCCCTTTATTTTTTTAAAACATTGTTTTTGTTTCGTGATCTCAGATTTCTTTTGGTATTAGCACAACTCTGCTCGCAAAATTTATGATCAGAGAAACGGTTATCATACCAATATTTATTAGCTAAAACCTTGCCACAAAAAGTGCAGTTTAAGATTTTTGTCTCGTACCATGGAGTGTTAATCTTGTAGTATCCACTTCTCATTACATTCTTTCTAACCTCTTGCTCAATTAAATATGACTTACTTTACACATGAGATCACTTCGTTCAAAAATTCCTGGATTTAAGTCTGTTCCCAGTCCATAACCCTCGGGTAAAAAAACATAGCCATTATCAATGCGAGGAAGATCAGTTACTAGGTCTTTATACCAACCATTGATATATGCTCTCACCACTTCTTGAATAAGCGCATTAGGCAAATTCATAGAGAGGTGAACACCTGAAATATAAGTTAATGGTCCTACACAATCGTGTGGAGCTACTGGAAGATTATAACACTCTGCCATTGCGGCAATTTTTTTTGCTTCACTTATTCCCCCAGTCCAAGTTATGTCAGGCATCACAATATCTACAGCCTTTTTTTCAAACATTTCACGAAACCCCCAACGAGTTCCTACAGTCTCACTTGCACATATAGGAATCGAACACTTTTGTCGCATATCAACAAGAGAGTCTATATTGTCCATTGGAATAGGGTCCTCACACCAAACAGCACCATAATCAGCAACGGCGTTAGCTATTTTTAATGCAGAAGGCAAATTCCAGAGATTGTGTAATTCTAATGCAATATCAATCTCGTCTCCAACACTCTGTCTTATCTTACTAAACGGTTCAAGACCCTGCTTCAGCTCTTCAAGTGATATAAAATTTCCATTATTATTCTCTGCATAACGATCAAAAGGCCATATTTTCATTTGGGTATAACCCTCTGACAATAAGCTTTCTGCTAAGCTATCAGCATGATGTAAAAATGCGTGCAAGTCCTCGTATGGGCGATTCGCATCTAGACCTTGACCAGTAGCATGATATCCTAATCCAGAATCTCCAACATAATCATATCCTGCACAAGTGTTATATACTCGTATTTTTTCTCTGCATGCCCCCCCTAGGAGTTGGTATATCGGTTGTTTTAAATGTTTTCCTAATATATCCCAAAGAGCCATATCAATAGCAGATAAAACCCTAATCTCTAGACTTTTACCAAGAGCTAACCTAGGAGTTCTATAAAAATGAGTCCAATGCTTATCAATATCCAGAGCAGACTTACCAAGCAAATATTTTGCACCTTCACTATGTATATAGCTTTCAAAAGCTGCTGGCATCTCATAAGTCTCACCGATTCCAGATATACCATCATCTGTATGAATTCGGAGGAAAACAAGTTTAGGCTTATCCTTAAACCAGATTGTCTCTATTTTATTGATTTTCATCTCGTACCTTTACCTAAATGTTATTAATATAGAGTTAGGCTATTTAACTCTCTTTTGATTATTTTTTTCTATTAACGGTAGAATCTCTGAAATTATTTTTTCTGTTTGGTAAAATATTTCCTCATCATTTTTACCAATTGGGTTAAGAATTAATTTAGAAGCGCCAGCTGCTACAAAACTATTTATTCTTCCCATTATTTCAGAACTTTCTCCAACTACGACTCTGCTATAAGGATCAATGCCTAATTGATTACTAAAAAAAGAGTATGTCTTTTGAACAGCTTTATTATTAGGTGAGCCAAAATGAAACGGGAAAAAAGCTCCATAGTGGTCATGTTCTATATGACGATTTTTAGACTTTAATACAGTCTTAATAGCTTTAATAACGGGCGAAACCTCATCTGGAGTTTCAAGCCCTGCCTGCCACCCTGTACCATAATTAACTGTACGTTCAATCGCAGCTTTACTCGACCCACCAATCCACATTGGCAACTGGCTTTGAACTGGCTTTGGAGAAATAGTAGCTCCACAATAATTAAAATGCTCTCCTTTGAATGAAACTTTTTTTTCATTCCAGAGGCGTGAAATAATCTCTAGGGCTTCATTTGTACGCTTTCCACGACTCTTAGTCTCAGTATTTGTAGCCCTCCAGTCAGCAGCTTTAATACTTCCTATGCCAAAACCTGGTAAAAACCTGCCATTGCTTAGCATATCAATCGTTGCGCATTGTTTTGCTAAAACAAGAGGGTCTCTTAACCCTACTGAAACTACATTCATACCAAATTTAATTCTTTTTGTAGCACCAGCTATTGCAGCCATAGCACTTACACACTCAAGAAAAGGCTGTTCAGAGACTAATCTATCCGTCTGCCATATGGAATCAACACCTCCATTTTCACACATCATTACCCATTCCCAGTATGAGTTGGCTGATGAAAAGGGAAATTCCATTAGACCCAGACCTACGGCAATAGTCATTTCGTGCTTACTCCTATGAGCTTTAATACTATAAATTATAGATTTTTGGGTTCTCTAAAACTTAATATCTACAATAATACCCATATATATAGACAACAACAAAATTGACGTAATTTCATAGTCTTATGAAAAATGTAACAAAAAAATTGTTTATTGTGATCCATTTTTGGGTATCAGAAGTATAAGTTATATTGGCTAAGTTAATGAGACAGTACCCGTGTCTTTGCCAGCCGTAGGGGATAGTACGAGTGCAGTAAGTTCCTTGCCAATCTGCTCTTCCGATCTCCCTTGATATCCTCTACGGCTTCCTCATTTTTCTAGATTTCATTTTAGTATTGATCACCATCCATATCTCTAAATAAGAGTTATTCTCTGGATTTAATTATCAATATTTATAAAATATATTCTGTACTCATATGGATATTCCAAAAGGGTATAAATTTTGTTGATAACTTCTTTAAGGGTCTGTAATGGAGGGTAAAATTAAAACACTCCGATTTGGTGATGCAACACCACGATTTGAAGACGACCGTTTTTTAAAAGGAAACGGCAAATATGTAAGCGATTTTCAAATAGATAATCTTGCTCACGCAAAAGTCGTTCGTTCGAACCATGCCTCTGGGCGTATAGTCCAATTGGACACTACTGCTGCAAAAAATGTTCCAGGCGTATTAGCCGTATTAACTTGTGATGATGCGAAAAAAGACAAAATAGGTAATATCAAATCATTTATGAAAAGAACAAGGTCTGATGGCACTCCAAATTTTGAGCCAGAATACACACTCTTAGCAGAATCTTCTATCCATCATATCGGTGAGGCTCTAGCACTTGTTATTGCCGAGGATGAAATGTCCGCACAATTAGCCTGTGAATTAGTTAATATAGAGGTAGAAGCTTCCCCTTCAGTAACGAATATTAAACAAGCAATGTCTCCAGATGCACCAAAAGTATGGGAACAAGAACCAACTAATATATGTTTTCTTGAACATCTAGGAGACTCAGAAACCACCGACACAGCTTTTGGAAATGCTAAATATATTGTTGAAGATGAGTTTACTATTTCTAGAGTTATAGCTTCGCCAATGGAAACACGCTCAGCAATCGGTTTTTATAATGAGAAAAACGGAAAATATTTATTAAAAACTGGAACACAAGTTCCTCACCTTGCTCGCAACGAAATTGCTAACAATGTTTTAGGAATAGACCCAAAAGACCTTAGAATTATATCCCCGGATATAGGAGGGGGTTTTGGTCTAAAGGCTTCAGTGCAAAGGGAACTAGGTCTTGTATTGTGGGCGTCAAAAATGGTTGGGAAACCTATAAGATGGATTTCTGATCGAAGCGATGCTTTTTTAGGAGATCACCATGCTCGTGATAATATAGCTAAAGTAGCTCTGGCTCTTAGCAATAATGGTGAATTTCTGGGCTTGAGAGTCAATATGTACTGCGCAATTGGTGCCTTTATTGATAGTTTTGCCCTTCACATAATGGTTAACAATATTGGTGGACTTTCGGGTCCATATCGAATTGGTGCCTTTGATGTAAATATTAGTGGGGTATTTACAAACACTCAGCCAATTGCACCTTATCGTGGAGCTGGTCGACCAGAAGCAACATATTGCATAGAACGTATTATAGATATTGCATCAAGGTCTATAGGCATTAGTGCAATAGAACTAAGACGNCGAAATATGGTGCGCGCTTCTGATATGCCATTTGATACCGGGCTTACATTNACATATGACAGTGGTGATTTCGAAGGCGTGATGAATAGTGCTTTATCTCTAGTAAACAATGATGAACTTGAAATGCGAAAAAATGAGGCAAAAAAACGTGGGCGACTTCTGGGTCAGGGACTTTCTTACGCTGTAGAAATAGCAAATGGACCTCAAGGAACTCCTGGGCATGAAGTAGCTGACATAAATTTTTCAAATGATGGAGATGTAATAATAACTGTAGGGTCTCATAACCATGGTCAAGGTCACGAAACAGCTTTTAGACAGTTAGCCGGTGAATTTTTAGGNCTAAATCCTCAAAGAACTAAAATTGAGTTTGGGGACACGGATCAAATCCAAGAGGCAATTGGAACTTTTGGATCTAGATCCGCTGCAACTTGTGGAACAGCTATTCAAGTAGCATCAATAGAAATTATAGAAAAAGGAAAAAAACTAGCTGCAGNCTCCTTCGAATCCGCANTAGAGGATATTCATTTTTCTGATGGTAATTTTGTGGTTCAAGGNACAGATCTGAGTATAAACATTCACGAATTAGCTNAAAATATTAATAAAATTANCAGCACANAACTCCCTATTAGCNTATCNGCTTTAGCAAAAGCAGCNCCTAAAGATTGTACCTTTCCTAATGCNTGCCATATATGTGAAGTAGAAATTGATCCAGATACTGGAGTTATTGAAATCAAGACCTATTACATAGCTGATGATGTAGGTCGAGCATTAAACCCACTTCTTTTAGAAGGACAATTTCACGGTGGGGTTGCCCAAGGAATTGGTCAAGCACTTTTTGAAGAAATAATTTATGATAATTACAACGGACAAATGTTAACTGGCTCTTTTATGGATTATTGTTTTCCTCGAGCAGATAACTTTCCACTGATTCATCTGAAAAACTATAATGTTCCAAGTCCAAACACTCCATTTGGAATAAAGGGGGCTGGCGAAGCCGGAACAGTTGGAAGTATAGTAGCTGTAATGAATGCCATTGCCGATGCATTACACGAGAGAGGAGCATCACTTCCAGCGATGCCTGTGACCTCAGAACGTGTCTGGCAAGCCTTAAAGGACGCAAATAAATAAAATAGAAACTTAAAGCAATATAGAAAATATAAGGTGAGTTTTAATAAAAGTGAGGTGAGGTGTGTCTAANGACAATATAGATTCTATTAATTCATCAGATTATCGCCAAGATAATATATCTTTCTTAAATAAAAATAGATTCAAGCTTGGTGTGTTTGGAACTAATTGCTCAAATGGNTGNACTATAACTCATGCTGAAACTACATTTGAACCAACTTATGAGCACAACGTAAAAATTGCCCAACTAGCAGATAATTTAGGGTTTGAAATGTTAGTGCCAGTAGGACGTTGGCGTCACTTTGGTGGAACGACAAAATTTAATGGTACAAACATGGAGGTCTATACATGGGCGACTGCTATGGCGTGTAACACCAAAGAAATTATGTGTTTTGCAACATCACACGTTCCAACAGTGCATCCAATCCTTGCTGCGAAACAGGCTGCAACCATTGATCAAATATCTAAAGGGAGGTTCGGTCTAAATGTTGTATGTGGNTGGTTTAAACCAGAAATGGAAATGTTTGGTGTAGAACAGCTACCACATGATGACCGGTATAAAATGGCTAATGAATGGATGGAGGTTGTTAATAGGTTATGGACTGAAAATGACTTTGACCATAGAGGTGATTTTTATAAAGTTGATCAAGGCTTTCTCTCNCCAAAGCCTATTCAGAATCCACGGCCAATAGTNATAAATGCAGGATCCTCTCCTGCAGGACGTGACTTTTCCGCTCGACACGCTGATTATAATTTTTTATCGATAAATACTTTTGAACAGGCTGCAGAAGCTGCAAATGATATCACAAAACGTGCTAATGAATATAATCGCAAATGCAGCACTATGAGCTATGGTCTTATATGTTGCCGTGATACAGAGAAAGAGGCTAATGAACTATATAAAAACATCGTGGATAAGGGTGATTGGGGAGCTACGAATACAATAATAGACTTAATGCTGGGGGAAAACTTTTCCTATGGGGATAATAAGGACGCTATAAAAGCAATGGGTGAAAGGTTTATAGCAGGATGGGGTTCTTACCCTCTAGTCGGTACACCCGAAAAAATAGTAGATGAAATGCTCAAAATATCAAACCTTGGTGTTGAAGGGTATATTGTATCTTGGTTAGATTACCTAGAAGAAATGAAATATTTTGGAGAAAAAGTATTGCCATTAATGCGCGAAGCTGGGCTACGCACGTGAATAATTAATAACAACATCTGAAAATAAAACTGGTTGGGAAAGAGCCCGTATAATGGATGACAAACGTTATCAACGTTTAAAAAAAGCACTAGAAAAGGGAACTATTTCTATTGGCTTCTANGATCGTGCTCTTTTAAGACCAGGATCACCTGCTTTCAGTTGGCCTGATATTCTGATTCCAAGTACTCTGATGTTTTTAGCTCTTATATTAGATTTTGCTTTCGCTCCCCTTATCGTAGCACTTTTGAGTTTAGGTGCGGCAGTCGCTATAATTCTTCTGGGTTTTCTAAGGTGGGTTCGTCGTCGTGCACGTAAAAGAGCNTGGAAACTTGCACTTTCTAATCTTGAAAATTGGGAGAGTCTTTGGGCTACAGGTGGTGTATCTATATGGCTTGCTCGTCGTATTGGTATAGGCTGCGACTCACCTGATGGTGATTGGAAAGAGTTCATCCGCCAACAAGTTGATAAAGCTAATCCTTCTATGGGAGCATCCCCATCACCGTCAGACTTCCGCAGAGCATTAGAAACTAATGAGGCTTTAAATGCTGGTGAAACAATTAAAATAAATAAACATAAAAATGATTCTAGAGATANCTCTGAAGAANCAGCTAGACGCCGACGCAGTGGATAAAATATTACACAAACTTCTATAGTCATAATTTCTAAAGATAATAATTAGGACATTCACCAATGAAATGGATTCGTGAGTATAGAATGGCAGACCCTAAACTCTGTGATACTCTCATAGAAGGTTTCAACGATGCAAAAAAGCTAGGATTTGCAAGTCCCGGAAGAAGTGCGCGTGGCGTAGATAAAGACTGGAAAGACTCAGAGGATGTTACTTTTGCATGCTTACCTGTCGACTTATATGCAAGTACAGTGCAGTTATATCGNGAACACCTGATGCAGTGCTTAAATGAATATATGAGAGAATTCCCTATACTACAAAGTGCTACTGGAAAATTAGGATTCTTAGAACCTCCTCAAATACAACGTTATTCTCCAGGAGCTGCTTTTTTTGGAGAACATTATGAAAGTAGCAGTAGAGACATATCCCATCGTGCACTCGCTTTTATGACTTATTTAAATACAATTAAGAAAGGAGGAGGAACTAAATTTGTCACTCAAGAATTCACTTGCAAGCCCCGAAAAGGTAAAACTGTTATATGGCCAGGAAGTTTTACGCACACACACANAGGTTTAGTAGCCCCTGATGATGAGAAGTACATAATTACTGGATGGATTAACCACTTAGGTGAGTAAAGTTTTCGTTCTTTTAGAGGGAGATAGTTATGTATTGACTACTTTTTACTCTGCATCAACCTGCAAGCAAGTCTGCATGCNATTGGTAANANGGGACGAATGACTAAAGTCATACAAATCATCGTAACAAAGTAGATAAATCCTACACCTACTNCACTCTGGAAGCCTTCCACAGGCAACAATTCTACCATCCAAATAAGAGAAATTAGACATATAGCTAGAGCAACAACATAGCTCGATCGTTCGTTAGTGGCCCTAACGTAATCGTATATAATTTTTGGTAATCCAGCCAATCCTTTACCGTCCATGATAGTTTACTCTCGCGTTAAAGTCTGTTGCCCGAATCGGGGTCAAAATAATGAAGTGCACTAGTATCGATAGAAACGCTAATAGGAGTTCCATCCTGGTAGTCCTTAACACCCTCTACCGTAAATACTAGACTTTCACCCCCCACATCTATCCCTACAGTCGTATGCATGCCAAGTGGTTCTAGGTCGTTTACTTTCCCGNTTAATTTAGCATGCCCTGCAGATGCATTTTGATCACCTTCAAGTAGAGTGATCGCCGTCGGTCGGAGCCCAATTTCTACAGATGTCTTGGATGGNAGTTTTTCCTTATCTGAGTCTGTTAATGCTATAACTGACCCACCTACAGATAGTGACGGTTTATCTGCCTCACTTGTTATTTTAGCAGGAACTACATTCATCGATGGATTTCCAACAAACCGTGCTACTTCCTTAGTAGCAGGAAAATCATATAGCTGTTGTGCAGGTGCCTTCTGGGCNACCTTACCATCCATAATGACTACAACCTGATCTGCTAATGCTAAGGCTTCAGTATAGTCTGGTGTAGCGAAAACAAACGTTCTACCTAATTCTTTTTGAAGCCTTTTTAACTCAGTACGAAGATCTATGCGCAGCATAAAATCAAGACTACTAAGCGGCTCATCTAATAGATAGAAATGTGGATCTCTAACCATAGCTCTACCAAGTGCAACCCTTTGTTTTTCACCTCCACTGAAGGTGCCGGGAGTACGCTGTAAAATATGCTCTATTTTTAGTAGAGCAGCCACTTCGTCAACTTTACTTTTTATTTGATCCTTAGGAGCTTTAGCTATTCGTAATGGAGAAGCTATGTTCTCATATCCATTCTTATTAGGATANAAGGCTAAGTTATCAAAGATCATTGCTATATCGCGCTGGTTTGGCTGCCAACGTGTAACATCATCACCATTAATACGCACTTCACCCGAGTCAATGTTTTCTAGACCGGAAATGCAGCGTAATAATGTTGTTTTCCCTGCTCCTGCTGGACCAAGAAGGACAATTAATGAACCCTTCTCAACCTGTAAATCAATAGAATCGAGGGCCTGAAGGTTACCAAAGGCCTTAGATACTGAACGAAGTTCTAATAGTGGTGCGGTCACCATTAACCTCCCTGTGCCACAAGGCGGACCNCAGAATCAGGATCAAATAACGCCAAGAGATCGAAATTTGGCTTTAAAATTAATTTTCCATCGCTTGCAGAAGAGGAATCTGCTGGGACAACTACTTTAACCTGTGTATTACCAAATTTGGCTGTTACTACAGATTCTGGTCCCTGTGGCTCTACAGCCAAAACCTCGGTAGAAAAAGAAAATTCTTCTTCATTTTCTGTAACAGTCAGAGTCTCAGGCCTAAAGCCTGCAACCAGACCGGCGTCGCCTTTTGCCCTATTGCCTACCTCAGCAGGAATAGGAAGCATTGCGTTTCCGTTTTCAATAAAAGTCTTCTCACCATCTTTACGCAGCACCCCTTCTACGAAATTCATAGGGGGATTGCCAAGGAAACTACCAACAAATTTATTTTGAGGATGCTGATATACATTTTCAGCAGTGTCGTATTGCATTAAAAGACCAAAATTCATTACTGCTATTCTATGCGCCAAGGATAAAGCCTCGATTTGATCATGGGTAACATAAATAATTGTTTGACCAGTTTCTGCCTGAATACTACGCAACTCTCGTCTCATTCGGTTTCTGTCATCGGCTTCCAAGTTACTTAATGGTTCATCAAGCAAAAGTATATCNGGATTGGTAACGAGGGTCCGCCCTATTGCAACTCGCTGTAATTCACTAGCACTAAGCTCGNCTGGCTTACGATCAATTTTATCACTTAAACCCATAAAATCAGCTACCCTTACAACTTCTTGAGCGATTTTTTCTCTGGGCTCTTTTCTGACTTTCAAGCCATAAGCAAGGTTTTTCTCTACAGTCATGTTTGTAAAAACTGCATAATCCTGAAAAACCAAACCAACATTGCGCTGTCCGGGTGGAGTATTTACAACAGATTTTCCGTCAATCAATATGTCTCCACTAGTCGGAGTTTCTAGCCCAACTATCATATTCAGAGTTGTAGACTTTCCACAACCAGAGGGACCGAGTAAGGCCATAGTTTCACCCTGCTCAACGCTCAGAGACAAGTCATCAACCGCCACAAGATCTCCGTATTCCTTGCGAAGATTAACGATTTCTAGCTTAGTGTTAGACATTCGTTATTACCTCTTGATAGCGCCAAGTGTAAGACCCCTGACCAAATGCTTCTGGATCAAGAANCCAATAATTACCAACGGTATAATTGATACGGTGGCAAGCGCTGCCTGTGCACCATAAAGTAGACCTTCCGTTGCTGAAAAATACTTTGCCATCTGAACTGGTATAGATGAAACCTTGTTATATGTAAGAACCAGTGCAAATAGAAACTCACTCCAATTAAGAATGAAAATAAAGAGCGTGGTTGCTACTAACCCTCCTTTAATTAGAGGTACAGTAACTAATAAATGGGCCTTCCATCTCGACATCCCATCCATCATCGCCGCCTCCTCAATCTCATGCGGCAAGTCATCTATAAAGCTTTTTAGCATCCAGGTAGCAAATGGGACAGTAACTGCAGCATATACTAATATAAGTCCCCAGTATGTGTCACTCGCACCTACATCACTAAACATTATTACAAATGGAACAGCGATAGCTGCCGGCGGGAACATTCGAGCTGATAATATAAAAAATGGCGTGAAATTCCCACCGAACCTATAGCGCGCTATAGCAAGGGCTGCCATTAAACTTACAATTATTGAAAGAGCTGTTCCACCCGATGCTAAAATTAAGGAACCATAAATAGACTGCCAAGCTGACTTNGTTAAGAAGTCGGCCATTGCCCCACCAGCAGACCCAGATCCGGCATCTCGTTCTAGTAGATTCCCTTCTTCATCATACTGACCTAACCCCCCTCGTTCTTCCAAGAGAACCTCCGGAGCAAGGACAGTTAAATAGTTGTCAATGGTTGGCTTTCCTGAAACCCAAACTGCGGGAACCTTTACCCATTCATCTGACGGTTTAAAAGAAGTGGAAAGCATCCACAAAACGGGAAACAAGGCAAATATTAGGGCAAGGAGTAGCCCGATACCATTATACCAAGTAAATCTTTGACCGGGCATCTAACGAGCCTCCAACAGCTGGTAACGTATTGGCTTAAGCATTAAGTTTATCAATACAACTGTAATAATTAATACTATGAATGCTGCCGCTCCAGCGTAAGCAATTCGGAAATCAAGAAAAGCAAGTTTATACAAATATACACTTATAGTCTCAGTGGAGGTCCCAGGCCCACCTTTGGTGAGAAGAACCACCTCGTCGAAAAGCTTAATTACTTCCATACCCCTAATAACAAAGGCTATNATTATCACACCCTTCATATTCGGTAGCATTATTGTCCAAAAGATCTTTGAATTACTAGCACCTAGAACTGTCGCTGCTCTTAGCGGATTTGCAGGTATAGAGTTCAACCCAGATAAAAGTATTAAAAAGAATAGTGGTGTCCAATGCCATACCTCAGTGACAACAACCGCAAAGAATGCGGGAGTTGACGAATTCAACCATTCTACCCCGCCACTACCTGCAGGATAACCAGAGATCCAACCAANAACTTGGTTAATTGGACCGTTGTATTGGAATAACATATACCAAGTATAGCCTACAACCACCGGCATAATCATCATAGGTGTTAATAGTGCAGTAAAAAATACTCTTTTTCCGATGAATGACTTTAAGAAAATAGTTGCCATTCCCAATCCAAGTAGAAATTCACAACAGAGCGAAAGAACTGAAATAGATAAAGTTCTACNAAGAGCACTTAAATATCTAGGCTCATCGGTTACCAAGTAGTTATAGTTTATTCCCTGGTAAATAGGCTCTGTAAACACCTGTCCGAGAGCTGTCCATATATCACCATATATTGGCTGCCATTCCGTCAAACTGACGAAAAATTCCAACATAAATGGGAATACAAGTAGAACCATAAGTAAAATCTGTATTGGAGTTATTAGTAACGGCCCAATTAAGACTTTNCTATTTGGATCAAATCGGCGGAACCTCCCAGGCTTTGCAGCCGGGGAAGTCCCGCTAGTTGATTGGTAGGAAGACATATTTATCCTTAACCCTTATCAAATGANTAGTTGTTTACACTCAATACAGGTGCGGATTATGACCAATTCGCTACGCCAGCAGCCTTTTGCATAGGCTCTGAGTACATCTTGGCCAAGTTATGCCATGCTTCCTTCTGCTTGTCTTTGCCTAAACGACGAGTGATCTTATTACACTCTTTAGCAGCGTCCTTCATAGCTTTTTCTGGAGTTTTCTGACCTGTATATGCTGCCGACAAGTTCACATCGATAGCATTATGATACTCAAAACCACCTCTTAAGATGATTTCTGGGCACACGTCAGTCACTGCCTCATATGAAGTTTTGAGGAAGTCGCCAGGATAAGCGTTAAAGAACAACTCATTTGGCTCTAAGAAATGGTTGTTACGCCATGGATCAAAGTAACCACCTTCGTTAGGTATTGAACGCTGGGACATTGTTGGTCCACATAACCACTGGGCATATAGATAAGATGCTTCAGGAATTTCTGAGTGAGCACTCACCACGAAGTCCCATGCAAATGGCATAATATCAGCGCGGACAAGCTCTCCATTAACAACTGTTCCTGGAACCTTGGAAATACCCATTGCAGTTGGATTTCCTGTTGAATCACGCTTACCAATTACAGAAGCAGCACCAGCCACATCAGCTGAATATCGCCACAAGGAAGGCCAGCCGAATTCCATAAAGCCACGCCCTTGCTTGTAGTATTGTGCGTAGTTNTCTGTAAATCCGTAGTTGAAGTTTTCTANAGGAATATAATCCTGCAGAGCAACCAACTCAGCTACCGTTGCGATACTTTCTGGACTATCTGCCATCGAGTTCATATCTTCATCAAAATAAAGCTTACCCTTTGACTGGAATCTAGTCATCCAATGGAACTTATTCCAGAATGGTGATCTATACTCNAACGCTCCCCAGAAATCATTGGCCTTATCTGTATATTTAGCAGCCAATTCATCATAACGACCCCATGTATCAGCAAGAGATCTTGGCGAATCAATCTTGTCACCGGCTTCAGCAAGCTTGTCAGCACGGTAGTTAAGAAGCCACCAGTCACCATCACAGTAGAGACCATAAATCTTACCATTATACTTCTGACCGAAATCAGACACAGGGTAAGAAAGCCTATTAGGTCCATTGAAAATCTCTGGGTTATGCTGCTCAAAGTAATCATCAAGAGGCAATGCCAAACCTGACTCAGCATAATCTGGAAGACTTAAAGGTGCTGGTAACATAAGGTCGTANCGACCTGTCTTTGCAACAGCCTCTTGCATTCCCTTTTGGTGAGTCTCAGTCACTGGAACCTGAATAAGCTCAACATCAAAACCTGTTAAAGCTTTCCATTCCTCAGTGAACGGAGCCATATTTCCACCAGAACCAGATGGGTGCATAATACTTATTGTTTTCTTAGATGCACCAGCGTAAAGAGCTTTGGCTGCTTTAACAGCACGGTCTTCAGCACTGTGACCATCAGCCCAAGCACGCTTTACTCCAAGAGGAGCATTTTTCATTATCATGCCAATTGCTGTAGCACTAAGACCAAGGCCAAACATTCCCTTGATTAAATCACGACGTGACACTGTATGTGTTTTTGACATATGCATGCCCCACAAGCGATAGAGCTCGTTTAGCATACGTTTTTTTTCATTTTCCACTGACATATTCGATCTGCCTCCCTAAGATTGTGGCAATACGATAAATTTTTTAAATCCGATCGTAAAAATATACTTTTAGTGTAACAGGATGAATTATTTCTATTCCTCCGACCGAAAAACGAAAGCGCACACTACGGCTATAGACGCAATGAATCAAGCACCTAAATTATTTTCCTGTTAATTTTTTTAAAAATATTAGACAAAATAGATTAAACATCCATTAAATACTGGATTTTGAAAATGCTAAAGGACCATCAAAAAGCCTATATTATTGGTACATTTGACACAAAATCAGCTGAATTACTCTATTTATCCGATTTATTATCAAAATGTGGGATTGAAAGCTGCCTGGTTGATGTATCTACTTCGCCTAACTACACACCTGACGATAGGGTTTCAATACAACCCTCACAAATAGCTCAATACTTCCCCAAACAAAGTCAAAATAGTTTTGATTCGGATGATAGAGGAGCTGCTATTGCAAAAATGAAGGAATCTCTGATTCATTTTATTAAACAGGCAAAGGATATTGGTGGAGTTATAGGTGCGGGTGGTAGTGGGAATACTGACCTTGTTAGCGCCGCACTTCGTGAACTTCCTGTTGGATTACCAAAAATAATGGTTTCCACTGTTGGTTCGGGAAACATTGCTCCCTATGTTGGTCCTAATGATATAGCGATGGTTTATTCTGTAACTGATGTAGCTGGTCTCAATACAATCTCACGAAAAGTCCTAGGGAATGCAGCACATGCATTAGCGGGAATGATGAACCATAATATTCCAGTTAATAAAACTAATGCCCCTGCCCTTGGATTAACAATGTTTGGAGTAACTACCCCATGCGTTGATATGCTTCGAAAAAAATTCGGGGATACTTATGACTGTTTAGTCTTTCATGCAACTGGAGTAGGCGGTCAATCAATGGAAAAACTCGCAGAATCAAATCTGTTAGTTGGCTCAATAGATGTCACCACAACCGAAGTATGTGACTTAGTAGCAGGAGGAGTGTTCGCAGCAGGAAAAGATAGGTTTGAACGGCTGGCTAGATCTGGTCTTCCCTATGTTGGTTCATGTGGGGCACTAGATATGGTTAACTTTGGTGCAAAGGAAACAGTCCCTGCGCGTTACAAAGATCGTAAACTTTATGTTCATAACGCCAACGTTACCTTGATGAGGACTAATGTTGATGAATGCATAAAAATTGGTAAATTCATTGCAGAGAAGTTAAATCTTTTTAAAACACCATTTAGTTTTTTGTTTCCAGAGAAAGGCTTCTCTATTTTAGATTCAGAAGGTCAAATATTCTATGATCAAGAAGCAAATGCTGCCTTGTTTGAATCTCTTCAATCAAATATTTTAAATAGTCACAAACACCGACTAATTTCATTACCGATGCATATTAATGACCCTAGTTTTGCTGATGCACTTGCCGAAGCTTGGGAAAATGTTATTGGAGAAAAATTATGAATACATTTTCACGAAAACAGCTTCTGTCTAAATTTAAAGACATGATAGAAAATAGATTACCAATTATTGGTGGAGGAGCTGGAACTGGGTTATCTGCAAAATGCGAGGAAAATGGAGGAATTGACCTAATAGTCATATATAATTCAGGTCGTTACAGAATGGCAGGAAGAGGCTCTCTTGCTGGTCTATTAGCATATGGTAATGCTAATGAAATTGTAAAAGAAATGGCTTCTGAAGTTATCCCAGTAGTAAAATCCACACCTGTACTTGCTGGAGTAAATGGCACTGACCCATTTATGAACCCAAATAAACTTATAAGAGAATTGAAGGAGCTTGGTTTTGCAGGAGTGCAAAATTTTCCAACTGTTGGACTTATTGATGGTGTATTTCGGGCTAATCTTGAAGAAACTGGGATGAGCTATGACCTAGAAGTAGAATTCATTTCCTTGGCACACGAAGCAGATATGCTAACCACTCCTTATGTTTTTAGTTCTGAAGATGCAATTAAAATGACTGAAGCTGGTGCTGACATCATCGTTACGCATATGGGTTTAACTACTAGTGGTAATATAGGAGCTCAAACTTCACGGTCATTATTAGAATGCGTAAGTCTTATTGATGACTGGTCTAGTGCGGCTAAATCAATAAGAGAAGATGTCATTATACTGTGTCATGGGGGTCCTATTGCCATGCCCGAGGACGCAAATTACATTTTGCAAAATTGCAAAAACATTCATGGTTTTTATGGGGCATCAAGCATGGAGCGCCTACCGACTGAGTTAGCGCTTACTGAACAGACCAGGGCGTTCAAAAAAATAAGCTTTTGAAGAAAAATATTTCACGAAAACGAGTATTTATATTAACTAGCTAAGACTTATAAAATAAGAGATCCGCTTGATTAACTAGTTTCTGACTTATCACGAACTTTTAAAAGACTTCGGCATACAGATCCTGTAAATTCCATATTTAACCTTGTAGAACGTAATTTTTCCATTCGGCGCTGGAAATTTTTAGGGTGTATTTTCTCACCGTTTTCATCGATAAAAGCTGCCGTATTCTCAACTGTAAACTTACCACGAGCTTCTATATAACGTAGCCGATTTTTATTCGCATTCTCATTATTGAAATTAAAATCACTTAAATCAATTAAGGTCATTGCTAAAAGTTCAAAAACTTCTAATCCGTAATTTAACAAATCTTTGATAACTAATTCTTGTCTTCGCTGAAACGCTTTAATAACAAATTTTTTTCTTACTTCTTCTATACTGCCACTGACCTCATTTCCAAAGACTTCTTCAAACGAGTTTCCCAAAGTTAGACCCTCATTTATTTTATTACCAAAGATATGGTCTCTAAGTATTGGACGCACTTCTTTTACCCAGTCCAATTTACCCACTTCAGTGACTATTCCAGTCGCCATTAACCAGGCAAAATTTGGTGAGCACCAAGCTGTTGGTAACCTGAACTGCACTGTTACATCTCCAGAACCAGCCACAACCACCTCTTCAACAAATTCAAGATCGGTGATTGGCTCATCTAATTCAGGGTCACAAACAGTTGATAAGGCTTCCCAAACCTCAGTAGCTTTTGCGCTTCTCATTGTAAATTAAGTTCTAAACAGTCAGTTACGCAGCTAGTTTCTTTTTGGCACTAGCCACATCAATATCATATAAACGAGCAGCATTGAGACCAAGAATCTTAGCTTTAACTTCAGGGGTCAACTTAATTCCTCTTTCTTTCTCTATTTCTTCTGGAAGAGTTAAAGCAGCAAACTTTTCTACAAGCCATTCTGGTGTCCAAATAGCATAATCACTTCCAAAAAGCAGCCTATCCTCACCTAACCAAAAAAGGAGCTCACCTAAAACTTCTGCGAAATAGCCAGGGCGAGCGTGCATGAAAGGCATTACAACAGCCAGACCACCATAGACATTTGGCTCTTGGACAGCTATCCAACAAAACTCATCCAACCTTGGTAAGCCGCAATGCTCTATTATAAAGTTTAAATTTGGAAAATCAGTTGCTGCATGATCAACATCAGCAACATCAAATGAGTCCTTATCAAGCGGTGTAATTGTAGGNCCCTTATGTACGTGCATATTTTTTATACCAAGTTTTTCGCATAACTCGAAACACCTATAAGCATCTGGATCAGAGAGTTTCCAACCACGAGAAGATCCATTCCATTCAGCTGTATAAAGTTTAACTCCCTTACAATTATATTTCTCTGATAGAAAAGAAATATATTCAAGTGCTGCCTCTCCATCTCTTGGATCAAAGGCTCCATTTACTATAAAACGATCGGGATAAGCTTCAGCAAGCTGATAGTTGCGCTCAATTGGATTAAAGCCATTTACATAAAAATCTCTCAGGTAGGTAGATTGGCAAATGGCAACATCCACATGACCCTTAACAAACATATCATTATATGTGGACTCAACCTCACATAAATCAAATCGTTCTCTAGNCCATACTTTATCTGATGGACTAAGTGCAGAGTGATAGGCATAAAAGCAGTCTATAAATTGCTTTCCATGAATGTTTTTATGGTTTTCAGCAGTTCCGTCCCACATATGCATGTGGCTATCGATAACGAAATATTCATCACCTGCAGCAGATTTATACATGCCTTTTTACCCCCGTTTTGTTTGCCTATAGAGGCACTAAACTCTCAAACTTTAGGACTCTATAAAAATATTTAAAACAACCTACCTTAAGGCTAAACTTTTAATATATCCAACCTTTACTGTGATCATAATACATANCATACGTATTAATTTATCTTTTAGATCTTTTTTGCACTAACTTCTTAGAGCACAACATAAGGAATTGACAAGTTGCTAGTTAGACTGAGCAGTTTTTTCTTTTTCTATAATTCTTTTAATAACTGGATGATAAAGTTCACCCCAGCCTAAACTTATAGCTTTTTCAAATAGGTTCTGAATTCGCTTTCCTCCTTCTGCTTTATATCCTTGCTCAGATGCAAGATCCAAGGCATATGATAAATCTTTCATTGCGTAATTAACGGAAAAAGCTCCTTCAGGAAAATTCTCAGGCACAACTGACTTAACACCATGATTCCTTAGCGCAAAGCTATCACCTGAACTCTTAGAAATTGAATCAACAAGTGCATCNAAGTTTACCCCTGAATTCTTCCCTATTGATAATGCCTCTGAAAAAGCAGCAATATTCTGAAATAGAACCATGTTATTCAATATTTTNCATACTTCCCCAGCCCCTACGTCACCACAATGAATTATATCACTAGCCACATATTCCAATATTGGCTTAATTTTAAGCATCAAAGATTCCTCTGCACCAACCATTATAGATAGCTCACCATCTATTGCCGCCTGACGAGTTCTGGCAACAGGCGTATCAGCAAAAGAAACCCCTTTCATTGCAAATATTTTATGTATTTCCCTCGAAAGTTTTGGTGGAGTAGTTGAGGAATCTAAAACCACCTGTCCAGCCCTCACCTTATTGGCTAACTCCCCTCCTTCTTGACAAAGACCGGCAACCTCTTTCCCTCCCGGAAGAGAAAGAATAATAACATCTGATTGAGTCGCGAGCTCTTCAAGAGAGCTAGCAATTTTTACACCATTTTCTGCAAGCTTTAAGGATGCATTACTATCTATATCAAAGCCTATTACCTTACCATTATGCTTACGTGCTATATTCCAACACATTGGCTCGCCCATCACACCAAGACCAATAAAACCAATCGTAGCTAAGTTATACATACCCTTTCCTTCAATACTCTATAACGCTATTGAAACAGTTTTCTGGGCTTGATAAAGATTCAGCCCNTGTCGACCTTTTTCTCTTCCTAACCCGCTTTCCTTCATTCCACCAAAAGGATCTGCAATTGAGAGGTTTTTATAAGAGTTAACCCAAACTGTACCTGAATCGATTTTTTTAGCTACTCGCCAGGCACGTTTAAAATCTTTTGTCCAAATACCGCAAGCCAAGCCGTAAACTGTATTATTTGCAAGCTTGATTAGCTCATTTTCATCATCAAATGGAATTGCAATTAAAACTGGACCAAAAATCTCTTCATCGTATGCCCGTGAACCCACATTCAAACCCTGGATGATTGTGGGAAGAAAATATGCTCCTTTATCAAAGCCTGCTGGTCTTCTTCCCCCCAAAAGGATATCACCACCANCTTCAATGGCTCTCTGGACATAGCTTTCAACATTATCACGGTGACTAAATGAAGCTAAAGGACCTAATTGTGTTATATCTGATNTTGGACTACCTATTACATACTTCTTTGCTAAAATAATTAATTCAGAGATAAAACTTTCATATATTTCTCGTTGAATAAAAAGTCTTGATCCCGCTACACACGACTGCCCCATTGAAGCAAAAATGCCATCTGCTACTGCCTCTAAAGCTTCTCTATGATTTGCATCAGCAAAAACAATATGAGGAGATTTTCCTCCTAACTCTAGAGCAACAGGCATTAATTTTTCAGCNGCCATNCGCGCAATAGACTTACCAGTATTAGTTCCTCCAGTAAAAGATACCATTTTAATNNTAGGGTGGCGAACAATTGGCAATCCGACCTCTTCTCCAGAACCGTTTAATACGTTTATAAGNCCCTCTGGAAACCCTGCCTCTAAACACAACTTACCTAATGCAATACCAATTCCTGGAGTTACTTCAGAAGGCTTTAAAATAATGNCATTACCTGCAGCTAATGCCGGAGCAAGTTTTTGGGCCTCCATAGTCAGTGGAGAATTCCACGGAGTAATGAGCCNTACCACACCGTAAGGATTATTTACTATCATTGACAAACAGTTCGCACGTGGGGTTGTGATAGCGGTTTCCTGCGTTTCGCAAACAGCCGCAAAATATCGGAAAATTGATGCACAAGATAATGCTTGAGACCTACACTCTCGTATTGTTTTTCCATTTTGCTTCATCTGTAAAAAAGCAAGTTTCTCAGCATCACGTTCAATTAGTGAGGCAGTCCTGTTCAATAAAGCTGCCCGTTTATGGGGTAAGGTATCCTGCCAAGAAGAATTAACTGCGCTTTGTGCAGCCTCTATAGCTTTCTCAAGGTCTGCAGTTGATGCGCTAGAAAATTCACCAGTAAGCTCACCATTTTCTGGGTTTTGGGTGGAAAAAGTTGGTCCACTGCCTAATATTTCTTTTCCACCCACTAAAATCGGTTCTGTCATAAAACTAAGACCCTAAAACCATTTTGAATTTTATGAAATATTCTGGGCGCCTGCATTCGTGCCGGCTATTCTTCCAAAGACAGCGCCAGAAGTAAGTCCTGTACCACCGGGGTAATTAAAATAAAAAAGCCCCCCCAATAGCTCACCAGCAGCGTAAAGCCCTTTNATAGGNTTGCCAGAAACATCTAAAACTCTTCCTAAATTATCAACCTTTAGTCCCCCGAAGGTGAAGGTGATTCCACATGTCACCTGAAAAGCTTCAAACGGAGGCTCATCAATAGTGTTCGCCCAATTTGACTTTGGTATTTCAAGTCCACTAGTGGCTCTACCATCCTTAATATTTGGATCAAACCTTACTTCCTTTCTAACGGCAGAATTAAAAGCCTCTAATGTTTCAATAAATTTAGCAGAATCAACCCCATCCATTTTTTTTGCNAAGTCNTTTATACTTTGAGCTTCTATTCTTGTAACCTGCTTTATACGNTATTCATCTCTTTGCAAATGTTTCACCTTAGAATCAAACACCTGCCATGCAAATTGGCCTGGTTGTTCTAAAATTATCCTTCCATATTTGGCGTATGTNTAATTTCTAAAGTCAGCACCCTCATCTAAAAAACGCTTACCGTTCGCATTNATCATAATAGAAAATGGATAACTGTGCTTTTGAAAACCATCACCAATAGCTAAGTCTCCATAAGGAGGGGCATTTTGATCCCAGCCCACTGCGTGACATCCAGACCAATTGCCATATGGCATAGCCCCTATATCAAGAGCCATTTTTATTCCATCACCCATATTATGCCTCGTGCCCCGAACCTTAGCTAAATCCCATCCTGGACCAAGATAACGAGTTCGCCACTCTGAATTAGACTCAAAGCCTCCGCAGGCTAATACGACTGCATGCCCCGTCCAATCAATTATTTTCCCGTTTTGCTGAAACCTCACTCCCGAAACCACACCGGTTATATTATCGGTCAAAAGGGATATAGCCCTTGCTCCATATTGCACCTCTATACCCTCACTTAAGGCAGCCATATGAAGTCCATCTACAAGCCCTGGACCACCGCCCCATGCCTCAACTGCTAAGCCACCCCAAAACTTGAATGTCCCATCAATTTTAAAAGCCTGCCTACCATAACTGGGTTGAAAACGAATTCCCTTTTGGCGCATCCAAACCAATGTTTCATGACTTTTGGAAACCAAAGTCTCAACCATATCAGGATCTGCCTTAAACTGGGTTACTTCTGACATATCATCAAAATAATTTTCAAATGTATAAGTTCCAAAATCAGTTGAAGAAATCTCATCATCTGATAAGTCCATGATTTTCTTTAGATCCTCAACACCATTAAATACAACTCTCATTGCACCAGCTGTGTATGTAGAGTTGCCACCTCTTTCTTTTTTTGATGAGGCCTCAAGAACAGTAACCTTAGCCCCACTTTCACAAGCTGCTAAAGCTGCGCACATAGCTGCATTCCCNGCCCCTATAACCAGTACATCTGAATTAATATTAGAAATACTATTTTTGTTTTCCAATGGAATTATCCTCTAAAAAATATGATGATTATATTAATGAATTAGGGAAAACTTCAATTTCTCATAGAGCAGAATAATATCATTTTAATTTAAAAAAGACATTGGATGGCTGAATACTTTTAGTAATTTATGCATTTGCTCTTATAAAAAAATTAGAAATCAANATTGGCAACTTCAAATAAGTCTGATTTATNGTTTAAGGTCATTAGTTCACCCTTAGATATATCAAAATATCCACCTGCAACTTTTAAACTTCCACTCTTAACCTTCTTTTTTATAAATGGATAGGTATTAAGGTTTTTAATACTTTGCTTTATTGATTGTTTTTCTAGTGCGCTACAATGCGCTTCCTTAGATATATTATTTTTATCAATTCCTAATTCATTGTTTGCAACTTTAAGCAAGGAGGTCCATTGATTAATAAAATTATTTTTAGAAGATTGATTGTTAGAATTATCTATGAAGGTAGCTACCCCCCCGCACGATGTATGACCTAGAATTAAAATCATTTCTATACCTATAATTTCCACTCCGATTTGTATCGCTGCAGCTATACTGTTGCAGTCAAATTGTGATTCAAAAGGTGGCACTAAGTTTGCAACATTTCTTAATACAAAAAGTTCCCCTGGTTGCGCGCTAAATATTGTCGTAGGATCAACCCTACTATCAACACATGCAATAACCATAATTTTTGGTTTCTGACCGAATTCAGCCAAACGGCTATATAAATCAGAGTGTTTTTTATAAACGTGAGATCGGAAATGTTTATAACCGGCTAATAGGTCTTGAAAATTATCCATAAGTATAGCCCCTATATGAATTTAAGCTTTTATATTACTAATATAGTAAGCTAATCATTTTGATTTAAAGATTTCTCAATAAAAGGACGAATAGAACTTCTAAAAGCATCGATTGTTCTATGCGCCTGCTCCATCGTTGACCTGCCCGCACGAATATTAAGCATTATATGTGTAGCCTGAGAGGCATGAATATCAGCTAATAGTTTTTTCGCAACAATCTCAGCGTTTCCTACTGGTAAATTTTCTTCCATTTCTTCCAAGGTTGGCTCATTAGNTATGGGTTGCTCAATCATAGATGCCCCATCCATTACTTCTGCTCTNGCCCTTAAAGAAGCTGCCAAGCGCATTTGGTATCTNGCATTTTCTAAATATGNCTTTGTTTCCTCGTCACTCTCNGTAACACAAGCAAANCGAAGAATTCCTAATGGNTAATTATAATTACTCTTACCTGCCNCAGCATATGCGTTATTAATGCGNTTTCTTTGTTCTGCAAGGTAATCTGGACCCNCCCACCTCCCAGTAATAATCGGTGTAAAGCCCTTTCTAGCTGCAATTGAGTGNGTTTCTTCTGAGTCACCTGCTATCCATATAGGGGGTGAAACCTCAGGGCGTGTTATAATCGCAGTCTCAGGAAGATCCGTATACTGTCCCTCAAAACTAAATGTTTCAGAACTAAAGGCTAGCTCTAAAAGATCAACAAACTCGCCTAACTTACTTTTAGAATCATCTAGAGAAACACCAAAACGTTCAAATTCGTAAGGTTGATAGCCTGAACCTATGCCTAGGTTAAGGCGTCCTCCACAAAGTGCTGACGCCATCCCAATTTCGGAGAGAAGCCTTATAGGATGATATAACGGGACTACAACTACAGCAGGACCAAGTCGAATTTTTTTTGTTAATGCAGCAATATGGCTGACCATTAGCAATGGGGAAGGGCAAACGCAATAATTCGAGAAATGATGTTCCGCAAACCAAGCGCAATCAAAGTTCGCACTTTCAGCGTGTTTTACAAGCTCTGCTGTTTCAGATAGAGTTTTGGAAATAGCACCTATACTTTCCCTCTGTCCCATCAAATTAAAAAGACTAAACTCAACCATTATACATTCCTAAACTCCAAAGTGTATAAACTTAAAAAACTTTAATATCATTCATAACTTTCTAAATTAAAAACTGTAATACAACTGAAAGAGGAAAAGCCACACGTTACTGTATCAGATTTCAATTAAATATACTTAGAGTTGTTTGTCTAATATTTTTAAACCTCACTAAGCATTGGCATCCAAGCTCATAGTATGGCAATTTCTTAACATATTAGTTATTTCTAATAATGTAGGAGCTTATTTCTCGTGAAATTTGGATTATTATTTGCTTACCAGACTCCACCCGAAAGCGGTATTAAATGGTCTGAGCCATACCAAGACATGCTTAGTTGCCTGCCAATAGCCGAAGAACTCGGTTTTTCTTCAGCACTTCAAGCGTCACATCACTCTCAACCAGATGGCTTTTGTCCATCACCCTTAGTGGCAATGGCAGGGGCAGCAGCAGTTACTGAAAAAATGCGAATTGGCACCGCCGTACTTTTAGCCCCTCTTTATGCACCATTAAAGCTTGCAGAAGATGTTGCAGTTATTGATAATTTATCAAACGGGCGTTTTATCCTTGGGGTGGCTCCAGGTTATGTAACAGAGGAGTTTGTTGCTCACAATATTCCCCGTGATGAACGAGTAACAAGATTTGAAGAAACATTAGATTTAATTCAACTCGCTTGGAAGGGAGAGGTATTCAGCTTTTCTGGCACCCATTTCAAAATTCCAGAGGCACGTGTAACTCCAACCCCAGTTCAGTCACCGCATCCACCTATTTGGTATGGAGTTTCTGCNAAAAAAGCTCTNAGGCGTGCTGCTCNGCGGCNCTGTGTTCAAATTATGTCTCCACGACATGGCATCAAAGAATTACAAGAACACTATGAACCTTATGAGGATGAAGCTCAAAAGCTAAATTGGCACCCTCCTGAGCGACCAATAATTCGTCAGGTTTTTATTGCCGAAACTACACAAAAAGCTGAGGCAATAGCCAGTCCTGCCGTTGATTATCTATATAGAGTACTCTATGGAGCAGCATCTGCCGCGGGAGATAGAGTTTTACGTAATGACTCAGGAGCAAAAATAAATGATACAGATGATGTGGCATACCGTACATTTAAAGAAAGGTATATTATTGGCTCACCTGATCTAGCCATAAAGAAAATTAGAGAATATCAACAGGCCATAAATCCATCAGAAATGATATGTTGGATGCATATGCCAGGTATTAAAGGTGCTGATGTAATCAATTCAATGCAGCTGTTTGCAAAAGAAGTTATGCCTGCTTTCTCATAAAGGAAAATTATCATGCCACCAACCTCTCTGCACCATTTCACTATCAGACCGCTAGATATGGAAACTACAAAAAACTTTTATGAAAAAATAATCAATCTAAAAATAGGATACAGACCACCATTCGATTTTCCTGGCTATTGGCTCTACCTTGATGATATCCCGGTGGTTCACCTAGTGGGAGATGGNGCTCCTTTAAATGCTTATTTTAATGACCATGATGGTCTAAAACTAGATACAAGTGGCGGTGGTGCTATTGATCATATAGCTTTTTTATGTCCGCCTGAGGAGTTTGAGCCTATGTTGAGTCTTTTAAAAAATGATAATGTTGACCACCTTAATACTATTGTTCCTAATCTTGGNCTTAGGCAAATTTTTCTCAAAGATCCAGATGGAATACGTATTGAATTAAATTTTCCACCNGAGTAGTTTTTTANGAATTTNTATTTATACAAACCATCAAGNATTTACTCTTCAATAGCTTCNTCTGGTGGAATTATTTCCTGCATACAAACTTCGGATATTAAATGCTCGCGCCCTATATCACTAAGATGTTTGCGTTTTTGATCTGCAGATAAAGCTGTTCCNATGCCTTGCGTCATTACTAGTAATAAGCTGCGATCACTCATGTCCAACCAATAGCTTCGACGAACTAGCTTTCCATTATCGTCTCGTGAAAAGGGGCTATCTGGATTCGCACCAAGATCGGGCTGAAAAAAATCTACCATAGTATTAACCTCACAAACTTCTTGCTAATTATACCGTATTAGCACAATAACTATCTACTCGCTATTATGAGCTAATATTATTTTTCATAAATTTATTAATGGAGATCAAGAATGAAGGCACAAATTATAAATAAATACGGAGACCCAAGTGTATTTGAGCCTTCAGAAGTAATTAACCCCAAACCTAGCTCTGGGGAAGTTTTAATTAAGATTTCAGCTACAAGCGTTAACCCTGTTGACTGGAAAATTCGNCGCCTAGGTCTNCCAATCTCTCCAGATTTACCGGCAATTCTTGGATGTGATATTGCGGGAACNATTGTTGCCGTTGGTCCAAANGTCAGTAANTTTAATGTCGGCGATGAGGTTTTTGGNTGTGGAGGAGGNGTAAAAGGTATGGGTGGAACTTACGCTGAGCTCATAGCTACAGATGAAAANCTTCTTGCAAAGAAACCATCTTCTTTGAACATGAGAGAAGCTGCAGCATTGCCTTTAGTATCTATAACAGCATGGGATGGNCTTATACGNGCGGGGCTTAAGCCTAATGAAAATATATTAATTCANGGTGGGGCTGGGGGAGTAGGTCATGTGGCAATTCAAATAGCTAAATCTATTGGCGCCAAGGTCTTNACAACAGTTTCAAGTGACGAAAAATCGNAACTTGCTCTTTCATTAGGAGCGGATGAAACAATCAATTATCATAAGACTTCTATTCAAGAGTATGTCGAATCTATTACTAACGGAAAAGGCTTCGATGTTGTATTTGATGCAACAGGTGGCTCAAATATCTCTAATTCTTTTGAGGCTTCAAAACTTTCNGGAAATGTAGTTTCAATTGTATCTTCATTTGATGCTGACCTNACNCTTATGCACACAAAAGGGCTTTCCCTTCACGTGGTTTTTATGCTTTTACCAATGCTATACAACCTTAATAGAGNATCTCATGGTCAAATCATGGAACAAGTGGGTNCTTTAGCTGCTNCAAACTCATTAAAGCCANTTATAGATCCTGTANCNTACTCTCTAAATGAAATTGGACTGGCGCATGAAAAACTCGAAGGCGGATCTGCTATTGGAAAAATTGTAATTGATATAGNTTAAACTAAAAAATTAAAAATTTGNATGCGGTAATATACTACCNGGGTACTTATTNATTTTAATGTCCCTATTTATCCAAACATTNATAACTAATCCAAANCCAAACATTAATGTTAGCATAGCTGAACCACCATATGAAATTAATGGTAAAGGGACACCTACCACGGGAAGAATACCCATAACCATAGAAATGTTAACAAAAACATAAAGAAAAAACGTGAACATAATTCCCATAGCAAGAAGTCTTCCAAATTGGATAGTCGACCTTAAACCTAAAAGCATTCCATACCCAATAATTAGTAAATAAAGAAGTATTACTCCCAGTGCCCCCGCAAGCCCCAGTTCTTCTGCTAACATAGTAAAAATAAAGTCAGTTTGTTTTTCTGGTANAAAATTCAAATGTGTTTGACTTCCCTGCATCAAGCCCTTNCCAAANATTCCNCCTGAACCTANNGCAATCTTTGATTGTAAGATATGATATCCTGCTCCAAGAGCATCACTTTCTGGGNNGAGAAAATTCAATANTCGAACTTTCTGATAATCTCTTAGAAATTGCCAAACTATNGGAACGGCNCCTATTACCGCACATAAAACTATNGCCATTTTCCATAATCGCATACCGGCTAAAAATAGAACTGAACCCCCAGCCAAANTTAATAATANAGCTGTTCCTAAGTCTGGCTGTCTTAAAACTAGCCCAGCTGGCAAGAGTATTAAGAAAACAGGCACAACATAAATACGTATCTTACCAATATCTTCAATATTTATAGCATGAAAATACCTTGCCAGACCTANTATAAGACCAATTTTCATTACTTCTGATGGTTGAATTTGAATAGGACCTATAGATATCCATCTAGTAGCCCCCATTGCAGTATCCCCTAAAAGCTCTACAGCAATTAAAAGAATGAGTGAAGCACCGTATGCCCAGTAAGCCGACTTTAGTAAGAAACGCATATCAATAAGCGCAATAGAGATCATTATACAAAACCCNATTGCAAATCGAATCATTTGTGCTTTAGCCCAAGGCTCCCAGCTTCCATCCGCGGCTGAATATAACATCAAAAANCCTAAGCAAGCAGGACAANAAATTAGAATAACAAATANCCAATTNATTCTTAAAAGACGTTCAANAAAACTTAGGTCTCGCTGNATATATTCAGACAAGAAACTCATGATCTTTTGANNAACANAAGACTATNTAACAGGTTTCTATTCATTCNATTTTATTCCTATAGAGNGGCAAAAGGCTTCNTGTTTANTGATTTTCTAGCTGGATCTCGACGTTGAACTTCTCTTAGAATATCTCTGGCCATAGGAGCTGCTACGCNTGACCCAGCACCACCATGCTCCACCACAACGGCTACTGCGTAACGAGGTGAGTCAATAGGGGCATATCCAACAAACAAAGCATGGTCGCGATCCTTCCATGCACGATCTTCATTTTTAAACACACCCTGCTCACGCTCAAGTGCTGAGATTCTTCTAACTTGGGAACTTCCNGTCTTNCCTGCCATTAAAAATTTAGAATCTTGTATTCTTGCAAGGTATGCTGTTCCACCAATATTATTTGTAACTCGCCGCATACCTCTCTGGACAACAGCTAAATCTGCTGGTGAAATATTCATAGATGGTGCCGCATNTCTAGTCTGCTCAACAACTCTACCTGTTCGGTAAACGGATTTAACTAACTTTGGGGTTATAGCAATGCCACCATTTGCTATTCTTGCAACCATGATTGCCAGCTGAAGAGGAGTGGCAAGTAAATAGCCTTGACCAATACCAACAATTAATGTCTCTCCAAGCTGCCAATTAGTTTTATGAACTTTCTTTTTCCAAGTTTTAGACGGCACTAACCCACTTTTTTCACCCGGCAATTCAATACCAACTTCCTCGCCTAGTCCAAAACGACGTGCCATATCACCTATACGCTCTATACCAACGCGTTTAGCAACTTCATAAAAATATACGTCACATGACTTTTCTANAGCAGACTCCATTGAGACCGNTCCATGTCCCCCACGCCGCCAACAATGGAATTTTGTATCACCTAAGGTAATATGACCAGAACAGAAAACTGATGTATCTGGTGAGACATAATTCCCCTCTAGCGCAGCTAATGCTACCATCATTTTGAATGTTGAGCCAGGTGGGTATTGNCCAGATATTGCCTTATTAGTTAGAGGGAATCTTGGGTTTTCTANGAGAGACTCCCACTGTTCCTGGCTAACTCCTGTAGTAAAGATGTTTGGATCGTAAGATGGTGTTGAAATTAGAGTTAAAATTTCACCTGTGTGAACATCCAATACTACACAGCCGGCACTCTGGTCACCTAAAGTAGCCATAGCATAGGATTGAAGCTCCATATCAATAGTTAGTACGTGGTCATCCCCTTGAAGACCATCATCTCGCCTAAGTTCACGAATAANTCTGCCAACTGCATTTATTTCAACCTTTCTACTACCCGCCTTCCCTCGCAGATTAGTCTCAAAATATCTTTCAACTCCACTCTTTCCAATCTTAACTCCAGGAAGAGATATTATTGGGTCGTTTTCTTTGGATAAGTCTTTTTCTGATACACTGCCAACATAGCCAACTAAATGAACAGCTTGAGAACCAAACTCATAATATCGACTTTCACCGGCTTCTATAGTCACACCTGGAAGATCCGGTGAACTAACCTCAATTCTACTTACCTCATGCCATGTGAGATTCTCACGAATAGTTATAGGAACAAATTTCCTGCGTGAAGCAGCTTCTTTTTTAATTCTTTGTTTCTCATTTTTACCTAATAATACAAGCCTACTTAAAGCATTTAATGCTAGATCTATATCACCTGCTTGNTCNGGNNTTATGATAAGACGATAATTTTGTTTATTCTCTGCNAGAGGCAGTCCAAAACGATCAAAAATTCTTCCTCTCAANGGNGCAACAAGCTGTAAATTTACTCGNTTTTCATCTGCTAACATTTTATAACGATCTGAATCTANCACTTGCAATTGATANAACCTACCTGCTGCACCAGCTAATAGAACAAATTGAATACCTCCTAATATAAAGGCTCTGCGGGTAACTATTTTACTAAAATTTAAAGTATTAGACTTAGGTTTCATAACAAAATAATTCCTATTCCTTAAGCCCGAGCTAGGATAAAATTATGAATTTTAGTTAGCACAAAGCCAAGAAATGGATACAGTAGTAAGGTTAAAACCACATGCACAATTAATGGTATTGGTGGCACAAGAAGTCCGTAATATATACTAGCTGCACACCAGCCAATTAATGCTGCAACTGGTGCNACTANAGAAAACCCCCACCAAACAACGTGAAATGGTTTTCCATGAAAAAAACTCCTTTGGCTACGGACTATTCCATGAACTAAAACCAATATTACGGCGGTCATACCTAGAGGACCCCCCGATAAAATATCTTGTAATAAACCAGCAGAAAATGTTGCTGCATATGGAAGTTTATCTGGACGATAAATTGCCCAATAATAAACTGCAATTAANGAAAAAGCTGGGGTTACAGGAGCNAGCCCTGGAAGATGCCAAGGGAGTACGCTTGCAAGGACAAGTATTAGGATCGTAAGGTAAGGAGTCAAACTACTTAAATAATTACCTCCACGTTCTATCCATCCTGTATGCATCGAAGCCAACCTCAATATCTAGTCAAGCATATGCGCGCGGCCAGCACGCCTTGTTGAAGGCAAAATTCCCGGAATAGCATAATCTAAAATAGTTACAAACTCTAATTTATCAAATTTAACCCATGGCTCAATAACCACTATATCTTCCTTTATTTCATTAACATACCCAACTGGTATTCCAGGGGGGAAAACACCTCCCTCCCCAGAAGTAACTACTTGATCTCCAATACTAAGACTTGAATCAAGAGGTAAAAAATCAACCCTTAGGTTATTAGTGTTATTGCCCGCAAGAATACCTCGACGCCGGCTTGCTTCCAAAATAATTGGTATACGTGAATTTAAGTCAGTTATAAGCAGTACCCTTGCACTACTGCGACCTGCTTCAACTACCCTGCCCACGAGACCGTAAGATGCAACTACAGCTTGACCCTTTTCCACACCCTCGCTATTACCTGCTGCAACCAAAAGGGTCCTAACAAATGGTCCACCCGCATCACCAACTACTCTTGCGGTAATAAAATGTGATTCAGGNTCTGGAACAGCATTGAGCATCTCCCTGAGATATTTATTTTCATTTTTTAATCTTGCTACAAGTGGNTGCCATTGCATTAAACGCGTGTTTTCTTCTCTGAGGCGAGCATTTTCTTCTCGAACAGCAATAACACTATCAATACTATCAGCAACGTCCGATACACTTGCAGCAGGATGTGAAAAAAACCCTAGAACAGGGGAANCCACATCAGTTGTGTTAGTTCTCACTTTCTCAAGAAACGTNGGTTCCACCTGAGAAATNACCATTAAAGCAATNGCCAAACTCAAAAAGAAAATAAACCCTGAACGCTTCANCATNTNTTTCAGTGTTAGGATCTGAAGTAAGGCTCGACCTCGATTAGGCCTCAACGAAAATTACTCCCCCGATATTATTNGATAATCTTTTAGCTAAACTGGGATCAAACAAACAACTAATAAGCTTCCTGAAGGACATTTTGTAAGGCTTTCATTTCTTCTAAACAACGCCCTGTACCAAGCGCAACACAAGACAAGGCCTCATCTGCAATCGAAACTGGCAAGCCGGTAGCATGACGTAAAACAAAGTCAAGATTGCCCAGTAATGCACCACCACCNGTGAGAACAATTCCTTTATCTACAATATCTGCAGCAAGTTCTGGTGCTGTATTTTCTAGTGCTACTTTTACGGCATCAATAATAGAACCGACTGGTTCAGCTAAACTTTCAGCGATCTGACGTTGGGTTATAGTAATCTCTTTTGGAACTCCATTCATAAGGTCACGCCCTTTAATATTTAGCGAATCCCCATCACCGTCCTCAGGAGGACAGGCAGTGCCAATTGTTTGTTTAATTCTTTCTGCAGAACTCTCTCCTAAAAGTAAATTATGGGTTCTACGAACATAGGCGATGATACTTTCATCCATCTTATCTCCGCCTACACGAACACTCCTTGCATATACAATCCCACCCAGTGAGAGTACNGCAACTTCNGTAGTGCCACCACCTATATCTACTACCATTGATCCTGTTGGTTCAGTTACAGGTAAATGGGCCCCAATTGCAGCAGCCATTGGCTCCTCAATTAAAAAAACTCGCCGGGCACCTGCGCTCTCGGCAGATTCCTGAATTGCTCTTCTTTCTACAGCGGTAGATCCAGAAGGTACACAAATTACTACCTGAGGGCTCGCAAAGGAGCGTCGATTATGAACTTTTCTTATGAAATGCTTAATCATTTCCTCTGCAATATCGAAATCAGCAATAACTCCATCTCTTAANGGNCGGATTGCCTCTATNTTACCTGGTGTTCTACCAAGCATTTGCTTTGCCTCTTCACCAACGGCTAGAACTCGCTTTTTACCCTTGTAGTTTGATATGGCTACAACNGATGGCTCATTTAATACAATTCCCTGTTGTCGGACATAAACTAAGGTATTAGCCGTTCCGAGATCTATTGCCATGTCAGCAGAGAGAAAACCTGTCAACTTCGAAAACATAATCGCCTGCCTTTACACAAAAAATATAATTAAATTATAACGCAATACAGCATAGCACTCCATCTAATACACCCATATGTAAATCATGCAACCGCAGACGGTGCAGATTTTTCACGCTTAGTTAACAATTTATTAAGCGCATGGACATATGCCCGAGCAGATGAGACCATTGTATCAATGTCAGAGCCTTGTCCGTTAGCACTACGACCATTCTCTTCTAATCTTACAGTAACAGTTGCTTGAGCATCCGTACCCTTTGTAACNGCATGCACCTGATAGAGCTGTAATATAGCATCATGTGGAAAAATTTGTTTTATAGCATTAAATGTAGCATCAACTGGACCATTACCTGTTGATATTGCCGTCTCTTCTTTACCATCTACATCAAGAACTAAGGTTGCTTTTTGTGGTCCGTTTGAACCACATGCTATATCNAGAGAACANAATCTAACCCTTTCACTTTCTCCTGANATTTCNTCGCTAACAAGAGCTACAATATCTTCGTCATATACATCTTTCTTTTTATCAGCCATATCTTTAAACCGCTCAAAGGCTTCCTGAAACGCATTTTCTCCAATTTCCTCATAACCCAACTCTCGAAGCTTTTCTCTAAATGCATGACGTCCGGAGTGTTTACCCATAACAAGGGTAGATTTTACTAAGCCTACAGAATCTGGTGTCATAATTTCATATGTCTGAGCATCNTTTAGTACACCATCCTGATGTATACCACTCTCATGAGCAAATGCATTAGCACCAACAATCGCTTTATTTGGCTGGACTGCAAAGCCCGTAATTTGAGAAACTAATCTAGAAGCCTTAGTTATGGACTCAGTATTAATTTCTGAACCTATATCAAATCTATCAGCACGGGTACGAAGCGCCATTACAATTTCTTCCATAGCAGCATTTCCAGCGCGTTCGCCTAGACCATTTATAGTGCATTCTATTTGTCGAGCTCCTGCACCCACAGCAGCAAGTGAATTGGCAACAGCTAGACCTAAATCATTGTGGCAATGAACTGAAATTACTGCCTTATCTATATTTGGAACACGATTAAATAACATCGTTATTAAAGAAGAAAATTCTTCAGGTTCTGCATAACCCACAGTATCTGGGATATTTATGGTACTGGCACCAGCCTTAATAGCAGTTTCCACACACCTGCATAAGAAGTCATGCTCCGTACGTGAACCATCTTCACATGACCACTCTACATCATCCGTATACTTACGTGCATGACTTACACTTTCAATAACAGCTTGGTGAACATCCTCTGGAGTCATTTGTAGTTTTACACGCATATGTAATGGGCTGGTCGAAATGAATGTATGGATCCTTCCCCGTTTTGCTGGCTTAAGAGCTTGTGCAGCTCGTTCAATATCTTTCTTCCCTGCTCGAGCTAGCCCACAAACAATGGTCTCTTCAACTACTTTAGCTACACCATGCACCGCCTCAAAATCTCCATTAGATGCAATGGGAAAACCTGCTTCAATTACGTCTACTCGCAATTCTTCTAGAACTTCTGCTACACGAAGCTTTTCTTCTAAATTCATAGACGCACCGGGAGACTGCTCCCCATCTCGCAAAGTAGTATCAAAAATAATTATTTGTTCTTTTTTACTCTCGATGGTCATAATCCCGACCCCTCATTTTTTTATGGTTCCTTATGACTTTAACAATCCCCAGTAACTAGAAGCGAAATCGCCTAGGACCTGGGGCTAGTAAGTCGTAGTTCCAGAATAGAGGTACCGTAAGTACTAGCTCTAGTAACTGTCTGCTTGAATAAAACCAGTACTCTTATCATTAAAGCCATCCCAAGGACCTTTGCTTAAACATCTTTAACAGCCTCACTCTATGCCACATAAACATTTAACCAATTCTTTTAACCTAAAATATAGGTTTACCCTCTAGGGCAAAAGTCTGAAATAGCATAATTAGTAAACTGTTTAAACATTGGTTAACTGAGGTTGATACGCCTTTTATTGTATCAAAACAAGGTAAACGAATACAATTTATTGATCAGAGAGGCAATATACTAGCAAATTTTTTCGAAAAATTTTGTTGGACTCTGTTACTTTACCTTTCTAAATAAAAAACCAGATGCAATTGCTACCCCAAATGTAATAAATACAATAGCTACTATTGTAGTAGCACTCAATGGTTCACCTATTACAAACCAACCACCTAAAGCTGCAATTGCGGGCACCAGAGAAGTAAAACCTGCAGCACGAGTTGGACCTAAACGCTTTACAGCTATTGAAAATGCGATAAAAGCCAAGATACCAGATAAAAAACCTTGAACAAAAATTTGCCAAAGAAGTAAATCAGTCTGCATGGAAGGCAGAGATGAACCAAATACTATAGCAAGAGCGCCATGGATGAGTGCAGACCATAGGCTTGATAAAGCAACAGCTTGTATAGGCGTTAATCCTGAACGTATGAAAGCGTGAGCATAACACGCCCACATAAAAGCAGAGAAAAGGAAAAGGAGGTGCCCCCTCCAAGCTCCGTCAGTAAATGTGTCAAAAACCACAGAAGCACCACCTAGCAGTAGTACCCCTAAAAACATTGCAATAAAACCTAAGATACGAATGCGATTAAAACGCTCACGAAATATTATATATCCTATCACTGCAGCCCATAGTGGAATTGTCCCAGGAACTAAAGCACCTGCGTGCGACGCAGGAGCAAAAGTCATTCCGTTTGAAATAGATAATGAGAAAAATGCTCCAGAACCAGCTAATAGAGGTAAAAGGACACGTTTTGGTATACCTGTTGGAATGAGTCCTAACCTAAACCAAATTGGAGCAAGAAGAACTGCTGGCGTTCCAAACCTNAGNAAACCCACATCTAGAGGGTAAAGGTAACTAGTTACAGAGTGGCGTGTATATACAATCCAGCCGCCCCATATTACCACAGCNATTAAAGCGCAAACTATGCCATAACTTGTTGAAGCTGAATACCCTTTGAGTANGTNTTTATCACCCATAAAGGAGCCCATGTACAGAGATTATAACATTANTCCCTAGCACAGTATTTTATTAGATNNTAACTTNGGCATNAANTTNNAAAATAAATCAATTCTTTGATTTATCCACCAAACGATTTTCACCAATCCAAGGCATCATTCCCCTTAACTTCTCTCCAACTTCCTCTATAGGGTGTTCGGCTCCTCGACGTCTCATAGCCTTAAAGCTTGGTTGCCCTGCTCCATTTTCTGCCATCCATTCAGTTACAAATTTCCCTGACTGAATTTCTTTTAAAATTTCCCGCATACGCTCCCTAGTGTCAGTGTCCACAACACGAGGACCTCTAGTATAGTCGCCGTACTCAGCAGTATTTGAAATCGAATAGCGCATATTTGCTATACCTCCTTCATAAATGAGATCAACTATTAGCTTTACCTCATGAAGAGTTTCAAAGTATGCCATTTCAGGTGCGTAACCTGCCTCAACAAGTGTTTCCCAGGCCTCTGTTATNAAGGAAGTCAGACCGCCGCACAAAACAACTTGCTCGCCGAAAAGGTCTGTCTCAACTTCCTCACGAAAAGTAGTTTCAATAATTCCAGACCTNCCTCCACCAATAGCTGCAGCGTAAGAAAGACCAATTTCTGATGCGTTATTAGAAGCATCTTGNGCAACAGCTAATAAGCAAGGGACNCCTGCTCCNCGCTCGTACTCAGANCGTACGGTATGCCCNGGTCCTTTTGGTGCCACCATAAAAACATCTAAATCTGGACGTGGTTCAATTAAATTGTAATGCACATTTAAGCCATGCGCGAAGGCTAAAGCGGCTCCCTCCTTCATATTACTTTTCAAATTATCATTCCAAATGTCACGTTGAAGTTCATCAGGGGTTAACATCATTACTACATCCGCCCACTTCGCTGCATCATTCATTCCTAAAACCTTAAGATTTGCACTTTCAGCTTTTGAGACTGAAGACGAATCTGGCCGAAGACCAACAGCAACTTCAGCAACACCGCTGTCTTTTAGATTGTTAGCGTGTGCAAACCCTTGGCTCCCATATCCCAGAATTACTACCTTCTTACCTTTTATTAGGTTCAAATCTGCATCACGATCATAGTAAACACGCATAATAAATCCTTTTCTTTCAATTTTTATCCAACCAGACAAACTAATAAATGATAGATGTCCATTGTTAATAAGCGTTAAAGTGAACTTTTACCCCGCAACATAGCAGAAACGCCCGTACGAGAAATTTCTGTAAGTCCTAGAGGTTCCATTAATCTTATAAACGCATCAATTTTTGATGATTTTCCAGTCATCTCAAAAACAAAGCTATCATTCTCGCTGTCTACTACATGTGCACGGAAAATATCAGCTATACGTAGTGATTCAACTCTCTTTTCCCCTACAGAAACTACTTTTATTAATGCTAATTCTCTCTCAACATATGTCCCCTCAGATGTAAGATCAGAGACTGTGCGAACTGGAACTAGCCGCTCTAATTGATTTTTTATTTGTTCAATTACCATAGGAGAGCCATTTGTTACGAGGTTAACGCGGCTAAGATTCTCATCAATATCAACTTCAGCGACTGTTAAACTTTCAATATTATAACCGCGACCAGCAAAGAGACCAATAACACGTGCAAGAACACCAGGCTCATTTTCGACTAAGACTGCCATAGTATGTCTTTCAATCTTCTCACTCATTGCTCTACCTTATAATGCTACCGAATCCCTTGATAATTAATTGTAATGTTAATTACTTAAACTAAGGCCATACCACCATCTGCTGACTCTTCTACTTCACCGTGATCAGGTCCGAGTTTCATTTCATAGTGTGCAGCACCTGCAGGTATCATAGGATAAACGTTTGTCTCCTTATCCACTAGGATGTCTGCTATGACCGGACCATCTGTGTGTATCATCTCTGTTATTACTTTATCAACATCAGCTGGTTTGAATGCCCGAAGCCCTTTAGCACCAAAACTTTCTGCCAATTTGACAAAATCCGGCAATGAGTCCATGTAACTCTCTGAATAGCGTCCACCGTGAAACAACTCCTGCCACTGGCGAACCATGCCCATATATTCATTATTGAGAAGAAAAACTTTAACTGGCAGTCGATATTGCATAAGTGTGGACAATTCTTGAAATACCATCAGTAATGAAGCTTCTCCTGCCACATCAATTACAAGTGATTCTGGGTGAGCTACCTGTACTCCCATAGCTGCTGGAAANCCATAACCCATTGTTCCAAGACCACCTGATGTCATCCAACGGTTAGGCTCTTCAAAGCGTAAATATTGCGCTGCCCACATTTGATGTTGCCCAACCTCGGTAGTAAAATAAACATCTTTATCTTTTGTGAGCTCTTGAAGCCGTTGAATCGCATATTGAGGCTTAATAACCTCCTGACTTTGCTTATATCTTAAACATTCACGGGATCGCCACCCATCTATAGTTTTCCACCAATTATGATTTCTATCCATCTTTAGATGATTNCCNCTATCTTCCCAAGCGTTAAGCAATGAAGAAATTATAAGACCAGCATCTCCTATTATAGGCACATCTACAGGTACATTTTTATTAATTGATGAGGGGTCTATGTCAGCATGAATCTTAAATGATCCAGTAGAAAAGTCTGATAGCTTACCAGTAACTCTATCGTCAAAACGAGCACCAATACATATCATCACATCACACTTGGCCATCGCCATATTTGCCTCATAAGTGCCATGCATACCTAACATTCCTAGAAAGTGTGTATCTGATGCTGGAAAACTTCCAAGACCCAATAGGGTATTTGTGATAGGAAAACCTGTTTTGTCTACTAGCTTACGAAGTAAGGTCGAAGCTTCTGGACCGGCATTAATTANACCGCCACCTGTGTAAAATATTGGGCGTTTNGCTNTCTGCATTGCTTCAACTGCACGCTGTATGGCTTTTGGATCAGGCTCNGTGCGAGGGTTATAANTGTGATTAGTTGTTTTCTTTAAAAGGTGTTTATCTCTANAATATTCGAGTTCCTCCATTACAACATCTTTNGGCAAATCNACTACTACTGGCCCCGGTCGNCCAGTCTTTGCAACATGAAATGCGTCGTAAATAGTTTTAGANAATTTATCTACTGATCTAACGAGGTAATTNTGCTTTGTACAGGGTCTTGTTATTCCAATAGTATCAGCTTCTTGGAAAGCNTCGTTTCCAATCATATGNGTGGGCACCTGNCCTGTAAGACACACTAACGGTACGCTATCCATCATTGCATCTGTAAGACCTGTAACACTATTTGTTGCTCCTGGTCCTGANGTAACTAAGACAACNCCTACTTTTCCTGTAGAACGAGCATAACCTTCAGCTGCATGAACAGCNCCTTGCTCATGCCTAACCAAAATATGCCTTACATGATTTTGCTTAAATATAGCATCATAAATAGGCAATACAGCCCCACCAGGGTAACCAAAAATAGTATCTACACCCAAATCATTAAGGCATTGCACTATTATCTCAGCACCTGTCATATTAACCGCCTGAGTGCTATCTTTTCCTGTACTATTCACAACTGTATCCTCACAAGACTTCCGACCTACAAAATATAAAGTTTAAAATAAACTAAACNTATTGGCTTTANTTTNTTAAATTTATTAAGAACATCTTACTCCATGNGCGTTGCAAACTAATCCTTTGACAGAATCTGGTCAACCTGGTTGCGCTGATTCATGGAATTGATAGCAATTTTAGCGACACTATCACCAAAACCTCTAAGCCACTGAGCTGATGACATTTGGTTNCGAAACCANGTAAGTTGCCTTTTTGCGTAACGACGTGTCCTCAATTGAGAAGAGAGAATTGCNTCTTCTAATTGAATACGACCATCAAGATAATCAGAAAATTCGCTAACCCCAACTGCCCTCAAAGCAGGACTACTTGAGNAAACTCCACGCGCTATAAATAATTGTAACTCTTCCAATAAACCAACACTTACCATTTTCTCCACTCGGTCATTGATGGAGCAATATAGTTCATTCCTATCTGGTGACAAAATGAACTTAATAACCTCGCCTAGACCATTCAACCTTTTTTCACTTCCCAAGGCATGCCATTCCCGCAAAGTTTTACCAGTAGCTAAAGCAACTTCATACAATCTTAACAAACGCTGGGTATCATTTTTCCCTACTTGCCTTAAACCAATTGGATCAAGCTCATCTAAGCGAGCACAGAAAGCTTTTCGACCTATTGTTTCAAAAAGATTCTGCGAATCTAATCTTATATCGTTCGAAATTTGTGGTATTGGAGCTAGACCATCTAACAATGCTCGAAAATATAGACCTGTACCTCCAACAAATATAGGTACCCTTCCAGATTGTCTTACTTCCTCTAGAGCTTTAAGAGCATGAGAAAGCCAAATACCAACAGAATGCTTCTGATTTGGATCTACAAAATTATAAAGTTTGTGTGGCACCAAATCCTTATCGCTACTACTCGGGCATGCAGTGAGGATTTCTAACCCTTGATAAACCTGCATACTATCTGCATTGATCACAGATCCATTTACTTTTTGCGCTATTTTAATTGCTAAAGCTGATTTGCCACTGCCGGTGGGACCACAAATAAATATAGTTCTGAATTGTTCAGGTTCTTGATAAAAGCTTGATCCTACCATTGCCTATGATAAATACCTTTTTTATTCAATTATTTTTATAGGAAGTGAAACAAGTCCATCTGCAAGTTTTGGTTCAAACCATGTAGATTTTGGAGGCATTATAGATCCACTATCTGCCACACTCATTAATGCATTAATTGAAGTGGGGTAAAGTGCAAATCCTGCTGCCCAGTTATTGTCTTCTATAAACTTTTTGAGCCCCTGAAGTCCCCGGACACCACCAATAAAATCAACTCTTGGGTCTGTTCTCAGATCATAAATATTAAGTAATGGCTCTAGAACCTTTGAGTTTAGTAGAGCAACATCTAGGTGTTTAGGAAGGNAGCTGTTACTCTCAAATGTTATTCGGCTCTTCATTGAGTACCAACAATCTTGAATATAGAGTGTGAAGGAACCACGTTCGCAAGGCTTTTCTGGATTCTTCATAACAGACAACTCAAAGCTTTTATCTAGCCCCTGCATAAATTCTTCTACAGATAAACCATTTAGATCTCGAACAACTCGGTTATAGTCAAGAACTAATAATTGATCACTTGGAAAAAGGGCACCTAAAAACCTTCCATCGATTATACTTTGCTCTTTAACTAGTCGAGAGCTTGCCGCAGTTCGATGGTGACCATCAGCAATATACGACCTAGGTATTTGGTTTAATGCCTCACCTAATTCAGATAATTTATTTGGATCAGAAACGCGCCAAATAATATGGTGAACCCCATCTAGGTCTCTTACATCTATTATAGAACGGTAATATTTAAGTTCATCAACCAGTTCAGATATTCTAGGGTCTGGTCTATGAGTTAAAAGAGTAGGACCAGTAGCAGCCGATAGAGCATTTAAATGTCTGACTCGGTCTTCTTCTTTTTCTGGTCTTGTATGTTCATGTCTCATGATTAGTCCAGACTCGTAAGCTAAAACAGAAGCAGCAGTAATCACACCTGTTTGAGTATGATTATCCCTTTGAAGCTGCCAAATATAAAAAGCAGGGGTTGAGTCTTCTTTTAACGCCCCACTATTAATTAAATTTGCAAAATTTTTAGCAGCACGAGCATAAACAACATCATCATTAAATTTTATTGTCTCTGGAAATTCAATTTCTGCACGACTTACACGCAAAAATGATGAGGGTCTGTGAACTACACGAGCTTTGGCCTCTAGTCGGCTTATCACATCATATGGAGGTGAAACAATCTCCTCTGCTGAATTAACACTTGCGACGAGACCTTGAAAAGGCATATAGGACTTTAAATTTTTATTTTTAGCCATATTAAATTCTCTCAATGTGAGGCCGCCAATGGAGAATAGCTAATTCAATTCCTAGATATAACGCTNGAATAGCGCTCTGTTATTAATCTAGTTTGTTATTACTAGCATCCCGCTTAAGTTCCTCTACATCGAGATCCAGTTCCGTTGGTGTGATTCCAAGCTCTTCTATCATCCGCATAATATCATCTGCATCAAGACCGCCTAAAACTTGTGAGTCCTGAGACTCATTATCTCCAATTTCCCCTACTGTGCCGAAATATGCAAATAACTCGCTATCAGGAGATAATACCATTGTAGTATCAGATTCACCCAAAGCTTCGGTCAATGCCTGCATTGAACGATAAAAAGCATAAAACTCTGGATCTCGCCCAACCGCTTGAGCAAATANGCGAGCCGCTATAGCATCTCCTTGCCCACGGATAATTTCTGAGTTACGATTTGCTTCAGCCAAAATTATAGCTGCTTCACGGTCTGCTTGTGATACTATGCGTTTCTTTTCAGCTTCACCTGTTGATCTAAACTCCTGTGCTTGCTGAGCTCGCTCAGCGCTCATACGCGCATAGACTGCCTGACTATTTTCATCTGGAAGATCTGCTCGCCTAATTCGCACATCAATCACATCCATCCCAAATTTAGCTGATTGACGATTAACCTGATCACGTATTTGGGTCATAAGAGAAGCCCTCTCTCCAGAAAGCACTGTTACAAGGTCAACTCGACCCATAACTTCTCTTGTCGCAGCATTTAATATAGCACCTAAACGACTACGAGCTATTCCTTCAGTGCCCACTGTTTGGAAATATTTGAGTGGGTCAGTGATTCTATAGCGTATGAAGGCGTCTACAACTAATCGTTTCTTATCTCCCAAGATGATCTCTTCAGGTGGAGCATCGTAATCCACTATACGCTTCTCAAAATATTCAATATTTTGCACAAATGGAGTTTTAACTCTCAGCCCTGGCTCATCTTCGCCCCACTGGTTTACAACCTCTAGAGGTTCACCAAATTGGAGAAGAATTGCCTGCTCTGTTTCGGTGGTTTTATAGGTAGAAGATAGAACAACAATAAGTGCCACTATAAAAATAATACCTACTATTACAAGTTTTGCACGACCACTCATAATTTAGCGATTCCCCTGCTGAAGAGACTGCTGCTTGTTATTTTTTTGCAATTCTGGAAGTGGAAGATATGGNACAACTCCTTGCCCACCNGCACCATTNCCTATTACAACTTTATTCATACCTGACAGCAGAGTTTCCATTGTTTCTAAATATATTCGACGCTTAGTTACATCTTTTGCCTGTCTATATTCATTGTAAACAGCTACAAATCTTCTTGCTTGACCAATAGCTTGGTTCACAACTTCCGCNCGGTAAGTTCGGGCTTCTTCCAATATGGCAGATGCTCGACCTTGTGCCTCTGGCACAACGGTATTTCTATGGCGTTCTGCCTCTTCCTTTAGACGTTCTTGGTCGGCTCTTGCAGCCTGAACGTCCCTAAATGAGGCTATTACAGCATCAGGTGGATCAATACTTTGGGGTTCAACCTGAGTTACTAATATTCCTGAATCATATTCATTCAGAATTTGCTGAGTTAATTCATGTGTAGCTTGAGCAAGAGGTTGCCTACCTTCAGCAAGAGCAGATTGCAAATTAGTCTTACCAATTACCTCTCTCATAGCACTTTCAGCGATGTCTTTTACTGTTCTATCTGGTGATCGAATATTAAAAAGATATTTACCTGCATCATCTATTTTCCAAAAAACAGTAAACTTTACATCTATAATATTTTCATCACCGGTTAACATTAAACTCTCGTTAGCTACACTACGAGGAAATGCTGATCCACGAGAATCTGCAATTGTACGGTATCCAATTTCAGCACGATTGACACGCGTAACTTTTGGAGTAAAAGCTGTTTCAAACGGTGCTGGAAGATGGTAATTAAGCCCTGGTTGAGTTGTTTTAGTCCACTCACCAAAACGCAGAACAATGCCCTGTTCGTCTGGCTGGACTCTATAAAACCCTGTCGCGAGCCATATGCCTATAGCTACTAAAAGTAAAAGAAGAAAACCTCTGGTACCTCTAAATTTTGGTGACAAAGACTTAAACTTGTCTTGCCCACGGCGGATCATTTCTTCTAGCTCTGGAGGAGATCCTCCACCAGAGCCCCCACCATGTCCTCCGTTAGATCCATTTCTTCCACCGCGCGACCGTCCCCAAGGACCTTGGTCTTTACCATTTTCATCAGACCAAGACATTAGCTGCTTCCAATGCTAAACATATAATACATATCCAATTTAGAGTTTACTTTAAAAATAAGCAATTTAGAGTCTTTGTGATTCATTATAGTTGCCTTATATGTCAACACAGTGCAGTAAGTAAACGCTGTTTTGTATAATATTAGTTAAGATATGGCCCCACCTTAAGTGCGCTTCAAGAGACAAAGGCATAGAAAAATATGAATAACATCACAAAAGACAGTGTATATGAGGCCCTAAAAAAGATAATTGACCCTGATTTGAACAAAGATGTTATCAGCGCAGGGATAATAAAAGGTTTAGTTATTAAAGGTGGGAATGTAGGTTTTACACTCGAGGTAGAGCCAGATCAAGGCAATAATAAGGAGCCTGTTCGTAAAGCTTGTGAGAGTGCTGTGATGAAATTACCAGGAGTAATCTCAGTAACAGCTGTTTTAACAGCAGAACTAGCCAAAAGTAATAAACCCTCAAATAATTCAGCTATCAGACAAAGTCCCAAGCCTGAAATTGAAAGTAAGCGCAAAGAAAACCAAGCTGAGCCGCGTGGTGTTCCTGGAATAGAGTCAATAATTGCTATTGCATCAGCAAAAGGAGGTGTTGGGAAATCAACTACTGCCGTAAATTTAGCAACTGCTCTCGCCATGCAAGGGAATAAGGTAGGACTTTTAGATTGTGATATATACGGTCCTTCTTCACCAAAAATGCTCGGTCTAAGTGGTAAGCCGGAAATAATACCTCCTAATAGACTTAAACCTATGGAGGCCTTTGGATTAAAATGTATGTCTATAGGTTTTTTGATTGATGAAGATTCACCTATGATATGGCGAGGACCAATGGTGATGAGCGCTATAGAACAAATGCTAAGAGAGGTAGAGTGGGGAAACCTAGATATTTTAGTATGCGACCTACCCCCGGGCACAGGTGACGCACAGTTAACGCTTGCACAACGCGTTGCGCTTACAGGAGCTGTAATTGTTTCAACACCACAAGATATTGCCCTTTTAGACGTCCGTCGAGGTATAAATATGTTTCATAAAGTAGATGTACCAGTATTTGGAATCATTGAAAATATGAGCTACTTCGTTTGTCCTCATTGTAATAAACGATCCAATATTTTCAATCATGGTGGCGCAGAAAAGACAGCTAATCAAATGGGTATTGAATTCCTAGGTCAAATTCCTCTAGATATATTAATTCGTCAAACTTCTGATGATGGAACTCCTATAACTGTTCATGAACCAAACAGTGAGCATTCTAAAGTTTATTGCATGATGGCAAAATCACTTGCTGAAAATATTGCATCTGCAACAGCATCCGGGCACCGTCAACCGCCCCCAATTAAAATAATGTAAAATAAATTTTTAACTTCACAATTTTTTTAGACAATATCAGTGCTCTATTCGACTAATAGGATAAAATTAATTTATTTTACATAGGTTTTCCTAGGCTTTCCATAAGCTCTCGCCACTCTCTTATAGAGAGACCACTATTAGATTGATTAACCTCCTCACCACCTAACATTTTTTTCACTACTTCTAGTCCTGCAGAAGACAAGCTAACTCCTCCCAATCGATAGTCCGAAAAAGCTTCTGTAGCTATTGGCACCCATCGCCTGACCGTATCAAGCATGGCATCTGCATAAACTCTAATCTCGTATTGGGCATGAGAATCAACCCTTAGTGACAGAAAATTAAACAGGTTATGTAAGTCAGTTTTCCAATACCACTGGGTATAGTAGTTTAAAGTTAAATTCATCCTAGCTAGCTCTCTTGCCAAGCCATTATTGGATTCNTCTAGAGANTCTCCGTCTTTNCCCTCATTTAACATTTCCTCATAATGGTCATAAGCTCTAGATGCATCAGACTTCAANATTTCAAACACTCGTTCCGCTTCAANTCCTGACAAAACAGACCCTCNTCCCTGCCTATTATCTGAAGACTGTGAGGCTAAATGTTCTGGNCTAGGAATATAAAACTCTTTATCCATTATAGAATACCGAGCTGAATACTCATTTACATTTGCTGTTCTATGACGAATCCATTGGCGTGCAACAAAAATTGGTAACTTTATGTGATATTTTATTTCGCACATTTCAAATGGTGTGGTGTGTCGATGTCGCATAAGATACCTTATTAGCCCTCGATCTTCAGAAACTTGGCGAGTNCCACGNCCGTAAGATACCCTTGCTGCCTGAACAATGGCTGAATCGTCGCCCATATAATCCACTACCCGAACAAAACCATGGTCAAGTATGGGATATGGTTTATANAGTATCTCTTCTAAAGAATTAACANTAGCACGACGTGTCTCTGATGCTTCTGCACGCAAATTTTCTATCTCTTGCTTTTGATTCGAATCGAGTTTCATAGGAACTAGTGTAACGCGGAGTTAAGATCCCTAACAACATAGAAACAACAAATTATATAAAAATATGCACATAACCTTTATTGAAGGATGAATCAGACGTATATTAATTATGTCGGCTTGCCGACTATGGCGATAAACACTCNGTGAAATAAGCGTTGCGGACCCGGGGGCAGTGCCCGGCGCCTCCACCAACCTCAAATAAATGAGGTTAAANGCTTGAGGGGGCGAACCAGGATCGACGTGCGTAGTAAAGACNTAGTTTTTGCCCGGCATGGTACCACTGTTATCGGACCAAATTCGTAATTGCAAACGACAATGAAATTGCAATCGCTGCCTAATTAAAATAGGCAAGCGCGGTTAGGGGGGCACCGGGCAACAGAAGCCCCTCACTTATAAGTAACTGTTAAGGAACAAACTATATAACGAATGGAAATTAATAGTCGTGANTGAAGATCATATNGGTTATGAAAAATTTATGGACAATGCTCTGCGCGATGTAGTCAGAANNGCATTAAAAAAAGTCTCATCAGAAGGGCTCATTAGCCATCACCACTTATACATAACTTTTTTTACTAAGTTTGAAGGTGTTGAGGTGCCTGATTTTTTGGCAGCAAGTTACCCTGAAGAATTAACAATAGTTATACAGCACCAATTCTGGGGTTTAGAAGTCCACCAAGATTATTTTTCCGTAATCTTAAGCTTTAATAAAAAACGCGAAACAATAACTGTTCCTTTCGCAGCGCTCACAGGCTTTGCGGACCCAGGTGTAAAATTTGGACTTCAATTTACGGCTTCTGAAAAGAAACTGTCATCTAATAATATAATAGAATCTAATGAAACTATTTCAGACCCACCTAATGAAGCCCTCCTCAAGGAAAAAGGAACCAGAAATCAAGTCGAAAATAATGAAGCTAGAGAAAAAAGTAGCGTTATAAGCTTAGATTCATTCAGAAAAAAATAAGTCCATATATACAAATTTTAAATAAAAGATTGTATTCTAGTTTTTGTTGG